>JBDRNF010000076.1:0-20279 GCA_043811435.1 Pseudomonadota bacterium
TTTGGTTCCCTACATCTCAAACCCCCGCCCGCTGTTGGTTTGGGCCCCCGGGGCGTAGGCCGGCCCGACGCCGTGGTTGGTTCTCTCCGTGCGACACACAAAAAGGGCCGGATCCTCGATCCGGCCTTTTTGCATTCGGGATGTGTCGCTAGCCCGCTTCTGCCCAGTTGCGATCTCATGTAGCTGTTCGAAGTGACTGGCTCGGATAGGTAATCGTGGCAATGCGAAGCGTTATCGTTCTGGGCGCCGGAATGGTCGGGGTCTCCACCGCGCTGCAGTTGCAACGCCGCGGCTGGTCCGTCGTGCTGCTCGATCGCAAGCCGCCCGGCCGCGAGACGAGCTACGGCAATGCCGGCTTCATCCAGAGTGAAGCGGTGCGGCCCTATCCGATGCCGCGTGATCTTGCGACGCTGGCGGCGATCGCGACAGGGCGCGCCAACGATGTCCATTACGGCGTCAGTTGGCTGCCGCGGCATCTTGGTCCCTTGTTGCAGTACTGGTGGCATTCCGCGCCGGATCGGCACGACCGCATTTCGCAGGCTTACGCGCGGCTCATCGCAAAGGCGACGAGCGAGCATGACGTGCTGATCCGGGAAGCTGGCGCTGACAATCTGGTGCAGCGAAGCGGCTATCATTCCCTGCGCCGCACCCAGGCAGCACTGGATGAAGTGGCGGCGGTCGCCGAGACGCTGGCGGCCGAATTCGGCGTGCGATCGGAAATCATCAGCCCGGCACAGCTTGCCGCGGCCGAGCCCGGGCTCAACGAGACCGGGGCGGGGGCTGTTCACTGGCGCGACCCCTGGACGGTCTCGGACCCGGGCGGGCTCGTCTCCGCCTATGCCGACCTGTTCACACGCAACGGTGGGACCTTCGTCAACGGCGATGCGGCCACATTGGCGCCGACGGCTGCCGGCTGGACGGTTCAATCGAAGAATGGCCCGATCGCTGCCGAGGCGGCCGTGGTGTCGCTGGGTCCATGGTCTCCCGATTTCCTGAAAAAATTCGACTATCGTTTTCCGATGCTTCGCAAGCGTGGTTACCACCGGCATTTCAGCGGCGGCGGTCGGCTCAATCTGCCGCTGCACGATCCTGCGTTCGCCTACGCCATGGCGCCGATGGCGAAGGGATTGCGGATTACGTCCGGCGCCGAATTGATGGGACCGGAAAGGTCGCCGCAGTCGCGCCAACTGGATCGCGCCGAGCAGGCGGCGCGGCGGCTTGTCGACCTCGGCACTGCGGTCGAGGCTGAACCCTGGAGCGGCGTTCGCCCCTGCATGCCCGACATGCTGCCGGTCGTGGGACCGGCTCCGAAGCACAAGGGATTATGGATGCATTTCGGGCACGGCCATCACGGCCACACGCTCGGGCCTACGACCGGTCGCATGCTGGCCGAGTTGATGAACGGCGAGCCAACCTTCACCGATGCGTCGGCCTTCAGTCCTGCGCGATACTGATCGGGGCCGGATCATCGATCCGGCCCTTCGTCTTATCGTCTGTTGCGAAGACCTTACGCCGCGGCCTTCATCAGGCCTTCCTTGGTCAGCGCTTCCTGCACCATCGGACGGGCGCCGACGCGGGCCTTGTAGGCCACGAGATTCGGCAGCGCGGCGAGGTCGAACTTCATCCGCTCGGCCCAGGACAGCATCGTGAACAGGTAGCCGTCGGCGACCGTGAACTGCTTGCCCATCAGGTAGTCGTTGCCGGCGAGCTGGCCGTCGAGGTACTTGAATTTGCCCATCACGCGGTCCTTGAAGAACGCCTTGGCGTCGTCGGCCAGCACCGGCGAGAACATCGGGCCGAAATTCTTGTGCAGTTCGGTGGTGATGAAGTTGAGCCACTCCAGCAGCTTGTAGCGCTCGGCGCTGTCGCGGGCGGGCGCGAGATTTTTGGCCGAGGCCTTGTCGGCGATGATCTGGACGATGACGGGACCTTCGGTCACGACCTCGCCTGAGTCCAGCGTGAGCGTCGGCACCTGGCCCTTGGGGTTGATCGCAAGGAAATCGTCGCCGTTTTCGAGCTTTTTGGCCTTCAGATCGACCTTGATCAGGTCGTAGGGCAGGCCGGCTTCCAGCAACGCGATGTGCGGGGAGAGCGAGCAGGCGCCGGGGGAATAATAGAGTTTCATGGAATTTTCCTTCCCTTGGATTATTGGCTATACGGGACCGGGGGATTAAATGCAGTTGCATGAAATAGTCAAGATTGATGCAGCTGCATTTAGTGCGCTACACTCTCTCGTGATATTGTGGACCGGACCATGAAGCGCAAACCATCGACCGAGGCGACCGCCGCCTGGATCCGCCTGATGCGGGTGCAGAGCCGGGTGCTCGATGCCGTCGAGCAGGAGCTCAAGAAGGCCGGCTTTCCGCCGCTGGCCTGGTACGACGCGCTGCTCGAACTGTCGCGGGCGCCGTCGGGCGAAATGCGCCCGGTCGAGCTGGAAAAGCAGATGCTGATTCCGCAATACTCGACCTCGCGGCTGATCGACCGGCTGGTGGACGAGGGACTGGCGGCGCGCCGCGAATGCAAGATCGACAAGCGCGGCCAGTTCGTCGAAATCACCGAGGCGGGACGCGAATTGCAGAAGAAGATGTGGAACGCGTATTCCGCCGCGATCGAAAAGCACGTCGGCTCGAAATTGTCCGATGCCGATGCCGTCAGGCTCTGCGGCCTGCTCGACCGGCTCGGCTGTTCCTGCGGCGAGGCGCAAGCGCTCGCCGCGAGAGACGGCGCGCCCGCCCGATGATATCATTTTTCCCGCAAGTGTCCCCGGGCCGGTCGGTCCGCGGATACCCCCGACACCGAGCGCGTTCGAAAGCTGCGCCCCACATCCGGAATTTGTATGGCGCGTGATCAGATCGATATGACGCCGCTGCAGTCGCGCGACGAATTGGTGGCGTGGCTGTCAGCAGGCGTGAAGCCTCCTTCCGAATTCCGGATCGGCACCGAGCACGAAAAAACCCCGTTCACGCTGGAGGGCCACCATCCCGTGCCTTACGAAGGCCCGCGCGGCATCGGCGCCGTGCTGGAGGGCATGCAGCTGCTGCTCGGCTGGGAGCCGATCATGGAGCGCGGCAACATCATCGGCCTGTACGACGTCACCGGCGGCGGCGCGATTTCGCTGGAGCCGGGCGGACAGTTCGAACTGTCGGGCGCGCCGGTCGAAACCGTGCACCAGACCCAGTCCGAGCTGATGGCGCATCTGGCGCAGGTGCGCGAGATCGCAACGCCGCTCGGCATCGGCTTTCTCGGGCTCGGCATGACGCCGTCATGGTCGCGGGCGCAGATTCCGATGATGCCCAAGGGCCGCTACAAGATCATGACCGAGTACATGCCGAAGGTCGGCCAATACGGCCTCGACATGATGTACCGCACCTGCACGGTGCAGACCAATCTCGACTTCTCGTCGGAAGCCGACATGGTCAAGAAGCTCAGGGTGTCGGTCGCGCTGCAGCCGATCGCGACCGCGCTGTTCGCCAACTCGCCGTTCACCGAAGGCAAGCCCAACGGCTTCCTGTCGTTCCGCTCCGAGATCTGGCGCGATACCGACAACGCGCGTTCGGGGATGATCCCGTGGGCGTTCGAGGACGGCATGGGGTTCGAGCGCTGGGTCGATTACGCGCTCGACGTGCCCATGTATTTCGTCAAGCGCGGCGACGAATATATCGATGTCTCCGGTTCGTCGTTCCGGGCTTTTTTCGAAGGAAGAAACAATTCGTTCCCCGGCGAGCGCCCGACGCTGTCGGACTGGGCCAACCATTTGTCGACGATTTTCCCCGAGGTGCGGCTGAAGCGCTACCTGGAAATGCGCGGCGCCGACGGCGTGCCGTGGGGACGGCTGCCGGCGCTGCCGGCGTTCTGGGTCGGACTGCTCTACGACGATACCAGCCTCGAGGCCGCCTGGGACATTGTGAAACACTGGAATGCCGGGGAGCGCCAGGCGCTGCGCGACGACGCGCCGCGCTTCGGCTTCAAGGCCAGGATCCGCGACCGCTATCTGTTCGAAATCGCCAAGGAATGCGTGGCGCTGGCGCATTCGGGCCTGCGGCGGCGCCAGCGCGTCGATCACCTCGGCCGCGACGAGAGCCGGTATCTGGAGCCGCTGGAGCGGATTATCGATTCCGGCCACACCCCCGCCGAGGAGATGCTGGAGAAATTCAACGGCGCCGGGCATGGCTCGGTGGAGCCGGTCTATGACGAATATGCTTTCTGATTCAGACGGTTGAACGGCGTTCATCCGCCGTACAGGTTGACGGCGATCAAATGGCGGCCCGCGAACCGCGGGTTAAGTCCAATCGGTCGAAAGCGACAGGGTATGGGGAAAGGCCGCCTGCTCAAGGCGTGTTTGCTGGTATTTGCCATGCTGGCGTTCACCACGGCCACCCGACCCGCTTTGGCCCAGGCCAATTACGATCGTCCGGGCGGCGATTATCTGCGCTTGCCGGTTCCGTCGGGCGATCCGGCGGATTGCGCCCTGCGCTGCGAGCGCGACCGTCGCTGCCGGTCATGGACGTTCAGCTATCCGACCGATCTCTACGGCGGCGCGATGTGCTGGCTGAAGAGCACGGTGCCGGCGCGCAGCCCGGACAGTTGCTGCGTCTCCGGCGTGCGCGGCGCCGGCGTGCTCGAGCCGAGGAACGAAAAGATCGAAACCTCGATCGACCGGTTCGGCGGCGACTACCGCAATTTCGAACTGAAGGGTGGCAGCTCCGGCGAGGACGAGTGCAAGGCGGCCTGCATCGCCGACAACAAGTGCCGGGCCTGGACCTACGCCCGCCCGGGCTATGCCGGCAAGGCCGCGCACTGCTTCCTGAAGAAAGACATCAAGCCGCCGCGGCGCAAGGCCGGGTTCATTTCGGGCGTGGTGCGGTAGTGTTTTCGTAGGGTGGGCAAAGGCGCGCTCTTCGCGCCGTGCCCACCAATTTATAGTATCAGCACGTCGCGCCGAATGGTGGGCACGCTTCCGCCCTAGCTCTTCGAGCTACGGCGGGATCTTTGCCCACCCTACGATGCTACGATGTCGCGTTCGCAGGGACGACACCGAGTTTCAATCCGCCGGCAGCACCGTGATCTCCGGCCACAATTTCTTCCAGCGCGCCGCTTTCACGGCGTAGTTTGCCGCCGAAAAATTCGGCCCGGGATTCGGCAGCACCACCATGCCGGCGATATCGTCGAAGCCATCGGGCGCATAGACGTCGTAGCCGTCCTGCGTGCGGCGGATCCCGACCTTCGTATTCCTGGTCAGGAAGCGATCGATGCCCTCGGTCGAGCACCGCAGCGGAGGGTAGGGCAGGCCGTGCTTGTCCGGATACCAGAGATGGACGCGGGCCTGGTTGCGCGCTTCGACCGTGACGCCGAGCGCGGCGAACGCGTGCTGCAATTGCCGGATCACGGCGTCCTCGGCCGCCCATGACGTGTCGGGATCGAAATAGAACACGTCGTAATCGTTGATCCCGTAGTCGAACGCGCGATGTGTCAGCCCGTTCCACACGGTCTGCACCAGGCATCCGGAAACGAGCCACGCATCCGGCAGCGCGAGGCGGAAGAGTTCATCCGATATCGCGGCATTGACGGGATTGCGAAGCGCGGCGGCGAGGAATTCGGATTGGTTCATGGACGTTTGGTGGGTGCTCGTCATGCCCGGGCCTGACCCGGGCATCCACGTCTTCCTTCGGAGAAATCAGCAAAGACGTGGATGGCCGGGTCAAGCCCGGCCATGACGAAGAAGAACTCAATGCACGGCGGTGAAAAACCGCGCGACGCGGAAGCCGGACAGCCAGGTCCATACCGGCTGGCCGCTTACGCCGAGGTCCCAGGAGCCGACCACGGCGTCGGCGCGGCCGACCAGATTGTCCATCGGCAGCAGCCCGACGCCGCCGTCGCGCACCGGCACGCGGCTGTCGGCGGAATTGTCGCGGTTATCGCCGAGCACGAACAATTTTCCCGGCGGCACCGTCACTTCGGGCGTGTTGTCGAGCCGGCCATTGTCGCGCATCTTGAAGATGGCATGGCTGACGCCACCCGGCAGCGTCTCGATGAAGCGCTCGGCCGGTTCGCCTCTGCCGGCGGCGTCTTCCGACGATCCGATGCCGTCCGGCTTCAGCGCGGCGGCACGGTCGTTGATGAAGAGCCGGCCCTGCCGCATCTGGATGCGGTCGCCGGGCAGGCCGACGACGCGCTTGACCCAGGCCTGCGAGCGGTCGCCCGGCCAGCGGAACACGACGACGTCGCCGCGCTTCGGCGTGCCCGCGAACACGCGGCCGGTTTCCGGCAGGTTGATCTGGATCGGCAGCGACGAGGTGCCGTAGCCGTAAGCGTATTTCGAGGCCAGCAGCGCGTCGCCGATCAACAGCGTCGGCTCCATCGAGCCCGACGGGATGTAGAAGGGTTCGGCGATCGCGCCCTTGGCGACGAACACGACGGCCACGATCGCCGCAAGCTGCACGGCCTGGCCGCGCCAGTTGCTTGGCTTCGACGTCGTGGATTGCCTGTCGATGCTCACTGGCCGGTTCCTCCGACCGTAATGCGCTCCATCCGCAGCGTCGGCTGACCGACGCCGACCGGCACGCCCTGGCCGTTCTTGCCGCAGGTGCCGATCCCGCTATCGAGCGCCAGATCGTTGCCGACCATGGTGATGCGGTGCAGGTCGGTCGGCCCGTTGCCGATCAGCATGGCGCCCTTCAAGGGCGCGCCGAGCTTGCCGTTCTCGATCTTGTAGGCCTCGGTGCACTGGAACACGTATTTGCCCGAGGTGATGTCGACCTGGCCGCCGCCGAAATTGGCGGCATAGATGCCGTTCTTCACCGAGGCGAGGATCTCGGCGGGATCGCGCTGTCCCGCCAGCATGTAGGTGTTGGTCATGCGCGGCATCGGCACATGGGCATAGCCCTGGCGGCGGCCGTTGCCTGTCGGCTTCATGTTCATCAGCCGGGCGTTCTGGCGGTCCTGCATGTAGCCGACCAGGATGCCGTCCTCAATCAGCACGGTGCGGTTGGTGGGCGTGCCCTCGTCGTCGATCGACAGCGAGCCGCGCCGTGACGCCATGGTGCCGTCGTCGACCACGGTGACGCCCTTGGCCGCGACCTGCTGGCCCATCAGCCCGGCGAACGCCGAGGTCTGCTTGCGGTTGAAGTCGCCTTCGAGGCCGTGGCCGACCGCCTCATGCAGCATCACGCCGGGCCAGCCGGCGCCGAGCACCACGTCCATTTCGCCGGCTGGGGCCGGCACCGATTCCAGATTGACCATGGCCTCGCGGATCGCGCCGTCGGCGGCCTCGCGCCATGCCTTGGTCTCGATGAAGCGCGCGTAAGGCTCGCGGCCGCCATAACCCTTGCTGCCGCTTTCCTGCCGGTCGCCCTGGCCGGCAACCACGGAAACATTGACGCGCACCAGCGGGCGGATGTCGCGGTAGCTCTCGCCGTCGGGCCGCAGGATTTCCACCATTTGCCAGGTCGCCATCAGGCTGACCGTCACCTGCCGCACCCGCGGATCCTTGTCGCGGATGTAGGCGTCGATCTCGGCCAGCAGCTTGATCTTGCTCTCAAAGCCCGGCGCATCCAGCGGGTTCTCGTCGCCATAAAGCCGCACATTGGTATGCGCCGGCGCCGCCGCCAGCGTGCCCGTGTAGCCGCCGCGCACGGCGTTGACCGCGTCCGCGGCCCGGATCAGCGCCGGCAGCGATACGTCGGAGGAATGCGCATAGCCGACCGCGTCATCCTTGACCGCGCGCAGCCCAAACCCCTGCGCGGTGTCGTAGGTGGCCTGCTTCAGCCGCCCATTGTCGAACATCAGCGCCTCGGACTGGCTGTATTCCAGGAACAGCTCGCCATCGTCAGCCCCCTCCAGCCCGCGGGCCACCTGATGGCGGACGGCATCGCGGTCGAGATTGGCGCGGTCGAGCAGGGAGGTTGTAGGGGTCATGGGGGGAGGTCCGTTGTGGGGGAGGCTGAAGTCCAAGATAGTTGCTCTCCGGCCGTTCCGCGAGGGGCGGAATCGAACCGTCTGGGCCGGGGAGGATGGACCATGCCGTACGAAAACGTGATCCTGATGGCCGTCATGTTCGTATCTCAGGATGTTGATTTCGCACGCGACCATCACCCACCTCTTTGTGATCGGCGGTACCGCGGTGCCCGCGCTGTTGCTGCTGGCGCTGAGCGCCCTCGTTGCCTATGTGAGGCGCGGCCAGCTGGCGTCGCTTGGCAGGATGTCGTGAGGTGGCCGCGTTGCGCTTTACCCGCCGTGAATGGACCATTGCCGCAGGCCTGATGCTGGCCTTCGCGGTGCCGCTGGCCGTGACCCTGTTCCTGACGGGAACGCAGGCGGCCCCCGCCAAGCCGGAGGCCAAGACCACAGCAAAGTCCACTGCAAAAGCCGCCGCGGTCGCGATGCACCGGCTGGTGCTGCCGATCAACACCGATGACCCCACCACGATGCGGGCGCTGATCTCGACTTCGCTCAACTTGCCAAAATACTACCAGGAGCGGAACGAGGCGTTCACCATCGAAGTCGTGGCCTACAACGCCGGCGTTCACATGCTGCGCGCCGATACCTCGCCGGTGAAGGACCTGCTGCGGGTGCTGAGGTCGGTCAATACGAATATCCGCTTCGTGGTCTGCGATGCCACCAAGCTCGGCATGGAGCGGCAGGAGGGGCGTCCGGTCACGCTGATCGACGGCGTCGAGATCGTACCGAGCGGCCCCGGGCGCATCATCGAATTGCAGGAAGCCGGCTGGTCCTACATCCGGTCGTGACACAGTGGAGCATCCGGCATGACGTCGCCTCATAGCCCGACCCGCCGCAGCTTCGTCGCGGGCATCATGGGCGCGGCCTCGCTCGCGATCCCGGCCTGGCCGGGTCGCGCCGCGGCCGCCGGGCCGCCGCCATTCGCGAGCGCCCGGCATCAGTTCACGCTGGTTCGCGGCGCGCGGCCGGTCCCGCGGGTAGCCATCCCGCGCCTCGGCGGCGGCGTGCTCGATCTGGCTGCCTTCCGTGGCAAGGTGGTGCTGGTCAATTTCTGGGCGACCTGGTGCGCGGCCTGCCGCATTGAACTGCCGATCCTGGACCGGCTCGAGGCCAGCCGCCGCAGCGACCTTGCCGTCGTCGCCATCGCCACCGATCGCGAGCGATCCGTGGTCGCGCCCTTCGTCAAGCAGCTGAAGCTGCGCCAGCTTGCGATCGGCTACGATCCCGGCGGGCTGGTGGCGCGTGCCGGTTCGGGCGATGGCGTCGACACGCCGTTCGCGCTTTACGGCATGCCGATCTCCTTCCTGCTCGGCGTCACCGGGCAGGTCGAGGGATACATGAGCGGCGAAGCGGACTGGCTCTCGGCCGAGGCGCACCGATTGCTGGATTACTACGCCAGCCAGCGCGCGTGAGTGAGTGAGGCGAACCGGACTTTGGGGGGGCCGGGCGCCTCACGGCAACCCCGCGAAACATTGCTGCGCCGGGCCTCGAATGATGCTAGATTTCCCGCATGGACTACCAGCACATCATCTCCATCGAACCGGGCAAGCGGGGCGGTCGCCCGTGCATCCGGCATATGCGGATTGCGGTGGCGGATGTGCTCGGCTGGCTCGCGGCCGGCCAGACCCATCAAGAAATCTTCGACGATTTCCCCGAATTGACCGAGGACGATATCCGGGCCTGCTTGGCGTATGCCGCCGACCGTGAAAGGCGACTTGTCACCGCCTCATGAAGCTGTTGTTCGACCAAAACCTCAGCTTCAGGCTATGCGAGGCGATCGCCGACCTCTTCCCGGAATCGAATCACGTTCGGCTATTGGGCCTGTCGGAAGCCGACGATCGCAATGTGTGGGATCACGCCAAGGCGCAGGGCTTCACGATCGTGTCTCAGGATGTTGATTTCGCCGAAATGGCGGCCGTGTTGGGCTCGCCGCCTAAAGTGATCTGGCTGCGCGCAGGAAACCAATCGACGGCAGCCATTTCTAACTTGCTGCGGCGTCACGCCGAACTGATCGTCGGGTTCGGGAATGATGACGGCGCAACCTGTCTCGAAATCTACTGATTCCCCTCACGGCAGCTTGTCATACCCCTCGCCGACGCCGTTCAGGCTCAGCGGAAACCCGATGCCCTCTTCGGGGGTCTCGAAAATAATGAACGTCGCGGTCTTGGCGGTGCGCAGCTGGCCGAGCAACTTGTCGTCCATCACGACTTCCGCCACGCAGCCATTGGGCAGGCAGCGGACAAAACCGGCGCGGCCGACGTCGACATTGTCGAGTTTCAGGCCGAGCCCGGAGGGCAGGAGCACGCCGAGCGGCGCCACCACCCGCATCAGCTTGCTCTTCTGGTCGGCGGTTTTCAGCACGATCACGGTGAGGCCGGCATTGGAGCGGTCTTCCGCCACCACGCTCTGGATCAGGGCGCATTGTTCGCCCTGGGCGCCCGGCGGGGTGTCGCAGCGGATCTGCCAGTCGCCATGCACCGAGCGCACCGCGCCCTGCGCGTGGACGGCGCCGGTCAGGCCCAGCGACAGCGCAACGGCGAGGCCCGCCGCGAGGCCGGTGACCCATCGATGGCCGCGATGGCCCACGCTTCTGGTCCGGTGTGTCGAACGCCCCATCAGGCTCGATTCCTTTGATATTCCTCAGGCTGGGCCGGTCCGAGCGCTGGACTGACCTTGGACTGATACGGCAAATGACGGCACCTTGAAGGCGGTATTTTCAGATCTTGCGCCGGATGGGCGCTCCTCAACGACGAATCAGGCACCTCGGGATCGCCCCGTCTGTGCCTACATCGGGCAATCCGGCTGTCAAGCGCGATCGGCCCGCCGGAATGGGACTTTGGCCTGATATCATGGGAAAATGCGACATGCGCCGAATAGCCGGTAACACGCCGCGCCATGCTCTACTACTGCATTGCGAGAGCCTGAGAATTATGGTTTGAGAGGCTGGATTTCGACGCGTTCTAGCTTTCCGGCCCCGGTACTCCAGGCAGTACTTCCCAAGGCCGTTTGTCTGGGGACGGATCGTGCAGCATTTCCCGCCATCCGGCGGAATGCTTTGGGGATTTAGCTTGGGAATTCAGCATGGGAGCGCGAGCGGCATGAAGGTGTCGAAGGGCCAGATTGGCCGACGGTTGCTGGGGTTGACGGTGGCAGGCGTTGTGCTGGCGGCCGGCGGGGCGGCGTTCGCCGAACTGGGCCAGCCCAGGGCGTGGGAATGGACCCTGCAGGAATCGGCAACGCCGGTGATGGACAAGATCACCTCGTTCCATACCCTGCTGGTCTGGATCATCACCATCATCACGCTGTTCGTGCTGGCGCTGCTGATCATGGTGGTGGTGAAGTTCAACGCCAAGTCCAACCCGGTCCCCTCCAGGACCACCCACAACACGCTGATCGAAGTCGCCTGGACCCTGATTCCGGTGCTGATCCTGGTCGCCATCGCGGTGCCCTCGTTCCGGCTCCTGTTACAGCAGCTCGACATTCCCAAGGCCGACCTCACCGTCAAGGCGACCGGCAAGCAGTGGTACTGGACCTACGCCTATCCCGACAACGGCAAGTTCGAATTCGATTCGCTGATGGCCCAGGACAAGAAGCCCCGGCTGCTCGGCGTCGACAACGAGATGGTGGTGCCGGTCAACAAGGTGATCCGGATCCAGACCACCGGCGCCGACGTGATCCACGCTTTCGCGGTGCCGTCCTTCGGCATCAAGATCGACTCCATCCCCGGTCGCCTCAACGAGACCTGGTTCAAGGCCACCAAGACGGGCATGTTCTACGGCCAGTGCTCGGAACTGTGCGGCAAGGACCACGCCTTCATGCCCATCGCGATACGGGTGGTGAGCGATCAGGAATTCGCGGCCTGGGTCGAGACCGCGAAGAAGAAGTTTGCGACCAACCCGGCGAACTCGTTCGCCGCGGTGGCGGGCGCGGTCGCGCAGTAAGCCTGACGGCTTTCGGCGCGGTGATGGGACAAGGGCGACGGGACCGCGAGGTCCGACAGGGACTGCAAGGCAGGATTTGAAAATGGCAACAGCAACACCGGCTCATCACGATCACGCCCACGCGCATGACGATCATGCGCATGCCAATCCGACCGGCTGGCGGCGGTTCGTCTATTCCACCAACCACAAGGACATCGGCACGATGTACCTGGTGTTTGCGATCTTCGCCGGCGTGATCGGCGCCGCGATGTCGATCGCGATCCGCGTCGAGCTGATGTATCCCGGCGTGCAGCTGTTCCACGAGAGCCATACCTACAACGTGTTCGTGACCTCGCACGGCCTGATCATGATCTTCTTCATGGTGATGCCGGCGATGATCGGCGGCTTCGGCAACTGGTTCGTGCCGCTGATGATCGGCGCGCCCGACATGGCGTTCCCGCGCATGAACAACATCTCGTTCTGGCTGCTGCCGGCCTCGTTCGCGCTGCTCCTGATGTCCACCTTCGTCGAGGGCGAGCCGGGCTCCAACGGCGTCGGCGCGGGCTGGACCATCTACGCGCCGCTGTCGACTTCGGGCCATCCGGGACCGGCGGTCGATTTCGCCATCCTGTCGCTGCATCTGGCCGGCGCCTCCTCGATCCTCGGCGCCATCAACTTCATCACCACCATCTTCAACATGCGCGCGCCGGGCATGACCCTGCACAAGATGCCGCTGTTCGTGTGGTCGATCCTGGTCACCGTGTTCCTGCTGCTGCTGTCGCTGCCCGTGCTGGCCGGCGCCATCACCATGCTGCTGACCGACCGCAATTTCGGCACCACCTTCTTCTCCGCCGAAGGCGGCGGCGACCCGGTGCTGTTCCAGCATCTGTTCTGGTTCTTCGGCCATCCCGAAGTCTACATCCTGATCCTGCCGGCGTTCGGCATGATCAGCCAGATCGTCTCGACCTTCTCGAAGAAGCCGGTGTTCGGCTATCTCGGCATGGCCTATGCGATGGTCGCGATCGGCGGCATCGGCTTCGTGGTGTGGGCGCATCACATGTACACCGTCGGCATGTCGTCGGCGACGCAGGCCTATTTCGTTGCCGCCACCATGGTGATCGCGGTGCCCACCGGCGTGAAGATCTTCTCCTGGATCGCCACGATGTGGGGCGGCTCGATCGAGTTCAAGACGCCGATGATCTGGGCGATCGGCTTCATCTTCCTGTTCACGGTCGGCGGCGTCACCGGCGTGGTGCTGGCCAATGCCGGCGTCGACCGGGTGCTGCAGGACACCTATTACGTGGTCGCGCACTTCCACTACGTGCTGTCGCTCGGCGCCGTGTTCGGCATCTTCGCCGGCTGGTACTACTGGTTCCCGAAAATGTTCGGCTACATGTATTCCGAGTTCATCGGCAAGCTGCACTTCTGGGTCACCTTCGTCGGCGTCAACCTGGTGTTCTTCCCGCAGCATTTCCTCGGCCTGTCCGGCATGCCGCGCCGTTACGTCGATTACCCCGACGCCTTTGCCGGCTGGAACCTGGTGTCCTCGCTCGGCTCCTACCTCTCCGGCTTCGGCGTGCTGATCTTCATCTACGGCGTCATCCACGCCTTCGTGAAGAAGGAACAGGCCGCCGCCAATCCGTGGGGCGCGGGCACAACCACGCTGGAATGGACGCTGCCGTCGCCGCCGCCGTTCCATCAGTTCGAAGTGCTGCCGCGCGTGCAGTAATCGAGAATGCGCGGCGCATCGTTTGCGCCGCGCCCTTAAACGGAAGAAAGACCTGACTTGTCGGTTATCGACCACAACGCCATCGAACTGCCTCGCATCTCGGAGGCCAGTGTTGCCGACTACATCGCGCTGTTGAAGCCGCGGGTGATGTCGCTGGTGATCTTCACGGCCCTGGTCGGGCTCGTGATCGCGCCCGGCCACGTCCATCCGGTAGTGGCCTTCACCGCGATCCTCTGCATCGCGGTCGGTGCCGGCGCCTCCGGCGCGCTCAACATGTGGTACGAGAGCGACATCGACGCGCTGATGTCGCGCACCGTCAACCGGCCGATCCCGCGCGGCCGGGTCACGCGTCCGGAAGCGCTCGCCTTCGGCCTGATCCTGGCGTTCTTCTCGGTGATGACGCTCGGCGTCCTCGTCAACTGGCTGGCCGGCGGGCTGCTGGCTTTCACCATCTTCTTCTACGTCGTGGTCTACACCATGATGCTGAAGCGCTGGACCGCGCAGAACATCGTGATCGGCGGGGCCGCCGGCGCGCTGCCTCCCGTGGTGGCCTGGGCGGCGGCGACCGGGTCGCTGTCGATGGAGCCGGTGCTGCTGTTCCTGATCATCTTCTTCTGGACCCCCCCGCATTTCTGGGCGCTGGCGCTGTTTCGCAGCGACGACTACGCCCGCGCCGGGGTGCCGATGCTGCCGGTGGTCGCCGGTCCCGATGCGACCCGGCTGCAGATCCTGCTGTATACGGTCGTGCTGGTCGCGGTCGCGGTGGCGCCGTGGCCGCTCGGTTATTTCGACGCCGTCTATGGCGTGACCTCGCTGGCGCTCGGCGCCGGCATGCTGGCGCTGGCGGTCAACGTCTACCGGCACCGCACCGGCAGCCAGGCGTTGCGCGCCACGCGAAAGCTGTTCGCCTTCTCGATCGTTTATCTGTTCGTGCTGTTCGCGACCCTGCTGCTCGGGGTCGTCGTCCATGCCATCGCACCTTCGATCTGGTAGGGGGCGTATGAGCGAATGGACGACAAGCCAAAGCCAGAGGGAATCGTCCTCACCGAGGCGCAGAAGAAAAGCCGCCGCGAGCGTTCGATCGCCATCGCGCTCGCGCTCGGCGTGCTGGTCGTGCTGTTTTTCGCCGTCACCATGGTCAAGGGACCGGCTGTGATGCTGCGGCCGATGTGACGAGATGATCGACATGGAGCGCCCGCCGACGATGCCGCAACCGCCGACCACGAGCCGGAAGACCGCCGCGCGCCGCGGACTGCGCGGGATTTTTACCCTGCGGGGTCTTGGCCGCGATGCGGCGGTGGCTTCGATCTGCGGCTTCGTCGTGGTGCTGATGGTCGGCGCGTCCTATGCGGCGGTGCCGTTTTACGACTGGTTCTGCCGCGCCACCGGCTTCAACGGCACCACCCAGGTCGCGACCTCGGCGCCGTCAGGCGAGCCGCTGGCACGCAAGATTACGGTGCGGTTCGATGCCAATGTCGGGCCGGGCCTGCCATGGAAATTCGAGCCCGAGCAGACCGAAATCGAGGTCCGGATCGGCGAAGTCTTCACGGTGTTCTACAAGGTGACCAACCAGGCGGCGCGGGAGACCACCGGGGCGGCCGCCTATAATGTGGCGCCGCTGACGGTCGGGGCGTATTTCCAGAAGATCAACTGCTTCTGCTTCACCGAACAGACCATGGCAGCCGGCGAAAAGCGCGACATGCCGGTGGTGTTCTACGTCGATCCGGCGCTGGCCGCGGACAGCGAGAACGACGGGCTGAACACCATCACGCTGTCCTATACCTTCTACCCCGTGCGCGAACCGGCACCGAAGCCGCTGGCGGCGAGCGCATTGGACAAGCGCAAGGGCAACCTCTGACCGCCGGGCTTCAGGGGATGGGAATTGATTTTTGAGACGAATACGTGCCGAATGGCACGGCACCGCTAACGGAGAGACCGCAATGGCTACGGCGCACGTCAAGCACCACGATTACCACCTCGTCGATCCCTCCCCGTGGCCGGTCGTCGGGTCCATCTCGGCCTTCATCATGGCGGTCGGAGCGGTCACCTGGATGCATCACATGTTCGCCGCCGCGCCGATCATCTTCGGCATCGGCACCGTCGGCGTGCTCTACACCATGGCGGCCTGGTGGGCGGACGTGATCAAGGAGGCCCAGCACAAGGGCGATCATACCCGCGTGGTGCAGATCAGCCATCGCTACGGCATGATCCTGTTCATCGCCTCCGAAGTGATGTTCTTCGTCGCCTGGTTCTGGGCCTTCTTCAATTCGTCGCTGTTCCCCGCCGATCCCGTTCACTTCACCCGCGAGGCGCTGTTCGGCGGCGTCTGGCCGCCCAAGGGCATCGAGACCTTCGATCCCTGGCATCTGCCGCTGCTGAACACGCTGATCCTGCTGACCTCGGGCACCACGGTGACCTGGGCGCATCACGCGCTGCTGGAGAACGACCGCCAGGGCCTGAAATGGGGCCTGATCCTCACCGTGCTGCTCGGCGTCGCCTTCACCTGCGTGCAGGCCTACGAATACGGCCACGCCGCGTTCAACTTCTCCGGCAACATCTACGGCGCCACCTTCTACATGGCGACCGGATTCCACGGCTTCCACGTGCTGGTCGGCACCATCTTCCTGCTGGTCTGCCTGTTCCGCGCCTATGCCGGGCACTTCACGCCGACCCAGCACCTCGGCTTCGAATTCGCCGCCTGGTACTGGCATTTCGTCGACGTGGTCTGGCTGTTCCTGTTCGTCGTCATCTACGTCTATTTCGGTGGCGCGGCGCCCGCGGCGCATTGATCCGACACGATTGTGCTACAAGGGGGCGGCCGCAGGCCGCCCTTTTTCGTTGGTGCCGTGCCCCGGACGCTGCGCAGCACGAAGTGATGCGCTGCTGAGCCGGGGCCCCACCTTCTGCGCGCGAGGTGGGTCCCGGCTCTGCGGAGCAGCGTGAAGAACGCTGCACCGCGTCCGGGACACGAGCGCGCTCGCTATGGAACAATGCATGCCCGATCCAGCCTTACCCACCGTTACCCAGAGCGCGATGCGCGGCCTTGCCTGCAAATGCCCGCGCTGTGGCAAGGGCAAATTGTACGCCGGCTTCCTCAACCTGCGGCCGCGGTGTGAATCCTGCGGGCTCGACTACGCCTTCATCGATACCGGCGACGGGCCGGCGATCTTCCTGATCATGATCGCCGGCGCCATCGTGGTCGGATCGGCCCTGATCGTGGAGATCAAGTACCAGCCGCCGTTCTGGCTGCATGCCGCGCTTTGGCTGCCGCTGATTCTCGCGACCACGCTGCTGCCGATGCGGTCGATGAAGTCGCTCCTGATCGCGCTCCAGTTCCACCACAAGGCGGCCCCCGGCCGGCTGATCGATCGCGAGCCGAAATGAGCGGGATCATTGCGCCCCGGCGCGGTGTCGCCGGCTTCGGCATTTTCTCGCTGGCCATGGTGGCGCTGTGCATCGGCCTCGGGGTGTGGCAATTGCAGCGCCGGGCCGAGAAGCACGCGCTGATCGCGGCCCTGACCGAGCGCCTCGCGGCCGCTCCAGGCGCGCTGCCGCAGGCCTCGCAATGGAGCGCGCTGACGCCGGGTCGCGATGAATTCCGCCGCGTCCGTTTCGTCGCGACCTGGCAGCCCCGCCCCGATGCGATGGTCTACAGCGCCGGCTCGGCGGTGCGCGACGATGTCACCGGCCCCGGCACCTGGGCGTTCATGCCCGCAATGCTCCCCTCGGGCGAGATCGTCGTGATCAACGCCGGCTTCGTGCAGAACACGATGCAGGATCGCGCCCAGCAGGACCGCGCGGTGACGCGGCTGGTTACGGGGGAGCCGATGACGCTGACGGGCTACCTGCGCTTTCCCGAAAGCGCGGGTACACTGACGCCGCCGGAGAACATGGCAAAACGGCTGTGGTTCTCGCGGGATCACCTGGCCATGGCGCGGACGCTGGGCTGGGGCGAGGGCGGCAAGCCGGTCGCGCCGTTCTACATCGACCTCGAAGCGCCGGTGCCGGCGAGCGGCATCCCGAAGCCCGGTCCGCTCACGGTCCACCTCAAGGACAACCACATGCAGTACGTCATCACCTGGTTCGGCCTTGCGGGTGCGGTCGCGATCGCATTCGCCGTGTGGTGGCGCGCGCAGCGGCGCGCTTCGCCGTCGTGACAAGGACGTAGCGCAGGCTGGGCGCAGCGGGGCGCGTCGATCATGCCCGGAAGCGCACCCGATGGCCGGGTAGGTTGACTTGACGCCTCGGCAAAGGCGGCCACGCAGGAAGGCAGGGGCAATGGCGCTGATCAACCCGTCGATTGCGGCGAGAACACGCGCCGTTCAATTCGGTTTCAAGACGTCGATCATCGGTCTGTTCGTGACCATCGTGCTCGTGATCGGTCTGACGCTTGTCTATTTGAGCTTCTCACGAATCAGCGCCGTCACGGACTCGGCAGCCAGCCAGTTCATCCACAAGGTGGCGGAACTATCGGCGGACCGAATCGGCTCGCAACTGGAACTGGTCAAGGACAACGTCCGGATTCTGAGGGCGCTGCCGCAGATCCGGTCCGGGGAGATCGAGGACAATCCGCAACTGAATGCGCTGCTCGCGGCCATGCTGAAGAGCAACGAGCACCTTTTCAGTCTGTATGTGGGTTACGACGACGGCTCGTTCATTCAGATGGATAACCTCGACCGTATCGATAATGCGACGCGTGCCGTGCTCGAGGCACCCGATCGGGCCTCCTTCCGCCAGGTTCTGATCTCAAGGTCCGACCCGGCCGGGATCAAATCAAGGAGGCTTTTCCTGTCGGATGATCTCGAGACGATCGCGGAGTTACCCGGGCCCCTCGACTACGATCCGCGCCAAAGGCCTTGGTACAAGGATGCCGTGCGCGCCGACGGCACCTCGCTGACCGGACCTTACACATTCTTCGCGATCCGAAAGCGCGGCTACACGGTCCATTTGCCGCTGGAGCAGGGCAGAGCGGGTGTCGTGGCGGGCGACATGCTGCTCGATGTAACCGAAGAGCTGCTGAAACGGGAGCGGCTGACGTCGTCCGGGGTCGCCTTCCTGTTCGACGAGAATGATCGCATTCTGGCCCATCCCCGGATGTCGGATTTGCTCGGGCGCTCCAATTCCGCAGCCGGGGATGGCAATATACCTCAGCTGCGGGAAACCGACATGGGCGGCGTCCTGAAGGCGATCCGCGCCTGGCGGACCAGCGGAATCCCGGAGCAGTTCTTTCACGACCCTGCGGGCCGGCTCTATGCGGCAGCGTTCCAGACCATCCCGCGTTCCGGCGCCGCCAATCTTCGCATAGCCATCGTGGCGCCGGTCGACGAGTTCTTTGCCAATATCCTGTCCGAGCGCAGACGGCTGTTTGGCGCGACGCTCGGCTTTGTCGCCGCGATGGTGCCGATCGTGTTCTTCATCGGCTCGCTGCTGTCGAGATCGCTGCAGAAGCTCGCTGTCGAGACCGACCGAATTCAGCGGTTCCAGCCTTCGATCGCTCCTCCCGTGCATTCGCTGATTCGCGAGATCGACGACCTCGGCCGGTCGGTTTCCAGGATGCGGACCGTGACGGAGACCTTCTCGCGTTTCGTGCCGCGGGGACTGGTGGAGAAGCTGATCGAGACAGGAACGCCGCTGCAACTCGGCGGGGCGCGCCGGGAGGTGACGCTGTTTTTCTCCGACATCGTCGACTTCACGCAGATTACGGAGAAAGCGGACCCCGCGCTGGTGATGCAATATACCTCGCGCTATTTCGCCGCGATGTCGCATGAGATCATGACGCATGCCGGCACCGTGGACAAGTTCATCGGCGACGCCATCATGGCGATCTGGAACGCGCCGGCCGACGATCCCGACCACGCCGCCAACGCCTGTGCCGCGGCGCTTGCCGTTCAGCGCGCCAACGACCGCCTGAATACCGAATTCGCAAGGGAAGGCTGGCCGGCCTACCGGACGCGGTGCGGTCTCCACACCGGGGAGGCCGTCGTCGGCAATATCGGTTCCGAGGACCGCATGAACTACACCGCGCTCGGCGCCACGGTGAATCTCGCGGCGCGGCTCGAAGGCCTCAACAAGAATTATGGCACGTCGATCCTGGTCAGTTCGGCGCTGCAGCAGCGCACCGCGTCCGGATTCATTTTCCGCAGCGTCGATCGCATCAGCCCAAAGGGCTTCGCCGAAGCCTTCGAAATCTACGAATTGCGATGCGCCCGCGGCGAGGGCGATGCTCCGCACGGCGAACTGGCCCGCGAATGGGAGGCGGTCTATGCCGCGCTTCGCAACGGGCCGCCGGCGGTCGCCGAACGCGAGCTTGCAGCGTTCCTGACGAAATACCCCGAGGACGGCGTCGCCCGCTACCATCAGCGCGAAAATTCTTGACCAACCGGCCGGGCCGAAAAAGCAAAATTGTCGAACCAATTCAACAAATCCACCCGACGGGCAAATCAGCCAGAAGCCCGTCAATCCCTTTCAGTAAAAATATTCTGATTTTCAGAATTGATAAATCAGGCTATATCTTTCGCATCCCGCCCCATTCAGAGGGGCATTGCGCAAGGTCACCGATGCGGGGCGGGGATGCGGTGGACGCGGATGGCGCTCCTGACCCGGGCGTCTGAAGCGGACGGCGAAATCGTGTGGTCCCGACACCCCAAGGGCTGGTGTCAAGTTCGCAAGCT
>JBDRNF010000077.1:0-5583 GCA_043811435.1 Pseudomonadota bacterium
TGCCGGAAGGCTGCGTGGCCAAGCCGACTGCGGCCGCCGGCGCACCGGGCAGGGCCGGCGTCGCGGGCGTTGGCGCCGGCGCACCGGGTGCGGGCGTCCGCGCCGGCACGCCGATGGATCGCGGCGGTCCGGTCAACCGCGCCGGCCGCCACTAGGCAGTTGAAGCCGGCCGGCAGCGGTGTCGCTGCCGGCACCGGAAGCAGGTTCGAGTCTCGCACTACTGCGCCCGCGGCCTGGCATGTTGCACAAGCCGCGCGGCGCCGAGCCCCGCGATCCGCGCGATGAATGCGGCCTGAATGGCAGCGCGGACCATTCCCCCATCTTCATGGGATGTTTTCGCGCGCGGCGATGGTCCACCAACATCTCACGGCAGCGGCGATGACCGGCCGGTCGTTCGCGGGCTGCCCGACCAATAAGGGAGAGATGAGATGTTGAAGAAGGCAGGATGGCTGGGCGCCGGTTTGACCTTGACGGTGCTGTCGACACTGGCGACGATTTCGCTGGGCGCAGCCTCGGCCGAAGCCGCGGTTTACTGCAAGACCGTCGGCGTGCCGAAGGGCTGCGTGGTCCGGCCGACGCCGGTGGTGGTCGCACCGGTGGCCCGCGCCGCGGTGGTGACGCCGAGGGTCGGCGTGGCCGGTGTGGGTGTCGGCGCGCCGGGTGTCGGCGTCCGTGCCGGCACGCCGATGAACCGCGGCGGTCCGGTCAACCGCGTCGGCCGCCGCTGAACGACGCAAAGCTCAACCGGCAGCGGCGTCGCTGTCGGGAAAGCGATGGGGCAATGTCAGCCTGACGCGGGTGCCGTCGGCATCCGAGGTCAGCTCCAGCTCCGCGCCGCAGCGCGCGGCGCGGCTTTGCATGTTGCGCAGGCCGCGCGCCGCATGTTGACCGGCCGCGGCTGCTTCGCCATTTGAATCCAGCTCAAAACCCTTGCCGTCGTCCTCGATGGTGATGCGGCCGCGCGCGACGGGCTGAGAGCCAGCTTGGGCATCAATCGATGTCTCGATGCTCACGGTGATGCGCCGCGCCTCGGCGTGCTTGACGGCGTTGGTCACGGCCTCGTCCAGCAGCCGCACGATCTGGATGACGTGCCAGGGCCTGAGTTCGGGATGAACCGGCAGGCCCTGCGGGCCGACCGCGCGCCAGACCAGCGCAATGTCGTGCGGCCGCAGCTGCGCCGTGGCCCGCTCGCGCCACGAGCCCAGCGCCAGCATCAGGTCGCCGCCGATATCGTCCATGGAATCGATGACGAGGCGAAGATCCTTCAGCGCCGCCCGCGCCGCATCGCCGATTCCCGCACCGGCATTGCCGCGCTCGCTCAGCGCAACGATGCTGACGAGCTGGCCGCCGAGGCCGTCATGCAGGTCGCGCATCAGGCGGGTGCGCTCGCGCGCCAGCGCCGCGGCACGGGCGCGCTCTTCCTCTCTGACAAAACTGGCCTTCAGCTTGTCCTCGGCCTCGCGCACCTTTGCGACCATGCTGGCAGCGAAGCCGTCGACCTGGTTGAGCGCACGGGCAAACCGCCAGGTCAATGCGGCGCCGATCGCCACCAGCATGGCCGAATAGGACAGGCGCGCGAACATGATGCGGCGGCTGGGCACGAGCTGGGTCACCGAGAGCAGGTCGAGCGCCCAGCAGGTCAGCACGATCGTCAGCGCGCAGCCCAGCATGACACTGACGGCGTCCTGCCGCCGCCAGACCGCGTGACCGATCACCAGCGCCAGCGCGATGAGATAGAGGCCGACCGTCGGCGCGCCGACCAGCATGAAGGCGTCGCGGCTCAGCGTCGCATCGCCGACCAGTCCCGCCGCTGCGACCACGAGGCCGGGGGCGAAGATCAGCCAGCCATGGCGCGGCCATTTCCAGCCGAAGAACAGCAGCGCGAAGGCCAGCACGAGCGCGCTCTCCAGCGGCGCCGCGGAGATCAGGATCGCGTTGAGCCTGGAGAAGGTCGACGCTTCCAGCGGTGTCTGGAAGAACGCCTGGCCGACGCCGATCGCCATCGCCGCAGCCAGAACGCCATAGGCCGGCTCGTGGCGTCGCATCACCCACATGATGCCGAGGATCACGGCGAGGATCGCCTGCCACGCCGAAATCACCACCGGCAGAGTGACGAACAGCAGCGTGCGCCTATCGTAGCTCGGCCGCAACTCCGCGTCCGGGCCGACATAGAGGCGATCCAGAAAGCCCTTGATCGGCCCCCAAACGAACAGCCGGATCGAAAGATCGTTGGCGCCCGCGCGCAGCAGCGACGCCGGGATGACAGCGATTTCAGGTGTATTGCGATCAGGCCGGTTGGCGGCGGGGTCGCGCCGGCTGTCCAGGATCACGACGCCGTTGACGGCCACCTCGACGCCGTTGGTGAAGCGCGGCAGCATCACCGACCACGCGGGCGGCGGCTCGCCGCCGGGCCAGGTGAAGTGGCCGCTGTAACGCGGCGGATCGTTCATCGTATAGCGCGACACCGTAAAGTGCGGCAGCGTTACGAAATGTTCGGCGCCATTCTCCCGCAGGCTGAAATCGGTGACGAGATAGCGGGAAGGGGGCTCCGGCGGCGGGATGCGCAGCACGAGCAGGCACAGGACAATGATGAACGGCTGGAGCAGCAGATACTGGACCAGCAGCGTGGCCCGCTTCGGCCCGCGCCGACGGCCGGAAGAAACGGTCGACGGCGCGGCCTCGGTCACAACCGGATTAGGCCTTGCTGCAGCGCCTCGAACACCGCTTCGCCGCGGGTATGGACTTCCAGCTTGCGGTAGATGTTCTTGATGTGGCCGGGAACGGTCTGGCGCGACAGTCCAAGATGGCCGGCGATCTCGGCATAGCTGAAACCCTTGGCGATGCCCCAGAGGATGTCGATCTCGCGTGGCGTCAGTTTCGCGGTGTTGAGCGGCGGGCCGGGCGGCGGTTCGGCGGTGCTTTGGGTCCGGCGCACGATGAAGCGGGCGATCGACGCCGATATCGGCGAATGCCCGGCCACCAGTTCGCGCACGGTGGCGGCGATGTCGGTCGGAAACGCGTCCTTCAGGAGATAGCCCGTGGCGCCGACGGTGATGGCGGAGATCACGCTCTCCTCGTCGCCGAGAATCGAGATCACCATGATTTCGGTGTCGGGATAGCGCCGCCTGGTCTCGCGGATCAGCTCGTTGCCGTGGCCGTCAGGCAGCTGCAGATCGGTGAGAAGCACCTTCGGGCCGGCTTGCGCCAGGCTGGCGCGGGCCTCGGCCAGGGTCGCCGCCGATGTGACCTGGAATCCGGCCTTGGTCAGCGCGTCCTGCAGCCGCCACAAGGTCGGCGCGTCGTCCTCGACAAGCAAAATCGAAACAGGCTGCGAGGCGCCCTGATCGCTCAACACACTCATCCATCCCGTCCCGGCTGCCTTCCCACGGCCGTTGCAGTTTAACGCCAGGAACCGGTTTGGCGACAGCCATGTTCATGGGGGCCTCCGCGCCGGGCCGCCGGAACATCGGCACCGGCCGCGCGTTTTCAGCCGGAAGGGAGCCATCTCATGCGCGCTTCGACGGCCTATTTTGCGGGAGCCGGAACCGTCATCGCCGCGATTGTCGGCGGTATCGGCGGAGGATTGCTGATCGCGGACATGATCAGCCCGGAATCGCCCAAACAGGAGATGACCAAGCTGGAACAGCGCATGTCGTCGCAACCCATTGACGTGAAAGCCGACCCGTCGGAACCCGCGCCGGACCGTGCCGCGTCGCCCTCATCCACAACTGCCGCGGCGCCGGCCGGTGCCGCGCCCGAGCAGCCGCCGGCGCAAAACACGGCTGCCGCTCCGGCACCCGAGCCCCCGCCGCAAAACGTCATTTCCAAACCGGCCGCCGCGTCAACGGCAGAAGCCCCAGCCGCTCCACAACAGCCCGCCGCCCCCGTTCCCGCCGAGCCAAGGACGTCACCGGCCGCCCAGAAACAGGCCGCGACGGCACCTGAAGACTCCTTTGCCAAGGCGAACGACGCCGACATCAAGCGGGCCGCGATCGACAAGCGACGCAGCGAGCGGCGCCGGCAATGGTCGGAGAAGCGGCGCGCGCAGCAGCGACAGGAACAGGAGTTGCGCGAGGTTGAGGCAAGGGTGCGGGAAGAAACCGAAAGCGGGCCGATATTTGCCTTCGAACCGGTGCGCACCGAAAGGCCGCAGATTCGTTTGTTCGAATTGGATTGAGTTGATTCTGCCGGCATTCTACCGGCCTGCTGAGCGGCTTGCGCTACATCTGAGCAGTTGCACAAATATACGGCAGCGCTCCCGCTGCAGGCAGCGAATTATCTAGCCAAATCCCTCCATGGTTTCAGTGCCTTCTCCCAAACCCAGGGTTGGCATGTCGATTGCTGTGTCCTTCTCAGGTCAATGACGACTGCCGTCCACCGGATTGCTGAAGCCGACGCAGGCTGAGGGGCAGCTCGAAGCGACCTCCCAGAGGCAGCTTGGCGCAGTCGTCGCGATGTCATCCCGCAAGGGAAGACGCGCGCATTCCTGTTTCCGATCGGACGCGGTCCCGCTCGCTCATCCTTTTCAGAAACAACAGGGAAAAACCTAATGGCCTATCTCGCGCCTTCGGAATTCGTCACCAAGATGGTGGATGCCGGCGAAGCCAAGATCTTCATGTCCACCCGGGACACCATCATCCGGGCCTACATGGCCGGCGCGATCCTGGCTTTGGCCGCCGCGTTCGCGGTGACCGTCACCGTCTCGACCGGCGTTCCGATCGTCGGTGCGGCGCTGTTTCCGGTCGGCTTCTGCATGCTCTATCTGTTCGGCTTCGATCTTCTGACCGGCGTCTTCGTGCTGTGTCCGCTGGCGCTGATCGACAAGCGCCCCGGCGTCACCATCGGCGGCGTGCTGCGCAACTGGGGTCTGGTGTTCGTCGGCAATTTCGGCGGCGCCTTTACCGTGGCCGTGATGATGGCGGTCGTCTTCACCTTCGGCTTCACCACGCCGCCGGACAAGGTCGGCCAGATCATCGGCACCATCGGCGAAGGCCGCACCGTCGGCTATGCCGCGCACGGCGCCGGCGGCATGCTGACGCTGTTCGTCCGCGCTATGCTCTGCAACTGGATGGTCTCGGCCGGCGTGGTCGGCGCCATGATCTCGACCACGGTCAGCGGCAAGGTGATCGCGATGTGGATGCCGATCATGCTGTTCTTCTTCATGACCTTCGAGCATTCCATCGTGAACATGTTCCTGTTCCCCTCGGGCCTGCTGCTCGGCGCCAAATTCTCGATCATGGATTACCTGATCTGGAACGAGATCCCGACCGTACTCGGCAATCTGGTCGGCGGCCTCGCCTTCACCGGCCTGACGCTGTACGCCACCCACGTCAAGACCGCGCCGAAGCGCGGGATCGCCTGATCGCGATTGGGCCCCTTGCTGCGACAAGACTGTCGTCGCCCGGCTTGACCGGGCGATCCAGTACGCCGAGGCTTCCAGGCATGATGGCTGGCTTCTCTGGAATACTGGGTCGCCCGGTCAAAGGCGAGCGGAAGCGACGCCGTCCTTCGGCCGGCTACGCCGGGCGATGACAACGGAGTTTGCGTCAAAAAATGTCGCGTGAACTGAAAATTTCGGTCGGG
>JBDRNF010000078.1:0-4421 GCA_043811435.1 Pseudomonadota bacterium
CGCCGTGGCGGATCACGGCACCGGTGTGGGCGAAGAACCGGTCCGCGTGCTCGATGCGCGATATCGGATCGGTGATCTTGTCCGGCCGGTGATAATAGTGCTCAGGCAATCCATCGATCTGATCGCAATTGAAGACGGTGTAGGTCTTGAGGAACGGGATATCCCGCTCTACCTCGTCGCCACGGGAATCCGTTTCGGTCTTGGTAAAGCGGCTGGCATAGACGACGGTTGCGCCGGTCTCGCCCCTGCGGACCTGTGCTCCGATCTGAGTGGCCTGCCGATAGGTCATCCAGAGTGGCGCTTCGAAGCCTCGGGCGAGGCTTTCCGACCAGAGCAGGAGGACATTGATGCCCGTGTACGGCTCGCCGGTGGCGCGAAGTGGTCGCGTGATCCGGCCTTCGAGCCCGCCCGCGCTCCAGGGTTTCATCCAGGGCCGGACACCTTTTTCCAGTTCAGTGACAATCGTCTCGGTGATCCGCGCATAGATATCGACGCGCGGGCTTTTCTCTTTCCTCTTCATTTTCAGATCTCCTGATTCAGGACCGCGCCGATCGCGGTCCGTCACGAGGTCCGAAAACGGCGGGGCTCAAGGCCGGAGCGGCACCCGAGCCGAGGCCCCGGAGCGCGCAGCGCGGCGGGGTGGCGAAGGGCCGGAACGAAGAGGAGGACGGCAAAGCCGTTGACGCTGCTGCCGGCTCCGCCCGGACCTTTTTCGGGACGGATCGCGGTCGGGGCATCCGCGCAGCGGAAAAGGCGGCGCTCGGCGCCGCCGTTAAGGAGTGAGATGATTGGTGGGTCAGTGGACCGAGTGACCGCCGGTGTAGGGGTCGTATTCGAAGAGGATGACGATCTCGGCGTCGTCGACTTCGTCGGCAGGGAGGACGCCGTATTCGTCGTCGGACTTGAAGAGGACGATCGGGGTCATGAGGGTGCGAGCGAGGTTCCAGGCGTGTTTTTGGGCGAGTGCATTATGCCGATATCGGCATAATGCACTTAATGCCGCCATCGCGATTATGCCGCACCGGGGGTGTCTTTCCCCGGCGCAGCGATATTTTGCGACCCAATGGTCGGCATAATCAAAGAGCTTCGAGGAACGCGAGGAGTTGGTCATCGGGCCGATATCGGCCCGATTTAATGTTTGACACGGGCAGCTTCGCCAGTGCTCGTTCTTTCAGTTGCATATCGGCATGGATGTAGATCTGCGTCGTCGCGATGGTTTCGTGACCCAACCATAGTGCGATGACCGATTGATCGACCCCATGCCTCAGCAAATCCATCGCTGTGCTGTGGCGCAGAACATGAGGTGTGACGCGTTTATTTGCGAGCGTCGAACAACTGCGTTTCGCGCAATCCACATGCCGCTTCACGAGTTTTTCAAGCGCATCCCGGCTGAGCCTGCGACCACTGATTGTTGGAAAGACGGGTTGATCTGGGCTCCCTTCACGCTCCCTCAACCACACGGTCAGCACCTTGATCGTCGCACGCCGCAGTGGCGTACAGCGTTCCTTGCGCCCTTTGCCAAGACATCGGACGTGACCACCCACGCCGAAGACAATATCGCACACATTAAGTCCAACGATTTCGGATGCCCTGAGACCCGTTTGCAGGGCCAGAACTAGCAAAGCGTGGTCGCGCCGACCCGTCCAGGTCGATCGGTTCGGAGCGGACGAGAGAGCCTCCATTTCGGTATTGTCGAGGAATGCGACAGCACGACGGTCGAACCGTTTGCTTGGCATCGCCAGTATCTTCTGGCAGTGGAGCAAGAGCGCCGGCTCGTGCAATGCCGCATGCCGGAAGAATGATCGGATCGCAGCGAGACGCGTGTTGCGGCTCCTCGCACCGTTCGATCGGGCCGTCTCAATGTGGAGAAGGAAGCGCCCGATCAGATTGGCGTCGAGATCTTCGATGGCAAGCGCGGTTGGCGACTTGTGAAGCTCGGAGCTCGCATACCGCAATAGCAATCGGAAGGTATCGCGGTAACTGGCGATCGTATGCTGACTTGCCTGCATTTGCGCGCACAGGCGGGCTGTGAAGAAGTGTTGGACGAGTGTCGCGAGTGTCGAAGCGGTCATGACAGGTCCTCCTCGCTTGCATAAGAATCTGCACGCTTGCTGGCCAACTCGAGTAGTTCCGGCACTGCTTCAATGTACCAGTATGTCCAGGCCGGCGCCGTGTGCCCAAGATAGGTCGTCAGCTTGATCATCTCCCGGTTAGGATCCATGCCGCTTCGGTACCAGCCGATCAGAGTGCGGACTGCGAAGGTATGACGAAGGTCATGGATGCGAGGTCCCCGCCCGTGACCATGGCGCGGTTGCGGTTCGCGCAATCCGATCTTCTGGCAGATGTTTGCAAAATTGTAGCGTGCCCCTGTGCTGGAAAGGAGCCCACCCTGGTCGTCCAGAAAGAACCGTTTTGACTGCTGGCCAAACAGACGGTCACGTGCTGATGCGTATTCCCAGAGCCGATGCCTTGTAGTCTCCTCGATTGGCACGAGACGTTCGCCGCCGAACTTGCCGCGCAGAACCGTAATGATCCCAGCGTCGAGATCGACTTCACTGACGTTGAGCGATAGGGCTTCGCTAACACGCAAACCGGTGACAGCGATTAATCCAAAAAGAACGGAGTAGGACGCTCCGCGCAGGCCATTTCTTGACCGCAGTGCGCTCGCCTCCCGCAGAATGCTGCGGATTTGTTCCTCACTATAGATGTATGGCCTTGTGCGCCGATGACGATAGGGCATCAGCCTTGCGGGCATTAGCTCGTGCGTTGAATCAAGTCCGTGCATCCAGCGTGCAAAGAGCCTGACAGCGGTGTATCGTTGTGCCCATGTCTCGCGTGATGCGACGCCGAACGTTCCATGCCATTGCAGAAACAACTGCGTCGTGATGTGATTGGCACCCTGAGCCGCAGCGAACCCGACAAACCGCCGCAGGATGCCTTCTGGCGCTTTCAACCTGTGACCAAGGCTGCGGCGAATAGCCAGATAACGATCAAGTTCAAACGAGAGATCGGTCATCACACATCTCCTCTGGCTGGCCAGGGCTGCGCGATCGAGCGTAGGCTCTCAATGTCAAGTTTGGCGTAGATCAGCGTCGAAGCCGGAGATCTATGGCGCAGAAGATCTCCGATCTCACCAAGCGATGCGCCCTGCCGCGCCATATGCGACGCAAGGCTATGCCGCAGCATATGGGTGCCGACAAAAGGAGCCGGCGGCGTTAGCCCGGTGAGAGCGAAGGCGTGTCTCAAGATGTTAACCAGAACATTTCGGCCCAGGAAGGCACGATAGGGCGCTTTTGCCGTGATGAAGAGGATCCGCAACGAGGCGGCAGGGCGCTCGAAGCGTAGATAATCAACCAGTGCTTCACCTACGTCTGGCGGCAGTGGCAAACGGTCATGAAGTCCGCCCTTCCCACGAATGGTAATCTCACCCTTTCTCCAGTCGATGTCGTCGACCTGAATGGCGAGAACCTCCGGCGCCCGCAGACCCAGCCGTGCCTGCAGCAAGATCATCGCATAGTTCCTGCGTCTGACCTTTCGCGGCGAGCCGGCCCGGATTGCCGCCAACAACAGTTCCACCTGTTCGGGCAACAGGTACCGCCTAAGCCGTCCAGCAAATGATCGCCGCATATTGGGGATCGCTGCAGCGATGTCCGTTTGCGTCATGCCGGCTCGGTATAAATACCGAAAGAAGTTCTTGAGATGAGATGGCGGTCTGCATTCGCTCAGCGGTGATCTGCGGTTTGCGATCAGATGTTGGAGGAACTGGACTAGGTCCTCTGGTTTTATCGCCGACAGATCGTCAGCGTGGGCTCCGAAGCGAAAGTCTAGAAAACGGACAGCCCATCGCCACGACGAATTGATCGTCGCATCCCTCAGCCCGCGCTCTTGTCGCAAATAGGATTCATAATCGCACCGCAGCCGAATTCGCGCATCATCCGCTTGGGCAGCAACGGGCGGCTTTGAAAGACCTTGCTCCACCAAAAAACCCACGAACCGTTCGGCTATGAATGAAGGCCTGATCTGCAGGCGATTCAGGGCGGTAGTGCGGTTTACCAGCTCTCGCGCGGTCCTCACATCAAGATCGTTAAGCGAGATACATTCAGCGTCAAGTGAGCGGCAAAGCATTTTGAGGCATCGTTCGTGCCTCGCAATGGTTGTGCAGCTGAACAGCTCCTCGCGCATCGTATCGACATAGCGGCGCACCAGGTCGGGGACAGCTTCGTCTTCGGGAACAGGAGATTTACGCATGGTGTTGGACATAGGTTTTTCCTCCGCTCGGAAATGAGCAGAGTGAATCCGCAGCCACGAGCCTCACGCTGGCAAGTGGTCTGGCGAGATTATGCCGACCATTGGGTCGCAAAATATCGCTGCGCCGGGGAAAGACACCCCCGGTGCGGCATAATCGCGATGGCGGCATTAAG
>JBDRNF010000079.1:0-20262 GCA_043811435.1 Pseudomonadota bacterium
ATGTCTGGCGGTGTCCATGCTGAGAGACTGCCACCCCCCCCCGTCTCGCATCTAACGATGCGAGCCGACCCTCCCCCTCCAGGGGAGGGTGAAGAGTGCCCGCTCCTCACATCGGCCGATACGCCGTGACGTTGGCGGGCACGTCGACGCCGCGCTTGATCTGGCCGACCGAGCGGATGATGTCGTCGCCGAGCAGTTGCGCGAAGCAGGCGTAGCCCCAGTCGCTCATGTGCAGGCCGTCGGCGATGACGAAATTGTCGATCGGGATAGCCTGCCTTTCATGCCAGTCGCGCATCACCGCGAAGCGCGGGAAGATGCCGACATGACGCAGCTCGGCGACCTTGCCGAGCAGGTTGATCATCTTGCCGGCGCTTTCGGCGCGCGCGTTGACCGCAGGCGAATATTGCGGATCGACCAGCACGAGGTCGGCGCCGACAGCCTGGATCCGCGCGATGCCTTCGTCGACCACCCTGGCGGTCTCGGCGGGATCGAGGTTGCGCAGCACGGCGTTGGTGCCGACCTGCCAGATCACCAGATCGGGCTTGATGTCGAGCACGGCGGTCTGCAGCCGCTTCAGCATTTCCGGCGCGTCCTCGCCGCCCTTGCCGGCGTTGATCACGGTAATGGCGGCGGTCGGATATTGCCGGCGCAGCTGCGCCGCCAGCCGGTTGGGATAGTTGAAGTCCGGCGATGTCGCGCCATGGCCCTGCGTCGAGGAAGAACCGAACGCGACGATCACCACCGGTTCACCCGCGACCAGCTTGCGCGCCACATGCGGCAGCGAGCCCATCTTCCTGACGCCGCCCTTCGGCGGCAGGCAGGGCACGCGGCTGAAAATGTCGCCGGCGGATTTTGCGACTTCCCTGACCTTGTCGATCGCCCTGGAGGGGAGGCTCTTCTGCGGCGGATTGGCCGGGTCGACGGCGGCGACATGGCCCCCGGTCGCGGGCGGCGCGGCCGGCTTCGCGGCATCGGATTTGGCGCTGCCGGAGAGGGTGGCCTGCTGGGCAGGCTGAACGGCTTGCGCCCGCGCAGGCAAAATTGGTGCTGAAGTCAGCAGCACGAACGCCGCGACCGCGGGCAAGGCCAGGGAGGCAACACGACAAAAAGGGCAGTGACAACGCATTAACGCCGGTTCCTCAATTCTGCTGCGTCGGGTCGATGCGGGCGGCGTCGACCACGAACTTCGACAGCGCACGGCCGACGCAACCATGGACACGCCTGGCGAGGTCGAGACCGTGCGAAGCGCCGAACAGGTCGAACTCTCCTGAGTCGTTCCAGTGCCGCATGACGGCAAAGCGGTCGAACAGCGGGACATCGTACTCCTGCGCCACCACGCGCATGCTATCCAGATAGGGCTGCGCGGAAATCATGGTTTCCGTGCGCGGGCTATACTGCAGATTCATCAAGACCACGTCGGCTCCCGCCTGCTTCAGCGCGACAATTCCTTCACCGACCGCGGCGCGAAAATCCTCAGGATCGACCGACCGCATAGCATCGTAGGTGCCGGTCTGCCAGATCACCAAGATGGGCTTTTTTACTTCCACCAGCTTAACGAGGCTGGCTGCGACTTCCTCGGCGGTCTTCTTGATCTGTAGTTCTACGGATACGGTGACCGGTACCTTCAGCCTCTCCCTCAGCACCGCCTGCAACCTGCCGGGCCAGGAGCTGGCTTCGGACCTGGCGATGCTGGACGACCGGCTGCCCACCACCAGGATTTCCAGCGGACGACCGCTCTTGACCGCGTCCTCGACTTTGGGCAACGCGCTCTCGGTGAGGAGCAGGTAGGCCGGCACCTCGCAACTCGCGGGGTCGGCGCGCGCCGGAGTCACGGCCAGCAAGCAGGCAAACAGGATCAGCCCCAGGGTCATCGGGACGGACTTCATAAACCCCCTCCCGCCATATCGGCGCTGCCCACGGCGCCTTTTTTCCGCGATGCGCTCTTGTCGGCGGAATGCTTGTACCATGAAATGATCCACGCCATGCCGGTCATGATGAGGATTCCGGCAAGGCTGACGACGATCTGCAGGACCGGACCGCCGCCCCCGAACTCGGCCAGCACGAAATGGCCGGCGAAGGCCAGGAACACGCCGAGGCAAAAAATCTCCAGGGAATGCTGTCCGCACAGGATCACCGGCCGCAGCCAGCGCGACTTCAATCCGGGCCAGTCCTTCGGCAGCAGCCGCACCGTCACCGCCGCCAGCGCCAGGAAGTGCGCGAACCGGAGCACGTCCATGTCGGTCTTGGTGATCGGGTACATCCACTGCGCTATGAAATTCGGCATCAGAAAGTTCAACTGCGGCAGGTGCCAGGTCAAGGTGACGCAGAACGCGAACGACAGGTAGGCGGCACAAATCCACATCGTGACCGGCGACGACAGCACCCGCGACATTCGCCTGGCGCCGCCCAGCGCGCACCACGCGCCGAACACGAACAGCAATTGCCAGGCGAACGGATTGAAGGCCCAGACGCCGTTCGGATAGGCCGACAGATGCAGATCGAACTGCCAGGCGAGGGCATAGAGCACGACCGACAACACCAGCGTGACGTCGGGCCGCCATTTCATCAGCCAGATGATCAGGGGCAGGAACAGCATCAGCACGATATAGAGCGGCAGCACGTCCATGTTGGCGGGGCGGAATCGCAGCAGCAGCGCCTGGATGATGGTGACATCGGGCTGCTTGAGGAAATCCATGATCCCCATTTCTTCCGCGTATAGCGGATTGTCGAACCTGGCGGCGACGTAGAAAATCTGCGCCAGAAAGATCGTAAACAGGAACACGTGCGCGACATAGATCTGCCAGACCCGGCGCAGGATGCGCGCGGTCGCGATCACAAACCCGGCCTCCCGCATCGCGCGGCCGTAAACGAACGCCGCGGTATAGCCGGAGATGAAGATGAAGATCTCGGTGGCGTCGCTGAATCCGTAATTGCGGAACGTGAACCAGGTCACGATATTGTTGGGCAGGTGGCCGATGTAGATCAGCCACAGCGCCAGCCCGCGAAACAGATCGAGCCGCAACTCGCGTTCGGCGCCGGCGGGAAGCGAAATCGCCGGCAGGGCAACCGATGCCGCCGCCGCGGCGCGCGCATCCGCTTCGCCCGCAAGCGGCGCTCCGGCAACTCGATCGGCCATGGACGTCATCCGGCACCGTCTGGGGATGAACTTTACCCGCCCGACACGAAAGACAGCATCGGCGCGCCGGTTGCAAGCAAGATACCCGTGAACAGCCTGCGCCGGTGCGGCTTTAGGCCGGAACTTTGTTGAAACCGCGATTGGAATTACAATTGCATGGCGGTTGCATGGCCGTCCGGTGGTTGGTTCCACCAGGACTCTTCGATATGATGCGCCCGACGGACTCTGGAAGACCGAGAGATCGGAAGACCGAAAGATTGGAAGACTGACTGCATGTACCGCGCCGTTACCCGCCAGATCGAGGTCACCGTCGAGCCGAACTTCCTGCCGGAGCGCCCGCCGGTCGATCACCGTCAGTATTTCTGGTCCTACACCATCGTCATCACCAACACCGGCGCGGAGACGGTGCAGCTGCGGACCCGGCACTGGATCATCACCGACGCCACCGGCCACAAGCAGGAAGTCCGCGGCGAAGGCGTGGTCGGCGAACAGCCGGTGCTGGCCCCCGGCGAGCGCTTCGAATACACCTCCGGCGTGGGGCTGCCGACCGCGTCGGGCATCATGAGCGGCCGCTACCAGATGGTGAGCGAAAACGGCGAGCAGTTCGAGATCGACGTCCCCGCCTTCTCGCTCGACAGCCCCGACAACAAGCGGGTGTTGAATTAGGCTTCCTCACCACTCCCCGCTTGCGGGGAGAGGTGCAGAAAGCGCGGCCGCGTTAAGCTTAACGGCCGCGCTACGTAGTTGTGCGGATTCGCGTTTCGCGCTGCAGCATATAACACCCTCGCATGTTGCAAGCTTCAAGCCCGACGCCGCCGGTCTGCCAACAATGCCGCATCGACATGACCCTGGACCGGATCACGCCGTGCGCCGCGGACTACGATATGTGGTCCTACATCTGTTCGGAATGCAGCGGCGTCTTCAGCATGGTCGGCGCCCGAACCGCCGACCGCGCCTCGGTCGATGAACGACGGATGGTGCTGCGGCACGCCGTCACCACGCCCGCAACGATCGCGGCCGGCCGCCGGGCCTTCGCCTGCACGGTTCACGACCTTTCCGCCTCCGGCGCCAGCCTGAGCCTGACCAGCCGCCCGCGGCTTGCGAAGAATTTCACCTTGACGGCCGCCGGCTCCACCCTGCCCTGCCGCGCCGTCTGGCGCCGCGGAAAACAGCTCGGCATCGCGTTCAATTAGGCGAAGCGGTGCGGCGGGGCCGACGCCGCAGCCAGCCGGCGCGCCCCTATTCCACGCCGGCTTCCTGCGGCGTGAATTCATAGACCGACGAGCAGAACTCGCAGGTCACCACCACCTTGCCGTCCTTGACCATGTCGGCGCGGTCCTGCGGCTCGAAGCTGTTGAGCATGCCGGATACCGCCTCGCGCGAGCAGGAGCATTGCGCGCGCAGCGGCAATGGCGCGAAGACGCGGACGCCGCGCTCGTGAAACAGGCGATACAATAGCCGCTCGCCGCTCAGATCGGGATCGATCAGCTCGAGATCCTCGACAGTCGAGATCAACGACTGGCCCTCGATCCAGGCGTCGTCTTCCGCGACCTCGTCGACTTCAACGCCATCAGGCGCGTCGCCGGGATGCAGGTCGGCCTGCCGCGCCCGCTCCGGCGCCTTGGGCAGGAACTGCAGCAGCATGCCGCCGGCGCGCCAGCGATGCTTCGGGCCATCGCCGCCGCCGCGCCATTCCTCGCCGACGGCGAGCCGCACGCGGGTCGGGATCTGTTCGGAGCGCAGAAAATATTCATGCGCGGCGTCTTCCAGATCGCCGCCTTCCAGCGCCACCAGCCCCTGATAGCGGCTCATGTCCGCGCCCTGGTCGATGGTCATGGCGAGATGGCCGTGGCCGAGCAGCGCGCCGGAATCCTGGCCGTCCTCGAGCCGCTTGGCATCGAAGCGGGCATAGGCGCGCAGCCGGTCCGGCGCCTGGAAATCCACGATCAGGAACGACACCGGGCCGTCGGTCTGGGTCTGCAGGATGAAGCGGCCGTCGAATTTCAGCGACGAGCCGAGCAGGGTCGTCAGCACGATGGCCTCGCCGAGCAGTTTTCCCACGGCGGGCGGATAATCATGTTTGGTGAGGATATCGTCGAGCGCCGGGCCGAGCCTGGTCAGTCGGCCGCGCAGGTCCAGCGACGCGACCTCGAAGGGCAGCACCGCATCGTCGACCGGAACCGCTGACGGAGCGCGGATCGGGGTTTCCAGGGAGATTTTGATGTCGGGGGATGGCGATGTCATGGCGCTTTATCTGGGGTCGGAAGGGGTGGAGCGAAAGGGGGCGTTCTTACCCTCCCCTGGAGGGGTCGAGACGAGCGAAGCTCGCTCTTGGGTCGACGCGCGTGAAACGCGCGGCGGGGTGGGGTGGCGGTTTCTCAACTCGAACAGTGTCGCAGTTGAGAGATCCCCCCACCCCGTCTCTCATATCGCTTCGCTCGATGCGAGCCGACCCTCCCCCTCCAGGGGAGGGTAAGAAAAACCGCGCTATCCCACCGCCTCGAAACACCACGCCAGGATGCCTTTCTGGGCGTGCAGGCGGTTTTCGGCCTCGTCGAACACCACCGACTGCGGGCCGTCGATCACCTCGTCGGTGACCTCGTCGCCGCGGTGGGCGGGCAGGCAGTGCATGAACAGCGCATCGGGTTTTGCCAGGGACATCAGCCTTGCGTTGACCTGATAGGGCTTGAGGATGTTGTGGCGGTGCTTGCCTTCCTTGTCGCCCATCGAGAACCAGGTGTCGGTGACCACGCAGTCGACGCCGCGCACCGCGGCCTCCGGATCGTTGCCGAGCACGATCGGCGCGCCGGTCGCCTTGATCCAGTCCTTCATCGCCTTCTTCGGCGCCAGTTCCGGCGGCGTCGCGATGCGCAGGTTGAACTTGAACCGCTCCGCCGCATGCGCCCACGACGCCAGCACGTTGTTGTCGTCGCCGGTCCAGGCCACGGTGCGGCCCTCGATCGGTCCGCGATGCTCCTCGAACGTCATCAGGTCCGCCATCACCTGGCAGGGGTGTGAGCGCCGGGTCAGCCCGTTGATGACGGGCACGGTGGCGTGCGCGGCCAGTTCCAGCAGCGCCTCGTGGTTGAGGATGCGGATCATGATGGCGTCGACGTAGCGCGACAAAACCCGTGCGGTGTCGGCGATGGTCTCGCCGCGGCCGAGCTGCATTTCGGCGCCGGTCAGCATGATCGATTCACCGCCGAGCTGGCGCATGCCGACATCGAACGACACCCGGGTGCGGGTCGACGGCTTTTCGAAGATCATCGCCAGCGTCTTGCCTTCGAGCGGCTTGACCGGCTTGGCGTTCTGCTTGTTCTGCGCCTTCAGCTTCGCCTTCATGGCGACGCTGGCGGCCAGGATGCTGCGCAGCTCCCTGGTCGGAATCTCGTCCAGGTCGAGAAAGTGGTTCAGGGCCTTGCTCATCACCCCGCCGCCTTCTGCAACCGGCCGGCCGACAACGCCATGCAGGCGCGTTCCAGACGAACGACGGACTCCTCGATTTCGGCTTCGCTCACGATCAACGGCGCCAGGAAGCGCACCACATTATCGCCGGCGCCGACCGTCAGCAGTTTCTGCTCGCGCAACGCGTTGACCAGATCGCCCGAGGGCACCACGGCCTTGACGCCGATCAAAAGGCCCTCGCCGCGCACTTCCGCAAGCACGGCCGGATAGCGGTCGACCACCGACGCCAGCTTCTGTTTCAACAGCAGCGACATCTTCTGCACATGGTCGAAGAAGCCGGGCTTCAGCATCACGTCCAGCACCGCATTGGCCGCAGCAATCGCCAGCGGATTGCCGCCGAAGGTCGAGCCGTGCGAGCCCGGCGTCATGCCGGACGCCGCTTCCGCGGTGGCGAGGCACGCGCCGATCGGAAAGCCGCCGCCGAGCGCCTTGGCCAGCGGCATGATGTCGGGCGTGACGCCCAGGCGCTTGTAGGCGAAGAGGTCGCCGGTGCGGCCCATGCCGGTCTGCACCTCGTCGAAGATCAAGAGCATGCCGTGCTGGTCGCAGAGTTCGCGCAACGCCTTGAAGAACGAATTCGGCGCGGAGCGCACGCCGCCCTCGCCCTGCACCGGCTCGATCAAGATGCCGGCGGTGTTGGGGCCGATCGCTTTCTTGACAGCTTCGAGATCGCCGTGGGCCACCTGGTCGAAACCATCCAGAGGCGGTCCGAAACCTTCGAGGTATTTCGCCGAGCCGGTAGCCGCCAAAGTCCCCAGCGTGCGGCCGTGGAACGCGCCCTCGAAGGTGATGAGACGGTAGCGCTCGGGCTTGCCTTTGGCGGCGTGATAGCGGCGCGCGACCTTGATCGCGCATTCCATCGCTTCGGCGCCGGAATTACAGAAGAACACGAAATCGGCAAAGCTCTGCTCGCATAGCCGCGCGGCGAGCCTGTCGCCATCCGGGCTCTTGAACAGGTTCGACATGTGCCACAGTTTGGTGGCCTGCTCCTGCAATGCGGCGACCAGATGCGGGTGGCAATGGCCGAGCGCATTGACCGCGACGCCAGAGGTGAAATCGAGATAGCGTTCGCCGTCGGTCGATATCAGCCAGGCGCCTTCGCCGCGCTCGAAACCGAGATCGACCCGGGCGAAGACCGGGAGCAGATGCGAGGTGGCGCTGTCGGGCATGGCGATCACTTGGGGTTAAAGCCCGCTATGGTGCGTACAGGTGCAATCGCATCCACAACCAGCCTCGGAAAACAAAACGTGCCGCCTTTTCGGGGCGGCACGTGGGAACCATTCTAGGCGCGGCGCGATAACTGTCAACCGGTCACGCAAAGGCCGGAAAACGTCCGTAGGATTCCGGTGTAGGCGACGGAACATGTGGATGCAACCACGCTGACTCTTGCGCGAGAGTCACGCCATATTGTAGCTTCTCCGCTGTCGGGTACGACATCTCGTGCGGCGGTTCTGATCCTCTCGTAGTGCTGTCAGCGTAAAACGTTCGGGCGCGGTTATTCCGCCCGGCGAGGGCTAAGGGATTCTGCCCGCAGGGATTTTTGAGATTTGACATCGCGGCGCCGTCCTCATGCTGGCCGGCGCGATGCGAAGGGAAGAGTGCGATGACGGTATTGACCTGGTCCGACGATCGCGTCGAGCAACTGAAGAAACTCTGGGAAGGCGGACTTTCCGCCAGCCAGATCGCCGCGGAACTCGGAAATGTGACGCGCAACGCGGTAATCGGCAAGGTCCACCGGCTGGGCCTTTCCGGCCGCGCCAAGAGCCCCTCCTCCTCCTCGGCTGCGCCGCGGCAGCGCAAGGCACGGCCCGCCCAGCAGATGATGCGGGTGTCGCGTCCGGTGTCGCGCGGCAACACCGCGCTGGCCCACGCCTTCGATGTCGAGGTGGAGCCGGATCCGATCGCCTACGACAATGTGGTGCCGATGGGCCAGCGGCTCTCGCTGCTGGAGCTCAACGAAGCCACCTGCCACTGGCCGATCGGCGATCCCTCGAGTTCGGAGTTCTTCTTCTGCGGCGGCAGGGCGCTGCAGAGCCTGCCCTATTGCGCGCACCATTCGCGGATCGCCTACCAGCCCGCGAGCGACCGCCGCCGGCAGCCGCCGAAGCCGACGCGGTAGTACCTCCGTCGTCGTTGCGGGCAATCGCGAAACAGCTACAGCCGTCGTCCCGGCCCCCGAGCCGGGACCCATAACCACAGGCGGTTGTGGTTACGACAAGTCGTCGAACAGCTTTTTTCTGAATCGATAGATCACGCGGTATGGGTCCCGGCTCAGCGCTCGCTTACGCTCGCTTGGCCGGGACGACGGCTGATATAATTTGTGCCGCCTACTCGGCCGCTTTCGCGAACCGGTCATCCAGCGCGTAGCCGGCGCCGCGCACGGTGCGGATCGGGTCCTGCTCGCCGCCGGGGTTAAGCAGCTTGCGCAGGCGGCCGATATGGACGTCGACGGTGCGCTCGTCGATATAGATGTCGCGGCCCCAGACACTGTCGAGCAATTGCTCGCGGCTGAACACCCGGCCGGGATGCTCCAGGAAAAATTCCAGCAGGCGATATTCGGTCGGACCAAGATCGATCGGGCGACCCGAGCGCGCGACGCGGCGCTTGTCGCGGTCGAGTTCGAGATCGCCATAGGCCAGCATGGTGGCCAGCCGCTCGGGGCTGGCTCGGCGCAACAGGCCCTTCACCCGCGCCAGCAATTCCGGCACCGAGAAGGGCTTGACGATGTAGTCGTCGGCGCCGGTGGCGAGCCCTCGCACCCGTTCGCTCTCCTCGCCGCGCGCGGTCAGCATGATGATCGGCAGTTGCCGCGTCTCCGGCCGCGCCCGCAGGCGGCGGCACAGTTCGATTCCGGACAGGCCCGGCAGCATCCAGTCCAGCACGACGAGGTCCGGCACCCGCTCCTTCAGCCTGGTATCGGCGTCATCGCCGCGCCCGACGGTCTCGACGTCGTAGCCTTCGGCATCGAGGTTGTAGCGCAAGAGCGTGGTGAGCGCTTCTTCGTCTTCCACCACCAGTATGCGCGCACTCATATTCTTGGCCTCTTGTTGGTTTGACGCGTTTTCTTCACGCGAACCGGTCTCCACTTCGCTCGAAAGCGCTTTCTCAGTTCCCGGGCACCGTGGTCGCGAACGTCGTCATGTCGCCTTTCGGGCGCTTGTCGAGCATCTGCTGACCCTCGATCATGTAGAACACGGTTTCCGCGATATTGGTGGCGTGGTCGCCGATCCGTTCGATGTTCTTGGCGCAGAACATCAGATGGATGCAGAACGAGATGTTGCGCGGGTCTTCCATCATGTAGGTCAGCAGTTCGCGGAACAGCGAAGTGCAGATGGCGTCGACCTCCTCGTCGCCCTTCCAGACCGTCATCGCCGCCGGCAGGTCGTGCGCCGCATAGGCGTCGAGCACGGACTTGACCTGGTTCTGCACGAGGTCGGTCATGTGCTCGAGGCCGCGGATCAGCTTCAGCGGCTGGAAATCGTTCTCCAGCGCCGCGACCCGCTTGCCCATGTTCTTGGCTAGATCGCCGATCCGCTCGAGGTCGGTGGCGACCCGCATGGCGCCGACGATCTCGCGCAGGTCCACCGCCATCGGCTGGCGCCGAGCGATGGTGAGCACCGCGCGTTCCTCGATAACGTGCTGCAGGCTGTCGATTTCAACGTCGGAGGCGACGACGCGCTTGCCGAGCGCGACATCCCTGCGGACCAGCGCGTCGACCGAATCGGTGATCATGCGCTCGGCAAGACCGCCCATCTCCGCGACCAGCCGGGTCAATTCCTGCAGATCGCTGTCGAACGCCTTTGCGGTGTGTTCCGTACCCATTGTCGTTTTCCTTGCGATGCGCGTCAGCCGAACCGGCCGGTGATGTAATCTTGCGTGCGCCGGTCGCTCGGCGAGGTGAAAATCTTGTTGGTGTCGTCGAACTCGATCAACTCGCCGAGATACATGAAAGCGGTCTTGTCGGAGACGCGCGCGGCCTGCTGCATATTGTGGGTGACGAGGGCGATCGTGTACTCCTCCGCCAGTTCCGAGATCAGTTCCTCGATCTTGGCGGTCGAAATCGGATCGAGCGCCGAGCACGGCTCATCGAACAGGATCACCTCTGGCCGCACCGCGACGGTGCGGGCGATGCAAAGCCGCTGCTGCTGGCCGCCGGACAGGCTCAATCCCGAGGCGTTCAGCTTGTCCTTGACCTCGTTCCACAGTGCGCCGCCGCGCAGCGCCTTTTCGACCCGGCCGTCCATTTCCGATTTCGAGATCTTCTCGTAGAGCCGGATCCCGAACGCGATGTTTTCATAGATCGTCATCGGGAACGGCGTCGGCTTCTGGAATACCATGCCGACGCGGGCCCGCAGCAGATTGAGGTCGAGCTTGTTGTCGAGGATGTTGGTGGAGTCCAGCATCAGCTGGCCGGTGGCGCGCTGGCCCGGATAGAGATCGTACATCCGGTTGAAGATGCGCAGCAGGGTGGATTTGCCGCAGCCGGACGGGCCGATGAAGGCGGTCACGCGATGGGTACCAAGCGTGAGGTTGATGTTCTTCAGCGCGTGGTTGTCGCCGTAGTAGAAATTCAGGCCTCGCGCGGTCACCTTGGGCGGCGCTTCGGGCAACACCACCGAGGGAACGGGTCCGCCTGCGGCACTCATCGATACAGAAAGTTCGTTCATTTTGCTGTCCTCTCAGCGCCAAGAATGCGGGCGCCAATATTCAGGGCAAGTACGGTCAGGGTGATCAGCAGGGCTCCGCTCCAGGCGAGCTGCTTCCAGTAGGCGTAGGGACTTTGCACGAAGTTGTTGATGGTGACCGGCAGGTTGGCCATCGTGTTGGTCAGGTCGAGACTGAAGAACTGGTTGGAGAGGGCGGTGAACAACAATGGCGCGGTTTCGCCCGCCACCCGGGCGGTGGCCAGCAACACGCCGGTGATGAGGCCGGCGCGCGCCGCGCGGTAGGCGATGCGCTTGATCACCAGCGAACGCGGCAGGCCGAGCGCGGAGGCCGCCTCGCGCAACGGATTGGGCACCAGCAGCAGCATGTCCTCGGTGGTGCGCACCACCACGGGGATCACGATCACCGCGAGCGCCAGGCTGCCGGCGAAGGCGGAGAATCCCCCCATCGGCAACACGACGGCGCCGTAAATGAACAGGCCGATGATGATCGAGGGCGCGCTGAGCAGGATATCGTTGATGAAGCGGATCACCGAGGTGAGCCGGTCGTTCCGGCCGTATTCAGCCAGATAGGTGCCTGCCATCAGGCCAAGCGGCGCGCCGATGCCGACGCCGATCACGGTCATGATGATGGAGCCGACGATGGCATTGAGCAGGCCGCCGTCGGTCGATCCCGGCGGCGGGGTATTCTGGGTGAAGATCGCCAGGTTGAGCCCGGCGAAGCCGTTGTAGAACAGCGTGAACAGGATCAGGCCGAGCCAGGTGACGCCGAAGATCGCGGCACCCAGGCAGAGGAACTTGACGATGATGTCGAAGCGGCGGCGGCGGGTGTAAATCGGGTTCATGATCCTAGTTCCCCGCCTTCTTTTCCAGCCGCATCAGCATCAGCCGCGCCGCGGCCAGCACGAAGAAAGTCAATATGAACAGCAACAGGCCGAGCAGGATCAGGCCGGATTGATGCAAGCCGTCGCTCTCGGCGAATTCGGATGCGATCGCCGCCGAGATCGTGGTGCCCGGGGAAAACACCGAACCGGTGATCCTGAACGCGTTGCCGATGATGAAGGTCACCGCCATGGTTTCGCCGAGGGCGCGGCCGAGCGCCAGCATGACGCCGCCGATCACACCGACCCTGGTATAGGGGATCACCACGTTGCGGACGACTTCCCAGGTGGTGCAGCCGACGCCGTAGGCGGCTTCCTTCAGCACCGGCGGCACCGTCTTGAACACGTCGACGGAAATCGCGGTGATGAACGGCAGCACCATGATCGCCAGGATCAGCGACGCGTTGAACAGGCTGAGATAGGACGGCGGGCCGGCGAAAATCGTTCCCAGCACCGGAACGCCCTCGAACAGGCTGATCATCAATGGCTGAAAGCTGTCCGCCATGAACGGGCCGAGCACGAAGAAGCCCCACATGCCGTAGATGATCGAGGGGATACCGGCCAGCAGCTCTATCGCCAGGCCGATCGGGCGGCGCAGCCATTGCGGACAGAGTTCGGTGAGGAAGATCGCGATGCCGAGCCCGACGGGCACAGCAATCAACATGGCGATGGTGGAGGTGACCAGCGTGCCGTAGATCGGACCGAGCGCGCCGAGCACCGGCGGATCGTTCGATGGCGCCCAGCGCGACGTGAACAGGAAGGAAGCGCCGAACTCCATGATCGCCGGCCATGCGCCGGCAATCAGCGAGATAATGATGCCGCCGAGGATCAGCAACACCGAGATCGCGCAGGTGCGGGTGATCCAGTAGAATGTAACGTCGCCTAATTTGAAGGCGCTGAGCGCCTTGGCGCGATCGTAAGGTCCAGCGGATTCCATCGCATCGCTCTGAACGGCCATGTCTGCCACGCCAATCCCCTGTACCTAGATTACTAGATGTTACGCAGTTCGTCTCGTGCCCCGGACGCGGCGCAGCGCGCCAGCGGTGCGCCGCTGAGCCGGGGCCCATTCTGTCTTCGCGCTCTCATGGGTCCCGGCTCTGCGGAGCAGCACAACAGTGCTGCACCGCGTCCGGGACACGTGATAACATCAGCTCTTGATGTCAGCCGACCAGGTCTTCTCGATCTGCTTGACCACGTTGGCGGGCATCGGGATGTAATCGAGCGCTTCCGCCATCTTGTCGCCCTTCTCGAAAGCCCATGTGAAGAACTTGATGGCTTCCTTGGCGGCGGCCTTGTCGGTGGGATCCTTGTGCATCAGGATGAAGGTCGCGCCGGTGATCGGCCAGGAGGCTTCGCCGGGCTGGTCGGTCAGGATCACGTAGTAGTTCTTCGAACCGGCCCAATCGGCGTTGGCGGCCGCGGCCTGGAATGCCGCAACGGTCGGCTGCACGGTCTTGCCGGCCTTGTTGATCAACGCGCCGTAGGTCAGCTTGTTCTGCTTGGCGTAGGCGTATTCGACGTAGCCGATCGAGTTCTTGGTCTGGCTGACGTTGCCGGCAACGCCTTCGTTGCCCTTGGCGCCGACGCCGGTCGGCCATTCGACCGCGGTGCCGGAGCCCGCCTTGGCCTTCCATTCCGCGTTGGACTTCGACAGGTAATCCGTCCAGAGGAACGTGGTGCCGGAGCCGTCCGAACGGCGCACGACGGTGATGGCGTCGGTGGGCAGCTTCAGCTTCGGATTGAGCTTGGCAATCGCCGGGTCGTTCCAGGTCTTGACCTTGCCGAGATAGATGTCGCCGAGCAGTTCACCGGAAAATACCAGCTCGCCCGGCTTGATGCCCTCGAGGTTGACGACCGGCACCAGGGCGCCCATGGCCTGCGGCCACTGGATCATGCCTTCCTTTTCGAGCTGCTCCGGCTTGAGCGGCATGTCGCTGGCCCCGAAGGTCACGGTCTTGGCCACGATCTGCTTGATGCCGGCGCCGGAACCGATCGACTGATAGTTCAGGCCGTTGCCGGTCTCCTTCTTGTAGGCATCGGCCCACTTCGAATAGAGCGGGAACGGGAACGTCGCGCCCGCGCCCGTGATGTCAGCGGCGAATGCTGACGTCGATGCGGCGACCAGGCCGGCAGCGACGATCGCTTTCATGAAATTCATGGTTGTCTCCATCTGGTGAGCGAAGCGCCTAGACAGCGCCCGACTGCGCTCACGGTGTCCGTTTAGGGGCGGTACACGCAGCTTTTACGAAGGTTTCGTGACACTTGGATGACAGCGACAAGCCATTGAAATCGCTTGAATTTAACTCGCTTCGGGCGGTTTGGCCTGGGGAAAAGCGGCGGTAAAGGTGGCGCCCTGCTTGGGCACGCTTTCGATCAACAGACGGCCGCGATGACGGTTAAGAATATGTTTCACCAGCGATAAACCCAGCCCAGTGCCGCCCTGGGCGCGGCTGTCGCCGACATCGACCCGGTAGAACCGTTCGGTCAGCCGAGGCAGGTGCTCGGGCGCGATGCCGGGGCCGAAATCGCGCACCATGACCCGGACTTCCGGCGCGCCTTCGGCCGACACCGCCTGACTCAGCGACACGATGACCTTGCCGCCGGATGCGCCATATTTCAGCGCGTTCTCGATCAGGTTCTCGAACAGCCGCAGCAACTCCTCGCGGTCGCCCGCGATCGTCACCGGCGTATCCGGCAGGTCGATCTCGACCGCGACCTGGCGTTCCCCGGCCAAGGGCTCCAGCCCGTCGGCGACCTGGCGGATGATGGGGACCAGATCCACCAGCGCATCGGGGCGGACATGGGAGGACAGCTCGACCCGCGACAGCGACAACAGATCGTCGATCAGCCGCGCCATCCGGGTCGCCTGGTTGTGCATGATGCCGAGAAAGCGCTCGCGCGCCTTGGCGTCGTCCCTGGCCGGCCCCTGCAGCGTATCGATGAAGCCCGACAGCGCCGCCAGCGGCGTGCGCAGTTCATGGCTGGCATTGGCGACGAAATCTGCGCGCATTTCCTCGACCCGGCGCAGCGGCGTCTGATCGTGGAACGTCATCAGCATGCATTTGTCGGCACCGCCGAACAGGGTCGGCACCGGCACCGGCGTGATGGTCAATTCCATCCAGCGGTCGACCGGCACGTGATCCAGATAGGTGGCGCGCCGGACTTCCGCGGTCGCGATGGCTTCACGCAGCGCGGTGATGATTTCGGGCGAGCGCAGCGCGAATTGCGCCAGCTCGTTCTTGCGCAACGCCGGCGCGAGCTGCGCCGCCGCCGCGTTGAGATGCAGGACCCGGCCAGCGCGGTCGAGCAGCACGGCGGGGTCCGGCATGCCGGCAACCACCGCGGCGACCGCCGCAGCCTCGACCGGATTGACCGCACGGACGTCATCGCGCGATGTCACGACGTCATGCAATCGCCATGGCACCAGCGCGGCCGCACCGATGCAGATGAAGGCCGCCGCGGCGCGGACCACGGCGAGATCGCCGAACACGACGAGCACCGCCAAAGCGAGCCCTGCGGCCAGCAGGATGATGGCGGAATGCCGCAACCGGTCCGGCCACGGCGAGAAGAAGGAAGGAGAGGATTCGTCTATCGCCATCGGTCCGACTTAGCTTCCGGTTCGGGTCCGTATCGTCAGGCGCCGGTGTCCCCACGCTCGCGCACGTATACGGCCTCGTGTTTCGGCATCGGACCGGAACCCGACGTCGTCAGGTTCTGCCGCTTCAGCCGGGCGCCCAGTATGACTTCCCGAAGCGTCAGCAGGATTACAGACAGGACGAACGGCGTGATGTAGTAGAGCAGGCGAAACAGCAGCATGCCGGCGAGCAGGTCTTCGCGGTCCATCTGCCACAGCCCGACCAGCATGGCGGCATCGAACACCCCGAGCCCGCCGGGGGAGTGGCTGGCGAAGCCCAGCAGCGTCGCCGAGACGAAAACCACGGCGACCACGATGAAGCCGAGATCGGGCTCATCCGGCGCCAGCACATACATCGCCAGCGCGCAAAAGCTGAGATCGACAATGCCGATCACGATTTGCAGCAGCGTCAGCGGACCGCCCGGCAGCGTCACGGTCCAGGGCCCGCGGCCCACGCCCCGCGGCTGCACCCAGACCCAGGCCACATAGGCCGCCAGCCCGATGAGAATGGCGAACGCGGCCAGCCGGTTGAGCCAGACCGGCAGTTGATCGATCGCAGCAGCCGCTTCCGGATGATAGGCGATGCCGAGCCCCAGCACCGCGGCATTGCCGAGCCAGAACGTCAGGCCGGCCAGAAAACAGATCTTGGCGACGTCGATCGCATTCAATCCCCACGCGGAATAGATCCGGTAGCGCACGGCGCCGCCGGTAAAGACGCTGGCGCCGACATTGTGCCCGATCGAATAGGAAGTGAACGCTGCGAGCGCGGTGATGCGGTAGGGGACGTCGGTACGACCGATCGTACGAACCGCGAACAGGTCATAGAATGTCAGGGTGAAGTAGCCCGCCGCCACGAACACCGCCGCCAGCACGACCTGTCGCGGCTCCGTCCGCCGGATGGCGTCGATGACCTCGCCGGCATCGATGGTGCGCAGCATATGGTAGAGCACGTAGCACGCGATCGCGATGATCGTGATGCTGACCAGAACACCCAGCTTGTGCAGGATTTGCTTCTGGCGCAGAAACGAAACCGCCCTGCGTATTGTTTCAAGCATCTCCACCTCTAAGTGCGACCCCATAAATGCGGCTGCCGGACGAACTTTGCCGCCCCGGCGCCACGCTGGCTCCCCGACCCGAACTGGTAGCGCGTTTTGAGCCGGAGTGGAATTCGCGCGGACCGAATAAGACGCGCTCCTTCAATATATTAGGGGGCATTCGTGACACCAGCTGCACAGATTTGCTGCATTCGCCGCGACTGAAAAGGCCCGGCGCCTGCGAACTTGCGCAGGTAGCAGTGAAGTTTTCGTGATTTCCGGGCCGACGCGGTGCCGGCTCCGGCGCTGCGCAACGCGGCCGTTCCGGTCCGGATCATGCCTGATGCCGCGAAAGCACGCGGTCGCGCAGCCAGGATCCGACCGCGCAGCCCCCGAGATATAACGCGAACATGATCAGGCCGAGGTCGAGCCAATAGCCGAAGCGGCCGGGAATGACGTGGGTGAACGCCGCCGTGACCAGCACCGCCGCCAGCCCCGCCAGCCAGCGGGCGGTCGTCTTCGATACGCCCTGGCCGCGGTGGACCACCGCTATCCAGCCCATGGCGAGACCGAGCAGCAGCGACGCCAGCAGCCAGCCCCAATGGAATGTCGCCAGATACGTCATTCGCCTTTCCTCACCACGAAATCGATGCGCCGGTTCTGCGCCTTGCCTTCGTCGGTATCATTGCTGCTCAGCGGTTGGGTGCTGCCGTAGCCAACAGGCGTAAACCTCGCGGCGGGCAGGCCCGCATTGACCAGATAACCCATCACCGCCTGCGCGCGCCTTTCCGACAGATCCTGGTTGAAGCCGGCCTCGCCATCGGCGTCGGTGTGCCCCGCGATCTCGATATTGACTGTCGAACAGCGCATCGCGGTTTCGACCAGGCGGTCGAGCAGCGCCGCCGAATCCGGATCGATGGTGGCGCTTCCGGATTCGAAGCGAATTTTCGCCTTGGCCAGCAAATCCGCGAACAGCTGCTGACAGACGCTGGCATCCACCGGCGCCGCCGCGGGCCTGACCGAGATTTCCGGTTTGAACTGCCAGCCTTGCGGAAAATCCTTGCCGAGGCCGGCGCGGATCTGAAGCGCCGCGCCTTCATAGAGGGCGTCGCCCGACAGTTTGACCTCCCGATCGGACACCACAAGCGTGCCGGTCGACAGCCGCGCCAGCGCGCCCAGCGCCGGCACCACCGCCTTGATGAAGCCCGCGGGCGCGCCGACGCTGGCCTTGAGATTGTCGACCACCTTTTCCCTGAGGAACTTGCGTCCGGCCGCGGCCGCAATCGCCGCGTGAACCTCATTGCCGGGTACATAGCCGGTCAGCGTCAGCGTCACCGCGACCGGATCCTTGTAGGCCTGGAAGACATAGGGCGGCGCCTTGACCTCGTTGGCGGCGACCGAAAAGCCCTCGGGGAGATTTTTCAGCGCGGCCGCGATCGCTTCCCTGCCGCCGAGGTCGCGCGCCATGCCGGAAAGGCTGACCTTGGTATCCGAAATGGTGACCTTGCCATCCTTCAATTTCCCGATCTGATCGAGCAGCAACAGCGCGGCATTGTCGAAGCGCGGCGGCGCGCCGCGCGACAAATTCATCCGGTCCACCACCTCGACCCCGCCGAGGCCCGCGCGGGCCGCCTCCAGCAACCTGTTCTTGATGGCCGGCAGCGGCGAACTGCCGCCCAGGGTGACCCGGGAGACGTCCCGCTCGGCCGACCAGGCGAACGGCTTGGCTTCGGGGACCAGGCGGGTCTGGTCGTCGACCCGCCGCACGCCCGGCACGGCCTCGACCGACGCCACCGCGCTGCGGCGTCCCTCTTCCGAAAAGGCGTCGGCCGCAAAGGTGATGTCGCGGCCGGCGACCGCCATCCGCGCCTTGTCGAGCACGGTATCCTTGAGTGCGGCATTAGAGCGCGCGGCCAGGTCGGCTTCCAGGGGGGCGGTGCCGGTCCAGGCCGCGATGACCCAAAAGACGGCCAGTGGAATCGTGCCCGGCCACCATTTGCTGCTCCACCTGAAAAGTCCGTGCATTGGCATCCTGCGGGGCCTGGGTGCCCCTGTTTCCGAAGTTCGTGAACGCGTTGCACCCCCTGACACAAACTTCGGAAACAAGGAGGGCGCTGGTACTGGAGAACAGAGAGAAAACAAACCCTTGCGAGACTGTCAAACTGGAAATAACACGAAAATTGTCCGCTCACGCAAACCGACCAACTGTTTCTAACTGTTTCTTCAGCGGTAACCGGCTAGCGTCGGAACCGTCGCAACCAGCCAGCACCAGAATGAAGCAGTTCCGCAACAACGTCATCCGCGCCGGTCTCGAAGCGCTGTATTTTACCGGGGCGCATCATCTGATGCGACCGCTGTTCGCGGGCGTCGGCGCGATTTTCATGCTGCACCATGTCCGGCCGCGTCGCGATGCCGATTTCCAGCCCAATCACCACCTTGAGGTCACGCCGGAATTCCTGCGCACGATGCTGGCGCATCTGCGGTCGTACGGGATCGACATTGTGACCATGGACGAGGTGCATCAGCGGCTGATCGATCGCAACTTTTCGCGGCGCTTCGCCTGCTTCACCCTCGACGACGGCTATCGCGACAACCGGGATTTCGCGCTGCCGGTGATGCGGGAGTTTGACGCCCCCCTTATCGTCTACGCCGTCAGCGATTTCGCCGATGGCACCGGGCGGCTGTGGTGGGAGGCGCTGGAAAGGGTGATTGCCGGGGCCTCCTCGATCGAGGCCAGGATCGGCGACGTCGCGACTCGCCTCGATACCTCCACGCCGACAGCCAAACAGGACGCATTCGACCGAATGCACGACTGGCTGCGCTCGTTGCCGGGCGAGCACGACGTTGCCCGCGAAATCAGCGCGCTGTGCGCGCGCCATGGCGTCGAGGAAGCCGCCATTTGCCGCGAACTCTGCATGTCCTGGGATGAACTGAAATCATTCGCCGACGAGCCGCTGGTCACGATCGGCGCGCATACCATCACGCATTGCAATCTCGCCAGGCAGATCGAGGAAACCGCAGGCCACGAGATCGCCTCCAGCCGCGCCCGGATCGAAAGCGCCCTGCAGCGTCCCGTCCTCCATTTCGCCTATCCCTATGGCGACAGGATCGCGGCCGGCCCGCGCGAATTCGCGCTGGCACGCGCGAGCGGCTTCAAGACCGCGGTGACGACGCGGCCCGGCATGATCTTTCCCGAAAGCGCCGACCATCTGACCGCGCTGCAGCGGGTCTCGCTCAACGGCAATTACCAGGACAAGCGGTTTGTTCCGGTGCTGACCTCCGGCGCCGCGACCGCTTTCGGCAACGGGTTTCGGCGGATCGACGCGGCGTAAGTTCGCGTCTCTCTCGTCGTCCCTGCGCACGCAGGGACCCATAACCACCGAATTTTGCCAGACGCGCCGCACCCTCATCGAGTCCGTTTGGACGCCGGGATTATGGGTCCCTGCGT
>JBDRNF010000080.1:0-5663 GCA_043811435.1 Pseudomonadota bacterium
ACTCCAAAAACATCCGAACTCGTTGTTCCATCCGACCGGTCTCTCTAAATGGCATCAGCGGGCACTCCCTCCGATGCATTATGGAAACCTGTCGGGAATCATGCCGGTCTAATCTGTCGGGAATCTATCCGGTCCGTACCCCGATAGACCCCCCACCCCCGACCCCTCCCCACCGCTGCGCGGGGGGAGGGGAGAAGAAAAGCGCGCTCTCGCTAAAACAAACTTCCCTGTCCAACCGGCTTCACCACGCGCTTGGGCGCTGATGCCTTCTCGCCGGCCGCCGGTTTCACCGGTCGCGTCGCCACCGGGCGGTCCGCATCCGCGGTTGCCCCGACGCGGCCATCGGCGAATTCGATGTCGAGAACCGCGCCCGGGCCGATGTCGGCTGCGGCATGCACGGGCTGTCCCTGTTCGTCGCGCACCAGAGCAAAGCCGCGCGCGAGCACGCCGCGATAGGACAGCGCCGACAAAAGCTGCCCGCTATGGGCGACCCGCGCGTCGAGCCGCTGCATCACGGTTACGACCGCGCGCCGCGCGCGCTCGGCCAGCCGCAGGGTGCGTTCGCGCTGACGGGCGATGGTCTGGCGTTGCGCCTGCGCATTGGCGAGCTTCGACGCCTTCAGGCGAATCTCGAGGCCCGCAAAACGATCGCGGCGGCGGCGCACCAGCGATCGCGCGCTGAGGCTCAACCGTTCGCTGTTGATGGTGAGCCGTTGCGCGGCGTGGCTGACCTGCGCGTGCAGCACCCGCAACGTCAGTTTGGCGCTGCTGGCCGCAAAGCGGCGGAAATGCGCATGCGTATTGGCTTTCAAGCCGCGGGGCAGGGCGCTCGCGGCGCCGTCCAGCCGCTGCCGCGGGATCGCCAGCAACTCGCTGATCCCGGGCAGCGCCCGGGCGGCTGCGCGCAACTCGTTGCGGCGGCTTTCCTGGGCGCGCTGCCAGCACAGCATGGTGCGCCGCGCCAGCGCGGACACCTCGACGAAAAGTTCGGCGCGCACCGGCACCGCCATTTCGGCAGCCGCCGTCGGCGTCGGCGCGCGCTTGTCGGCAGCGAAGTCGATCAGGGTGATGTCGGTCTCGTGGCCGATCGCCGAGATCAGCGGGATCATGCTTTCGGCGGCGGCGCGGACCACGATCTCCTCGTTGAAGGACCACAGGTCCTCCAGCGAGCCGCCGCCGCGCGCGACGATCAAAAGATCCGGCCTTGGTATCCTGCCGCCTTCCGACAGCGCATTGAAGCCGCGGATCGCCGCTGCGACCTGTTCGGCCGAACCTTCGCCCTGCACCTTGACCGGCCACACCAGTACCCGCCTCGGAAAGCGGTCCTGCAGCCGGTGCAGGATGTCGCGGATCACGGCCCCGGTCGGCGACGTCACGACGCCGATCACTTCCGGCAGCCACGGCAGCAACTGCTTGCGCGCCTCGTCGAACAGGCCTTCGGCGGCGAGCTTTTTCTTGCGCTCTTCCATCAGCGCCATCAGTGCGCCGATGCCGGCGGGCTCGATCGCCTCGATCACGATCTGGTATTTCGACGAGCCGGGATAGGTGGTGAGCTTGCCGGTGGCGATGACCTCGAGGCCCTCCTGCGGCTTGAACCGCATCCGGCCATGGACGCCCTTCCAGATCACCGCCTCGATCTTGGCGCTCTCGTCCTTCAGCGCGAAATAGCAGTGGCCGGAGGAATGCGGCCCGCGGAACCCGGAGATCTCGCCGCGGACGCGCACATGTCCGTAGGCGTCCTCCACCGTCAGCTTCAGCGCGGAGGACAGTTCGGACACCGTGAATTCCGGCGCGTTGAGGAGGGGTTCGGCTATGGGCATCTGAACCATAGAATCGGGCTTTTCGAGCGCATGCGCAAGGGCTTGGCGCGACTGTCCGGGCCGGCAGGCACATATCCACACCTGATCGGGGGAGTTTGTTGCGGCACCGCTTCGCCGTGCTAAACCGTGCGCCTTATCGCGCGGCAACCCTTATCCGGCTTCCTCCATGAACATCCTCCTGCTTGGTTCCGGCGGCCGCGAACACGCTCTGGCGTGGAAGATTGCGGCTTCCCCGCTGGTGACGAAACTCTGGTGCGCGCCGGGCAATGCCGGCATCGCGCGCGAGGCCGAATGCGTGGCGCTGGATATTACCGACCATGCCGCGGTGATCGATTTCTGCCGCGCCGGCAAGGTCGATTTCGTCGTGGTGGGTCCGGACGCGCCGATCGCCGCCGGCATCGTCGACGATCTCAATGCCGCCGGGTTCAAGGCGTTCGGCCCGACCAGGGCGGCCGGGCAGCTCGAGAGTTCAAAAAGCTTCACCAAGGCGCTGTGCCGCGCCAACAACATTCCGACCGCCGCTTACGAACACTTCACCGATGCGGACAAGGCAAAGGCCTGGATCCGGGCGCAGGGCGCGCCGATCGTGGTCAAGGCCGACGGCCTCGCCGCCGGCAAGGGCGTCGTGGTGGCGATGACCGAGAAAGAGGCGCTCGACGCGGTCGACATGATGTTCGGCGGCGGTTTTGGCGAAGCCGGCGCCGAGGTGGTGGTCGAGGAATTCATGGCAGGCGAGGAGGCCTCGTTCTTCGCGCTGTGCGACGGCGAGCACGCGCTGCCGCTCGCTACCGCGCAGGACCACAAGCGCGCCTTCGACGGCGACCGGGGTCCGAACACCGGCGGCATGGGCGCCTATTCGCCGGCGCCGGTCATGACGGACGCGATCTGCGCGCAGGTGATGGAGCAGATGATCCATCCGACGCTGCGCGCGCTCGCCGCCATGGGCTCGCCCTACAAGGGCGTGCTGTTTGCCGGGATCATGGTGACAAAGGACGGCCCCAAACTGGTCGAATACAACGCCCGCTTCGGCGACCCGGAATGCCAGGTGCTAATGCTGCGGATGATGTCGGACATCGTGCCGGCGCTGATCGCCTGCGCCGACGGCCAGCTGAAGAATTTCAGCCTGCGCTGGTTCGACGACGTGGCGCTGACGGTGATCATGGCGACCAGGGGTTATCCCGGCGACTACGGCAAGGGTTTTGCCATTGAAGGCCTGGATGACGCCGCGGCCATCGAAGGCGTCGAGATTTTCCACGCCGGCACCAAGGCGGACGGCGGAAAGATTCTCAGCAATGGCGGGCGTGTGCTGAATGTCTGCGCGAGCGGCAAGACGGTGACCGAGGCGCAGCAGCGCGCCTATGAAGCGGTCGACAGGATCAAATGGCCGGAAGGCTTCTGCCGCCGCGACATCGGCTGGCAGGCGATGGCGAGGGAGAAGGCGCCGGGGTAGCGGGTTTGAACTCAGGCCTCACAGCGTCATTGCGAGCGCAGCGAAGCAATCCATTCTTCCTTTGTGCTGCACGATGGATTGCTTCGCTGCGCTCGCAATGACGACGTTTCGTAGGGTGGGCAAAGGCGCGTCTTTCGCGCCGTGCCCACCATCAACTCGGATTGCTGCTTGAATGGTGGGCACGGCGCAAGTGCGCCTTTGCCCACCCTACGCGACGCCGTTACAGCAAATCCCCGCCCGCCGCGCTCGCGGTCGTGCCGTGCTCCCTAAACGCCTTGATGACGTTCTTGCCGATCTTCCACTTGTGCACTTCGTCGGGACCGTCGACCAGCCGCTGCGAGCGCACCTGGGTGTACCACTTTGCCAATGGCGTATCCTGGCTGAAGCCGAGCGCGCCGTGCAGCTGGATCGCGGTGTCGATCACCTTGTGCACCATGTGGGCATGGAAGATCTTGGCGATCGAGTTTTCCTGCCTGATGTCGAGGCCCTTTTCTGCCTTGTAGGCGATGTGCAGCAGCATCAGCCGGCCGATATAGAGTTCGCTGGCGCAATCGGCCAGCATGAACTGCACGCCCTGGCGGTCCGACAGCAGCGAGCCGAAGGTGGAGCGCGTCGTGATATGCGCCACCGCCATGTCGAGCGCGCGTTGCGCCTTGGCGACGTTGTGCATGCCGTGGCGCAGCCGGCCGTAAGCAAGGCGGTGCTGGCCCATGTTGAAGCCGTTGCCTTCGCCGCCGAGCAGATTGTCGGCCGGCACCTTCAGGTCCCTGATCTCGATCTCGGAGTGGCCGCCGTGCAGGATCTCGTCATGCGGACCCTCGATCGCCATGTTGGCGACGTTGCGCTTGATGATGTAGCCGGGGTTCGGCAGTTCGACGATGAAGGTCGAATGCTGCTGGTGACGCGGCGCGTTCGGATCGGTCCTGGCCACCACCAGCGCCATGTCTGCGACGCTGGCGGAAGACGAGAACCATTTTTCGCCGTTGAGGATGTAGTTCTCGTTGCCGTCCTTCACGGCGGACGTCTGCATGCCGGTGGCGTCGGCGCCGGCCGCCTTCTCGGTCATCGAGAAGCAGATGCGCTTGTCGCCGTTGAGCAGGGGCTTCAGGAACTTTTCCTTCTGATACTCGGTTCCGTGGGCGAGGATCGTCATCATCGAGGCATCGTCGGGCCCCTGCGTGTTCATCGACAGCGCGCCCAGCATGCTCTCGCCGAGCTCCATCTGCACCAGCGCGTTGGCCAGCGGGCCGAGGCCCATGCCGCCATATTCCTTCGGTACCCACGGACACCACAGGCCCTGCGCACGGGCTTTTTTCCGCAACGGTCCCAGCACCTCGTCGAGCGGCTTGGTGTCGAGTTCCTTTTCCGCGGGAATGCACTCGTCATGCACCCATTTGCGGACCTTCTCGCGGATCGCCTTGGCTTCGGCCGGAATTTCGAAATCGATCGACATGACATTTCCTCGGCTGGTTTATTGTTCGCGGGCTTGTGCGATGGCATATATCCGCCACGCGCCAGCGGCAACGGCAAACAAAGTTTGAAGCAGCGCCGCTGCCCGCGAAGGAGTGCCACCCGCATGCCCGATCTCGCCGATTTGTTTCCCGGATATTCCGCCGAATGGATCAATACAAGGTCGGGCCGCATTTTCGCCCGCGTCGGCGGCAAGGGGCCGCCGCTGTTGTTGCTGCATGGCTTTTCGCAGACCCATGTGCAGTGGCACCGCGTCGCGCCGCAACTGGCGGATCAATTCACGCTGATCATCGCGGACCTGCCGGGCTACGGCTGGTCGGACATGCCCGAAAGCGACAGCGCGCACACGCCCTACACCAAGCGCGCGATGGCCAACACCATCATCGATGCGATGGAGCAGCTCGGCCATGTGCATTTTGCGCTGGCCGGCCACGACCGCGGCGGCCGCGTCGCCTACCGGCTCGCGCTCGATCATCCCGGCCGTCTCTCAAAACTGGCGGTGCTCGATATCCTGCCGACGCTCGACTATTGGGAGCGCATGAACCGGCTCTACGCGCTGAAGATCTATCACTGGACTTTTCTGGCGCAACCGTTCCCGCTGCCGGAAACGCTGATCGGCGGCAATCCGGATTTCTTCCTCCGCCAGAAGATGGCGAGCCAGACCAAATCGAAGAACCTCGACGCCATCGACCCGCGCGCGCTCGAACATTACCTCGCCCCGTTCCGCGATCCCTCGCGGCTGCACGCGATGTGCGAGGACTACCGCGCCGGCGCCTATGCCGATTTCGAGATCGACAAGGCGGACCGCGACGCCGGCAAGAAAACCACCATCCCGATGCTGGCGCTGTGGGGCGATGCCGGTATAGAGGCCGCTGACGGTCTGGCGCCGGCGGGCGGCGTAGAGGCCGCCGCGGTCGGTCACC
>JBDRNF010000081.1:0-7857 GCA_043811435.1 Pseudomonadota bacterium
ACGCGCAAGGGCGCGTGGGGGGAGGGGAGTGAAGAGCATCGCCAGACGATGGAGTCAGCCGCTCACGGTGTCATGGTGATCGACGAGAAGTCCACGAACCAGCTCTTCGGCTGCACGAAGCCCTTGATCTTGGGGCTCATGGCGCGCGGGGAGACGTCGTGGGCGACATAGAGGAACGTCGCGTCGTCGACCGAGGCCGCATGCAATTCGGCCAGCGCCGCGTCGCGCGCCGCCGGTTCGAAGGTCTGGCGCGCCCTGGTCACCAGCTCGTCGAACTTCGGATTGCTGATGAAGCCCCAATTGTTCGAGACCGGCGGCGCCATCGACGATTGCAGGAAGCGGACCAGCGCGAAGAACGGGTCCATCGCCGCATAGGTGACGTTGGTGGCGTTGGCGCCGTTGGCGGTGGGATCCTTGGCGCCGCGGCGCCAGTTGGTGAACAGCGTATTCCACTCGATGACGTCGAGCTTCACGTCGAAATAGCATTCGCCCAAAGCCTGCTGCAGATACTCGTTCATCGGCAACGGCTGCATCTGGCCCGACCCCGACGCCGAGGTCTGGGTCTTCACTGCCAGCTTCTTGTTCGGGCCGTATCCGGCTTCCTGCATCAGCTTCTGCGCCGCCGCCTTGTCATACTTGATCTGGAAGGTCGGCTTGCCGCGCCAGGGATGACCGGGCTCGAAGGTGCCGGTCGCCGGCACCATCAGGCCGGCCAGCAGGCCGTCCCTCAGCCCTTCGCGGTCGATGCACAGATTGGCCGCCTTGCGAACGCGGATATCGTTCCAGGGCGAGCCTTCGATGCGCGAGAACTGCCATGGCCAGACATGCGGCGATTCGTTGGTCTGGAGCTGGAAGCCGCGCGCCTTGATTTCCTTCACGGCGTCCGGCGCCGGGGCTTCGATCCAGTCGACCTGGCCGGAGAGCAGCGCGGCGGTGCGCGCATTGGCCTCGGGCATCGGCAACAGCAGCATCTTGTCGACCTTGGGGACGCGCGCCTTGTCCCAATAGGCTTCGTTCTTCACCAGTTCGAGCCGTTCGCGCGGCGTGAACTTCGACATCTTCCATGGCCCGGTGCCGGAGGCCTCGCGCGCAAAGGCGGCCCAGGCGGCCTGCGACTTGGCCTTGGCGTCAGCGCCTTCCGCCGTCGCGAACAGCTTCTGCCATTTCGCGGGGCTCGCCATGAACAAATTGGTCAGGTTGATCGGCAGGAAGCTGTCGGGCTCCTTGGTGGTCAATTCCACCGTGAGATCGTCGATCTTGCGGGCGGACGCCAGCGTCGGCATTCGCGACGCGGTGACGCCGACCTGGCTCGGATCGAACTGCGGCGCATCCTGCTTGAGCACCTTTTCCACGTTCCAGACCACGGCGTCGGCATTGAACGGCGAGCCGTCGTGGAATTTGACGCCGGGACGAAGCTTGAAGGTCCACTTCTTCTTGTCGGCATCGTCGACCTTCCATTCGGTCGCAAGTCCGGGAATCACGACGCTCGGCTTGTCGGCGGAGGAGAGGTCCCACAGCGTCAGGCCGTCATACATGGTGAGGCCGGTGAAGCGGTTGCCTTCGAAACCCTGGTCGGGCTGGCCGAGCGTGCGCGGAATATCGGCTGCGGTCATGCCGATGCGCAGCGTGGTTTGCGCGAGCGCTGCCTGCGGCAGCGCGGCAACCAACCCAACCCCAAGCACCGCGAAAGTGGCAACCCGGTATTTCCAAGATTTTTCAGCACGCATCCCAGCAACTCCTTCTATGTTTTTGCTCGTTTTTGATGACTATTTCTTATGCAGCGTTATGCAACGCGCATGCCAAGGGGAGTGATTATTCTCCCAAAGGGCCATTTGACGCAGAATTCGTTGTTGCCGTGCGCCGAAGGAGAGAGTGAATGCCTAATCCGGCATCAAATTTGCTGTCCTGCCAGATGTGCTGGTTGCTGGCTTCCAGCTCGACGCAATATGGGAACTCGGGGACTGGGACAGGTTCGCTGCCTCATCTTCAGGCAGCCGGCCGTTCAAACTGACCAAACTTGTGCCGCGTGAGTTCGCTACTTCGTCAACAGCGCGAACGCGCCGTTCCAGTTTTCCGGCGGCGGATTCTTTTGATAGCTGGCGATTCGCGCCTCGTACAAATTGTACAAATACTCCAGCGCCTGGACGTCATCGGTCTTGCGGCCGCGCTCGATCGCCGCCAGCGCACCGTCCCAGTCGCGGCTGCGATAGCACGCCAGCATCTCGATGGTCAGGTTGCGCAATCGCTGAAACGTTTCGGATTGCGCGGTGTCCTCGCGGCCGGCGATGGCATAGATCACTTCGGGCTCGGTCTTGCCCTTGACCATGATGAAGTCGAGTTCGAGAATCGCAAACCGGTCCTTGACCGCCATCGCGGTTCTGGAGCCGATGATGATCGGAAAGCCGTACTCCTTGGACTGCCCTTCCAGCCGCGACGCCAGATTGACGCTGTCGCCGAGCACGGAATAGTCGAAGCGCAGGGTGGAGCCCATATTGCCGACGACGCAGACGCCGGTATTCAGGCCGACGCCGACATTGATCGGGATATAGGCGTGGCCGCCGTCCCGCGCCTCGATCTCGCGCTGCTGGTTGAGTTCGTCGATCCGCTCCAGCATGTCGAGGGCGGCTTCGCAGGCGTTGATCTCGTGTTGCCTGTCGTCGAGCGGCGCGTTCCAGAACGCCATGATGGCGTCGCCCATGTATTTGTCGATGGTACCCTTGCGATCGAGAATGGCGTTGGTCAGCGGCGTCAGGAACCGGTTCATCAGCGCCGTCAACCCCTGCGGATCGTGCTTGTAGGATTCCGAGATGGTGGTGAAGCCGCGGACGTCGGAGAACATGATCGTCATCTCGCGCTCCTCGCCGCCGAGCTGGAGCTTTTCCGGCGACTGCGCCAATTGCTCGATCAGCGCCGGCGACAGATACTGGCCGAAAGCCGAGCGGATCTGCCGGCGCTGTTTCTGCTCCCGCACGAAGCTGGAGAACACCAGCGTCAGGTAAATCGCCATGGTCGACGCCAGCGGATAGGTGAAATCGATCAGCAGGCGATGCTGGGTGTAGAAATACCAGGAGGTGCCGATCAGCGCCGACGCAAACAGGGCGCCCACCGCAACCAGCGTGACCGGTCCGAAGTTTGGCGCAAACGCGATCACCAGAAGCCCGAGGATGAGCGCGAAGAAGAATTCGGCCGATATGGCCCAATAGGGCTGCGTCAATACGCTTCGGGTCAGCACGCTTTCAAGCACCTGGGCGTGAATTTCGACGCCGGGCAGCACCGGATCGACCGGCGTGGTCTTGGTGTCGAGCAGCCCGATCGCCGAGGTGCCTATCAGCACCAGCTTCTGCGCGAGCTTTTCGGGCGGAACGCGGCCTTCCAGCACATCCAGCGCCGAAACGTAGATCGACGGATCGCGGCGCGCGAAATGCACCCAGACCTGGCCGTTGCGATCGGTCGGGACCTCGAAGCCCGGGACGCCGACGCTTTGCATGCCGCCTTCGTTGGCCTTGGTCAGGATGGTGCCGGAGCCGGATGCCACCCGCAGCATTTCGAAATTCAGCGACGGGATGGTTGCGCCCTGCGCCACCATGAGTATCGGCACCCGTCGCACGATACCGTCGCGTTCGGGCTTGATCGTGAACAGGCCTCGGCCCGCAGCCGCCTGCTCCAGCACCGGAACGTTGCGCAGCAGGCCTCGAAAACCGATCAGGAATTGTTGCGGCTCCTCGCCGCGCATCGCCAGCCCCGTCACCGGCAGGGATTTGTCGAATTCGCGGAGCACATAGGGAAATCCGGATTGGCCCAGCACCACGCGCGAGCGTTTGAGGGAATCGGCCAGAATTTGATCGTTGCTCGGCAGCGCGCGCAGCTTGGCTCTCGTCTCTTCGTCGAGATTGCGGAAGGTGTCGGCCGCGAGCCCGGGATTGAGCCGGTCGGGCTCCGCGAACACGATATCGAAGCCGATCACGACGGCGCCCTGCGCGGTGAGCCCGTCGACCAGATCCGCGACCCGGGTCCGCGGCCACGGCCATTGGCCGAGTTTCGCCAGGCTCTTCTCGTCGATGTCGATGATGGTGACCGGCCTTGCCGTCTTCATCCGGGGCTCGATGACCTGGAAGCCGTCGAAGGTCCTGAGCCTGAGCTCCTCGACCGCAAAGGGATCGGCGACGCGCAGCGCCGCCAGCCCGACCAGGATCGCGAGGCAGACCAGCCTGGCCACCCCGAACCTGCGCTTGAACCAGCGCCGCACTGCCCTCAGCCGCTTCATGCCGTTGGGGTATCACACCAGGGGATTGCGGCACCAGATGCCGGTTCCTGACCGGACCGGCGCGCCCGAAGGCCCCGATCCGTAAAATTTTACGCAAACTGGCGAGACCGGTTTCAGCCTGTTTCGCGCTTTCCGCTCCGGCGGGACCGGTTTTAAGCCAAACAAAAGCTCCCCCGCCCATCCTCAGCGACGAAACGATCCGGTCACGCGCGGGCACATGAGCCTCGCCGATGCCCGGACATGGGGCGTCAGATGGGGATATCGGTACACTCGCGCGCGCTGCGCGCCGTCATGCTTGCCGTGCTTGGCTTGGGCATGGCCTGGTTCGGACCCGCGGCAGAACTGTCGGCGGAAACGCTGAAAGCGTCGGCGGCATCGGATCCGGTCGAACGATCCGCCGAGCCGTTCGGGCTGTTCGCATCGCAAATCGCCGGCGGCGGGCTGCTGGCCAAATGGCAGGGCGTCCAGCGCCGTCTCGACGATGAGATGGTGCAGCTCGCGCTGTGCGAGGGCGATCCCGATCGCTGCGCCTCGCCGGCGGCGCTGCAATTTCTCGCCATCGTCGACATCGCTAGGACCCGCGACGGCCGCGCCCGCCTCGGCGAGATCAACCGCGCCATCAACCTCGCGATCCGGCCGAGGGGCGATCTCGAACAATATGGACAGATCGACGTGTGGAGTTCGCCGCTGGCGACGCTGGCCCGGGGCGCCGGGGACTGCGAAGACTATGCCATCGCCAAATTCATTGCGCTGCAGCGAGCCGGCGTCCCGGCCGACGACCTGCGCATCGTGATCATGCGCGACACTATCCGCGGCGAGGATCACGCCGTGGCCGCGGCAAGGCTGGACGGGCAATGGTTGACGCTGGACAACCGTCGCATGGCGATGGTCGAGGACATCAGGGTCAGAAACTACCGACCGAGTTTCGTGCTCGATCGCGACGGCGTCAAACGCTACGACGAGGCGCCGATGCCGGTGCTGGGCGATCGCAACCTCGTTTCGGAAGCGGCCAGCCATTCCGGAATCGAAACGGCGCCGATGTAACGTTGCCGTCGGCGACTCCCGTCACATCGAAGCAATTTGAAGCATCATTCGATATTGCAGTGCATCTGACGCGCGCGCAGCATTTCGCTTGGCGAAACTATCGAGAGAGAAATTTTCTCTTTTGCGCTCCGCGTCTACCTTTGATTGACGTCATCGTTCGCACCGGCATACCATTCCCGGAGATCCGCCAGAGATCGCTTGGGAGGGAAGGATGACACGTTCACCGCGCGTTGATTTTGCTCGCCGTTATTTTCGTAACGCCGCCATCGGCCTGCACCCGCCGGGCCGCCTCACCACCGCCGCCATCACGATCGGGTTGAGCCTGGCGATTTCCGCAAGCGGCGCCATCGCCCAGAACGTCGCCAAGGGTTCGCCCGACCACATCAAGGCCGTAACATCGGCGGTCGACGGCGCCTCGATCAAGGCCAATACCGCGACCTCGAACGACTGGCCCACCATCGGCCTCGATTACGCGGAGACCCGCTTCAGCAAGCTCAACCAGATCACCACCGACAACGTCAAGAAACTTGGTCTGGTGTGGACCTATCCGCTGGAGTCCTCGCGCGGCGTCGAGGCGACCCCGCTGGTGGTCGACGGCATCATGTATGTGACGGCGTCATGGAGCGTGGTGCATGCCGTCGACGCCCGCACCGGCAAGCGGATCTGGACCTTCGATCCCGAGATCGACAAGTCGAAGGGCTACAAGGGCTGCTGCGACGTGGTCAATCGCGGCGTCGCGCTGTGGAAGGGCAAGGTCTTCGTCGGCGCCTATGACGGGCGGCTGATCGCGCTCGACGCGGTGACCGGCAAGAAGGTCTGGGAAAAGGATACCATCGTCAGCAAGGAGCATTCCTACACCATCACCGGCGCGCCGCGCGTGTTCAAGGGCAAGGTGGTGATCGGCAATGGCGGCGCGGAATACGGCGCGCGCGGCTACGTCACCGCCTACGACGCCGAGACCGGCAACCAGGTCTGGCGCTGGTTCACGGTGCCGGGCGATCCCTCGAAGCCGTTCGAGGACGAATCGATGGCAGCCGCGGCCAAGACCTGGGATCCCGCCGGGAAATACTGGGTCAATGGCGGCGGCGGCACCGCGTGGGACACCATCACCTTCGATCCCGACCTCAACATGGTCTACATCGGCACCGGCAACGGCTCGCCCTGGAATCGCGACATCCGCAGCCCGGCCGGCGGCGACAACCTTTATCTGTCATCGCTGGTGGCGCTGAATGCCGACACCGGGAAATACATCTGGCACTACCAGGAAACGCCGGGCGACCACTGGGACTATACCGCGACCCAGCCGATGATCCTCGCCGACCTCACCATCGACGGCGCGCCAAGAAAGGTGATCCTGCATGCGCCGAAGAATGGCTTCTTCTTCGTGATCGATCGCACCAACGGCAAATTCATCTCGGCGAAAAACTTCGTCGACGTGAACTGGGCCACCGGCTACGGCGCGGACGGACGGCCCATCGAGGTGCCGCAAGCCCGCAAGGCCGAGGCCTATGACAGCATTCCCGGCCCGTTTGGCGCCCACAACTGGCACCCGATGTCGTTCAATCCGCAGACCGGCCTGGTCTATCTGCCGGCGCAGGGCGTACCGCTGAATCTCACGCCGGAAAAGACCTTGGCACATAATGTGGCGGCGCCCGGCAAATTCGCCAGCGCCACCGGCTGGAATCTGGGCTTCGCGCTCAATGCCACGCCGCCGAAGAGCCAGCCGTTCGGGCGGCTGCTGGCCTGGGATCCGGTGAAGCAGAAGGAAGTCTGGCGCGCCGAACATGTCGCGCCGTGGAACGGCGGTACGCTGACGACGGCGGGCAATCTGGTGTTCCAGGGCACCGCCGACGGCCGCTTCATCGCCTATAACGCCGCCTCGGGCGAAAAGCTCTGGGAGAGCCCGGTCGGGACCGGCGTGGTCGCGGCCGCCTCGACCTACATGCTCGACGGCAAGCAGTATGTTTCGATCGCGGTCGGCTGGGGCGGCGTGTTCGGCATCTCGCAGCGCGTCACCGAACTGCAGAGCCCGGGCACGGTCTATACCTTCGCGGTCGACGGCAAGGCGCCGCTGCCGACGTTTGTAAAATACCAGACCGAAGGACTGCTGGAGGGCGTCAAATACGACGCAAAGGACGTGCCGGAAGGCACCGGACTTTATGTCGCCGCCTGCGCCAACTGCCATGGCGTGCCCGGCGTCGACAAGGGCGGCAATGTGAGAAACCTCGGCTATGTCCCGAAGGAGACGATCGAGAACCTGAAGAACATCGTGTTCAACGGCCCGTTCAAGGACAAGGGCATGCCCGACTTCACCGGCAAGCTGACCGAAGCCGACGTGGTGAAGATCCAGGCGTTCATTCAGGGCACGGCGGACGCGGTCAGGCCGCCGAAGAAGTAAGATCGAACTTCACCTCTCCCCGCTTGCGACCGTTTGCGGGGAGAGGTCGATGCTAAAAGTGAAGTGTACCGTTCGCACAAACACTGCCGTCATCGCCCGGCGGGAGCGGGCGGCCCCGGATTACAGAGACGGGGGGGGTGGTGCGGGGGGG
>JBDRNF010000082.1:0-4684 GCA_043811435.1 Pseudomonadota bacterium
GCTCAGAATGGTCGCCATCCGCAGCACGGGGTTCGAAGGAACGGACCTTGCGGCGGCTACCGAGCGAGGCGTCGTCGTCACCCATAATCCGGGCTCCAACGCGAGCTCCGTTGCCGACATGGCGATCGGGTTGATGCTCGCTGTATCCAAACAGATTGCCAAAAAAGACCGGGAGATCCGCAAGGGGCTGTACAACCGCGGCGGGGGCGAGGATCTCTTCCGCAAGACGGTGGGAATCATCGGTCTGGGCGACATCGGCAAGCTCGTCGCCAGGCGCCTCCAGGGCTTCGAGGTTGAAATCATTGCCAATGACATCGTCGCTTACCCGGATTTCATGGAGAGGTACCGTGTCATCGGCTGTTCGAAGGAGGAGTTGTTCCGCAGGGCCGATTTCGTAACGCTCCATGTGCCCCTCGATGACTCGACAAGGGGTATGATCGATGAAGAGCGGCTCGGGATGATGAAGCCGGGCGCTTTTCTGGTCAACACCTGCCGGGGGCCTGTCGTCGAGGAACAGGCCCTGTACAAGGCCTTGGTGAACGGCTGGATCGCCGGGGCGGGACTCGATGTCTTCGAGAACGAGCCGCCTCAATTCCGGCCCCTGCTCGAACTCGAAAATGTCGTTTCCACCCCCCATAGCGCCGGGTTGAGCCGCGAGGCGTCATACGCCATGGCGATGGATACGGTGGAGAAGGTGATTGCCTTCTTTGCAGGCAAGGTTCCGGAAAACGTGCTCAATCCGGATGCCTTTTGAACACCCGGATGGAGGTATTGGCTACGAAGTCCTGAATTCCAGCTCAATACGTGGCGTTTATCGGGCGCCGGCCTATCGGGAAGGCGTTTTATCGGATCAAGCGCGCACGGCAATACGCCGGCTCGCCAGCGCCACCAGGACCCCGCCCACCCCGAGGGCGAGGCCGAGCACCGCGAGCTGAACATGGTTTAGCTCGAGTTCGCCGCCGCCGGGCAGCGCCATAGCCATGCCGCTGGCGAATAGCAACAGGCGCGCGATAGCGCAGCCGATTCCGCGGTCCAGCCTTCCCAGCCAGACCATATAGCCTTCGATCGCCGAAGCGATCAGCCAGATGCCGAGCACCGCGGTTGCAACCACGACGGCGATTTCACCGGGCGCGCCGCGCAGAATGAGCGCCGGGTTGAGGACGAAGAAGAACGGCACGAAATACATCGTACTGCCCAGGCGCATCGACCGCATGCCGACCTCGACTGGTGCGGCACTCGCGATGCCGGCGGCGACGAAGGCGGCGAGCGCAACCGGTGGCGTGATGTACGACACCATCCCCCAGTAGAGCATGAACAGGTGCACCGCCACCGGGTCGAAACCCGCGGCCACCAGCGGCGGCGCGAGCACGATCGCCAGAAAAATATAGCAGGCGGTGACCGTCATGCCCATGCCGAAAATGAAACTGGTGATCGCACCCATCACCAGCAGCACGTAAATGTTGCTGCCGGCGAGGTAGACAAGGTCGTTGGCCAGCGTTCCCGCCAGTCCCGTGACCGAAAGCGAGCCGATGATCAAGCCCACGCCCGCGAGCAGCGCCGACAGCTCGCCCAGCGCACCGCAGATGCCCTCGACCAGCAGGCCAAGCTTCTTCCAGTCGAGCCTATGACGGCGCGAGAACTGGTTGATCACCAATAGCAGCGCCGTGGCGTAGAACGGCGCGATCGCCTCCTGCTGCAGCACCAGCAGCATCCACACCAGTAGTGCAAACACGAACACGTACTGCCAGCCCTCGGCGAAGGTCCTGCCGATCGCCGGCAGCTCCACACGCGGCAGGCCTTTGAGGCCGCGGCGCGCGGCGTAACCATCGATCTGCACGAACAGCCCGAAGTAAAACAGCAGCGACGGCACCAGCGCCGCCAGCGCCACATGCACGTAAGGCAGACCGAGGAACGACGCCATGACAAACGCGGTAGCGCCCATCACCGGCGGCATCAGCACGCCGCCAGTCGAGGCACAGGCCTCGACCCCGCCGGCGTAGGCGGACGAGAAACCGGTGCGCTTCATTGCCGGGATCGTTACCACACCTGTGGTGAGTACGTTCGACACCACGCTGCCCGATACCGAGCCCATCAGGCCGCTGGCGAAAATCGCCACTTTGGCCGGACCGCCGCGCACCGAACCGAACAGCGCGAACGCGAGGTTATTAAAAAACGACGCCGCACCGGTGTACTGCAGCACTGCGCCGAACATGACAAAGCCGATCACCAGTTCCCCGAATGCGCGGGTCGGAATGCCGAGCACGCTCTCCGAGCTGGCAAAGTGATAGGCAACGGTAGTGGAGAAGTCCTGGGGCAGGCCCGAGATCGGTCCGGGCATGTACCCCGCGTATACGGGGTAGAGTGAAATCAAGGCGACTACCGCGAACACCGCCGTGCCGCCGGCGCGGCGCGTGGCTTCGAGTATCATCAGCCAGCCTAAGGAGGCGACCCAGATCGCCACATGTGGTGCGGCGAATTCCCAACCCTCGGTTATGATGCGATGTGCATTCAGCGCGAAATAGGCGAATACGGCACCATTGATGAAGAAAAGCGCCGCGTCGTACCAGGGCACGCCGTCGCGGCGCGCACCCGCGGTCGCGGGAACCAGGACAAACACACAGCCGGCGAGCAAGGCACACAGCCAGTACAGGTAGGCCGTGCCGAGCAGCACCTTGCCGACGAAAAACCCGAGGTTGAGGATCTGGTTCAGGGCAAGAAAAATCGCCGCCGAGGCGACGCAGATCAGCACTCCGCGCCACGCTGGCGGAAGCTTGCGGTAGCGTAGTTTGACGTCCGCCTTGGGCGGGTCGTGTGCCGCTTCAGTCACGGGCGTCATCCCCATTCAGGGTTGCGTGCGGCAGTTCAGGCCGCCGCACGCAGAAAAATTGCCAACTCCCGAGCGAGCATCGGTTACATGCCGGCTTTGGCGAGCGCATCGGCACGTGCCTTCTCCCACGCCATCGCAAAAGCCTTCTTGTCGGCAGCGCTGCTCTTACTCATCCCGGCCCAGGCGTCTGCGAGTACCTTCTGTCGCTTGATCAGCATGTCGTTGTGCGCCTGGTGCTCCGGTTTCCATTGGCCGGCTTCCTTCCAATATTTGATCGCTCCGTCGTGGTAGGGAACCACCCAGGCGAAATTCTGCCGGTCGACCGCCCATCCGCTGTTGCCCGGCGCCGAACTCTTGTATAGATCAAAGGTATCGATCATCGCCTTTGTCATGTTGTATACAAGGTCCGTTTTCTGCGACGCGTAGGTCATCAGGATCGGGTAGGGGTATGTCGAGGATTCTGCCGGTTTGTCCTTGGACAGCTCTGCGCCATCGGTGCCCATAAACGGGTAGAAGAACGGCGCGCGCGCGTTGAGCCGTTTCCAGCCCGCCTTGTCCTTGTGCGAAATCACCGGGTAGATTAAGCCACGCGGCGATTTCGCGATCGCGTACGCCTTGCCCGAAACCGACGAACTGAACGCCGCATCGACCTGGTTGTTGACGATGCCGTCCATCGCCGCGCCGAAGCCGCCGAACTCGACCTTTTGCACGTCGTTCCAGGTGAGGTTGGCGAAGGCGAGGATCGCGGTGATGTTTTCGTTCAGCGACGGCGCACCTATCACCCAGGCCACGCGCTTGCCTTTCAGGTCGGCAACGGTCTTCACCCCGCTATCCTTGGCCGCAAGAACGGTCAAAAGCTGGTCCGAGGTGTTGAGCATCAGCCCGCGGACCGGCTGCGGCCCCCATTCCTTTGCCCCGAAATCGAACAAGCCCTCCTGCGCCAGATACGCCCCGCCGACTCCATTGGCGGAGAACTGTACCTGCCCGTTGCGCAGCGGCAGATTGCGCGAGATATCGTTCTTGCCCGGCAGCACGCGAAGGCTGACATTGTATTTCTGCTTCAGCGCGTTTCCGATCCCGACTGCCTGGTTGTAGCCGGCGGAGCCGACGTCGTAGGCGCTCCAGGCAAGAGTGGCGGGTAGCTTCACCTGCGCAGCCGCTTGTGTGGCAACCAGTGCCGAAAAAGCGAAGAACGCGGCAGCGAGTGCACCGTGCGCCCATGTCCGAGTGGTATGCATCATGTACACCTCCAATTTTTTTTGATGACAGTTTCCCCTTTTATGGGTTGAGGATACGGAAAGCAAGCTCGTCTGTCAAGGAGATTTTATGCAAAAGCTTATCGCGGTATGGAGATCGACAGACGAAAACCGTAGAGGTCGCCCCGGGCCCCCGGAATGAGCCCGTAACGCGTCGATGCCCGGATGCCGGCCGGTTCGAAGAGCCAGGCGCCGCCGCGCAGGACGCGGCGAGTTCCGCTCTGCGGCCCCGGGGGATTTTTTCGGGGGCTTTGACTGTAATACATCTCCCCGTACCAGTCCTGACACCATTCCCAGGCATTGCCTGTCATATCGTACAGCCCCAGGCCATTGGGCTGTTTTTGACCCGACGGATGTATGCTGCCGCCCGAGTTGGCGCTGTACCAGGCAAATTTTCCGAGGTCGTCATCGCTGCTTGTCCCGGCATACTTCTCTCTCTTGCCACCGCTCCGAGCAGCGTACTCCCATTCCGCCTCCGTAGGCAGACGATATTTCTTCCCTGTTTTTGCATTTAATTTTGTCAGAAATCCCTGAATATCGTTCCAACTGACCTGCTCCACCGGACATTTTTCTCCGCAATTCTTGAAAAACGAAGGGTTGT
>JBDRNF010000083.1:0-26859 GCA_043811435.1 Pseudomonadota bacterium
CTGCGCGCCCGGCCACAGGCCCCGACGTCGTCGGCGCGCGCGGCCACGCCGGACCGCCGCTATGCCGCGCTGACGCGGCTTGCGGGGGGCGATCCGGCGCTGCAGCGCAGCGTCAAGCGACTGATGAGGGTGGCCGACGAGGATATTCCGGTGCTGCTGCAGGGCGAGACCGGCAGCGGCAAGGACGTCTTCGCACGCGCCATTCACGCCGCCAGCGGCCGCGCCGGCGGCCATTATGTCGCGCTGAACTGCGCGGCGATGCCGGAGAGCCTGATCGACGCCGAACTGTTCGGCTACGAGCCCGGCGCCTTCACCGGCGCGCGGCGCGACGGCTCGAAGGGGCTGATTGTGCAGGCCGACGGCGGCACCCTGTTTCTCGACGAGATCGGCGACATGCCGCTGGCCTTGCAGACGCGGCTGCTGCGGGTGCTGGAAAACCGTGAAGTCTGGCCGCTCGGCGCGCTGAAGCCACTGCCGGTCGATATCCGCCTGATCAGCGCCACGCACCGCGATCTCGACGCCATGGTCGCGGACCGCGGCTTTCGCGCCGACCTGTATTATCGCCTGCGCGGCCTGCAGGTCGAACTGCCGCCGCTGCGCGCGCGCAGCGACAAGGCCGATGTGATCGCGCAGATCGCCGCCGAAGAGGCGCCGCGGGCGCGCCTTTCATCCGGCGCCCTGGACATGCTGCTGGCGCACCCCTTCCCCGGCAACATGCGGCAATTGCGCCATGTGCTGCGGCTTGCCGCCTGCACCGCCGAGGACGGCCTGATCGCCGAGGCCGATCTCGATCTGCCGCCAGGTGGCAGCCATCAGGCGCAGCCCGATTTCGAAACCGCGGAGCGCAACGTCATTGCCGAAGCCTTGCGCCAGCATGGCGGCCGCGTCCCGGACGCGGCGCGCTCGCTGAAGGTCAGCCGCGCCACACTCTATCGCAAGATCAGCGCGCTGGGGATCACAGCGGCGGGGGACTGAGCCGTATGACGTGACCGGGGTTCAAATCGATCGAGCGCTCGGTCTCACTTGTGTCACGACGACGCCGGAGATCGCGAGCAGCCCACCGACGATCAACCCTGGTGTCATGCGCTCGCCAAGGAACAACACGCTCGATATCAAGGCAAACAGCGGAAGCAGCAGACCGAATGGTGCGACGCGGCCCATCGAGCAACGGGCGATCAGCCAGAACCAAAGGCCAAACCCGACAATTCCTCCGATGAAAATGGTGTAGGCGAGCGCCAGCCAACCGCGTAGATCCGCCGTGGCGAGGCTTGTCAGTTGTCCATGTTCGAGGAGCAACGACATTAACATGACCTGCGGTACGGTGAGCAGCGACGACCAACCCATCAACATCAGGGGATCAAAAGGGCCGTAGCGTTTCGTCAGAATGTTGGACACCGCGAACGCGAAGGCTGCCCCGACCACAAGCAGCAGCGGAAGCGTGCTTCCTGACAGACCGGGCTCCGCCGCCAACACGACCACGCCGACGAATGCAAGTAGCACTCCGGCGGACGTAGTGAGAGTCGGCCTTTCCGCGAGCAGCGGCCAGGCCAACAGGACGGTGAAGGGCGTGGCGAGTTGATATGCGACGGCCGACATGCTTCCCGAGCCGAGCCCAAGGCCAACATAGAACAGCCCGAAGTTCAGTCCCCCAAGAAAAATCGAAATAGCTGCGACAGGGCCGACCTGTCGACGTGTGGGCCTCATGACGAACGGAACAAGCAGCAGCGCGATGGCCAGGAAGCGCAGTGCGAGGAAGAAGAGAGGCGGAAACTCCCCAACGCCCACCTTGATGGCCACGAACTGGTACCCCCAGAGAAATGGAACTGCCACCGCGCAGACGATCTGGATGGCAGACATGGTACCCTTCCTTTCAAGACCGTTCAGTCTAGATATCGGCGCGCCGAATCGGAGGCGTCCATGGGTGTGTTACCTGGTGAAGCGATCGAGAAGAGCGTTGGCGGTGGCTTGCGACGAGATCCGTGTCGGCGCCGTTTTGCCGATCACGCGCAGCCCCTCGACGAAACAGACGAGAATTCTGGCGGCACTTGAAGGCTCAACACCATCGGCCAACTTGTCCGCCGTTCGCGCACGGGAAAGTGTATCCGCCACCCTGGCCTCCATGGCTTTAAAAAAGCCCGCGATGCGACGGCCAACTTCAGCGTCATGGCCAGCCAGTTCCATGGCTGTCGCCACCAGCAGGCATCCGCGCCGGCCGTTGGCACCACTCGTGCGGTCGACGTAGCCGGCAAGGTAGGCCCGCAGGCCGTCGACCGGCTCTCGGCGGGGGTCGAGTTCGATATCCATCCGTGTCACGGCATCGGCAATGTAGCGATCAAGCGCACGCAGGAAGAGCGAGTGCTTGTCACCGAAAGCGGCGTAAAGGCTACCACGCGAGAGCTTGGTCGCGCGAAGAAGGTCCGGGAGCGCCGTGGCGTGATAGCCGCGGGACCAGAACACACCCATCGCGCGTTCGACGGCGGCTTCCACGTCGAAACTTCGGGGGCGGCCACGGGGCAACGGCACTGGAGATTGGCGGTTCATTACTGATATATAGACCAATTGGTCTTAATTTGGAAGTGGCTGTTTTGGGGGACGGCAACAATGCCGCGGCTGTGGCGCTGGGACGCAAGAAGGCCCGCTGCGGCAGGGATGACGACCAGGACTGGCGTCAATTCGAATTGGCGCGCCAATGAATTAGCCTAGGAAAAACTGCTCCAGCTCAGCTTTCGTGCCTTGATGTCGCCGAGCGCCATGGCATCCCGCATCGCCTGCACGCCGTGGAACGCGCCGCGCAGATAGACCAGCGGCTGCGCTTCGCAGCGCATGCCGACCTCGCGCACCTCGCCGATGAATACGGAATGCGTTTTGGTCTCGAACTCCTGCAACAGGTCGCAATCGAACGAGGCGACCGCATCCTGCAGCACCGGCGCGCGGGTAATCCCCGTCGTCCAGCGCCCGAAGCCAAAACGGTCGTCGCCCTCGATTCCCTTCTGGCCGCTGAATGTGAGCGCCAGCGGTACGTGTTCCTCGCTGAGGAAGCTGACGCCAAAACATCGCTCCTCGCGAATGCGAGGATGCGCGCTGGCGTTTCGGTTGACGCAGACCAGCAGGGACGGCGGATCGTCGGACAGCGAGCACACCGCCGTCGCCGTCAACCCGGTGCGGCGGCCGTCCTCGCGGCCGACCGTGACGAGCGCCACCGCGCCGGCGCAGTGACGCATCGCCCTCTTGAAGTCTCCTGGCTGCATTTTTTGGATCTCCTGATCGTGCGTCTCTCCCCGCGCACGGGGAGAGACGCGGATTGCACCCTCAGGCGGCCTTGCTGACGGCCGGCTTGAGATGCGTCAGACGCGGCAGCACCTCCTGCTTCAGCAGCCGCAGCGAATTGTGCCAGGCCTCCGGCTTGTGCCTGTAGTCGAAGCCGAACACCAGCAGCGTGCCGAAACCGCCGACTTCGTCGTAGATCTTCTCGATCTTCTCGGCGCAGGTCGCGGGCGAACCGACGATCCAGTTGTGCCTGGCGCAGTATTCGGCGGTGACGTCGCTGTCAGGCACATCCGGCTGGTGCTTGAGATAGTCCTTGAAACCGAAATGACCGAGCAGTTGCAGGAAATATTCGCTCATCATCCGGCCCATCATGTCGCCCACCGACAGGCGCCAGGCTTCCTCGTCGGTGTCGGCCACGAATACCTCGCGCACCATCCGCCAGTCCTGCCGGTTGGGCGTGCGTCCGGTCTTGGCCGCGCCGATTTCGACCGATTCCCAATGGCTCGACACATAGGCCGGGTTGAGGTTGAGGCTCATCGGGATGTAGCCGCGCTCGCCGGCCAGCTTCAGCGTATCGGAGCCCTTGCTCAGGCCGGCCACTCCGATCGGCGGATGTGGCGCCTGCAGCGGCTTGATGTGAGGCTTCAGGAAGTCGAACATCACATCGGGCTTGGACACCGTCCAGAATTTGCCGTTATGCGTCCACGGCGCATCCTCGGTCCACATCTTCAGGATGATCTCCAGCGCCTCTCGGGTCATGTCCCGGTTCTGGCCGGACATGCCGTCGACGTTGAACATCGCCCAGTCGCTCGGCAGGCCCGAGGCGGCGACGCCGAAATTGAGCCGGCCCTCGGAGAGATGGTCGAGCATCGCGACGCGGTTGGCGAGTTCGGCGGGGTGATGATACGGCAACAGGAAGCCGCCGGGACCAAGGCGGATATTCTTGGTCTGCAGGAACGCCTGCGCCAGCAGCAGGTCCGGCGCCGGATGCGGCTCCCAGGGGGCGGTGTGGTGTTCGCCGATCCAGGCTTCCTGGTAGCCGAGTTCGTCGGCCCAGCGCAGCACCTGCAGATCCCAGTCGTGGCCTTCCTTCAGGCCGCACTCCGGCGGATGTGAAGGCATGGTGAAATAACCGATCTCCATGAGGTTTCCCTTCCCTTGGTTGGTTCATTGCAACGCGTCTTGCGCGCGTTGAGGTGGGCAACAGCAAGCGCCGTGCCATCGTCCCGCGCACGGCCTGGCCGCGCGACTTCTCCGCAATTGACGCGGTTTTTCCGCCTGTTCGACCGCGGCAACCCGGGTCCATTTCGGGCCAACGTCTCACGCCTGCGAACGGCACGTCGCAAATCCGAGACGCCTACCGCTGCGGCCCCGAAAGCGAGATTTCCTGTTCGGCGCGGAACACATTGGCGTAGAGGTTCGCGATCCACCGCCGTCCGCTCGACGTCATGTTGAGATAGCGAATTTCGGTCTGGATCTGAGGCGCCACTTGATCCCAATAGAATTGCGGGTAGCGATGGACGATGTCGGCGGGGGAATCATAGCCGAGCTGGCGATTGATGCCGACTTCTTCGAACTCATGGTAGAGCGCGTTGGATTTCCGGATATAGTTGGGATCGCCGAGTTGCCCGATGAAATCCGCGGCCCGGACCATCGACGCCTCCTCGCCATATTGCTGGCCTGCCAGCGGCGGAAACCGCGTGCCTTCGATCGCATCGGCAATGCGCTGCTTGTCGAGCGGAGCAACGACCCTCCTCATGACATAGAGCTTCGAGCGGTCGACGTGGTGCGGCATCAGGCCGGCGTCCGATGCGCCACGCGGCAAGGTCACCTTGTTGCCGGCAGCATCGATCACGAATCCGTCGGCGTCGTCCTCCCTGAACAGCCCGCGCACATAACCAATGTCATGGCCGAGGCAGGCTACGATGACGTGGGCGTAGTCTTCCACGCTGACATGGGTGTGCAATGCACGCCCGCGCAGGACATCGTGCCCCGCCAGTGTGACCAGCATCGTATGCTCGACATTGTGGTAAAGCGCGTCGCTGTTGCCGATGCATTCGAGCGCGAGGCGGGCTGCCGCCGGCACGATCTCCACCAGGGGCTGCGAGGGCCCGAACCGGCGACGCATAAAGGACCGGAGAAATTCTTCCAGCGCGTCGACGGCCAGTTCCGGTAAGGTCATCATGATGCTGCCCCCGCTTGGCTAGCCTTGGCGCGCCTGCTCCCGACTTCTTGTTTTTTGTTCGCGGCCGTCAGCATAGCGCATCTTCGGTCCGGTCACCAAAGCGTGGATGTCACACCCGGGGTAAAAAAGAAGGGTTGTGTTGCGCCCCCGCCGCACCCGGTTACTCCCCACAATGGGTGGACAGGCACGGTCTTATCTGCATCACGCCGGGGTTATTTGAACGGACCCACCAAACGCGCTAGGAATCCGGCACGGATCGATTGCAATCTGCGCCGGGCGCCTGATCGCGTATATGTGACGAGGTTCGCCATCATGCGCCGCACCCGCTTCACCATCCTTGCTGCGATCCTTGCTCCGATCCTTGCCATCCTGCTCGGCTGCGGCACCATGGATATCGCCCGCGCCGGCGAGGCCGAGGCCTGGTCCGCGCTGCGCGCCGGCCGGCACATCGCCTTGATGCGGCATGCCGATGCGCCGGGCGGTTTCGGCGACCCGCCAGGATTCAAGGTCGAAGACTGCGCCACCCAGCGCAACCTCAGCGCCAAGGGCCGCACCGACGCGCGCAAGATCGGCGCACGGCTGAAGTCGGAGGGGATTACGTTCGAGGCGATCCTATCCTCGCCATGGTGCCGGTGCATCGACACCGCGACGCTGCTGGATCTCGGACCGGTGAAGACCGAGCCGACATTTGGCAATGCGTTCGTGCTGCGCGACCAGCGGGAATCCCTGACTTCAGGCGCCCGCGCCGTGATCGAGCAGTGGACCGGCAGCGGAACCCTGCTTGTCGTAACGCACGGCGCCAACATCCAGGCGCTCACCGGCATTCAGCCGGCGAGCGGCGAGATCGTCGTGGTCCGCGGTGGAAGCGGCGGCGGCCGCGAGGCCGTCGGCCGCCTGATGCTGGACTGACACGTCACGCCGCTCGCCCTGCTGCGGCAACCTGGGAAAGTGACTTGGGAATAAGTCCTCAGCTTTGATGCGGTCCCCGCATCATCTTCATGGCATCCTGGATCTGACGCCATTCCCTGGCCTCGTCCGCCTCGCCCTTGCTCTCGCACTCCTGGGCGATCCGGGCAGCTTCGGCGATTGCGCCGAAGCCCCGCTGTTCGATCATCTGGCGCGCGATGGTGTGAATTTGCGTCTCTGATGTCATATCGGTCTCCCTGCTTGTTCCGCCAATCGGAGTCGCATCAACCGGTTTCGGCGGCGCCACCGCGTGGGGTTTAAAGCGCCGGCGAGAACGCCCGTCCCAGCCAACGCCGCCGTCGCGATCAGGTTCCTTGGGCCTCACACTCTCCACCCTGTCGCCTTGCTTTGGTCAAACCTGACGGGACTCTGGAGCCGGGCAAGGGACCGTCGAGGGACGTCGACGCCGCTGGACCCACCGGCCACCCGATGCGGATGAGTCTGGACCGAGCACGGAGCGCCAATGCATTCCACACTGAAGCTGAGAGATTCCGATCCGCACGACGATTTTGCGATCGTGCCCGAAGTGGTGCCGACCGCGTGGGCCGACAAGGTGCTCGCTGACATCACGGGCGACGCCAGGATTGCTGCTGACGTCGAGGGTCCTGCTGACGGGAATCGCCCTGCTCCGGATCAGCCTGCATCTGCGGCATCCGGTGCCGCAGATGCCGCGCCAACGGTGGATACGACGTTTCGCGCCACCGTCACCGACGATATCGTCGCCCCCGTCGAGCCGCCGCCGATCAGCCGGTGGGCAAAAAGCGCGGTCATGCTGGTGGTTGCGATCGGCAGCGCCGCCGCTGCCGCCGCCTGGCATAACCACGGCGATACCGCCAGGCATATGATCCCGAATTGGGTGCCTGGTTTCGCCCTCACCTCATCGCTAGCGACGGAGACGGCTGCGCTGCCGGAAGAAGCCGATCCGCCGGCCGCTCAGGCAGCTGCGGCGGAGCAGCCCCCGGAGCCAGCTGCAGCTCCGGCCCAGCCTGCGGAAAGCCCGGCACCGGCCGCCGCTACGCCCTCGCCGGATGCGCTGCAATTGCAGTCGATGGCGCGCGATCTCGCCGCCATGGCGCAGCAGGTCGAACAGCTCAAGGCCAGCATCGCCGAACTCAAAACGGGTCAGCAAGCCATGATCCGCGAAGCGGCAAAGGCATCCGAAGTCAAACCTGCCGAAGCCAAATCTGCCGAAGCCAAGCCGGCTGAAGTCAAACCGGCCGCGTCAAATCCGCGGTCGAGGGTATCGGCGCGGCCGCCGCGATCAGCCGCGGCGCCGCCGCACCGGCCACTGCCGGCCTATCCGCCCGCCCCGGCCGCAGCCCCCGCGCCATTGCCGCAGCCGGCACCGCCGCCCCCGCAGGCCGCGACCCGGACCGAGGACGGCGAACCGATCGTCCGGCCGCCGATGCCGCTGCGCTAATTCAAACCGGATCGAGCCCGCGCAGAACCAAATGCGCGGCACGGCGTTGCCATGACGCATGCACCGGGTGACAACCGGCCATAACAGCGAAGATGGACGCAGCGCATTTTGCCGGTTTCTGCCTGCGACATCAACGTATCGGTACGCGTGAACATCTAACCTGTTCCCGGGGTGTGCACCTGCGGGAACCCGACATCCGCCAGCACCGGCAGATGATCCGAATAGGCGCGCGCCTCGGGGTCGGTCCATGCCTTGACGATGGTGCCATCGCGCGTGGCGTAGATGCGGTCGAGCCGCAGCAGCGGAAGCCGCGACGGGAATGTTCGCAGGCGCGTTCGCACCGGACAGCGCGCCGCCAGTGCCCGCCGCACCGACATCACCCAGAACCAATCGTTGAAATCGCCGATCACGACGGTGCGAGGCGATTGCACAAGGCCGGCAAGTGCGCGCGCCTGCGCATAGCGTTCGTGCATGCTGAGGCCGAGATGGGTCGCCACCACGGTCACCTCGCCGATCGGCGCGCGGATCGCAGCCGAGATCGCCCGGCGCGGCTCCCGCTCCTGATAGGATACGTCGGTCACCGTGGGCTCTGCGACGAACGGCCAGCGGCTGATCAGTACCTGGCCGTAGTCGCCATCCTCGGTCACGATCGAGCGGGCCGCAACCCGGTGTTCGCCGACGGCATCCGCCAGCATGGCGAACACATCGTCGTTGCGCCCGCGCGAGTCGACCTCCTGCAGGGCAACGACGTCGGGCGACCATTTGTGGATGATCGACGAAACGCCTTCGAGGTCGAACTTCGGATTGAGGTTGAACGTGCCGTGCACGTTCCAGGTCATGATGCGGATGGTTTGCGTCACGCCCGGCGTCCGCTCCACCACGTCACCACGAACTGCACCGCGAGACAGACCGCGATCCACAGCAGGATGGTGAGGCCGAGCGGGATCGCATTCGACCACGAGGCGTGTTTGGCGAAGTCCGCGATCTGCGTGCCGACGGCTGCCATGGCGATGATGCCGGGCGCCATACCGATCGCCGTGCCGATCAGGAAATCAGTGAGGCGCAACTCGCTGGCGCCGGCGAACACGTTGACGACCGAAAATGGCGCGACTGGCACCATCCGGATCATCGCCACCGCGACCACGCCCTTGCCGACGATGCGGCGCTGCACCCGCAACGCGCGCGCGCCGAGCAGCGATTGCAGCCGCTTGTGGCCGAGAAACCGGCCGATCATGAACAGCAGCAGCGAACTTGCGAGCACGCCGGCGGTGGCGCTCAAGGCGCCCATCCAGGGCCCCAGCGCCGCCGCTGTTGCGGCAATCAGCACCACCACCGGGAACATCACCAGCCCGCCGAGCACGAATACCATCACTGCGAACAGCGGCGCGAAAGCCGATTGCGAATACCTCGAAATCACCGACGAGACATAGCCGATATCGGTAAAATCCCGCAGCGATGTGGTTTGCCAGGCCAGCGCCAGCCCGGCCAGCGCGGCCACGGTGCCGGCCACCGCCAGCACGGTACGCGGGGTCCACATCCGCCGCGCCGTGCGCTGGAGGTTGAGCGGAGTCTTCGGATCGGCGATCGGCTGGATAATGTCGGCCATCGCACCGAGCGAACTCGCTTCGCAATCGATCGGCAGCAGGGCCCTGCCCGCGCCTGACGCGGCATGGCGATCCAGGAACCCGAGCAGGTCGTCCTCGTTTTCAGCGATAGTTTTCTCGTCCACCCCGCAAAAATGTCCGATCAGCCGGCGTCGCTGGCCGCGAATGAATTCGAAATGCTCGTCGCTAGCAGCCTCGAACGCGAGGTCGCATTCTGTGTCCGCTCCCATCGAGCGGTTGTTGATATTGGCCGAGCCGACCCGCAGGAATCCGTCGTCGATGATCATGACCTTGCTGTGAATCATCACCGCCGCCGAGGAGACGCCGTCGTCCACGGCCGGATAGAGGATGCGCAGCCGGTCGGCGACGCCGGCGGCGACGAACGGAGTCATGAAACCGCCGCGGCCGCCGTGCATGGCCTGCGATTCCAGCCACGACGAATGTGCCTTTGGCGTCACGATGAGAACGCGCAGCGCCGGCGTGTCGGTCATCCGTCGCGCCAGCATCTCGGCGATCTCGGTGGCGCTGGTGAACTGGTTTTCGATATAGATGAAACGATCGGCGGTATTGATCGAGGCCTCGAACAGCCGCGCCACCTCGTCCACCCCCGCCTGCGACATGCTTCGCAATTCGGTCCGCGCGATCCCGGCCTGGACCTGCCGCGCCCCCACCGGCGCCGAGGCGGGCCAGCGATCGCCCGGGGCGGTTTCGCAAGCCTCCACCGTGCAGCCGGCAGCGGTCCACCGCGCGGCCGCGATTTCGCCGAGTGCTGCCGCGGCCTCGCCCTCGACCATGCACTGGACATCGTGGAATGGCGGGTAAGGCTTGCCGTCGGGATCGCGGCGAAACGGATGCTCGGCGAAATGCTCGCTGGTGTCCCAGCGCCGGATCGTCAGGTCCAGTCCGCCGGAAAAGGCAATCGCGTTGTCGACCACCACGATCTTCTGGTGCTGCGACGAGCCTAAGGGAAGGCTGGAATCCAGGCAGAACCGAATTCGGCCGTCACATCCCGCGGTGAATTTGTCGGCGGAATTCCACTCCCGTTCGCCGGCATACAGCGCCGCGAAATCCCAGACCAGGATGTTGATCCGCAATTCCGGCTTGGCCAGAAGCAGTCCCTTCAGAAACGGACCGAGCGCGACCGGCAAGCCGTCATCGACGCGCCCGGAGGGCCCGACCAGCGGCGTTTCGGAGTGAATGTCCCAGCCGAGGATATGCACCTGCCGCTCGGCCAGCAGCAGCGCATCCCTCAGCGCGGCGAAATAGTCGGCTGCGTCGTTGAGGACGGCAACCCGGCTCGCTTCGCATCTTTTCCAGACAGTCTGCCCGGGGACGAGGATCGATGAACTCTGGAGCAGGCGTCACCTCTGCGCAAACGGTGTCTGAGCGCGTCAACGCGCGGGAACCCGCTGTGTTCCCTTACTTTCCCGGAACGAACATCAGCGCAAAGGACGGGATGTAGGTGGTCAGAAACAGCACGAACAGCATCACGAGGATATGCGGCCAGATCGCCCGCGATATCTGGCCGAGACTGAGCCCCGAAATCGCCATACCGACGAACAGGCAGTAGCCGATCGGCGGGGCGGCCATGCCGATCGCGACGTTGGTGACGATGATGGAGCCAAAGTGAATCGGATCGACACCGAATTTGGTCGCGATCGCGATCAGCATCGGGCCGAGGATGACCATGATCGCGATCTCGTCCATCACGGCGGCGAGCAGGAAGAAGGCGATGTTGAGCCCGGCCAGCGCCATCCATTTCTCGGTGACATGGCTGGCAAGCCATATCGCAAAACCGGTGGCGATCTGCTCCTGCGCGATCAGCACGCCGAAACCGGCCGACACCGCGATGATGGCGGTGACGATGGCGCTGGTGCGCACCGATCGCAGCACGATGTCCGGCAGTGCCCTGAAACTCATCTTTCGCTCGACGAACAGGCCGACGATGACGGCATAGATGCAGCTGACGCCGGCGGCCTCGGTCGGCGTGAAGATGCCGCCATAGATGCCGCCGAGCACCACCAGCGGCGACAACAGCGCCCATTTTCCGTGTGCGAAAGCCGCGCGCGTCTCGGCCCAGCTGGCTTTGGCCTGCTTCGGCACGTTGTTGCGTTTGGCATGGACATAGCAGACCACCAGCAGCCCCGCGGCGATGGCGAAGCCCGGCACGATGCCCGAAAGGAAGAGTTTGCCGATCGACTGCTCGGCGACGATGCCCCAGATCACGAAGGCGATCGAGGGCGGGATCAGCGGGCCGAGCACGCCGGCGCTGACCGCGATCGCGACGGCAAACGCCTTGTCGTAGCCGGCCGCGGCCATCGCCGGAATCAGGATCGCTCCGATCGCCGCGGTGGTCGCGGGCGCCGAACCCGAGATCGCCGAGAACACCAGTGCCGCCAGCACCGCGACCATGGCGAGGCCGCCGGTGCGGTGACGCACCAGCACGGCGGCAACGTCGATCAGGCGCTGCGACAGCCCGCCGGCCGTCATCAACTCGCCGGCCAGCATGAACAGCGGGATCGCCAGCAGGCTGAACGACTGCGATCCCGCCACCAGCTGCTGCGCCAGGAAAGCCGGCTCCATGTCGACGACCGTCAACACCAGCATCACGACGACGCCGATCGCGATGGCGAAGGGGATGCCGAGCGTGACGAGGCCGGCGAAGCCCGCGGTGAGCAACAGGACGCTGGCGCTCATGGCGCCAGTTCCGGGGACGGTTCGGCAGGCGCGCCGGTCAGCATGCGCCAGCTCGCGAACAGGCCGATCAGCGCGCCGGCGACCGGGGCCAGCGCATGCAGCATTTCGATCGGATAGCCGATGGCGGCCGAGACCGAGCCGCCGGTCATGTCGAGGAAACGAACACCCGACCAGGCGAGATAGAAGCCGAACGCCGCCGTCAGCGCCTCGATCGCGCGTTCCGCCCACGCCCGGCCGCCCGGCGGAGCAAGGTTGAGCACGGCATCGAGCCGGACATGGAATCCCTCGCGCACGCCGAGCGCGAGCCCGCCCAGCACCGACCACGAGAACATCAATACCGCGAGTTCTTCCGTCCAGGACGGGGTGCGGCCGAACACATAGCGCATCACCACCTGCAGCGCGATGCAGCCGACCATGATCGCGGTCGCCGCGATCAGGCTCCACTTCAAACCGCCGGCGACGAACGCGATGATGCGTTCGACGCCGCGCAAGGCGGGATTGGTCATGGCCAGGGCTCGCGTGGCGAGGCGTTACTGCTTGGCGGCCGTCGCTTCCTGCATCAGGTCCGGTCCGATCGAGGCCTTGAAGGTCTCGTATACGCTCTCCACCGAGGTGCGGAACGGCTTGAAGTCGGTGACGCGATTGACCTTCATGCCGGCTTTCTCGAGTTTGCCGACAACCTCCTTCGCCGCGGCCCCCGCCGCCTCGCGTTGCGCCTTGGTGGCGGCCTTGCCGGAATCGATCACCACCTTCTTCAGGTCGTCAGGCAGTTTGTCGAAGGCGCGCTTGGCCATCAGCAGCGGAATGGCGGAATAAGTGTGGTTGGTGATGGAGAGATACTTCGTCACCTCGAAATACTTGTTCTGTTCGATCACCGCGAGCGGGATTTCCAGCCCGTCGATGGCGCCCTGCTGCACGGCCGTAAAAGTCTCGCCCCAGGCCATCGGCACGGCGTTGCCGCCCAGCGACGAGAACATGCCGATGAAGACCGGATTCTGCATCACGCGGTACTTCACGCCCTTGACGTCCTCCGGCTTCTCGACCGGGCGGACGTTGTTGATCATGTTGCGAAAGCCGCCTTCCATCCAGCCCAACAGCTTGATGCCCTTGGCTTCGAGCTTGGCCGCCAGCTTCTGGCCGACCGGGCCGTCGAGCACGCGCTGGGCCTGCGCCTCGTTCTCATAGAGGAACGGCAGGTCGTTGAGCTGAAACGCCGGCTCGATCTGGGCGACCACCGCGTTGGTGATGACGCCGGCATCGACGGTGCCGAGCCGCATGCCTTCGAGCATCGGCTTCTCGTCGCCGAGCTGCCGGTTCGGATAGAGCTGGACCTCGATGCGGCCGTTGGAGCCCGCCTCGACGCGCTCCTTGAAGGCGCGCGCGCCGGTGGCATAGGGATCCTGCGCGCCGTCAGCGGTGGTCCAGCCGAGCTTGATGACGGTCTTCTGCTGGGCGAAAGCCGGCGCGCTTGCGAGCGCTATTCCGACAGCGGTGAATGCGCCGACGAGCGTGCGGCGCGTGATCAGGTTAGCCATGGGTGTAACTCCTCCGGTTGGACAGGAAGCGCCGCCGTTCAGTCGGCGGTCGCGGTGGGAAATCCGTAGAGACGTGCGGGGTTGTCGACGAGGATGCGGTTGCGCACCGCCTCCTCCGGCACCCAGAGCGGCAGCAAATCGAGCAGCGCTCCGGTGTTGAACATCGGCCCTTCGACCGAGACATGCGGCCAGTCCGAGCCCCAGACGCAACGTTCCGGCGCGACCGCGACCAGCGCCTGCGCGAAATCAAGCGTATCGTGGAACGGTGACCCGATCTGCGAGATCCGGTAGGCCCCCGACAGCTTTACCCATGCCCTGCCTTCCCTCAGCAGCCGCAGCATCCACTGGAAGCCGGGATGCGCGACGCCTGAAGAGACCGGCATATGACCCATGTGGTCGAATACAACCTCGACCGGCAGCTTCATCATGCGCGGTCCAAGTTCAGGCAGGTTGCGCGCGTCGATCAGCAATTGAATATGCCAGCCGAGCGGCGCGACGCGGGCGGCCAGCCGCTCCATCTCGTCGATCGCCACGCCGCCGCCGAACAGGACGTTGATGCGGATGCCGCGCACGCCGGCCGCGTGCAGCGCCTCGAGTTCGGCGCCGCCGACATCGGGCGCGACCACAGCAACGCCGCGCAGCCGGTCGGGATGCGCCTTCAGGCTCTCGATCATGCAGCGGTTGTCGGTGCCGTAGACGCTGATCTGGACCAGCACGCCACGCGCCATGCCGAGGCTGTCGAGCATGCCGAGATAGGCGGCTTCGGATGCAGGAGACGGCGTGTAGCTACGGCTGGCGACCATCGGAAAGCGGTCGTTCGGTCCGATTACATGGGCGTGGGTGTCACAGGCAGCGGCCGGCACGGCGAACGAAGGAGGATCGACCACCGGGTTCGGTCCCTGACAGGCCGGAGGCTGAGGCGATGATGCGCTCATGACCGCGCCCCGGTGAAAGGCCCAAGCCCAAGCCGTTCCATCGCCGCCGACAAATGACCGCGCATCGCCGCTTCCGCAGCCAGCGCGTCGCGCCGCTCGATCGCCGCGAATACCGCCTCATGCTCGGCCTGCACGGCGAGCACGCTCTCGGGGTGACGCGTCGCGGTGTTCGCGCGCGCCTTGGCGATGGCGCCATGCAGATTGGCGCCGAGAAACGTCAGGAAACGGTCGAAATAGGGATTGCGCGAGGCCTGCGCGATGGTGGCGTGAAACCGGTTGTCGGCATCGATATCGTCCTCCCTGCCCGTGATCGCGATTTTCATGTCGTGCAGGCACGCGCGCATCGCCGCCAGCTCGCTGCGGTCGGCGCGGACGGCGGCAAGGCCGGCCGCGGCGCCTTCCACCGCGACGCGGAGCTGAAAGATGTCGTGCAGGTCCCTGACGACGGCGGGATCGGGCTCCAGCCGGAACAGGCCCCTGCCCGGCTCGGCCGAAACGAAGGCGCCGAGCCCCTGGCGCGTATCGACCAGCTCATCCGATTTCAGCCGCGACATCGCCTCGCGAACGACCATCCGCGAGACCTCGAACCGCTCGGCCAGCTCCTTCTCGGAGGGCAGCCGCGCGCCCGGCGCAAATTCACCGCTCCGGATCGCCGCCGCAAGCTGGCGGGCGACCTCGTCGGACAGCCGCGGGGCACGGGTAACGGAGGTAATCGAGGACATCTTGCCCGGTTATCATACAAGTAGGAGAGCAGACAAGTTCCATTATCGGCGGTCGGAAGCCTGATCCCGTTGAACCTTTTGCGCTTCCGGCAGACCGATATCTGCCGGGGGATTGCGTTGTCCGGTTTAAGCACAGCGTCACCAGGCAATATTCGGCCTGGTGGCGCTGTTGCGTTAGGGGCCCATTTTGGCCTCCGCGGCCTGCCCGTTGCTAGGCCTGCTCCCCCTTCAGCAACTCGACATACCGCGCCGCCGATCGCTCCACCGCCTGCGCGCCGCCGCTCATCACCTGCCGTCCCGGAAAGGCACCGTAGATGCGGTCGAATTTCCAGGCTGCGAGCGTATCGGCGATACGGCGGACCGTAGAGGCCGACAGCGGCATCATGTTGGGGTAGCTCCAGAGGAACGAGACGCGACCCCGATCCGCCGCCACCTGCACGATATCCCCACTCAGCAGCGCGCCGCGTCCTTCGGCGCCGTCCGCCCAATGCAGCACGGTACCGCCGGGAAAGTGGCCGCCGAGCCGGAGCAGCGTCACACCATCGGCGATATCAAGCGTCTCGCCGTGCCAGGGCCGAACTGCAGGATCGGGACGCATGACCCATTCGGAATCCGCGGCGTGCAGATGGATCGGACAATCGAAGCGGCGCGCCCAATCCTGCATGCAGGTGTAATAATGCGGGTGCGAAATGGCGATCGCATGCAGGCCGCCCAACGAACGGATCAGCGCCTCGGTCGCATCGTCCAGCAAGGCGAGGCAGTCCCACAGGATGTTGCCCTCGCTGGTGCGCAACAATAGCGCGCGCTGGCCGATGCCGAATTGCGGCCACGTATGAATTTCGAACAGCCCGGTTTCCAAATGCCGCCAGGCATTGACGTGCCCGCGGCCTAGTTTCTCCGGCGTTGTCCAGGCCTGCCCGCCCGGCGGCACGTATTGGCGTTCGTCGTCGCAGATCCGGCAGTGGCGCGGCGGTTCGGGAGTCTCCGGATACGAGGTGCCGCAGGCGCTGCAGATGTGAATCGGCATCGGACGCCTGCCCTTCAGAGATCGCCGGGATCGGGCGGCTCGAACCAGTTCATAAGCGACAGGCCACCATCGATCACAATGGATGATCCCGTGACATAGGCCGACAGCTTGTTCGAGAGCACCGCCAGCGCCATCGGCGCGAGGTCGGCGGCCTGGCCGAGGCGTCCCAGCGGGATGTGTCTGGCCAATGCCGGATCGGCGACGAAACCGCCGGCGGCGACGGCGCCGGGCACCAGGGCGTTGACACGGATGCCGTAGCGGCCCCACGTCCTCGCCAGTTCCTTGACCAGCATGGCGAGCGCCGCCTTGGATGTCGAATAGTGCGGCAGGTTGCGCGGCGTACCCGCATGCAGCGAGGTCAGGAACAGGAACGAGCCGGGCTCTTTCGCCGCGATCAGCGGGCGCGCCAGTTCGCGCGCGAGATGAAAGCCCGCGTCGACATTGACCGCCCGCATCTGTGCCCAAATCTCGTCGCTGACGGCCATGGCGTGATCGGCCTCGCGCCGCGGCGGCGACGCGCTGTGAACGAAATGCGTCACCCGCCCCACTGTCGACTGCGCATGCGCCAGCAGCGCACCGCATACGGCGCGATCCGCGAGGTCGCCGACGAAGGCGAACGCCAGCTCCGGCCGCGGCGAGGTTTTGATCGCATCGGCGACCGTATCCGGGTTGACGTCGGCGAACACGGTGCGCACGCCCTCTCCGACCAGGGCCTGGGCGATGGCGCGGCCGATGCCGTTGCCCGCACCCGTCACCAGGGCGGCCTCGCGCGCGGGGTCGAAAGGATTGTCGAGGAGATTCATGTCGTCGGGGACTCCGTGGCAACAGGATCTGCACGTTGCCCTGGATGGCGGCTGGCAGAGATGCCAACCTAGCACAGGATTGCCCGCAGGCCTCAACAGCCCGCCGCCTCTTGCCGGCTCCATGATGGTTTTCGATGTATTGGCGTCGGTAATCGTTGCGGTGACGCGCAATTTTTTCGATACTGGGCCTGACCGCAAGCGCAGGACGCAATAGCCCTGCCGCATTTTGCGGATCAACGCTGTTCCGTCGTCGCAAAATACGGAACCCGTCACGGGGTGCAGATGCGCACCGGCACGACGGCGAAAAAATGACCACAATCCTTTTCTGGAATCGCTCGTTTGGAGAAAGGGGAGTTCTCAATGCGGAAATCAGCTGGAATCCTGCTCGGTTCGATCGTCGCGCTGGCCCTCGCGTCAGCCCCCGCGCTGGCGAAATCGGAGAAGGCCGATGACAAGTCGGCTGCGGGTGCCTGCAGCGCCTACGAGAAGGCGCCCGACGGATCCTGGACGCCGGTGCCTTGCCGCGAAATCGGCTCCGGCGGCCGGAAGCATCAGGAGTCCAGGCAACCCCCAAGCGACGACGACGACCGCTGAGCTGTCTCTCGACTGCAATCGCTGCGCCGTGACGACGAAATCAACCGATCTCTCGGGCGCTTCGCGCCGCAGGAATGCGGAGGTGCGGCTACGGACATGCAGGCTTGAATCGGAGCTTGGCTCTCACAGCGTCATTGCGAGGCGTGTTAGCCGAAGCCCGCCTTCGGGCGAAGGCGGATGCGACGAAGCAATCCATCGATCAACCGGTAGCGCTGTGAAATGGATTGCTTCGTCGCAAGGGCTCCTCGCAATGACGTTGATGGAGTTGGCGCACAACGCGCGAACAACCACCGCTGTCATCGTCCGGCTTGACCGGACGACCCAGTATTCCAGAGGCGCCAGCGATAGAGCCGGGAAGTCACGGCGTACCGGGCCCCCCGCTACGCGGAGGACGACGGTGGATGCTCTACGCGCCCCGTTACGCCGCGCGGATCTTGCCGAGGAAATCGTCGACCTGGCCGCGCAGCTGCTGGGTCTGATCGCCCAGCATTTCCGAGGCGGTCTTGACGTTCTGCGCTGCCGCGCCGGCGGCATCGGCGCCGGCGCTGACGCCAGTGATGTTCTCGGACACGTTCTTGGTGCCCTGCGCCGCTTGCTGGGTGCTGCGGGTGATCTCCTGGGTCGCGGCGCCCTGCTCTTCAACGGCCGCGGCGATCGCGGTGGCGACCTCGTTGACTTCACCGATGATGCCGCCGATCCCCTGGATCGCTTCGATCGCCTCGCTGGCGACCTTCTGCATGTCGGCGATCTGCTCCGAAATATCCTCGGTCGCCTTGGCGGTCTGGCTGGCCAGCGATTTGACCTCGGACGCCACCACCGCGAAGCCGCGCCCGGCCTCGCCGGCGCGGGCGGCTTCAATGGTGGCGTTGAGCGCCAGCAGATTGGTCTGCGACGCGATGTCGTTGATCAGGCCGACCACTTCACCGATCCGGCTGGCGGTCTTGGCGAGGCCCTGCACCGTGCTGTCGGTGGCGCGGGCCTGGCTGACGGCGCGGCCGGCAATCCCGGCGGCATGCGCGGCCTGCCGCGAAATGTCGTTGATCGAGGCGCTCAGTTCTTCCGCGGCGGAAGCGACGCTCTGCACGTTCATCGAGGCTTCGCCCGAAGCCCTGGCGGCGATCTGCACGCTGGCATTGGTCTGGGTGGAAACCGCCGCCATGCCGTCTGATGTCGTCCGCATCTGGTTGGAGGCGTCACCGAGTTGCTGAAGCGTCCCGCGCACATGGCTCTCGAATTCGCCGATATAGCTTTCGACAGCCTGCTGCCGCGTGGCGGCGCCGGCATGGCGCTCGCGCTCCTGCTGCTCGATCCGCATCTTCTCGATCGCCTGTTGCTTGAACGTGGCGAGTGCGCCGGCCAGCGATCCGATTTCGTCCTGGCGCTCGGCGTAGCCGGCATCCACCGACAGGTCGCCCGCGGCCACCTTCAGCATGCCATCGCGTATGGCGTGCAGCGGCGTGATCACGCGACGGCCGACCACCATCATGCTGCCGATCGCCAGCACGAGGGCCGCGGCCAGCAATATCACATTGAGGATCAGGGATTGCCGCGCCGAAGACCACTGCCCAGCGGCGTGGCGCTTGGCCTCGTCGAGCGCGCGCTCGGCAAGCTTGACCGCGACGCCGAGGCGCCCGATCGCGTCGGGGCTCCATTGCGCCGACGTCACTTCCGTCTTCTCGCCGGCAATCATCGCATTCAGCAACCGCTCGGAGAACGCCATATATTGCGGCTCGAAATAGGCCGTCTTGGTTGCGGCCAGGGCCTCGACCAGGCCCGCCGGCAGCTGCGTTCCCGCCACCACGGTCTCGAGGCCCTTCCAGGCGTATTCCGCCCCGACGGTGAATTTGGCATAGGTTTGCCGCGCTTCCGGCGGCAGGCGGCCGGCGTTGAGCCCTTTGGAAAGCAGCAGCGCGGACTGACCACCGGTATCGCGGACCAGCCAGGCAAGCTGCTTGATCGCCAGCAACTGATCGACCACCGGGTCGTTGTGGCTGACGGCGGCGGCAAGCTGGGTAGCGAGCTTTTCCAGTGTCTGCAGCAGCGTCGTGGTGGCGTCGAAATATTCCTTGCCGAGCGCGGGCCGGCGCGATGCCTTCGGCTTGCCCATCGCCTCCACGCTTTCGGTCTGCAAGGCCTTCAGCGCGTCGAACTGCCGGGTCAGCGAGGGAAGCAACGTGCTCCGCTCCGGGAATTCGACCGTGGCGACGAGGTCCAGCAGCGATCGCAGCGCCGGATTGATGACGTCGCGATACCCCTGAAGCGTCTTTACCGAATCGGCCGCCGTGACGGCTTCGGCGTTCAAATTCTGACTCGTGGTTGCACGGTCGGTGCGCAGATTGCTCATCGCCTTGAAGGCATGAGCCGAACCGTCCGCGATGACGGATATGCGGGCGGCGGTCTGCAGCCGCGCCCAGGAATCCCACGCGGTCATGACGAGAAAGGCGACGACGCAGGCCGCCATCACGGCGATGACGGACTTGAGCAACGCGGAAATGGTCAGACGATTCAGCATGAATACCCCCAGTTTGGAGTCCTGATAGCGTCGAATGGTAAATAATTCCGGTTTCATGCGCCCCGGGGAAATACGGGCGCACGCCATCCCGGCGCGCCTCAATAGGGCGGCTTCCTGCTCAGCCGCTGCGCTTTCGCCGCGTCCATCCACCACGCCAGATCATCGGCGAAGCGCGGAAACGCATGCGCCAGCGCCTTGCCGCCCTCGCCGGTCGGCTGGCCGTCGGCGGACAACGCTTGCGAGATGGACCCGACCGCGACCGTGGATGAAATCACCACCATGCCCATCTCGGAGAGCGTGCCGTGCCAGGCGGTGGCGGCGCGGGCGCCGCCGAGGCGGCCCGCCGAATAGCTCGCAACCGCGGCCGGACGCCAGAACCATTCCTCGAGAAAGTGGTCCGTGAGATTCTTCAGGCCGGGCTGGATGCCCCAATTATATTCGCCGGTGATGAAGACGAACCCGTCGGCGTCGCGGATCTGCCCGGCGAGCTTTTCCAATGCCGCCGGCGCCTCGCCCCTGGGATATTCCTTGTACATCCGGTCCAGCATCGGCAGGCCGATTGCCTTGGCGTCGATCAGCTCGACGTCGTCGCCGCGGCCGCGCAGCCCCTCGACGATGAACTGCGCGAGCCGGATGCCCATCCGGTCGGAACGATACGAACCGTAGAATACGAGAATGCGATTGCTCATCACGTCAGACCTTTCACCCGTAAAAATACACCCAACCTTAATTCGCACCCGGTTACGGTGCAGCAGCGTTTCTCTCCGCCCCTCGAATCGGTTCATATCCCATGAAAATCGGTACCCTGCTGACCGCCGCCATTGTTTCCCTGTCCGCGGTCGGCGGCGGGCTGGCCATCTATGTGGCCGTTTCGAAATACCAGACGATGGACAAGGTTTCCATCGCACAAAGCCGGCTTGAAGTGGTCAGGGCAGTCGGCGACATTCCCCGCTACCTCAACCCCGAGCGCGGGTTCTCCACCAACATCCTGTACGGGGCGGCCGTCGTGGATCCGGCGATGCGGGCGCAACTCAACGGCAAGTACCGCCAACAGACCGACGGCGCGCGCGACAAGATGAACGCAATCCGCAAGGATCTCTCCGCGCTCGACGATGGCGCCGCCGTGGGCAGCGCAATAGACGAGCTGAACAAGAAATTCGTCGCGCTTCGCGAGGCGATCGACAAGGCGATCGACGGTCCGGCCGAAGCCCGCAAGGACGCCGCCCGGAAGATCGTCGGCGATAACGCCGCCTTCAATACCGCCGTCACCGCGCTGCTCGACGAGCAGGTGCGCAGGATGGCCCGACTCGACGGCGACGCGTACCGGCAGGCAAGCTACGCCAACATCGCCTGGACGCTGCGCGACGTCGGTGGCCACAACGCCAGCGTCCACAAGAACCTCGTGGGTTTCAAGCGGGTGGCGACCGATGCCGAGAAGATGGAACTGAGCCGCGCCCAGGGCCGCGCCGATCAGATCCTGATGTCGCTGCAGCAGTTGCGCGGCAATCCGGCGACCCCTGCCAACGTCGCAAGCGCGCTCGAGAAGATGAACGACGCCTATGTCGGGGGCTTCGGCCAGGAACTGAAGCTGGTCAAGGAAGGCGCCGCCAGCGGCAAATATGAGCACGACGAGAAGGCCTTTTTCGTGGAGTCGCAGAAGGGACTCGGCTCGATCATCGGAGTCCGCGATGCCTTCTACGGCAACGCCGAACAGGTCCTCGAAGCGGCAGGGTCTTCCGCACGGATTAGCTTCCTGATCGCGCTCGCAGGGCTGATCGCGGTCGCGGTTGCGAGCGTCGGCCTCGTGATCATGGTCCGTCGCCGCGTCTGCCAGCCGATCGTCGAACTCACCGCGTCGATGTCGCAACTCGCCAGCGGCGACATCTCCGGCGCGATTCCCGGCGTCGACCGCAGCGACGAGATCGGCGCGATGGCGGCAGCCGTCGGCGTCTTCAAGCACAACAAGATCTAGGCCGACCGCCTCACCGCGGAGCGGGAGGCCGAAAACGAGGTCAAGATGCGGCGCGCCCGCGTGCTCGACGATCTCACTCGCGCCTTCGAGACCAAGGTGACCGAACTGGTCGGCGGGCTGTCCGCGGCCTCCGCCACGATGGAAACCACCGCGCAGTCGATGTCGTCGACCGCGTCCGCCACCAACCGTCAGGCCGGAGTGGTGGCTGCCGCCTCCGAACAAACCTCGACCAACGTGCAGACGGTCGCCAGCGCCACCGAAGAACTCACCTCATCGATCTCGGAGATCGCGCGCCAGGTCACGCAGTCCACCGAGATCGCGGCCCGCGCCGTCGACAATGCCCGGCGCAGCGGCGATACCGCGCGTTCGCTGGCCGAGGGCGCGCAGAAGATCGGCGACGTCGTGACGCTGATCCAGAGCATCGCAGCCCAGACCAACCTGCTGGCGCTGAACGCGACCATCGAGGCGGCACGTGCCGGCGACGCCGGACGCGGGTTTGCCGTGGTGGCTTCCGAGGTCAAATCGCTGGCCGGCCAGACCGCCAAGGCCACCACCGAAATTTCGGAACAGATCGCGGCGATCCAGGCCGCGAGCGACGAGACGGTGCTGGCGATCAAGAACGTGGTCGATGTCATCACCGAGATCGACCAGATCGGCATCGCGATCGCGTCCGCCATCGAGGAACAGGGCTCCGCGACCCGGGAAATCTCGCGCAGCGTCCAGGAAGCCGCGCGCGGCACCCAGGAAGTGAACGCGAATATTTCCGGCGTGCAGCGCGCCGCCGATGACACCGGCTCGGCCGCCAATCAAGTGCTTGGCGCCGCCGAACAATTGTCGTCGCAATCGCGCGACCTGGCCGGACAGTTCAACCGCTTCCTCTCGGAGGTCCGCGCCGCGTAAAACGGGGGATGGCGCGATCCGGATGATTGGGGGAAACGCCGTGCAAACCTTTTTCCTCTTTGCCCTCGCGCTCGGCGCCGGCGTCAGCGTGGCCGTGCAACAAGTGCTGAACGGCGCCTTGCGAACCGCCCTGAGTTCACCCGCCTGGGCAGGCTTCGTCAGCTATCTCGTCGGCCTGTTGACGATGATCGTCGTGCTGTTCGCGCTCGGCGAACGCCTGCCATCGTGGAAGGCCGTGGCCGATACGCCATGGTGGGCGTGGTCGGGCGGCGTGCTGGGTGGCGTGTTCATCCTGCTGATGATCCTGTTGCTGCCCTCGCTCGGCGCGGCAACCCTGATTGCGCTGGTGGTTGCGGGCCAGATGGCCATCGCCGTCACGCTGGACCATTTCGGCGCGTTCGGATTGGCATCGCATCCGGTCAGCATGTCGCGCCTTGCCGGCGCAGCGTTGCTGATCGCCGGCGTGGTTCTGATCAAGGATTAAAAGCAAAGATTGGTGACGACGTTGCCGCGCTTGTCCCTGATCACGTAGGGACAGCGCAGCCGTTCCAGCGCCGCCTTGGCATCGGCATCGCCGAGTGCGGCGGCCCGCTCGTAATAGGCCTTGGCGGCGCCGGAATCTTTTGGGCCGCCGCGCCCGCTTTGCGCGAATGCGCCCATCCGCTCCAGCGCGCCGGGATGATTTTGCGCCGCCGCCTTCTCGAACAGCGCGCGCGCCGCGGCGTCGTCTTTGGTGCCGCCGGCGCCTTCCGCCATCATCAGGCCGAGCTGATACTGCGATTCCGCATTGGTCTCGGCGGCCCTGGCCAGCAGCTGCCTCGCCCTGGCGGGATTCGACGACGCGCCACCACCAAGAGCGGCCAGATTGGTGACGCCACGTGGATTGCCCGCTTCCGCTGCGCGCTCGAACAGCTTGCGCGCCTGGGCTTCGTCCCTGGCGAGGCCGGCGCCCGTTCCGTAGAGCACGCCGAGTTCGACCATCGCCGAGCTCGAGCCCTTGTCGGCCGCCCGGCGCCAGGCCGCGATCGCTTCCGGCATTTGCCGGTTGGCGGCGTAGGCGCGGCCGAGCTGATACAGCGCGCGCCGCGACGCACCGGCAGCGGTCCTGCAAAACCTGATCGCGGTCGCGATGTCGGAGGGGGCGACGTCGGGCACACCCTTGACGTCGGCGGGCTTGTCCGGATCAGCGGGATCGGCGGCCAGCCGGTCGCACAACACGAGGTCGGCGGATTGCGCGCGGGCCGGCATGGGAGCCAACGCCATTGCGATCACGACGACCGCGATGTGACCGGTCGTCGTCAGCGAGAGCATGGGGGAGCCTTTAGCCATGACCCACACAGGTTGCTTCGAAGTGCCGGCAAATTCAAGGCTCCAGCCCGGACTCGCGCAATACCGGGGCCGCTTCAGGCGAAGCCAGGAATTTCAGGAGCCGGTCGGATGGCGCCAAATTGTCCGACGCCGTCAGGCGGCCGGCGGAAAACACCGCCGGGGCTTGCAGCTCGCGGGGAATTGGCCCGACGACCTCGACACCCCCGACCAGCTTCAATTCGCTGATCTGCTGCACCGCGAGGTCGGCCTCGCCGGACACCAGCAGTTCGGCGGTAAAGCCTTGCGGAATGATGCTCGCGCGGGCCTTGATGTCGGCCGCGATACCCATTCGCTCGATCAATTGCGCGAAGAAAATGCCGCTGGCGCCGAGACGCGAATAGGCGACCGACCGGGCACCGAGCAGCGTGGTCCGAAGCGCGGCTTCCGTCGCGATATCGGGATGCCCGGCGCCGGCCTTCACCGCGATGCCGACAAAGGAGCGCGCCAGATCCGCGCAGCTCGCCTTGACCACCGTGCCCCTGGCGGCGAGATCGTCGAGCGCCTCCTTGGTCAGGATCACGACATCGGCGCCCTCGCCGCCGCGCAGGCGTTCCAGCAGCGCCAGCGTCGGTGCGAAATCGGCATCGATGTGCACCCCGCTTTCCGCTTCAGACCGTGCGGCAAGATTGCCGACCGCGCCCTTCAGGGCCAGTGTCGAGAGAACCCGAACCACATCGGCCATCAGGCCGGCCGCATCAGCTTGAGCACCGCGGTCAGGCGAAGACTGCGCTTGCCCGCCAGCGCGGTCGCCTCCAGCAGCGCGCCGCGGTCATCGCAGGTGCCGGCAAAGCCGATGCCGACCTCATGGCCGCCGAAGATCGGATGTTCGCTCTTGGCCGGCGTGTGCTCCTGATTGAGGATTTCGCCCCTCCAGCGGCCGTTGGCCGAGGTATAGGTGCCGAGATAATAGAAGAACGCGTCGCCTCCGAGAATGCGGCCGTCATGCAGCAGCATCACCCCGGTCAGGCCACCGTCGATGCCGTCGAGCATGCTGATGTGAACGGAATAGAGCCCGTTGACGATGCCGCCCTCGCCGACGGCGTCCTTGGGCGGCACGATCCCGTCGGCGATCGGGGTCATGACCGAACGGAACACCGCGCCCGGCATTTGCGGCGAGCTGCCCTCGAAATGATAGATATCGCCGATCGCGCTGCCGCGAACGTCGATCGTGGCAATGTCGGAGCCCAGTAATGACTGGTAGTTGGGATCGTCGTTGTGGCGATGGCTCGTGATCTCCGAGGTGACGACGCCGTCGACCTCGCTATAGGTGCCGTAATGCGCGAACGCCGAATTGCCGCCGAGCATGCTGCCGCCGCTGGCGTACATCACGCTGCGGCCGACCGCGTCATCGACCTGGAACCTGACCTTGTAAAAACCCTCAAGCAAAAACCCACATCCCCCAAACGCCACGATGCAATCCAGCTGTCTAACGTGGTTCGCACGGCGGGGAAACGGATTTAAGTCGGGTGCTCAAACGCAATGATCCGCCAAAGCGCGTGCGCTCTGGCGGATCAGGTTGCGGCCGGGACGCCCCCCGGGTCCGGGCCGGGAAGGCTACGCTCAGGCGGCCGCCGCCTTGGCGGTGGGAACCGAAGCGATCGTCTTCAGGATCCGTGAGGCGATCTGGTAGGGGTCGCCTTGCGAGTTCGGACGGCGGTCTTCCAGATAACCCTTGTAGCCGTTATTGGCGAAGCTGTGCGGGACGCGGATCGAAGCGCCGCGGTCTGCGATGCCATAGCTGAACTGATGGATCGACGCTGTCTCGTGCTTGCCTGTCAGCCGCAGATGGTTGTCGGGGCCGTAAACCTCGATATGCTCCACCCTTGCCGACTCGAACGCCGCCATCAATTTCTCGAAATACTCCTTGCCGCCCACTTCGCGCATATAGGTGGTGGAGAAGTTGGCGTGCATGCCGGAGCCGTTCCAGTCGGTGTCGCCGAGCGGCTTGCAGTGATATTCGATGTCGATGCCGTACGCCTCGGTCAGCCGCTGCAACAAATAGCGGGCCATCCACATTTCATCGGCGGCCTTCCTGGAGCCCTTGCCGAAGATCTGGAATTCCCACTGGCCCTTCGCGACTTCGGCGTTGATGCCTTCGTGGTTGATGCCGGCGGCGAGGCAGAGATCGAGATGCTTCTCGACGATCTCGCGGGCGACCGAACCGACGTTGGAGTAGCCGACGCCGGTGTAATACGGTCCCTGCGGCGCAGGATAACCAGCGGTCGGGAAACCGAGCGGACGGCCGTCCTTGTAGAAGAAATATTCTTGCTCGAAGCCGAACCAGGCGCCTTCGTCGTCAAGAATGGTGGCGCGCTTGTTGGTGGCATGCGGGGTCTTGCCGTCCGGCATCAT
>JBDRNF010000084.1:0-49160 GCA_043811435.1 Pseudomonadota bacterium
TCACCTAGTTTCGGGTCGTCATACGTCGAACTTAGCGCCCTATTCAGACTCGCTTTCGCTGCGCCTACACCTAACGGCTTAAGCTTGCTCGACACATGAAGTCGCTGACCCATTATACAAAAGGTACGCCGTCACCCCGCATGGGGGCTCCGACTGCTTGTAGGCTTCCGATTTCAGGATCTGTTTCACTCCCCTTGTCGGGGTGCTTTTCACCTTTCCCTCACGGTACTTGTTCACTATCGGTCGTAGAGGAGTACTTAGGCTTGGAGGGTGGTCCCCCCATGTTCAGACAGGATTTCACGTGTCCCGCCCTACTCGAGTCTCTTGCTGTTTGATGACTACGGGGCTTTCACCCACTATGGCCGACCTTTCCAGATCGTTCGTCTTTATTTCACAAGAGCACTGGCCTGGTCCCGGTTCGCTCGCCACTACTACGGGAGTCTCGGTTGATGTCCTTTCCTCCGGGTACTGAGATGTTTCAGTTCCCCGGGTTCGCTTAATGAAGCCTATGTATTCAGCTCATTATACCTTTCAACAATCCGCCAATCGCCGCTCCGGCCGAAACCGAAGCAGAGTTGGAAGACTGTAAAGGTGGGTTTCCCCATTCGGAAATAACCGGATCAAAGGGTGCTAGCGCCTCCCCGGTTCTTATCGCAGCTTGCCACGTCCTTCATCGCCTCTCTACGCCAAGGCATCCGTCAGAAGCCCTTCAACGTTTGATCGTTTCTCAGCAAAACTCATGCTCGGTTTATTCCGCCCGACTGGAAAGTCGCCGGGGGACCGAGCCTGATTTTTGTCAGACAATGTCTTCTTCTCGAACAAGACCTACAAGCTCAGGGGAGCCGGTCACGTTCTTCCTTTACGATTTCAATGCACGCCGGCCTTACGGCCAACGGCAAACTTGAATGCGATCACAAGATCCTGGTGGAGCCAGACGGAGTCGAACCGACGACATCCTGCTTGCAAAGCAGGCGCTCTACCAACTGAGCTATGGCCCCATTCCAACAGGAATGGTGCAAAGCCCAGGAGAGCTGTCATACGATACTGCCTGTGGGCTGGAGGCCAACCCCAGCAACCAGCATGAGCTGGTAGGCCCGGGCAGACTCGAACTGCCGACCTTACGCTTATCAGGCGTACGCTCTAACCACCTGAGCTACGGGCCTATGGCAGCGACAGCCAGGTCAAGAGACCCAGGCTCGCGATCGCGTCACCAATACATCAACCCGTATGGTCGATGCGTCGATGACGAAAGTGGAAAGAGAAACGGAGACGGCGGCATTCCGCATAGTGCTCGGCGCTGTGAAGCGCTCCGCTAAATCGGAGCCTCAATAGACAGTCTCGTGAGAGACGGCCTGGAGAAGCATCCTTAGAAAGGAGGTGATCCAGCCGCAGGTTCCCCTACGGCTACCTTGTTACGACTTCACCCCAGTCGCTGACCCTACCGTGGTCGCCTGCCTCCCTTGCGGGTTAGCGCACTGCCTTCAGGTAGAACCAACTCCCATGGTGTGACGGGCGGTGTGTACAAGGCCCGGGAACGTATTCACCGTGGCATGCTGATCCACGATTACTAGCGATTCCAACTTCATGGGCTCGAGTTGCAGAGCCCAATCCGAACTGAGACGGCTTTTTGAGATTTGCGAAGGGTTGCCCCTTAGCGTCCCATTGTCACCGCCATTGTAGCACGTGTGTAGCCCAGCCCGTAAGGGCCATGAGGACTTGACGTCATCCCCACCTTCCTCGCGGCTTATCACCGGCAGTCTCCTTAGAGTGCTCAACTAAATGGTAGCAACTAAGGACGGGGGTTGCGCTCGTTGCGGGACTTAACCCAACATCTCACGACACGAGCTGACGACAGCCATGCAGCACCTGTCTCCGGTCCAGCCGAACTGAAGGATTCCGTCTCTGGAATCCGCGACCGGGATGTCAAGGGCTGGTAAGGTTCTTCGCGTTGCGTCGAATTAAACCACATGCTCCACCGCTTGTGCGGGCCCCCGTCAATTCCTTTGAGTTTTAATCTTGCGACCGTACTCCCCAGGCGGAATGCTTAAAGCGTTAGCTGCGCCACTAGTGAGTAAACCCACTAACGGCTGGCATTCATCGTTTACGGCGTGGACTACCAGGGTATCTAATCCTGTTTGCTCCCCACGCTTTCGTGCCTCAGCGTCAGTTATGGGCCAGTGAGCCGCCTTCGCCACTGGTGTTCTTGCGAATATCTACGAATTTCACCTCTACACTCGCAGTTCCACTCACCTCTCCCATACTCAAGACTTTCAGTATCAAAGGCAGTTCTGGAGTTGAGCTCCAGGATTTCACCTCTGACTTAAAAACCCGCCTACGCACCCTTTACGCCCAGTGATTCCGAGCAACGCTAGCCCCCTTCGTATTACCGCGGCTGCTGGCACGAAGTTAGCCGGGGCTTATTCTTGCGGTACCGTCATTATCTTCCCGCACAAAAGAGCTTTACAACCCTAGGGCCTTCATCACTCACGCGGCATGGCTGGATCAGGCTTTCGCCCATTGTCCAATATTCCCCACTGCTGCCTCCCGTAGGAGTTTGGGCCGTGTCTCAGTCCCAATGTGGCTGATCATCCTCTCAGACCAGCTACTGATCGTCGCCTTGGTGAGCCATTACCTCACCAACTAGCTAATCAGACGCGGGCCAATCTTTCGGCGATAAATCTTTCCCCGTAAGGGCTTATCCGGTATTAGCACAAGTTTCCCTGTGTTGTTCCGAACCAAAAGGTATGTTCCCACGCGTTACTCACCCGTCTGCCGCTGACGTATTGCTACGCCCGCTCGACTTGCATGTGTTAAGCCTGCCGCCAGCGTTCGCTCTGAGCCAGGATCAAACTCTCAAGTTGGACTTGAAACTTTAAACCGGCTGATCACAACGTTTGACGAGGTCCCACCATATTTATCGCCTGCGATTCACATCGCGGACGACGATGGTGTAACCTATGTAAACGTGTTCCGCCGAAGTCTTTCGTCCAGCCTCAACACTCAAAAACCGAAGTTCTCAAGTAATCGAGACTCGCAAGGACTCCGCCGTCCACGTTTCTCTTTCTTCATCTTCACTTGTCAAACAGCCCGGGGTTCGGGAACCCCACTTCCATCTCTGGAAGGATACCTTCGCTCTCATCCGACGACAAATAACAACCGATGACTATCGGCTGTTGATTCACTCATCTTAGTGAGGAGCATCACGGGCGCGGAAGGTTGCCGTGGCCAAGGGCCAAAGCACCGCCGCGCTCAGTGGTCGGGTTATAAGCCCCCCCGCTCGGGGTTGTCAACGCCCATTGTCAACAAATCGTCGCATCATGCGCAGAGAATCTCGGACCGCGAATAAGCCCTGATATTTAGGGGCCTTATGCCGTACTTGAGCCACAATCCTGCGACGTTCTGACTATACGTAAGCATTGAATCGCCCGAAGTCGTGGGGGCTGTGGGCGATTATCTACGGGGAACGGCGATCTTTCATGAACCCATCGCCTTTTCCCTTACGGCCGAGAAACATCGAAAGATCCGCACACCATTGCCGTTCGTGATCCCGGCCAGCCTTTTGGCCTCTGAATCCCGAATAACGATGCGTGTGTGGCGCGCCCTGCTCCTGAATCGTCCTGCCAAGGGGCGGATACAGGGGCGCCGGATGAGCCAAGGTCTTGTCGTATGTTATAGGAAATTCGGGGGGACACGGGGTTGAACCACAGGACGTCACGCGGGGGCGGTTACGGACGCGAGACCGGGATCATCGATCTTGGTCACGAGCCGCCGCTTTCCGTTGATGGCTCCGAGGCCGCGGTGATCGATCGCCGCCGCGTCTCCGTCCAGTGGTTCAGCGGCACCATTCTGACCGGTCTGTGCGGCGCGGCCCTCATCGGCGGCGCCGTTTTTGCGTCGCTCGATGGCGAAATGACCTTCGCCAGGGTGCCGGAACGGGTCGAGGGCGCCCTGCGCGGCGCGTTCGGCGCCAATGACAAGAATGCCAGCCTGCACAAGAGCGATCGTCTGCCGCCACCCGGCGAAACGACCGCCGCCCGGAATGTAATAAAGGTTTCCACCGTCACCCGGGTCGGCAACCGCGACGTGATGCGGGTGCGGCCGTACATCCGCATCTCCGGCAATCTGGCGATGGCGACCAGCGACCTTTCCGCCAAGATCCCGCCGTTCAATGCCCAGCGCCTGTTGACCGATGTCGGCGCCGCGGTCCCCGCAGCCGCCGAAGACCCGAACAATCCCGATGCCATCGAGCCCGATGCCGAGGTCTCGTTCGTTACCAAGGACCTCGCGCCGGTCCTGCCGAAGGCGAAGCTGGCCGCGGTGGTCTCGCTCGACGAGGTGATCATGCGGGTGCGCGACGCGTCGAACTGGCGCGGCAACAGCGGGGTGCGTTACACCGCCCTCGCCAGCGCGGTGGCCGACGCCAGCGGCGGCAGGCCCGACTTGAAGCTGGCCTATGCCACCGAGGGCAACATCGCCAACGATCCCTATGCCGGCTTTGAGACCCGGGTGGTCCCCGAAAACGTCACGCTGCTGCCGAAGACCAAGGATCAGATCACCGGCGGCAATCCCAACGGCGAGCGTGTCCATGTGGTCAGGAAGGGCGACACCGTCACGTCGATCCTGCGCGACCAGGGGGCGACCCCTGAAGAGGCGAAATCCATTGCCGCCACGCTCGGCCCCCGCGGCCGCGACGGCGGACTGAAGGAAGGCCAGAAGCTGCGCATCCTGATGGCGCCGGCCGGCCCCGCCGCCGGACAGCGGCTGCAGCCCTACCGGGTGGTCGTCGCCAACGAATCCACCATCGAAGCCGTCGCTGCGCTGTCCGATCTCGGCAGATACGTCGCCGTCGACGTCCAGAGCATGAACACCGTCACCAATACCGCGGCAACCGATGACGACGATGAGGAGGATGACGGCACCGGCGTGCGGCTCTACCAAAGCATCTACGAGACCGCGCTGCGCAACAAGGTCCCGGCCACCGTGATCGAGGATATGATCCGGATCTACTCCTACGACGTCGACTTCCAGCGCAAAGTGCAGCCCGGCGACTCGTTCGACGTGTTCTTCGCCGGCGAAGACGAAGGCGCCACCATCACCGAGAAGACCGAGGTGCTGTTCGCTTCCCTCACCGTCGGCGGCGAGACCAAGAAGTACTATCGTTTTCAGACCCCCGACGACGCGGTGGTCGATTTCTACGACGAGACCGGCAAGAGCGCGAAGAAGTTCCTGGTGCGCAAACCCCTCAACAACGCGATCATGCGCTCGGGCTTCGGCGGCCGCCGCCATCCCATCCTCGGCTACGTCAAGATGCACACCGGCGTCGACTGGGCGGCGCCCTACGGCACGCCAATCTTCGCCTCCGGCAACGGCGTGGTCGAACGGGTCGGCTGGGAAGGCGGCTACGGCAAATATGTCCGCCTGAAACACAATAACGGCTATGAGACCGCCTACGGCCACATGTCGGCCTATGCCAAGGGCATGGAGCCCGGCAAACGGGTGCGGCAGGGCCAGGTGATCGGCTTCGTGGGATCGACGGGCATGTCGACCGGCGCCCATGTTCACTACGAAATCCTGGTCAACAACCGCTTCGTCGATCCGATGCGCATCAAGCTGCCGCGCGGCCGCTCGCTCCAGGGCCCGCTGATGGCGAGCTTCGAGAAGGAGCGCGAACGCCTCAATGCCCAGATGAGCAATCGCGGCAATCCGGCCCGCGTCTCCGATGCCGGCGCTCCGGCGGCGGCGCAGGCGCGACAGATCATCAACCGCTGAATTCCCTGATTCAAGACTGAAGAGACCCGGATCGGCGTTTTCACGCCGTCCGGGTCACGCGACCTGATCTTGAAACGTCTTCCCCTACCGAGGGGAGACTCAGTGCAGCTTCCGCTTCGGCTGCGGCGCCTCGAACTGTGCGATCTCGGCGGTCTGCGGCGCCTTGCCGTTGAAGGTCAGCACATTGCCCTCGACCGAGATGGCGACGTGATCGCCATCGACGATCTCGCCGGCCAGGATCATCTCCGCCAGCGGATCCTGAACATGGCGCTGGATCACCCGCTTCAGGGGGCGGGCGCCATAGGCGGGGTCCCAGCCCTTGACAGCGAGCCAGTCCCGCGCCGCGTCATCCAGCGTGAGCACGACCTTGCGCTCTTCCAGCAACCGCGTGAGCCGGCCGAACTGGATCTCGACGATCCGGCCCATTTCGCTCTTCTGCAGCCGGTGGAACAGGATGATCTCGTCGACCCGGTTGAGGAATTCGGGGCGGAAATGCGCACGCACCATGCCCATCACCTGCTCGCGCACCGCTGACGTGTCCTCGCCTTCCGGCTGGTTCACCAGGAACTCCGAACCGAGGTTCGAGGTCATGATGATCAGGGTGTTGCGGAAGTCGACGGTGCGGCCCTGGCCATCGGTCAGGCGGCCATCGTCGAGCACCTGCAACAGCACGTTGAACACGTCGGGATGGGCTTTTTCGATTTCGTCGAACAGCACCACCTGGTACGGCCGCCGCCGCACCGCTTCGGTGAGCGCCCCGCCCTCGTCATAGCCGACATAGCCCGGAGGCGCGCCGATCAGCCGCGAGACCGAGTGCTTCTCCATGTATTCGGACATGTCGAGGCGGACCATCGTGGTCTCGTCGTTGAACAGATATTCGGCGAGCGCCTTGGTCAGCTCGGTCTTGCCGACGCCGGTCGGGCCCAGGAACATGAACGAGCCCATCGGGCGGTTCGGGTCCTGCAGGCCGGCACGCGAACGGCGCACCGCGGTTGCCACCGCATGCACCGCCTCGGACTGGCCGACCACCCGGTTGCCCAGGCTGTCCTCCATCCGCAGCAGCTTGTCCTTTTCGCCCTCCAGCATCTTGTCGACGGGCACGCCGGTCCAGCGCGACACCACCTGCGCGATGTGATTGGCGGTAACCGCCTCCTCCATCATCTCGCCGGCATTTTCGTGGGCCTCGATCTCGGTAAGCCTCTTCTCCAGCTCGGGAATCCGGCCATAGGCCAGTTCGCCGGCGCGCTGATACTCGCCGCGGCGCTGCGCGTCGGCCAGTTCGAGCCGCAAGCCCTCGAGCTCGCTCTTCAGCTTTTGCGCATTCGACAGCTTGTTCTTTTCCGAACTCCAGCGCGAGGTCAGGTCGGCCGACTTCTTCTCAAGTTCGGCGAGTTCCGTTTCCAGCGTCTGCAGGCGGCTTTTCGAACCGGCATCGCTTTCCTTCTTCAGGGCTTCCTGCTCGATCTTGAGCCGGATGATTTCCCGGTCCATCGAATCCAGCTCTTCCGGCTTGGAATCGACCTGCATCTTCAGCCGCGCCGCGGCCTCGTCCATCAGGTCGATCGCCTTGTCGGGCAGGAACCGGTCGGTGATGTAGCGGTTCGACAGCGTGGTGGCGGCCACCAGCGCGGAATCGGTGATGCGCACGCCATGGTGCTGCTCGTATTTGTCCTTCAGGCCGCGCAGGATCGAGATGGTGTCCTCCACGGTCGGTTCGGACACGAAGATCGGCTGGAACCGGCGCGCCAGCGCGGCATCCTTTTCGACATGCTTGCGGTATTCGTCGAGCGTGGTGGCGCCGATGCAATGCAGTTCGCCGCGCGCCAGCGCGGGTTTCAGGAGATTGGACGCATCCATCGCGCCGTCGGCCTTGCCGGCGCCGATCAGCGTGTGCATCTCGTCGATGAACAGGACGATGCTGCCCTCGGCCGAGGTGACCTCCTGCAGCACGGCCTTCAGCCGCTCCTCGAATTCGCCGCGGTATTTGGCACCCGCGATTAGCGAGCCGAGGTCGAGCACCAGCAGTCGCTTGTCCTTGAGGCTTTCCGGCACGTCGCCATTGAGGATTCGCAACGCCAGGCCTTCGACGATCGCGGTCTTGCCGACGCCGGGCTCGCCGATCAGCACGGGATTGTTCTTGGTGCGACGGGACAGCACCTGGATGGTGCGGCGGATTTCCTCATCGCGGCCGATCACCGGGTCGAGCTTGCCGTCGCGCGCGGCCTGGGTCAGGTCGCGGGCATATTTCTTCAGCGCGTCATAGGCATTTTCGGCCGTCGCACTGTCGGCGGTACGGCCTTTGCGCAGCGATTCGATCGCCGCATTGAGGTTTTGCGGCGTGACGCCGCCCTTGGCCAGGATGCTTCCCGCCTCGCTGCCCTTCTCCAGCGTCAGCCCCAGCAGCAGCCGTTCGACCGTGACAAAACTGTCGCCGGCCTTTTCGGCGGCTTTCTCCGCAGCGTCGAATGCCCGCGCCAGTTCGGGGGCGAGGTAAACCTGTCCGGCGCCGCTTCCGGAGACTTTCGGCAGCTTGTTGAGCGCCTCTTCGGTCGCCTTCAGGATGGCGCGCGAATTACCCCCGGCGCGGTCGATCAGACCGCCGGCAAGGCCCTCGCTGTCGTCCAGCAGCACTTTGAGCATATGCAGCGGCGAAAACTGCTGGTGGCCGTCGCGCATCGCCAGCGATTGGGCGGACTGGATGAAACCGCGCGCACGCTCGGTATATTTTTCGATATTCATAAGGTCATTCCCTCAGCCTGCCGCTCCCGCCCTTTAAGGCACGGTTGCCGCATCTTCATTGGGTTTCCGCTGATCCGTATTGACATTGCTCAACCGGCAGCGGCCGCGTCGCCGACGCTCCCGCCGGCTTGAAGCAAATGTGGGAAGGGGTTTGCCGAAACGGAAGAGGCGGCTTCACAAATTCGTGTGCGGTGGCGCCCGGCCGGGGAATCTCTTAAGAAGCCGGATGTCACGCACCCCGCCTGCCCAGATCGCCAGCCTTTACCGCTATCCCGTCAAAGGCCTGTCCCCGGAACCGCTGCCAGACGTCGCTCTGGCGGTCGGCCAGACGCTTCCGGCCGACCGCCGCTACGCCATCGAAAACGGCCCCAGCGGCTTCGATCCCGCCGACCCCAAATGGATGGTGAAAGCCTACTTCCTGATGCTGATGCGGGACGAATGGCTGGCGGCGCTGCACAGCCATTTCGACGATGCCACCAATGTCCTGACCATCCGCCGTAACGGCGCGATCGTGGCTCAAGGCAATCTGGAGACCGCCGAGGGCCGCGCCGCCATCGAGCGCTTCTTCGCCGACGGCTATGCCGGATCGATCAAGGGCCCACCCAAAATTCTCTCCAGCGAGGGCCACAGTTTTTCCGATGTCGCCAGGAAGGTCGTCTCCATCATCAATCTCGGCAGCGTCCAGGCGATCGAGAGCATCGTGGGCCGGCCGGTGCACCCCTTGCGGTTCCGCGCCAACCTCTATGTCGAGGGCTGGCCGGCATGGCACGAGTTCGACCTGCTGGACCAGACCCTTGCGATCGGCGAGACACGCCTGAAGGTGGTGAAGCGGATCACCCGCTGCGCCGCCGTCAATGTCGATCCTGAAACCGCGGCGCGGGACCTCAGCATTCCGCAGGCCCTGATGCAGAAGCTCGGCCACAACGAGTGCGGCGTCTATGCCGAGGTGATCGCCGGCGGCACCATTGCCGTCGGCGATACGATCGCGGTGGAAGAACCGAAGCTCTTGTAGCTGCTGTAGGGTGGGCAAAGGCCCCTTGGCCGTGCCCACCATCTTTCCATCAACAGTCGCGAACCTTCGGTGGGCACGCTTCCGCCTTCGCTCTCCGAGCTACGGCGAAAGCTTTGCCCACCCTACAGCTCTTTCGATGAAGTCTCAGTTCGGCATCACATAGGCGTAGATCCGGCCGCGCGAGACCGGCGCCTCCCGGACCCGGTTGCCATTGTTGCCGGAGACCACGATCGGATTGCCCTGGGCGTCGATGCCGCTGACCACGCCGACATGTCCGCCGCGGCGTCCCCTGCTCATGACTGCGATGGCGCCGACCTGCGGGCCGGAGACGCGCTGGCCGTAGCTCGCAAACGAGCGCGCCATGTCCGAGCCGGTGCCGCGATGGCCGGACCGCTCCAGAACCATGTTCATGAATCGCGCGCACCACAACCGGCCGCGGCCGGTCGGGTTGCCGCCGATATAGCGGCGCGCTTCGGCGACCACATTGGATGAGCCGAAACCACCCGCAGTAGCCGTGGCGGCCGGGCTGGGGTTGGGTGCGACGCTGGCCTGGGCATCGGCGATGCCGCGCGTCTTCATCCGCGCCACGCCGCGCTCCCAGCGCGAGGCCCGCGCGACGCGCCGGGGACGGCGCGTTTCGGTGACCGCATTGGGTACGCCGAACCCGCCATAAGCCGCCGTATCGCCGGGTAGGGTGTTCGATGCCGGGCCCGCTTGCGCGCCAGCAAAACCCGCTGCCCGCGATGCGCGCGCGCTGTGCCGATAATGATGATGCCTGTGATGGTGCCGGGCATGACGGCCGGCGTGATGGGCGTGAGCGTGTCGCCCTGCGCCGTTTTGCGGCTTTGCTGAAACCGGAGAAGCGATAGCGACCAGTGCCACCGAACACGAAGCCAGCGCAACGAAACGAAGCGACCGGCGGAACGCAACAACCAACTGAACCATACTCGACTGGATCCTCTTTGACACACGACAATTCCCGTCCGCGGCATCAGCCGACATCCGGGGGGGCGTAATGCAAGGCGCGGCATGGCGAGAGCATGACGCGATGCGGCGGTGCGGAAACGCTTTCGCGGTCATTCCGCGATCATTCCGTGACGAAAATGATCGATTCCGCCTCATTGCGGACAACAGCATTAACTGCGATTTTCGCCTCCGGCCCAACGAGAGGAATACGCAAATGCCCTATGCCGTCAGCAGCGACAATGTCCGGCTCTATTTCGAGGAAGCAGGCTCGGGGACGCCGATCATCTTCCTGCACGAATTCGCCGCCGACCACACCAATTGGGAGCCGCAGATGCGCTACTTCGCGCGCGGCCACCGCTGCATCGCCTATTCCGCGCGTGGCTACACGCCGTCCGATGTGCCCGCATCGAAGGACGTCTACACCTACAAGCATTTCTATACCGACGCGCTGGCCGTGCTCGATCACCTGAAGATCGAAAGCGCGCATTTCGTCGGACTGTCTATGGGCGCCTATTCGTCGCTGCAGATCGGCCTCAACGCGCCGCAGCGCGCGCTGTCGCTGACGCTGGCCGGCGTCGGCTCGGGCTCGAGCCTGGAGAATCTCGAGGCGTTCCGCAGCCAGTGCCAGGCCAATGGCGAGCAGTATGAGACGATCGGTTCGGTGGAAGTCGCGAAGGCGACGCGCGAGGCGCCGAGCCGGATTCCGTTCCTGGTGAAGGATCCGCGCGGGCACGCCGACTTCTACGCGGCCCTGGCGCGGCACGACGCGAAGGGCTCGGCCAACACCATGCGCAGCTTCCAGGGCGGCCGTCCCTCGATCTACACCCTGACGGACGCCATCCGGAATGTGCCGACGCCGACCCTGATCATCTGCGGCGACGAGGACGACAATTGCATCGAGCCGAGCCTGTTCCTGAAGCAGCATTTGCCGGCAGCGGGGCTGACGTTCTTTCCGAAGAGCGGCCACGTGCTCAATCTCGAGGAGCCGGCGCTGTTCAACGAGATGGTGGAGCGCTTCATCGCGCTGGCCGAGGCCGGGAGATGGCGAGTGCGCGATCCGAGGTCGCTGACGGGCTGATCGTCATTGCGAGGAGCGTAGCGACGAAGCAATCCACCACCTTGCTCGCTGCAAGATGGATTGCTTCGCTACGCTCGCAATGACGGTTACTTCCCCTTCTCTGCCCTGCTGAGCAGGAACACGCCCTGCTCGCCGAACATGTTCCAGAACCACCAGGGCAGGTTGACTCGCAACGGCCGGCCGTACATGTCGAGCGCCACCGCGCGCTCCATCTTGACGTTGATCTCGTCGCACAGCTGCACGAAATCCTTGATGGTGCAGAAATGGATGTTGGGCGTATCGTACCAGGTGGCGGGCAGGTTTTCGGTGCGCGGCATGTGGCCGCCGACCAATAGCTGAATCCGCATTTTCCAGAAGCCGAAATTCGGGAACGAGACGATGGCGCGGCGCCCGATCCGCAGCAGGTTTTCCAGCACCACGCGCGGCTGCCGTGTCGCCTGCAGGGTCTGCGACAGGATCACATAGTCGAAGGCGTCGTCGGGATAGTTGACCAGATCGGTGTCGGCGTCGCCCTGCACCACGGCGAGGCCCTTGGCGACGCAGCGGTTGACGCCCTCGCGCGACAGCTCGATGCCGCGGCCGTCGATGCCTCGGGTTTCCAGCAACTGCAGCAGGTCGCCTTCGCCGCAGCCGACGTCGAGCACCCGGGAGCCGCGCTCGACCATTTCGGCGACCAGCAGGTGATCGCCGCGATAATGCCCGGTGTCCGGCGCCACGACGCCCGGAAGCGGCAGAACCTGTTGTTGCATGCTCATGTCAGCCCCCGCGCTTTGCCCGCGGATTGCAGAAACGCGCGGGAAATCTCGAAGAACTCGGGCACATCGAGCAGGAAGGCATCATGGCCGCGATCGGTCTCGATCTCGGCGAACGACACCCGCGCGCTGGACGCGTTCAGCGCATGCACCAGCGCACGCGACTCCGATGTGGGAAACAGCCAGTCCGACGTGAACGACACCACGCAGAACCGGGTCTGGATGCCGCGAAACGCCTGCGCCAGCACGCCGTCATGATCGGCGGCGATGTCGAAATAATCCATCGCTCGCGTCAAATAGAGATAGCTGTTGGCGTCGAACCGCTCGACGAAGGACGAGCCCTGATAGCGCAGATAGCTCTCGACCTGGAAGTCGGCGTCGAACGAGAAGGTCGGCAACTCGCGATCCTGCATCCGCCGCCCGAACTTGCGGTGCAGCGCCGCGTCGGAGAGATAGGTGATATGCGCGGCCATCCGCGCGACGCCGAGGCCGCGATGCGGATGGGTGCCCTGTTCGAAATAGCGTCCATGGTGCCATTCCGGATCGGCCATCACAGCCTGCCGGCCGAGTTCATGGAAGGCGATGTTCTGCGCCGAATGCCGCGTGCTGCAGGCAATCGCCAGGGTCGAGAACACCCGTTTCGGAAAGGCCGCGGTCCACTGCAGCGCCTGCATGCCGCCCATCGAGCCGCCGACCACGCAGAACAGCGTGTCGATGCCGAGGCGATCGATCAGCATGGTCTGCGCGCGCACCATGTCCGGAAGGGTGATGATCGGAAAATCCAGCCCCCACACCTTGCCGGTCGCGGGATTGGTCGAGGCCGGGCCGGTCGAGCCCATGCAGCCGCCGATCACGTTCGAACAGATGATGAAATATTTGTCGGTATCGAGCGGACGGCCGGGTCCGACCATGGTCTCCCACCAGCCGGGCTTGCCCGTCATCGGGTGCACATTGGCGACATGCTGATCGCCGGTCAGCGCATGGCAGACCAGAATGGCATTGGATTTATCGGCATTGAGTTCGCCATAGGTCTGGTAGGCGATCTGGAACGGCGACAGATCGATGCCGCAATCGAGCTTCAATGGCTGGTCCGCGCCGAACGCCGCCAGCAGGGAGGTCGGATGATCCGCCTCGTGCGCGCGCTCCTCGCCATGAACAGGCGGACTTGGTATCGACTGCAGGTTGACCATCATGACCCTCCCCGGGCGGCCGAGACCACCACGGAAATCAGGCCATAAAAAAACCCGGCCTGAACATAGGTTCGACCGGGATCACGCGTGTCCCCGGCCTGTTTAGCGAGTTGTTTAACGTGGCTGCAAGCCGGCCGGCTCAAATGACCACGGAATGGAATAAAGCTAGTCCCGGCCGGGCTTTTCGTCAAGGCATGGCTTTGGTTAACGGGCACTCCAGAGGCACCCTTGCGCCGTCTCGAACCATGGGGGAGAACAGCGTTTCCTTCCGCCAGGTTTTGAAGATGTCCAAATCGCCCCCTGCTCCGCCCTCGCTCGAGGTCCTGCGCCAAGAGATCGACAGCATCGACGAACAGGTCCACCGCCTGCTGATGGCGCGCGGCGACATCATCGATCGGCTGATCCAGGTCAAGCAGACCCAGGAGGTCGGCTCGGCGTTTCGCCCCGCCCGCGAGGCCGCGATGATGCGGCGCCTGGTCGAACGTCACCGCGGCATCCTGCCGATCGACACCATCGAAAGCATCTGGCGCGTCATCATCTCGACCTTCACCTACGTGCAGGCGCCGTTCTCGGTGCATGCGGATGTTTCCATCGGCGAATCCGCGATGCGGGATTCGGCGCGGTTTCATTTCGGATTCGTCGTGCCCTATGTCTCGCATTTCAGCGCGCAGGCGGCGGTCGAGGCGACCGCGCGGTCGAAGGGCGATCTCGCGCTGGTGCCTGCCGCTTCGAGCCGCACGCCATGGTGGATCGCGCTCGAGGCCGAGGGCGCCCCGAAGATCATCGCGCGGCTGCCGTTCCTCGAGCGCGCCGATCATCCGGCAGCGCTGCCGGTGTTCGTGGTGTCGCGCGTCGCCGACAGCGCCATGGTGACCGAGGTGGAAACGTGGAGCGTGCGGGTATCCGGCTGGAACGCCGAGACCGCCCGCGCGCTGTCGCCGCTGGCCGACATCGTCGCGGTGCCCGACACCGCCTTCGACGGCGCCGCGCTGCTGGTGTCGATTTCCGGCGCAGGCAGGCTGGAAAGGATCAGGACCGCCCTGATCGAGGCCGGTGCCTCGGTGCGCTCGCAGGCTCTCGTCGGCAGCCATGCAACGCGCTATACGGTGGCCCCGAACGGGGCGACCCGGCCCTAGCCTCATATTTTGCCGTAACAGCCGCCCGACAATCCGGAGTTGAAGATGTCCCGCCCCGTGCCGAATCCCGGCATTCTCGAAATTGCGCCCTATACGCCGGGCAAGAGCCCGGTGCCCGAGCCGGGCCGCAAGGTGTTCAAACTGTCGGCCAACGAGACCCCGCTCGGGCCCTCGCCGAAGGCGATCGCGGCCTACAGGAGCGCCGCCGATCACCTGGAGGACTATCCGGAAGGCACCTCGCGGATCCTGCGCGAAGCGATCGGCCGCGCCTTCGGGCTCGACCCCGACCGCATCATCTGCGGCGCCGGCTCCGACGAGATCCTCAACCTGCTGGCGCACACCTATCTTTCCCATGGCGACGAGGCGATCTCCACCACCCACGGCTTCCTGGTGTATCCGATCGCGACGATGGCGTGCGGCGCCATCAACGTGGTCGCGCCGGAAAAGGATTTCACCGCCGACGTCGACGCGATCCTGGCGCGGGTGAGCCCGCGCACCAAGCTGGTGTGGCTCGCCAACCCGAACAACCCGACCGGGACCTATCTGCCGTTCGACGAGATCAAGCGGCTGCGCGCCGGACTGCCCGGTCATGTGCTGCTGGTGCTCGATGCCGCCTATTCCGATTACGTCTCGCGCAACGATTACGAGATCGGCATCGAGTTGGTGGCGACCACCGAGAACACGGTGATGACCCATACGTTCTCCAAGATTCACGGCCTCGCCTCCTTACGGATCGGCTGGATGTTCGGCCCGGCCAATATCGTCGACGCGGTCAACCGCATCCGCGGTCCGTTCAACGTCTCGACGCCGGCGATGCTGGCGGCGGTGGCGGCGATCGAGGATGCCGCGCACGTCCAGATGTCGAAGGCCCATACCGAGAAGTGGCGCGGCTGGCTGACGGATGAAGTGACAAAACTCGGCTTCAAGGTGACGCCGAGCGTGGCGAATTTCATCCTGATCCACTTCCCGCAGGAGAAGGGCAGGACCGCTGCCGAGGCCGACGCGTTTCTCACCAAGCGCGGCCTCGTGCTGCGCGGCCTGCCCAATTACGGCCTGCCGCATGCGCTGCGCCTGACCATCGGCACCGAGGAAGCCAATCGGCTGGTGATCGATGGCTTGCGCGACTTCAAGGCGCAGAAGTGAGCGCCGCCTCGCCGCTGTTTGCGAAGATCGCGCTGATCGGCTTCGGGCTGATCGGCGGCTCGATCGCGCGCGCGGCGCGCGCGCAGGGGTTGGCGGGAGAAATCGTCACCACCGCGCGTTCGGCGAAGACCCGTGCGCGGGTCGAGGAGCTCGGCATTGTCGACCGCGTGGTCGAGACCAATATTGAAGCCGTGAAAGACGCCGACCTCGTCATCCTCTGCATTCCCGTCGGCGCCTGCGGCCCGGTCGCACAGGAGATCGCCGCCCATCTCAAACCGGGAGCCATCGTCTCCGACGTCGGCTCGGTGAAGGGCGCGATCGTGCGCGACATGGCGCCGTATTTGCCTGACGGCGTGCATTTCGTGCCGGCCCATCCGGTCGCCGGCACCGAGCATTCCGGCCCCGATTCCGGCTTCGCCGAGCTGTTCATCAACCGCTGGTGCATCCTGACCCCGCCTGAGGGCGTCGACCCCGCGGCCATCGAGCGGCTGCGCGCGTTCTGGGCGGCGCTCGGCGCCAGGGTCGAGATCATGACGCCCGATCATCATGATCTCGTGCTCGCCATCACCAGCCATCTGCCGCATCTGATCGCCTACACCATCGTCGGCACCGCCGACGAACTGGCGCAGGTCACTTCCTCCGAAGTGATAAAGTTTTCCGCCGGCGGCTTTCGCGATTTCACCCGCATCGCCGCCTCCGATCCGACGATGTGGCGCGACGTGTTCCTCGCCAACAAGGAGGCGGTGCTGGAAATGCTCGGCACCTTCAACGAGGACCTGTCAAAACTCACCCGCGCCATCCGCCGCAACGACGGCGAGGCGCTGTTCGAACATTTTTCGCGCACCCGAGCCATCCGCCGCGGCATCGTCGAGATCGGCCAGGATTCGGCCGCGCCGGATTTCGGCCGCCCGCATGCGCAATTGGAGAAGAAGGCGGAGTAGTTCTCTCGTCGTTCCCGCGAACGCGGGAACCCATACGCCGTGTCATCGAAATGATGGTCCGTGCTACAGGGGTTGTTGAACCGCTGCGTCATTGCGTCAGACGACCGGGGTTATGGGTCCCTGCGTTCGCAGGGACGACGCCAGAGAGATGATTACAAACACGCCTTCGCGATCTCGCGGCTCGATACACCCGAGGTTTGCTGTCATTTTCCTTCACCCTCCAAATCAGAGGGCGCAGGGAAAGCCGGGTGCGCGCTGCACCCGCGGTCTCGTGTGCAAAAGGGGAGAGGTAGGCGGCACACGAGCATACAGGTGAAGCGGAGGCATCCGGCTTTCCCTGCGCGATGGTTTACGGCTTATACGTGATCTCCTCGGTGAGCCCTGCGCTCTTGCCACCGTCGCCCGCGCCCTGGAGCTTGCGAACTTGACACCAGCCTTTGGGGTGTCGGGACCACACGATTTCGCCGTCCACTTCAGGCGCCCTGGTCAGGTGCGCCATCCGCGTCCACCGCATCCCCGTCCCGCATTGGTGACCTTGCGCAACGCCCCACTGAATGGGACGGGATGGCTATGCATATAGCTCGGTTTTTAATTCTGATAAACAGAAATATTTTTGGCTGAGAGGCTTGACACGAATTCTGACGATCCGAAGTGATTTGCCCGTCGGGTAGTCACATAGCAATCGGCGCGATGGTGCCGGGTGAACCTGCCCCGGACGCGGTGCAGCGCGCAGCGGTGCGCCGCTGAGCCGGGGCCCATTCTTTTTCGGTATCGATGTGGGCCCCGGCGCTGCGGAGCAGCGTAAAGGACGCTGCACCGCGTCCGGGACACGGATACCTCAAAACAGCGGCGGCACCTGTCCGACCTTCAGCGGGCCGAAGAACACCGCGCCGTCGACGAAGCGCAGCGGGAAGGCCCTCGCCTTCTTGCCTTCCAGCACGGCTTCCTTGCCGAGCGCGTTGATGCCGGTGATGACGCCGACATTCGCGTTCTGCTGGACCACCCGGCCGAGGCCGGGGATGGCGCGGTTCAGCGCGCCGAGCAGATTGGTGACGTCCTGGCTTTTTATACCGGGTGCGACGCGGTCGAGCGTCTCTTGCGGCACGCCCTCCTCCAGCATCTTCTCGATGCCCAGCGCCGGGATCACCTTCTCGATGCCGGCCACCGTCATCTGCAATTCGCCATCGAGCCGGCCGCCGGCGCTGAGGCCGAGGGTGCCGGCGGCGACCGCGATCAGATCGCCCTGCGCAATCCGCGACTGCACGATTTCGACCCGGCCGCCGGCGGCCTGGATTTCGCGAAACCGCTCCGGCCAGGGTTTCGGCTTGAAATCCTGCAACCCGCTCAGCCGCGTGCGGATGTCGGCATCGAACGGCTGGGCCAGCAGCGGATGCAGCTCCTGCAGGCTGCCCTGCTCGATCTTCAGCACGGTCTCGATGACAGGCTGATCCCGCGTCGAGCCTTCGGCGAGGCGGCCGTGCAGTTCGGCCAGCCTGGCGCGCGCCAGCGGCGTCTGCACCGGGCCGTTGACGCGGTCGATCGAGGGCTGGTCGAACACGATCGAGCCGCGTTGCGGGACATCAGGCAGCCCGACCACGCTGCTGCGGGCCTTGCTCCAGTTCACCATCATCGCGGGCGGGCCGCCGCGGTCGGAAATCGTCGCGGGCGCGGTGAATTCCGCGATCACCAATTTCGGATCCCAGATCTGCGCCACGACCAGGATCTCGCCGAGATTGGCGGTGATCGGCGCCTGCGTCGCCGCCCGTTCCGCGGTCTGCGCGCGCAGCGACACGGTGGCGCCGCTGCAGCGGACTTCGAGGCGGAACGGAAAACCGGCCACCGACCGCTTCGCACAGTCATAAACCCGGCCGGACGCCGCCTCCTGGGCGCGCCAGGCGTCGGCCTTGACCTCGACCTGGGACGCCGCAAAGAACCAGAAACCGCTCCATGCCACCGCGGCGACCACGAGCAAAGCAGGCATGAAGAAAAGGCGCCAAAGCGGGCGCCGGCGCGGCGCAGGGGTCATATCGGGCATGCGGGACCTTTGGCGGACGATTTTGTCAATTCGGCGGTGACGGAAGCCGTGGTCTGGGCCGCGGTTTAAGCCCTCTTGCCGGCCGCGAACAAGTTAACGCGTTTTCACCCCGGCCGAAACTCTGCTAGGCGTGCGCGCGATGCCGGCCAAAATCGTACCCGAAGCGGAACTGTCCAAAGGCGACCTGTGGGTGTTCGGCTATGGCTCGCTGATGTGGCGGCCGGGCTTCGACTTCATCGAGCAGGTGCCGGCCCGGCTGATCGGCGAGCATCGCGCGCTCTGCGTCTATTCGTTCGACCACCGCGGCACGCCGGAAAAGCCCGGACTGGTGCTCGGGCTCGACCGCGGCGGCGCCTGCCGTGGCGTCGCGTTCCGGGTCGCGGCGGAGCTGCGCGGCGCCACCGTGGAATATCTGCGCAGCCGCGAGCAGACCACCCACGTCTATCGCGAGGTGATGCGCTCGGTCTGGCTCGAGAACGAGCCCCGCGAGCGCGTCAGCGCGCTGGCCTATGTGGTCGACCGCGGCCACGTGCAATATGCCGGACGCCTGTCGCTGGCCGATCAGCTGCGCTTCGTGCAGCAGGGCCACGGCCGCTCCGGCAACAACCGCGACTACGTGTTGGCAACGGTGAAGTCGATCGAGGCGCAAGGTTTTCGCGACGCGCAGCTGCATCAGCTGGCGGCGATGCTGCATGGGAGCTGAACCGTAGCCCGGATGGAGCCGGCGGGTCGGCGCAAAGCGTCGGCCCGATGGTGCAATCCGGGGAGCGCGGACACTGAATCCCGGATTGCGCCAACGGACGCCGCTACGCGCCGGCCGTTGTCTCCATCCGGGCTACAAGTATTCCTCAGCCCTTCTTCCCCGACGGCGCGCTCGGCACCCTGCCGAACAATTGCGCCTGCTCCTCGCGCGCGGCTTCGACCAGGCGGTCGGTGGCGGCCTCGATCACGGTGGCGATGCGGACGATGAACTCCTTGCGGTTCAACCCCGCCGGCAGCGGATCGAGGAACTCGACCACCAGCGTGCCGGGATAGCGCATGAAAGTGCGGCGCGGCCAGAACAGGCCCGAGTTCAGCGCGACCGGCAGGCAGGGCACGCCGCTGGAAGCATAGATCTGGCCGACGCCGGTCATGTAATCCGGCGGCGCGCCGACCGGGCGCCTTGTGCCCTCGGGAAAGATGATCAGTTGCCGGCCGCTGCGGATTTCCTTCGGCGCGCGCCGCGCCATCTCCATCAGCGACCGCATGCCGCCGCTGCGGTCGACCCCGATCATGCCCGACTTCATCAGATACCAGCCGAAGAAGGGAATCCAGGCCAGCTCGCGCTTGTAGATGAACAGCGGCGCATCGAAGAACGGCATCAGCGCGAAGGTTTCCCACATCGACTGATGCTTCGCCGCCACGATCAGCGGTCCATCCGGGATTTTCTCCAGCCCGCGAACCTCCATTCTGGTGTTGCAGACGACGCGCATCAGCCAGACGCTGCTGCGTGCCCAGGCCTTGGCAACCGCCATGAAGGCGCGCCGCGGCATCAGGAAAGTGGGAATGGCCACCACGTTCCAGAACACCAGCAGCACGTAGAACAGCACGTTGTAGACCAGCGAGCGCAGGAAGATCGAGACCATGGAATACCCTGGATCAGTTGACTTGAGCCGTCGCCGGTCTGCGCGCCGCTGGCGTTCCGGCCGGCTGGTCCGCGAGATCGGGCAGGTCGAGACCGGCATCGGCCAAGCGCACCCGCAGCTCCGCGGCGACGTATTTGACATACTCCGATAGCAGCAGCCGCAACGTCGCGCCACTCGTCCACCACGGCTCGTCCCGCCATTTTTCGCCGACCACCGCGAACGGAATCAGCTCGATATCGGGCATCGCATGCGACAATTCGACGATGGCGCGCGGCATATGGTAGTTCGATGTCACCACGATCAGCGACTTGAAGCCGCGGTCATGCGCCCAGCGCCGCGTCTCCGCCGCATTGCTGCGGGTATTGACGGCGGAGCGGTCGAGATCGACGCAGCAGCCCAGCAGCGACTGATTATCGGGCAGCGACCGGGAAATGTCGCTCGCGGCGTTGGTGGGATGCACGCCTGAAATCAACAGCCGCTTGCCGTAGCCGCCGGCCAAAAGCTCCATCGCATCGGAAACGCGCGAGGAGCCGCCGGTGAGCACCACGATGCCGTCGGCGCTGCGCTCGGGCTTCACTTCGGCACCGCGCAGCAGCGACAGGAAGGCGACAAAGCCGACCGCGGCGCCAACGAACACCAGCGCCAGCGACGCCACGATGGTCGCGCGCAGCCATCCCCTCGGCGCGGCGACCGGGGCATCGGGCGATCTATCGTCGGAATTCGAAACCATGCGGTGTTGCTGTTTACTTTCTCTTCCCAAGTGTAGCGCAATTTTCAGGTATAGCCTCCCCTCCTCCCACGCGCCCTTGCGCGTGGCGGGGAGGGGTCGGGGGTGGGGGGCGCTTCCGCAAACTCGCTGGCAGTCGATTGCGCTGATAGACCCCCCACCCCCGACCCCTCCCCGCCGCTTCGCCCGCCTTCGCCAAGCGGCTTCGGCGGACGCAGCGGAGGGAGGGGAGAAGAAAGCGCCATCACTCGATGTCATCCAGGGTCGCGAACAGCGTCCGCCGCGATGCCCAGGCGGTGATCGCCGCGATCAGCGCCGCTTGCGCCGCCAGCGCCAGATAGCCCGACGGGCGCAGCGAAAACGTCCCCAGCAAAGCCGCGAACTGATCCCCGACCGGGGTGCCGGAGAACCAGCCGGCGATCGACTCGGAGAACCCGAACAGCAGCATGGCGACGCCGCCGCCGATCACGCCGCCCTGCAGGCCGAGCCTGAGAAAATGCCGCAGGAAGCGATTGGCGATAAAGCGGTCTCCGGCGCCGACGAAATGCAGGACCTCGACGATCGGGCGATTCGCCGCCATCGCGCCGCGCGTCGCGAACGATACCGAAATGATGGTCGCGACGATCACCAGCGCGAGGATGCCGATGCCGGCGAACACGGTGGCGCCGGTCATCGACCGCATCCGCTCGATCCAGGCGCGGTGATCGTCGACGCTGGCGCTCGGCGCCGCCTGCATCACCCGGCCGCGCAACGCCGTCAGATCGAGCCCGGTGCCCGGCGCAACCCGCGCCACGATGACGCGCGGTACCGGCAGATCGTCGAACGACAATCCGGTGCCGAGCCATGGCTCCAGCAGTCTGGCGGACTCCTCCCGGGTGAAGGGCTTGATCTCGACGATGCCGGACTGCGCCCGCATCGCCTCGGCGACCGCCGCCACATCGCGCTCGATATCGCGCCCGGCGGCGGGGCGCACCTGGATGGTGATTTCGCTCGCGACCTCGGACTGCCACTCCGCCGCCGACGCGCTCACCAGCAGCACCGCGCCGGTGGTTATCGAGGCGAGGAAGGTCATGATGGCGACCACCGCGACCAGCGCGCGGCCCGCGATCGAGGCGCGCGGCACGATCGGCGACAGGTTGCGCGCGCGTGCCGGCACCTGCGGACGCTCATGTCCGAGATCCACCAGGGGCCCGTGATCGTCGCCGGTTCTACTCATAGATATGCAACCGTCCCTGATGCAGCACCAGCCGCCGCGCATCGTACTGGTCCATCAGCGTCATGTCGTGGGTCGCGATGATGACCGCGGTGCCGGACTTGTTCAGTTCGATGAACAGCCGCAGCAACCGCCGCCCCAGCGTCGGATCGACGTTGCCGGTCGGCTCGTCCGCCAGCAGCAGTTGCGGCCGCGAGATCACGGCACGGGCGATCGCCGCGCGCTGCTTCTCGCCGCCGGACAGCACCGGCGGCAGCGCATCCATCCGCTCGCCGAGGCCGACCCATTTGAGCAGATCGATAACCTCCCTGCGGTAGCTGGATTCGTCGCGCCCCATCACCCGGAACGGCAGCGCGACGTTTTCGTAGGTTGTCATGTGATCGAGCAGGCGGAAGTCCTGCAGCACGATGCCGATGCGCTTGCGCAGGTCGGCGATCTGATCCTTGCTGAGCAGCGAGACGTCGTGGCCGAACAGATTGACGAGGCCGCGGGTCGGCCGCAACGACAGGAACAACAGCCGCAGCAGCGAGGTCTTGCCGGCGCCGGACGGGCCGGTCAGGAACTGGAAGGAATGGGCGGGGATCAGGAAATTGAGGTCGCGCAGAATCTCCGGGCCGAGCCCGTAACGCAATCCGACATTTTCGAACCGAACCAAGCTCAGCTCCGTTCGATATGGGCGTGACCGGAAAGCAGCGAGACCGGAAAGCCAGTTACCTGAAAGCCAGTTGCTTGAAAGCCAGTTACTTGAAAGCCCTGGGCCTGCGATTGGCCGGCTTCGCGGCCTTTGCGAACCGGACAAAATGGTTGTGCTTCGGTTATGGTTTCCGATTCGTTAACGCTCGCGTTGTAGCATCCCGCCAGCGTCATTGTGGAGATCCGCTCCATGCAAATCATCTGCCCCCATTGCACCACGTCCTATGCCGTTAATCCGGCTACTCTGGGCGCGGCCGGCCGTACCGTGCGCTGTTCCCGCTGCAAGGAAGTCTGGCTGGCGAGGCCGGAGGATGCGACCGAACTGGCGGTGGCCGCGCCTGCCATGGCGCAGGCCTCCGCCCAGGCCGGCGCCGACGACACCCTCGCGGAATGGGAAGCGATGGCGGCTGAAGACGACGGCGCCGGCACGCCGGTGGTCGACAGCCCCTCGATATCGGCCGACTGGCCCGGCGAAACTTCGCCCGACGACACCAACTGGGCCTCGGTCGCCCAGGACGGTTTGCAGGTTACCGCGGCGCGACCGCAGCGGCTGTCCTGGTTCCGCAAGCTCTTCAGTCGACCGGCGTCGCCGGCCCGTGGCCTGCGCAAATCGTTTGTCAGCCCCGCGATGGCCTGCGCCGCGATGGGCGCGCTGGCGCTGGCGCTGCTGATCTGGCGGGTCGAGGTGGTGCGGCTGCTGCCGCAAACTGCCGACTTCTACCGCATGGTCGGCCTCGAGGTGAACCTGCGCGGACTGATGTTCAAGGACGTCAAGATCACGTCCGAAACCGTGGACGGCAAGCCGGTGCTGGTGATCGAGGGCGTGATCACGGGCGAAGCCAAGAAGACCGTTCAGCTGCCGCGGCTGCGCTTCAGCGTCCGCGACGCGCAGGGCGCGGAAATCTATGCCTGGAACGCGGTACTGGAGCAGCCCGTGCTGCGGCCGGGCGAACGCGCCTGGTTCAAGTCGCGGCTGGCCTCGCCGCCGCCCGAAGGCCGCAATATCGATGTACGTTTCTTCCACAAGCGGGATATCGCCGGCGGCAATGTCTGAACCGGGCGCCGGGTCCTGTTGTGACGCGCTTTCTTGCCGCGCACATCGCCCGAAACCGCTATAGTCCCGCTGGCCAAGGATGGATGCCCGATGCCGCGCGTGCTGATCGCCGACGATGAAGAATCCATGCGCTCGCTGGTGGCGCGCGCGATCGCCATGGACGGCCATGCCATCGTCACCGCCGAAGACGGCGCCGAAGCGCTTGACATCCTGACCCGCGAAAACGGCGCCTTCGACCTGCTGCTCACCGACATCAAGATGCCTGTGATGGACGGCATCGCGCTGGCGCTGGCCGTGGCGCGGGATTTTCCGGATCTGACGATCCTGTTGATGACCGGTTTTGCCGACCAACGCGAACGCGCGCACGGCCTCAGCGCCATCGTGCACGACGTGGTGACGAAACCGTTCTCGGTCGCCGATATCCGCACCGCGGTGACCGATGCCCTGGCGGCGAAGAAGGCGGGTTAGCTGATTTGACGTCATCGCGCGCCCCGAAAGCGCAACACATTCAACTCGTCATCCCCCGCGCATGCGGGGGATCCAGTACGCCGTGGCTTCTCGCCTCTATCGCTGGCGTCTCTGGAATACTGGATCACCCGCCTGCGCGGGTGACGACAGTGTTGCGGAGGCGAAAGAGCCTCAATAATCCTTCAGCAGCCGCTCGATGTAATCGAGTTCGATCTGCGGGCGCAGTGAATCGCCGAGCCGGCGGCGAAGTTCCTCCAGAATTCGGCGTACCCGCTGCACGTCGATCTCGTCGGGGATCTTGACCGAGGGATCGTCGGGGAATTCGCGCCCGCGCAGCGGACGGCCCAGCGGATCGTTCTGGGCAGCGCCGCTCTGCTGGCGTCCGGGGCGCTGGCCCGGGCCGTCGCCCTGACCCTCGCCGTCGCCCTGCTGCATCGCCTCGGCGAGCTTCTGGGCGCCCTTGCGCAGCGCTTCCAGCGCCTTGCCTTGCGAATCCACCGCGCCATCGGCGTTGCCGTCACCGAGCCTGCCGGTGGCGTCGCCCATCGCGGAATCGGCATCGCCGAGGCCGTCGCCGCCCTCGCCGTCGCCTTCTTCGCCTTGCTCACCCTGACCTTGCTGGCCCTGCTGACCCTTTTCACCCTTCTCGCCGCGCTGGCCCTGCCCCATGCCGCGCTTGGCGAGTTCCTGCTGCAGTTTCCTGAGCCGGTCGCGTAGGCCCTGCTGATCCTGCTGCAGTTCGCCCATGCCCTTGTCGCCCTGCTTGCCGCGCTGGCGCTCGCGGCGCGAATCCTGGCCCTGCTTGAAGGTCTTGTCGCGCAACTGCTGCTGCTTGCGGATCATGTCGCCGAGTTCGTTCAGCGCCTCCTGCATGTCGCCGTCGCCGGATTGGCCGGGCTGCGCCATCTGCAGGTTTTCCAGCATCTGCTGCAATTGCTCGAGCAGCTGTTTGGCCGCATCCTTGTCGCCGGAGCGCGACAGGCGCTCCATGCGGTCGATCATGTTCTTGAGATCCTGCTGGCTCAGGACTTTGGTATTGGGATCGAGCGGCCGCGCCAGTTGCTGCGGATTCTTCTGCATCTGCTCTGCGAGCTGGCGCATGAAATTGTCCAGCGCCGCGCGCAGGTTTTCGGTGAGCTTCTTGATCTCCTCGTCGCTGGCGCCGCGCTCCAGCGCCTGCTTGAGCGCTTCCTGGGCGGCCCGCAACGCTTTCTCGACGTCGGTGATATCGCCGTCCTCGATAGTGACGGCGAGCGCCCACAGCGCGGCGACGACCTCGCGCAGCGCCGGATCGGTGCGGGAAGCCTCCAGCTGCCGCGTCACGCTGTAGAGACCGAGATACTGGCCGGCTTCGGGCGTGAACAGATGCGGCGCGATCATCAGCGCATCGAGCGCGGCATGGACCTGCCCGATCTGATTGGCGTCGAGCGCCAGGATGCGGCGCTGCTCGATCAGCGCGCGCGCCAGCGGCTTGGTGAACAGCCGCTCCGGAAGCCGCATCTCGAACGGCTCGCTGGTGCCCTCATTGCCGGCCTCGTCCTTCGCCGTCAGGGTCAGGGTGACGTCGGCGCCGGCATAGGGGTCTTCGGAGAGATCCTTGACGGTCTGCCCGACGCCGTTGCGGGTGCGGGCATTGGGCAGCGCCAGCGCAAACTGCGGCGCGTCGAACAGCGGCCGCGGCGGCGTCGCGTCCTTTGCAGGGTCCTTTACAGGGTTCCCGGCCTGATCACCGGGGCGGGCCGCGAAACGCGCCTGCGCTTCGGTGACGCCGTAGTCGTCCTCGATCTTGTAGGACATCTGCAGCGAGCCGCGGGCCTGGCGTTCCGGATCCTTGGCGAGCGCAATGGTCGGCGCGCGATCGGCGGTGGCACTGAACTTCCATTGCGGCTGCCCGGAGGGCGAGCGGACCTGCGCGGTGCCGTCGCCGGCGATGGTGAACTGCTTCTCGTTGGTGCCTTTGGGCGCCTGCTCGACCGCGGCGGCCTCGGTGACGGAGCCAGACGTCGCCACATCGAGCGTGCCGCCGCTGGAGCGCACGATCAACGTGGAACCCGCGGGAACCGGCAGCGGCCCGGCGGGCCCTGCCGCAGGCGCCGCGGCGTCCTTGTTCGCAGCCGACAGGATGATCGGGGGCTTGCCGGTGTACAAGGGCGGCGTCACCCAGGCATCGACCCTGATATTGGCGGGCGCCAGCACACCGTTCCAGTCGAACGCGGCAGCGATCCGCAAGCGGCGCTCGTCGCCGGCGGCCACATAGGTCGCCACCAGCAACACCGCGACCAGCGCCCGCAGCGCCCAGGGATCGTGGATCGGCAGCCGCGGCGACGGCAGGCCGGCGCGGATACGCTTGAGCGAAGCCAGCGTGCGCTCGCGCTGCGCCTGCCACAGCGCCAGCGCCACCGGATCCCGGGTCGCCAGCGTATCGGTCAGCGCGGTGGCGGGGCGGTGGCGGATGCCGGTGCCGCGGTCGAGCCGCCCGAGCGCGGCTTCGCGGCTCGGCCAGCGGAATTTTACCAGCGGCCAGAGCGAGGCGAACGCCGCCAGCACGAACAGGCCGATGCCGATGGCGCGCGCGATAAACGGCAGCGTCAGCCACAATCCGGCCCACGATACCACCAGAAACAGTCCGATCAGGCTCAGCAGCCGCGCCAGATGCGGCCAGGTCTGCTCCCACGCGATGGCGTATTTCGCCCGCTGCAGGGCCTGACCGAGCTGCAGCCGCGAGGCGGCGTCGGGGTCGCGCGCAGGCTCTGACGGGTCGGGAATGGCGCCGCTCAATCAACTCTCCGGGTTGGCCCGAACGGAATCCTAGCACAACGGCGGCAGTGAGGCACCCGTTCCTGATGAAACCCACACCCGGAAATACGCATAACACGAAGGCGTGACTGCGCAGCCCCGACCCCGTAACGTCCGCCGCGAACCATCAAGATCACCCGCAAGGAAATGCCAAGGAAACGTCATGGACCAGAAAACGCACGACAAGGGACTGGAAATTCGCAAGGCGGTGCTGGGCGAGGCCTATGTCGCCAACGCCCTGAAGAATTCAGACGATTTCAACAAGCCGTTCCAGGAGCTGGTCACCGAATATTGCTGGGGCGCGGTGTGGGGCCGCGAGGAACTGCCGCGCAAGACCCGCAGCATGCTCAATCTGTCGATGATCTCGATTCTGAACCGGCCGCACGAATTGAAGGCCCACATCAAGGGCGCGCTGGTCAACGGCGTGACCAGGGATGAGATCCGCGAAATCTTCATGCAGGTGGCGATCTATGCCGGCGTGCCGGCGGGCGTCGACAGCTTTCGGATCGCACGCGAAGTGTTCGCCGAAATCGACAAGGGTTGAGAAGCTGCCCGCCACAAAAAGGAATGTCTTCGCCCGCCATTACCGGGCGATCCAGTACACTGCGGCTTCTCGGCACTATCGCCGGCGTCTCTGGAATACTGGGTCGCCCGGTCAAGCCGGGCGATGACACCGGTGGTTGTTTCATGCATCCGGGTCGGCCCCAACCGGTACCGACCTCGCAATAAGTTTTAGACTCAAGGACACATCACATGGACATCGGATTCATCGGCCTGGGCAAGATGGGCTTCCCCATGGCACGCCGCCTGATCGAGGCCGGGCATCAACTCACCGTGTTCGACCAGCGCCGGGAGGCCGTCGACCAGCTGGTGGCGCTCGGCGCCAAGGCCGCGACATCGCCGAAAGACGTCGCCGACCGCGCCGAGACCGTGCTGGCGAGCCTGCCGTCGCTGCAGGCCTCGCTCGAGGTCGCGACCGGCACCGGCGGCGTGATCGAAGGCAAACTGATCAAGCGCTTCATCGACCTCTCCACCGTCGGATCGCATATGGCCGTGAAGATTCACGACCTGCTGGCGAAGAAGAACATCGTGCAGCTCGACAGCCCCGTCAGCGGCGGCGTCGGCGGCGCCGAAAAGGGCACGCTCGCGGTGATGGTGTCGGGCCCGAAGGCGGATTTCGAGGTGGCAAAGTCCGCGCTCGGCGTCATCGGCAAGGTGTTCGTCATCGGCGAGAAGCCCGGCTCGGCGCAGACCATGAAGCTCGCCAACAACCTGCTGTCGGCCACCGCTGTCGTCGCGACCTCGGAGGCGGTGGTGATGGGCGTCAAGTCCGGGCTCGATCCCGCCGTGATGATCGACGTCATCAATGCCGGTTCGGGCATGAACACCGCGAGCCGCGACAAGTTTCCGCGCGCGATCCTGCCGCGCAGCTTCGATTTCGGCTTTGCGACGGGGCTGATGGTGAAGGACGTCCGGCTCTGCCTCGAAGAGATGAAGGCGCTGGGGCTGTCGATGGAAGTCGCCGAAGCGGTCGGCCGGCTCTGGGAAGTGGTGATCCGCGAGATGGGCCCGGAATCGGATTTCACCTCCGCGATCAAGCCGATCGAACAGGCGGCGGGTGTGGTGGTGGGCGGGGCAAAAGGCGGCCACGCCGCGAAGTGAAGATCCGTTCCCCGGACGCAGCGCAGCGCCTTTGCGGTGTGCTGCCGAGCCGGGGCCCATCTTTTTGTTTGGCCAGAACTGGGTCCCGGCTCTGCGGAGCAGCGTGAAGAACGCTGCACCGCGTCCGGGACACGAAGAACTCACAGCCAGGGCGCGGTCCGATCCATCGCGATCAGTTCTTCCACCTCGACCCTTGGCCGCACCACGGCGTATTGATCGTCCTTGACCAGCACTTCCGGCACCAGCGCGCGGGTGTTGTAGGTGCCGGACTGCACCGCGCCATAGGCGCCCGCGGTCATGATCGCCATGAGGTCGCCGGGCTTCGGCTCGGGCAGCTTGCGGTCGAGCGCCAGATAGTCGCCGCTTTCGCAGACCGGGCCGACCACGTCGGCCAGGATGGTGGGCGTGCCAGCGGCGGCCTCGCGGACCGGCAGGATGTCGTGATGCGCCTCGTACAATGTCGGGCGGATCAGGTCGTTCATGGCGGCGTCGAGAATGACGAAATTTCTGGCGTCGCCATGCTTCACATAGATCACACGCGCCACCAGGATGCCGGCATTGCCGACGATCATCCGGCCCGGTTCGAACATCAGCGTGCAGCCGAGATTGTGCGTCACCCGCTTGACCATCGCGGCATAGGCCGACGGCAGCGGCGGCGCTTCGCGGTCCATGTGATAGGGAATGCCGAGCCCGCCGCCGAAATCGACATGCGAGATGGTGTGGCCGTCGGCGCGCAGCACCTGCACGAATTCGGCCAGCAGCCGGAAGGCGGTTTCCAGCGGGCCGAGATCCGTGACCTGGCTGCCGATATGCATGTCGACGCCGGTGACCTCGATGCCTGGCAACTTGGCCGCGCGGGCATAGACCGCGCGGGCGCGGGCCAGCGGAATGCCGAACTTGTTCTCGGACTTGCCGGTCGAGATTTTCGCGTGCGAGCCGGAATCGACGTCGGGATTGACCCGCACCGAGATCCGCGCGGTCTTGCCGGTCTCGCTGGCCAGCCGCGACAGCAGTTCCAGTTCCGGCTCGGATTCGACATTGATGCAGAGAATGTCCTCGGCCAGCGCCGCACGCAGCTCGGCTTCGGTCTTGCCGACGCCGGAGAACAGGATCTTGCGCGGCGGAATGCCGGCGGCCAGCGCCCGCTTCAATTCGCCGCCGGATACCACGTCGGCGCCGGCGCCGAGCTTTGCCAATGTGCGCAGCACCGACTGGTTGGAGTTCGCCTTCATGGCATAGCACACCAGCGTCTTCTCGCCGGCGAAGGCCTCGCTGAACACCCGGTAATGACGCTCCAGGGTGGCGGTCGAATAGCAGTAGAACGGCGTGCCGACGGCTTCCGCCAGTTCGATAAGATTAACCGCCTCGGCGTGCAGCACGCCGTTGCGATAGTCGAAATGGTTCATGGCTGGCTCAGTCGAGAAGCGGATCGAGAACGAAGGCTTTCTTGCGGCCTCGCGGCGCGGTGCCCGACGGATCGCTGGTTCCGGACGACGGATTGAACGCGCCCTGCGCGGCCCGCTCGGCTTCGACATCGGTCTCGTTGGGCGCCGCCGCTGATGACGCCTGCGACGCGGCGTTCGGCGGCAGATCGAGCCCGCCCTTGCGGCCGCAGCCTCCGAGCGCCAGCGCGGCCGCGCTCAAAACGATGATCGCCCATCCCGAAGATGTCGGGCCCAACCTACGATTCACGACAAAATCCCCAATGCGGCGGCACCATACAAAGATTGCCCGGTTCTGGCGAGAGCTGGACTATCACGAAATTGCAGCCAAATTTGCAGGGTCAGCCCAACTTTCGCTGCTTTTCCAGCCGCTTCAGCCACGCCCTGGCCTGCGCCAGCACATTTTTCGGGGCGGTGCCGCCATAGCTGATGCGGCTTTTCACCGACGCTTCCACCGAAAGGGTGGCCAAGGCCTCCCTGGTGATCTTCGGCTCGATCGCCTGCATGTCCTTCAAGGGGAGTTCGTGCAGCGGCACGCTTTTGTCCGAGGCCATCCCGACGATGCGCCCGGTGACGTGATGGGCCTCGCGGAACGGCATCTTCAGCGTCCGCACCAGCCAGTCCGCGAGATCGGTCGCCGTGGCATAGCCCTCGCCGGCAGCGGATTTCATTTTGGCCTCGTCGGGCACGATGTCCAGAACCATGCCGGTCATCGCCCGGACCGCCAGCGACAGCGCGCCGAACGCCTCCATCGCGCCCTGCTTGTCCTCCTGCATGTCCTTTTGATAGGCCAGCGGCAGCCCCTTCATCACGATCAGCAGGGCGGTGAGCGCGCCGATCACCCGGCCGGTCTTGGCGCGCACCAGCTCGGCGGCATCAGGGTTGCGCTTCTGCGGCATGATCGAGGAGCCGGAGGTGAACTTGTCGGACAGCCGCACCAGGCCGACCAGCGGCGAAGTCCAGATCACGATCTCCTCGGCGAAGCGCGACAGATGCACCGAGGCGATCGCCGCCGCCGACAGGGTTTCCAGCACGAAATCGCGGTCCGACACCGCATCGAGCGAATTGGCCATGGGACGGTCGAAGCCGAGCGCCTTGGCGGTGGCGTCGCGGTCGATCGGGAACGAGGTGCCGGCCAGCGCCGCGGCACCCAGCGGCGATTCGTTGAGCCGCTTGCGCGCATCGGCAAAACGGCCGCGGTCGCGCGCCGCCATCTCGACATAGGCCAGCAGATGATGCCCGAACGTGACGGGCTGGGCGGTCTGCAGGTGGGTGAAACCGGGCATCACCGTGCCGGCATGTTCCAGCGCCCGCGTCACCAGCGCGTGCTGAAACGCGGCCAGCGAGGCATCGATCTCGTCGATGGTGTCGCGGACGTAGAGCCTGAAATCGGTTGCGACCTGGTCGTTGCGGGAACGCGCGGTGTGCAATCGCCCCGAGGCAGGCCCGATCAGCTCGCCGAGCCGGCTCTCGACATTCATGTGAATGTCCTCGAGCGCGCGCTTGAAATCGAACGATCCCTTGTCGATTTCTGACAAAATCGTGTCTAGACCCCTGGCGATATTTTTCGCATCAGTTGCGGTGATGATGCCTTGGGCGGCAAGCATCGCGGCGTGGGCCTTGGACGCGGCGATGTCCTGGGCATACATGTGACGGTCGACGTCGATGGAGACGTTGATTTCTTCCATGATCGCGTCGGGACCCTCACCGAACCGGCCGCCCCACATCTTGTTGCTCATGACTTGCTGCTCATGACCTATTATTCATGCCTGCCGTTGATCGTCAGGCCCGCGAACGGAAACTCCGCACTGATGCGAACCGTCCGCAATCCCTGCTCTGCATAGCCGTATCTGATACAGGATGACAAACGATATGCCTGACCTGCCCCCGCCTCCCCGGGACGCCACACCTCCTCGGGCCGCCGCGCGCCGGATGCCGCTTGCGATCGGCGCGGCCGTGATCGGGGTGGCGATCGGATCGGCCGTCCTCTACGGGACCGGGGCGCTGAACCGGCCAACCGGCGATCCCGTCTGCAGGCCAGCGGTCCAGTTGGCGCGCAAGATCGCGCCTTTGGCACATGGCGAGGTGGCCGCGCTGACCATGGCCACGGCCCCGCTGCGGCTGCCGGACCTCGCTTTCGACGATGCCGCGGGTCAGCCCAAAAAATTATCGGACTGGCGCGGGCGGATGGTGCTGGTGAACCTGTGGGCCACCTGGTGCGTGCCCTGCCGCAAGGAGATGCCGGCGCTCGACGAGTTGCAGGCCAAGCTTGGCGGGCCCGATTTCGAGGTGGTGGCGATCAATATCGACACCCGCGACCCGGAAAAGCCGAAAAATTTCCTGAAGGAGGGCAACCTGACCCGGCTCGGCTATTTCAGCGACCCGAAAGCCAAGGTTTTTCAGGATCTTAAAGCCGTAGGACGAGCGCTCGGGATGCCCACTTCGGTGCTGGTCGACCGCCAGGGCTGCGAGATCGCCACCATCGCCGGCCCGGCGGAATGGGCCAGCGACGACGCCGTCAAGCTGGTCAAGGCAGCGCTGAAGCCGGCGGGCTAGACTAGAACAGCGTCATTCCGGGACGCGAGTGCAACGAGCGGACCCGGAATGACGAGAAATGGGGTATCAGGCTGAAACGTCGAGGCTGCCGCCGACGCCGGCGCCGAGGTTGGCGGACGAGTTCTGCCCCGCGCCCAACAGGGTCATGACCGCGGATTTCTCCGCATCCGCATTCTGCTTGATGAACGAGGCAGCTATCTGCCCTTGGGTGCCCGCCGCCTTCATCGCGAGCATGCTGCTCACCATTGCCATCATATCCATACGCACTACTCCCTAACGGGGGCACCCTACCCAGCGGACGGTTAATGATGGGTATCCCCGGAGGCAGTCAGCGGTGTTTTCCACAGGCATGAGTGTCCCGAAAAAAACCGTGCAAGTCTCTCCAATCACGAACGAATCGAACTGGTTTTCCCCGCACTGTCCCTGACTTATCAACAGGCGGACATGCGTTGGCGCACCGTAGAGAACGTAGGGTGGACAAAGGCGCGCTTTTCGCGCCGTGCCCACCAGCTATCGCATCGTGGTGGCCAACATGGTGGGCACGGCGCAAGGGCGCCTTTGCCCACCCTGTGAATCGACCATCAGCGCGTCGGGACCGGCTTGTCGCCGCGGTAGTCGTAGAAACCGCGCTGGGTCTTGCGGCCGAGCCAGCCGGCCTCGACGTATTTTACCAACAGCGGGCACGGCCGGTACTTGGAATCGGCGAGGCCCTCGTGCAGCACCTGGATGATCGACAGGCAGGTATCCAGCCCGATGAAATCGGCCAGTTCCAGCGGCCCCATCGGATGGTGGGCGCCGAGCTTCATCGCGGCATCGATCGCCTCGACGTTTCCGACCCCCTCATACAGCGTGTAGATCGCCTCGTTGATCATCGGCAGCAGGATGCGGTTGACGATGAAGGCCGGGAAATCCTCGGAAACCGCGATCTGCTTGCCGAGCCTGGTGACGAATTCCTTGGATGCGTCGAAGGTCGCATCGTCGGTGGCAATGCCGCGGATCAGTTCGACCAGCTCCATCAGCGGCACCGGATTCATGAAGTGAATGCCGATGAAGCGCTCCGGCCGGTCGGTGGAGGCGGCCAGCCGCGTGATCGAGATCGAGGAGGTGTTGGAGGCGACGATGGCGTCCGGCTTCAGCACCGCGCACAGATCGTGGAAGATCTTGCGCTTGATCTCTTCCTTCTCGACCGCGCTTTCGATCACCAGGTCGCAGTCGGCGAGCCCGTCCATGGTCTCCGCGGTAACGATCCGGCCCAGCGCCTGCTTGCGGGCATCCTCCGAGATGATCTTCTTGGCGACCTGCCGGGACAGGTTGCCGTTGATGGTCGCCATGGCGGACTTCAGGCGGTCTTCGGAGATATCGTTCAGCACCACGTCGAGCCCGGCCAGCGCCGCCACATGCGCGATCCCGCTGCCCATCTGGCCCGAGCCGATCACACCGACCTTGTTGATCATCACCGCCATTTTATCATCTCACCGGGGAAGACGCGGCTCGCGCGTCCACCCTCTCTTGCATAAACACCGGCCGGAGTCCGATTCATCCGGCCGGATACTGGAATCGTCGTTACTTTCCGAGCTTGCCGAGCGCCTCGGTCAGTTCGGGAACCGCCTGGTAGAGGTCCGCGACCAGTCCGTAATCGGCGACCTGGAAGATCGGCGCGTCTTCATCCTTGTTGATCGCGACGATCACCTTGGAATCCTTCATGCCGGCGAGATGCTGAATGGCGCCTGAAATACCGATGGCGACATAAAGTTCCGGCGCCACCACCTTGCCTGTCTGCCCGACCTGCCAGTCGTTCGGCGCATATCCGGCATCGACCGCGGCGCGCGAGGCGCCGACGCCGGCGCCGAGCTTGTCGGCGAGCGGCTCGATATATTTGGCGAAGTTCTCGCGGCTCTGCATCGCGCGGCCGCCGGAGACGATGATTTTCGCCGACGTCAGTTCCGGACGATCGCTTTTTGCCACTTCCTCGCCGATGAAACTGGAGAGGCCGGGATCGGCTGCGGAGGCGGCATTTTCGATTGCGGCGCTGCCGCCGTCGCCGGCCGCGGCGAAGGTCGAGGTCCGCACCGTGATGACCTTCTTGGCGTCTTTGGATTTGACCGTCTGGATCGCATTGCCGGCATAGATCGGCCGTTCGAAGGTATCCGGCGACACCACCTTGATGATTTCCGACACCTGCATGACGTCGAGCAGCGCGGCGACGCGCGGCATCACATTCTTGAAACGCGAGGTCGCGGGCGCGACAAAGGCGTCATAGGCGGGCGCCAGCGCCACGATCAGGGCTGCGAGCGGCTCGGCCAGATCGTGGGCATAGGCATCGCCCTCGGCGACCAGAACCTTGGTGACGCCGGCGAGCTTGGCGGCGGCTTCGGCCGCGGCCCTGGTGCCCTCGCCGCCGCCGGCGACCAGCACGTGGACCTCGGCGCCCAATTGGGTGGCCGCGGTCAGCGCCTTGTTGGTGGAGTCCTTCAGGGTGGCGTGTTCGTGTTCGGCAATCAACAGCGTGGTCATTTAGAGAACCCCGGCTTCGTTCTTGAGTTTCGACACCAGCTCGGCGACGTCCTTGACCTTGACGCCTCCCTTGCGGCCCGGCGGCTCGGTGGTCTTGAGGATTTCGAGATGGGCGGTCAGATCGACGCCGTAATCGGACGCGCTCTTGTCGGCAATCGGCTTCTTCTTCGCCTTCATGATGTTGGGCAGGCTGGCGTAGCGCGGCTCGTTCAGCCGCAAGTCGGTCGTGACGATCGCCGGTCCCTTCAGTTTCAGGGTCTGCAGGCCGCCGTCGACTTCGCGCGTCACCTTGAAATCGGAACCTTCGACTTCGAGCTTGGAGGCAAAGGTCGCCTGCGACCATCCAAGCAAGGCGGCCAGCATCTGGCCGGTCTGGTTGGAATCGTCGTCGATCGCCTGCTTGCCGAGAATGACGAGGCCGGGCTGCTCTTCGTCGACGATAGCCTTGAGGATCTTCGCCACCGCCAGCGGCTCGACATTACCGTCAGCCTTAACCAGGATGCCGCGATCGGCGCCCATGGCGAGACCGGTGCGGATGGTCTCGGACGCCTGGGCGGGGCCGATCGACACCACCACGACCTCGGTTGCCTTGCCGGCCTCTTTCAGGCGCAGGGCCTCCTCGACGGCAATTTCGTCGAACGGATTCATCGACATCTTGACGTTGGATAGTTCGACGCCCGATCCGTCGCTCTTGACCCGGACCTTGACGTTGTAATCGACCACCCGCTTTACCGGCACCAGAACCTTCATCGACCCTCTTTCGCTTGAATTTTGGCAGCAATCAGCTTGGGCGCGGAACCTAAAGGTCCCGCTATCGGCGGTCAACGCGCGAAAGCCAAAAATCGGCCCGGGAAGCCGCCCGGCATGGCTGCTTCAGCGATTTTGGCCGGGCACCCACAACACGTCGCCGGCGCCGTTATGATTGACGGCGCGGCTGGCGACGAACAGGAAATCCGACAGCCGGTTGATGTACTGGATCCCGGCGTCGCTGACCGGCTCGTCCGGCCTGGCCGCGAGTTCCACCATGATCCGTTCCGCGCGGCGGCATATGGTGCGCGCCAGATGCAGGTGGGCCGCCGCCGGCGTCCCTCCGGGCAGCACGAAGGAGGTCAATGGCGCCAGCTCGGCATTCAAGCTGTCGATGTCGCGCTCGAGCCGCTCGACCTGGCTTGCCAGCATCCGCAGCCGCTCCGCCTTGCCCTGGCGCTCGGGCACCGCGAGGTCGGCGCCGAGGTCGAACAGGTCGTTCTGGATCAGGCCGAGCATCGCATCGATCTCGCGCGCCTCGGCCAGATGCAGCCGGACCATGCCGATCGCGGCGTTGGTCTCGTCGACGGTTCCATAGGCCGCGATGCGCAAATCGTATTTGGGGCGGCGTTCGCCGCTGCCGAGCGCCGTGGTGCCGTCGTCGCCGGTCCTTGTGTAGATACGATTGAGGACGACCATGGCTCTCCCCTTCAGCGGCTCAATGGCGGCTCATCGCCCAGACCGCGAGCATGGTGATGACGATGGCGATGAATTGCAGCAACACCCGCAGCCGCATCAGTTTCTGCGAGCGGTCAGGCGACCCGCCCCGCATCATGTTGATGAGACCGAGCAGCAGGACGATCGCGACTGCGGCGACCGCGACGGGAAGGAGGATCGAACTCAGGAAGGATGCCATCGGCGCTACATAACACCGTGCCGGGCGCTCCGCCATCCGTCAAGACGAGGCCTGTCCCCGGCCCAACGATCTGGCTTTTTGTGCAATAATATCAGAAGCTAGCCGCTGCTGACGGTGTGCGATCGGCGAGTCGCTTGCGGCCCATGCTTCGAGACGCTCGCGCCGCTCGCTCCTCAGCATGAGGTTGTTGTGTTTCAGCAAGTTAACCTCATCCTGAGGAGGCAGCGAAGCGGCCGTCTCGAAGGATGGGCAGCATTACCGATTTGTCGCCGGTCGAACGAATCGACCGCTCCGTCAGGGTGAAATGTGAGGCAGATCCGCTACGTCTATCTGGTCGTCATGGATGCGTTCTATACGTTTCTCGCCGATGACGGCTGGGCGATCGCCAGCCATATCGCGCTGTCGGCGTTGATGGCGCTGTTTCCGTTTCTGATCGTGCTGACCTCGCTGGCCGGATTCTTCGGCTCCAAGGAACTCGCCGATCAGGCGGTGGCGCTGATGCTGCAGACCTGGCCGCAACAGGTGGCGGATTCGCTGTCCGGCGAAATCCACGACGTGCTGACCACGACGCGCGGCGATGCCCTCACCATCGGCCTCGTGCTTGCGGTGTACTTCGCCTCCAACGGCATCGAAAGCCTGCGGGTCGGATTGAACCGCGCCTATTCGGTGATCGAGCCGCGGAGCTGGTACTGGCTGCGGCTGGAATCGATCGGCTACACCCTGATCGCCGCCTTCACCGCGCTGGCGATGGCGTTCCTGATCGTGCTCGGCCCGCTGATGCTGGAGGCGGCGCGGCGCTGGATTCCGCTGATCGTGGAGACCAACGAACATTTTCTCAACGTCGCGCGCTACGGCATTACCGTCGCGGCGTTGGTGATCGCCCTGTTCATCCTGCACGCCTGGCTGCCGGCGGGCCGCCGCAGCTTCCTGCAGATCCTGCCCGGCATTCTCTTCACCTTCGTGGCGTCGCTGCTGTCAGGCATCGTGTTCGGACAATATCTCGCCCGCTTCGCCAACAACTACGTCACGATGTATGCCGGCCTGGCGTCAGTCATCATCGCGCTGGTGTTCCTGTATTTCATCGCCGCGATCTTCGTGTTCGGCGGCGAACTGAACGCGTCGATCATCAAGTCGCGGCTGCCGCGCGGCGTGTCGCTTCAAGCAGCGCAGTCGCTAGAGCCCTTGGACTCACAGGCTTGACCAGAAAAGCGTCGGCGCCGGCTTCGCGCGATGCCGCCTCGTCCTCGCCGCGGCCCGACACCCCGATGATGGCGACGCGGCCGAACGGCGCGCGCAGCTTGCGAATTCGCCTGATAGCCTCGATTCCGTTGATGCCCGGCAACACCATGTCCATCAGCACCGCATCGAACGCGCCTTCCGCGAGCCGCTCGGCGGCGATCTCGCCGCGCCCGATGAATTCGGCCTGGTGGCCGAGTTCGGTGAGGATCGCATTGAGCACGACGCGGCCGAACGGATTGTCCTCGACGCTGAGAACGCGCAGGCTTCTCGCCTGATCCGGCCGGGAATCCGCATCCGTGCCCGAACTGGCCGCTTTCGGCGCCCTGGCGCGGGCCAGCGTCACGCGGAGGGTGAAGGTGGCGCCGCCGCCCGGCCGCTGCGCCACGATGATGTCGCCGCCCATCGCCCGCGCCAGCGCCTTGACCGACGACAGCCCGAGCCCGGCGCCGCCGAAGCGCGACGCGATCGAGACATTGGCCTGCGAGAACGGCCGGAACAGGCGTTTGATCTCGCTGAGCGTGAGGCCGATGCCGCTGTCGGAAACCGCGAACGCGATGCTGACCTTGCCTTTCGGCCCGCGTGTCGGCCTGACCGTGAGCCCGACGCCGCCGGCTTCGGTGAACTTGGCGGCATTGTCGATCAGGTTTTCCAGCGCCGCGCGCAGCCGCACGGGATCGCCGATCACGAACGCCGGCAGTTTTTCGGAAATCTCGACGCGGGATTGCAGGCCTTTCGCCGTCGCCCGGCCGGCCAGCGAATCCCCGACGCTGCGGGCGAGCGCGCGCAGATCGAAGAAGTCCTGCCGCACCCCCAGCCCGGAGCCGCGACTCCTGGCGGCATCGACGAACAAGGTGGCGAGGCTGGCGAGGTGCTCGGCGCCGGCCTTGATGGTATCGACCCAGCGCCGCTCGCGCTCGTCGAGGTCGGAAGTCGCCAGCAGGTCGCTGATCGCGAGAATTCCGGTCAGCGGGGTGCGGACCTCATGGGCAAACGCCGCGAGTGCCGCCTCGACCATGCCGGGAGCGCCAGTCACGGCGGCGCGCTTGCGCGCCTTGCCCGCGGCAACCGTTGCGATCCGCTTTTTCGCTGGCCGTCCTTTCGACGCCCGCGCCGGGCGCCGTGAGCGCGACTCCAACGCCATGATTCCCCCGATCGTGCCCTGCCGCACCATGCCACGGCGGAGCGTGAAGAGTCACGCCGAGGGGACCCCAGACCTGGAACATCCGGGGGGCGAATTAAGGCAGGCCGATCAGGCTTCGGATTTCAGCTGGCGTCGCTCCCGCGGCCCGGAGTTCGTGGATACCGGTGGACCCTGACGACTTCGACAGCTTCCGCCCCTCGCCGTCGGGCACGAGACGGTGGTGCCGCCAGGCCGGCTGCGGCAAACCGAGCAGTTGCTGCAGCAACCGGTGCACGCCGGTCGACCGGAACAGGTCCGCGCCCCGCACCACCTCGGTGACGCCCTGCAAGGCGTCGTCGATCACAACCGACAGATGATAGCTGGTCGGCGTCTCCTTGCGCGCGAGAATGACGTCGCCCCAGTCTTGAGGCCGGGCGGCCACCGCGCCAGTCTCGCCGCCGGGACCTTCGCCATGCTCGGTCCAGCCGGGATCGGGGACCAGCGCGCGCGCCGCCGCCATGTCGAGCCGCAGCGCATAGGGCATGCCCGACTGAAGCAGGCGCCCCCGCTCGTCCGGCGCCAGCGACTTCGCCGTCCCCGGATATAGCGGCGCGCCATCGGGATCGCGCGGCCAGGGCGCCTGCGCCTCGCGCTGCGCCACCAGCCTTGCGATTTCGGCGCGGCTTTCGAACGCGGGATAGATCAGCCCCATCGCCATCAGCTTCTCCAGCGCGGCGCGATAGTCCGCGAGGTGCTCGGACTGCCGCCGCACCGGCGTTTCCCATGAGATCCCGAGCCAGGCGAGATCCTCAAAGATCGCGGCCTCGAATTCCGGCCGGCAGCGCGCCGGATCGATATCCTCGATGCGCAGCAGCAAGCGGCCGCCGCTCCGGCGCGCCAGATCAAAATTCAGCAGCGCCGAAAAAGCGTGGCCAAGATGCAGATAGCCGTTCGGGCTCGGCGCAAAGCGGAAGACGGGCGACATGACTTCCCAACACTCGTCATTGCCGGACTTGATCCGGCAATCCATCCCCTACGAGACTCTGTTACGATAGGAGATGGATGCGCGGGTCAAGCCCGCCCATGACGACCTTTGGAATCCTTCAATGCCCATCCACCTCGAAACCCAGTCCGACCTCGAAGACGCCGTCCATGCGCTGATAAAACTGGATCCGCGGCTAAAACCGATCTTCGCGCTGACCGGGATGCCGGCGCTGCGGCGGCGCGAGCCCGGCTTTGCCGGGCTGGCCCACATCGTCTGCGGCCAGCAGGTCTCCACCGCCAGCGCCGCGGCGATCTGGGGCCGTGTCAGCGCCGCATTCGACCCGTTCGATCATGACGCCTTGCGAAAGGCACGCGCCGACCGGCTCGGCCGGCTCGGGCTGTCGGCGGCCAAGATCAAGACCCTGAAGAATCTGGCGCGCGAGATCGCTTCCGAACGGCTCAATCTCGACGTGCTGGCCAACGAGGACGCCGACGCCGCGCACAATACCCTCACGGCGCTGCACGGCATCGGCCCGTGGACCGCCGACGTCTACCTGCTGTTCTGCCTCGGCCATGGCGACGCCTGGCCCGCCGGCGATATCGCCATCCAGGAAGCCGTCAAGGTCGGCCTCGGCCTTGAGACCCGGCCGACCCCGAAACAGATGGCGCCGCTGGGGGAGACGTGGCGGCCGCTGCGAGGTGCCGCGGCGCTTCTGTGGTGGAGCTATTACCGGGTGCTGAAGAAGCGCGAGGGCGTGATCGGAAAGGCGGCTGGATAAAATTGAAGCGGCTTAGTATTCTCGATCCAGAGCCTAAACTCCCGCAAAGCCAACATGTTGGAGGGGCAGATGATCGTGCTGCGCTGCGGTAAGATCGGCGATCGGCATACTTTCGACAATGAACAGATGTACATGTGTACAAGTCCATCAGGATGTGTATAGTTACATGATTGAGTGGATGGTCTTTTACCCATCGGGCCTTCGTAAAGTGACATGAGCTCTTTGGGACCCGGAGAACGAAGCCCATGAAAAGCACAGCCAAGAAACCTTTATTCACTGATGGTTTTCATGAACAATGGGCTCGGCTGCCTAGCTGGCTTCAATCACGTCTCGATGCTGATGTAGCTAAGGTGCTCAACGATGGCTGCCCATTTCGGCTACTTTGCGCAGCAAGCGGAATTAAAGAAGCGGTAGGAAACGTTTTCCTTATTTACTTTGCGACTGACGAAAGCACCGGCGAAGAAATATTTCTTGATTGCGATTTCAGATCCTCGGATGGGCCTGAACCGCCCTATAGGAATGTTATGCCTTTGCCTCTTCTACTTGATTTGGATTTCGATAACTTTGTCGAAGAATGCGAACTGGTCGAATTCTTCGTCTCTCGGGGAGGTGATTTTGATACGAAACACCGTGTCGATATTCCGCTCTGGTTCATGTTCGCGTACGACGCTTTCGAACATCTCATTTCCTTGGAACTACGCATGACGTCTCTAATTCATGCTGACCGAAGCCCTCTATTCCGAGCGAGTTCCGATTTGGCTGATTTAGTCTGTCACCCGCGTCCAAATGGTTCGTCGACCGATATTTTGGCTGCTTTCGTCGAGGGCCTGCGTGGTGACGCGGATCGACTTGCTTTCGTCTATCTCTGCCGGATCCTGAATGAGGTCGACGTTTTGCTTGCTTCAAGAAAGATCGAGTGGCCTCGCCGCGGCAGTTGCGACGTGAAGTTGGTGAACGGCACAACGCTCGCCGATAGCCTGGATTCCCGTTGCGCGGTCCAGATTCCACCGATCAAGACAGCCGTTAACCGATGCGGAGGGGCGATAACTGCGCTTGAATTTAACTGGCTGCACTATGGCAACGAGATTAGAAGCGCCGTGGCCGTCCCATGCGGTGCGCCGAGCTACAGCACTCACAACATGGTTTTAGCGGACACTAAAATGTTCGCCGCCGACCTGCATCCTCCTCGGCTTGCGCCGGCGACTGGGGTCGCTAGTCGGCGAAGCCGATGCGGCACAGTCATAGACGCGGCTGAATTCGATTGGCCATATGCAACTAGTGTCGGTTTTGGCAGTCTCGACTTTTTGCTCGGCAGCCCGACGCGCCAGGACGACGGGCCACAAAGCAACGGCGACTTCGTCTTTCGTACATCTGTCAAGGCCGATTTGGTCCCGGTTACCGCGACAGAATCCCTCGTCAATTACGGGACCGCCTCCACCACTGCATTCGACATCCCAATTGGTTCCTCGCCCAAAAATGCGGACTGGGCAGAATCGGGAGGTCGACCATAAAGTCAGCTAGACGAAAATTCCCGGGCGGTGCACTAGTGCCGCCCGGTATTCTTTCACAACCAGATCCGCAGAGATGGAATTGATGCCCACTATCGCAGAAGCACGACAAACATTTACCGATCTATTGGGACGAGCCCACTACAAGGGAGAACGCATCAATATCACGCGACGGACGACGCCATACGCGACGATTGTGTCTGTGGCCGACAAGGCTAAGCTTGATGAGGTCGATAAGCTGCTCCGTGAGTGGAAGTGCGCATCTCTGGAAGAACTCCGGGCGCGTCTGAGAGCCGTCAAATCCGGCGAACGGTAACCACCCTCAAATACTGAACCATCCCAAAAAAACTCGCCTGAGGCAGACCCGCCTCAGGCGAGTTTTTTTGTGCTCGCCAACATCTTGTATTTGATGTACATCTTGCTAAACTTATAATCTTGTACGATTACAGGGAATTCAATCTCGCGAATATCGCCCCGTTAGCGCCTCGCACATTCGGATTGACATTTATTTAACTGATGTACATGATGTACACCATTGGCCGGTCTGCTTGACGGAGAACAGTAATGACTGAGCATACAAATCTTGGGATTTTTCCGCCCTCATCGCCAGTATCCGACAACGATTTAACGTCGCCGGTGGCCCACGCCGTGGCGGATGCTTACAACCCAAAATATGAAACAGGGCGCGACGTCGAAACCGATTACATGCGGAAGGCTATCGTCCGCAACGAGGGATATGCTGCGAACGCATTGAATGCTGCGGCTTCTGAACTTGACACTGCGATCAATCGAATTGAGGCTCTCGCGCAAATCAAAGATTCGCGCATTCTGGTCGAAAATATCAAGAATAACCCGCAGCAATTGTTCAGCCAAGTAACAATTGAACATCAAAAGTATGTCGACATCGAAAAAGATGCCGAGAGAAAGGCTGAAGAATTCCGGATCTTTGAGAAGCGAGACGTCCCAGCAGAAGACAGTTATTCCGTTCGTCCCGACTGGGGAACGCTAATCCTTTCGGGCGCAGCGGTTATCGTAGCAGAAGCCCTCGTATTCACCGCATACATTGGTCCTTACGCTCCAGGCGGAGTACTGCAAGCTTTCGGTCTAGCTATGATAGGGGGTCTCTCGATCAGTGCCCTCGCACTTGCCTTCGGCGGTTTCGGTCTTCGCGGTTTCTATAATTCCACAGCTTGGGTGCGGCGGTTGGCAAGGGTCACGACTGTCCTCGCCCCAGTCGCCGCCAAGGCCTTACTTGCCTATACGGCTGCCTTCCGGACACATCTCGAAAGCGGACTACCCATCAGCGAATGGTTGCATCACGTTTCGCCCGATATTGGTTTCTTCGTGATCATTTCGATCGCCATCTTCATCGTGACGGCCTTGAAGGCGCGCGGCGGCCACGGGTTACCCTGGACACCGTATTATGGCGAAGCAAGCGTAGACCGCCGGCTACGCATCGCGCGTGCCATGCGTGAGGCTTCCGAGGAACATTGGCGGAATCAAACGTCCGAGTGTTTAGCAAGCGCCAGCGATCAGAACCGTCAGATGATCGAAGATGACGAGGAGCGCGTTGCCTCCATGCGGGCGGATACGGATACTGTCATCGATTCGATCCTGCGTCACGCAAAGCGGGTGCAAGATCACGCCGCCAACACCAAGGCTAGCCTGAAGTACTATGTCTCCACCTTCGCCCAGGCCCGCCCGAATGTGATCTTCAAGAAGGTCGAGATTGCTACGCCGTGCTTTCCCGATGCGCCAGCCGCGCTCAATGCAGCGCTGAATCGAGCGCGCGAGCGCCTCACCCATTGCCGGCACGCCGCGGCCGATCTCGACGGGTTTCTGGCGCAAGTCCGCGAGGAGGCGATGCTTAACCTGAGCCAGATGTTCTCTCAGATGCACGCGAATTGATCTGCCACGAGATTTTGCAGGAGGAGTACGTCATGCCGAAAGCATTTAGATCGTTCGACCAGACCACATCCAGCGTGTCACCTGAGAAGTCTCGATTTGGTATTACTCGTCGTTTTGCTCTCTTTGGCGGAGGTGTATTATTGTTGGCCTCCGTGACCGGGATCGCCGGGATGACCACCCAGCGTCCGTCTGTCGATGCAATAACAGGATGCCTCCTAGAGGTACCACCGCCGACGACACTTTCGATCCTTGTGGACGCGAGTGACAAAATTGAGCCTAACGAAATTAGCAGGACAAAGGTCACCGTCGGCAACGAGATGAAACAGCTCCCGGATTATGGCCGCGTTATTCTCTCTGAGATAAATGCCAGCATGCCGAATAGTCCGAAAGCGGTCCTAGCATTCTGCTCGCCTGGTGTCGCAACGGGATCAAACCTCTTTACCGGATCGATTTATGCCGCCCGTACCTTTAGTGAGAAGCGGGAACGCCCCGTACTCAAGGCGATCGACGACATCGCGGCTAAGGCCACACCGACAATATCACCAATCCACGAGTCAATTACGGCGCTGACCCGAAGACCCGATTTCGATGGATCAGTTCCAAATCGTCGGTTGGTCATCGTTACCGACGGCCTTCAAAACGACCGGATGCCAACAGCTACAATGCAACGCAATAAGAAGGGTTACACTCACTATTCCAGCGAAGATCCCTGGCGGGCATTCCAGCGTTCTGGCCTTACCAAGCGACCTGGTCCCGACCTACGCAACACTGTCGTGATCGTGCAGTACGTCGAGCGACCGGAATGGGCAACATTCCAGGGTCAGCGCCACCGAGATTTCTGGGATAGATGGTTTCGTTTATACGGAGCGACGAAAGTGGAGTTTCGAGGAGTACCGCTTGGACCCTTATACTAGCCGCTTCGATAAGCCAACATCGGCCAAAACTACGGCATGAACGAGCAAATGCCGGAATCTAACAACGGACTCTGGACACTCTATCATTCGCGAGGCAAGGTCCGCACTGCGCATCTGTGTGGAGCTATTACTCGTGGCGGAGCGCAACGCCGAAGGCGGCGCGCTGCACTGCATCCGGGGCACGAGATGGCGCTTTACCCCCGCAGCCTGGCCCGGTCTTCCCGTGCGCAGGCGGTGACAAAACCGATCACCGCGCGCACCGCGGGCAGTTCGACGAGGTCGGGATGCGCCAGCAGCCAGAGATCCGACACGCTGGCGAGTTTTTGCGGAGCGACGCGGACCAGGTCGGGATAGGCCTCGGCGACCAGGCAGGACAGCGCTGAAATCCCGAGCCCGGCCCGGGTGGCGGCGAGCATGTCGCCCTGCGACGAGCAGCGCATCACGACGGTGCCCTGCCGCGAGATCAGGTCGCTCCAGCGCGCCAGATGCGCATTCGACTCCCGGTCGGCAAAGCCGATCACGCTGTGGCCCTTCCATTCGTCGCGCCGCTCCGGCAGTCCTTGCCGCGCCGCGTAATCGCGCGAGGCATAGAAGCCGGTACCGAGACGGCCGATCTTGCGGCCGATCAGGTTCTCCTCGCCGCTGTCGACCGGCCGCAGCACGACGTCGGCCTCGCGGCGGCGCACGCTGGCCGGAAACGGATGGGTGATGATCTCGAGCTGCAGATGGCCGTGCTCGCGCAGGAACATCCCCATCCGCGGCATCAGCCAGTGCGCGGCGAGCGTGGCGCCGATCGACAGTTTTACGACGCCGCGGGCATGCGCACCGGTCGCCGACACCGCGGCTTCGGCGCGCAGCGCCGCCGATGCCATCGCCTCGACATGCTCGCGGAACCTGCGGCCCTGCGCGGTCAGCGACAGGCCCTCGTTGGACCGCGCGAACAGCTTGGTGCCGAGTTGATCTTCCAGCGCAGCGACCTGGCGGCCTACCGTCGGATGGCTCGAGCGCAACCGGCGCGCCGCCGCCGCGAAACTGTGCGTCTCGGCGACGGCGACGAAGGTCTTGCAAAGGTCCCAGTCCATCGCCGTCCTCCGGCTTCGAATGCGTTCAATTCTGGCAGATCATCCGTACAACATTGAACAGCTCCCCCGCCCCCGTCCAGTCCTATAATGGGGTCATCAGGTCCGCCGAGACGGATCCGCTTCACAAAGCAACAAGCCGACCGGATCCAGGGCTTAACCGCCGCTGCCCGGTCCCGCGCTTCGAAGGGATGAATTGAATGCCGCTACCCGCTTCGCTCGTCGACACGCTCGAACTGCCCGTGGTGGGCTCGCCGCTCTTCATCGTGTCGGGCCCGGAACTGGTCATCGCCCAGTGCAAGGCCGGGGTGGTCGGCTCGTTCCCGGCGCTCAATGCGCGGCCGGTCGAAAAGCTCGGGGAGTGGCTGACCCGCATCGAGAACGAACTCGGCGAATACAAGGCGCTGCATCCACAGAAGAAGGTCGCGCCCTACGCGGTCAACCAGATCTGCCACGCCTCCAACGACCGGCTGATGCAGGACATGGAAACCTGCGTCAGGCACAAGGTGCCGATCATCATCACCTCGCTGCGACCGCCACAGGAAATCGTCGAGGCCGCGCATTCCTATGGCGGCGTCGTGTTCCATGACGTCATCAACGTGAAGCACGCGCGCAAGGCCGCCGAGCAGGGCGTCGACGGCCTGATCCTGGTCTGCGCCGGCGCCGGCGGGCATGCCGGCACGCTGTCGCCGTTCGCGCTACTGCGCGAGGTGAAGTCATGGTTCAAGGGCACCATCCTGCTGTCGGGCGCGATCTCCGACGGCGCCAGCATTGCCTCGGCGCTCGCGCTCGGCGCCGACCTCGCCTATATCGGCACGCGCTTCATCGCCACCGAAGAGGCCAATGCCGATCTCGCCTACAAGAAGGCGCTGACCGAGCACGCCGCGCACGACATCGTCTATTCGAACCTGTTCACCGGCGTGCACGGCAATTATCTCGGGCCGTCGATCGTGGCCGCGGGCCTCGATCCGGACAATCTGCCGGTCGCCGACAAAACGAAGATGAATTTCGGCTCCGGCGGCAACATGAAGGTCAAGGCGTGGCGCGACATCTGGGGCTCGGGCCAGGGCATCGGCCAGATCGCCGACGCGCCGCCGGTCGCCGAACTGGTGCAGCGCCTGAAGGCCGAATTCGACGAAGCCGGCATCGACTTTGTCAGGCGGGCGCGCGCGTAAAGCGCGCGTTCCGATTTTCAAAAACAGATAAAACAGAGGGAGTGGAACCATGAGACTATCGCGACAGGCATTGGCAATCGCATTGGCTTTGGGCGGCACTCTGCCGGCCGCCGCCGACGACAAGAGCGAGATCCGCATCGGTCAGACCCTGCCCTATAGCGGCCCGGTTTCCGGGTTCGGCATCATCGGACGGGCGCAGGAAGCCTATTTCGCCAAGGTCAATGCCGACGGCGGCATCAATGGCCGCAAGGTGAAATTCATCTCCCTCGACGACGCCTATTCGCCGCCCAAGACGGTCGAACAGACCCGGAAACTCGTCGAGCAGGAAGAGGTGCAGCTGATGTTCGGCTCGCTCGGAACCGCCACCAACAATGCCGTGCATCGCTACCTCAACGGCAAGAAAGTCCCGCAGCTGTTCGTGCTGAGCGGCGCGACCAAATGGGCCGATCCGAAGAATTTTCCATGGACCATGCCGGGCATGGCGACCTACGAATCCGAAGGTGCGATCTACGCCAAGTACCTGCTGCAGACCAAGCCGGATGCCAAAATCGCCATCCTGTCGCAGAACGACGATTTCGGACGCGACTATGTCACCGGCTTCAAGCGCGCGCTGGGAGCCAAGGCCGCGACCATGATCGTCTCGGAAGCAACCTATGAGCATACCGCGCCGACCATCAGCTCGCAGCTGGCGACGCTGAAAGCTTCCGGCGCCAATGTGATGTTCGGCGTGGTGCTCGGCAAATTCACCTCGCAGATGATCAAGGGTGTCGCCGAACTCGACTGGAAGCCCGATCCGTTCTTCGTGCCGACCTCGGCGTCATCGATCTCGTTCCTGGCGCCCGCGGGACTGGACAACGCCGTCGGCCTGATCGCATCCAGCAACCAGAAGGGCCCGCTCGACGCGCAATGGGCCGACGACGCCGGCGTGAAGGAATACCTCGCCTTCATGAAGCAGTACCTGCCCAATGCCGACCTCAACAATTCGAACTACGCCGCCGGCTATCACTATGCCAAGCTCATGATGCAGGTGCTGAAGGCCTGCAAGGACGACTTCAGCCGCGAGAACATCCTGAAGCAGGCGACCTCGCTGCGCGACGTGCAGCTGCCGATGCTGCTGCCGGGCATCACGGTCAGCACCGGTCCGGACGACTATCTGCCGTTCCAGCAGCTGCGGCTGCGCCGCTTCAACGGCAAGAGCTGGGTCGGCTTTGGCGAAATACTGGACGATAAATAAGGGCGTTTTGACCGAACCGCCGCGCCTCTTCTCCCCTCCCCCCGCG
>JBDRNF010000085.1:0-16374 GCA_043811435.1 Pseudomonadota bacterium
GGGCGTGCGCCTGGGGGGTAAACATTTGGCCGCGGGTGCCGCCCGCGGCCAGATTATTGTGGGGCGAGTAATCATTATATGCTTTCTCTGAAAACAAGCCGTCGAAACCAACACCGGTGTCATCGCCGGGCTTGACCGGGCGATCCAGTACGCCGGGGCTTCTCGGATCTATCACGGGCGTCTCTGGATACTGGGGCGCCCGGTCAAGCCGGGCGATGACAGCGGTGTTGGTGTCGACGGCTTGTTTGCAGAGACTGCATATATGGATTCCTCGCCCCTCATTCTGCTGGCCGCGGGCGGCACCGGCGGCCATCTGTTTCCCGCCGAGGCGCTCGCCGTCGAACTGATCCGGCGCGGTTTTCGCGTCCGGCTTGCGACCGATGCCCGTGCGCTGCGCTACAGCGGGCTCTTTACCCGCGACACCATCGATGTGGTGCCGAGCGAAACCGTGCGCGGTCGCACGCCATGGTCGCTGGCCCGCACCGGCATGCTGCTCGCCGCCGGCACCGCGGTGTCGCTCAACCTGATGCGACGACTGAAGCCCAGGGCCGTGGTCGGCTTCGGCGGCTATCCGACCCTGCCGCCGTTGCTGGCGGCGAAAATATTCGGCGTGCCCGGCATCATTCACGAGGCCAACGCGGTGCTCGGCCGCGCCAACCGGTTTCTGTCGACCCGCGTCAGCGCGATCGCCACCTCGCTGCCCGGCGTGCTCGATCGCGATCCTGACCTCGCCGGCAAGACCACCACCGTCGGCACGCCGATGCGTCCGGCGATCCTGGCCGCGGCCACGGTGAAATTTGCCTCGCCCGACGCGACCGGCCCGCTTCGCCTGCTGGTGGTCGGCGGCAGCCAGGGCGCGCGGGTGATGGCCGACATCGTGCCGCCGGCGATCGAGCGGCTGGAGCCTGCACTGTGGAGCCGATTGATCCTCACCCAGCAGGTGCGCGAAGAAGACATGGCGCGGGTGCGCGCGGTCTATGACCGGCTCAAGATCCATGCTGAACTGGCGCCGTTCTTCACCGATCTGCCGGCGCGGCTGGCATCCAACCATCTGGTGGTCTCGCGCTCCGGCGCCGGCACCGTGGCCGAACTCGCCGCCATCGGCCGCCCCTCGATCCTGGTGCCGCTGCCCGGCTCGATCGATCAGGATCAGTTCGCCAATGCCGGGGTGCTGGCGCAGGCGGGCGGCGCGATCCGGATCGCGCAGCCGGATTTCACGCCCGACCGGCTGGCCGCGGAAATCTCGGGCCTTGCCGCCGAGCCGGAACGGCTGACCGCGATGGCCACCAGTGCCCGCACCATGGGCCGGCTGGACGCCGCCGACCGGCTGGCCGATCTGGTGGTGAAAGTGGCGGGGATTTAGGTCCGAGAGTTCGAATTCAGCTATTTTAGCGTCATGGCCGGGCTTGTCCCGGCCATCCACGTCTTGCATGAAGTGATGGAGATTCGTGGATGCCCGGGACAAGCCCGGGCATGACGGGGAACGGACGAGACCAGCCATGAGACTGCCGCGCGAGATCGGACCCATCCACTTCGTCGGGATCGGCGGCATCGGCATGAGCGGTATCGCCGAGGTGTTGTGCAATCTCGGTTATACCGTGCAGGGCTCCGACGCCTCGGAGGGCGCCAATGTCACCCGCTTGCGCGACAAGGGCATCAAGATTTCGGTCGGCCACAAGGCCGAGAACGTCGCCGGCGCCGAGGTGCTGGTGGTCTCGACCGCGATCAAGCGCGACAATCCCGAACTGATGGCGGCCCGCGCGCAGCGCATTCCCGTGGTGCGCCGCGCCGAAATGCTGGCCGAACTGATGCGGCTGAAAAGCTGCGTCGCGATCGCGGGCACCCATGGCAAGACCACCACGACCTCGATGGTCGCGGCCCTGCTCGATGCCGGCGATCTCGATCCGACCGTGATCAATGGCGGCATCATCAACGCCTACGGCACCAACGCCCGGCTCGGGGCCGGCGAGTGGATGGTGGTGGAGGCCGACGAGAGCGACGGCACGTTTCTGAAGCTGCCGGCCGACGTCGCCATCGTCACCAATGTCGACCCCGAACATCTCGACCATTTCGGGACATTCGAGGCGGTACAGGACGCCTTCCGCCATTTCGTCGAGAACGTGCCGTTCTACGGATTTGCCGTGATGTGCATCGACCATCCGGTGGTGCAGAGCATCGTCGGCAGGATCGAGGACCGCCGCATCATCACCTATGGCGAAAATCCGCAGGCCGATGCGCGGCTGCTCGATCTCGTTCCCTCCGGCGGCGGCTCGAAATTCAAGGTCGCGTTTCGCGACCGCACCGCCGGCACCTCGCACGAGATCGCCGACCTCGTGCTGCCGATGCCCGGCCGGCACAACGCGCTGAACGCCACCTCGGCGATCGCGGTGGCGCATGAACTCGGCCTGTCCGACGACACCATCCGCAAGGCGCTGGCCGGTTTCGGCGGGGTGCGGCGGCGCTTCACAAGGACGGGCGAATGGAACGGCGTCACCATCATCGACGATTACGGCCATCACCCGGTCGAGATCGCGGCGGTGCTGAAGGCGGCGCGGGAATCCACCGATGGCAAGATCATCGCCGTGGTGCAGCCGCATCGTTTTACGCGATTGCAGTCGCTGTTCGAGGAATTCTGTACCTGCTTCAACGATGCCGACACGGTCGTCGTCGCCGAAGTCTATCCGGCGGGCGAGGCGCCGATCCCGGGCATCGACCGCGATCATTTTGTCCTCGGCCTGCGCGCCCACGGCCACCGCGAAGTGATCCCGCTGCCGGCTTCGACCGATCTCGCCGCTGTCGTCGCCGGGCTCGCGAACAACGGCGACTATGTCATCTGCCTCGGCGCCGGCAACATCACGCAATGGGCCTACGCGCTGCCCGGCGAATTGAAGGCGCTGGGGTGATGGGCTCGCGAAGCGCGGCAATATCCATTAACTCGTCATGGCCGGGCCTGTCCCGGCCATCCACGTCTTTACTGTGTGATGACAGGATAGAGATCGTCCCAATCCGGATTAGCTGCGAGGATCGTTCGGACCTTCCACGCGCGCGGCCAATGCTTGATGTTGTGCTCGCGCTGGATGGCGTCGCGGATGTCGTCAAACCTTTCGAAATAGACCAGCCGCTTCAAGCCATATCGTTTGGTGAAGCCATCCACGAATCCGGAGCGATGCTCGAACACCCGACGCACAAGGTCGTTCGTGACCCCGACGTACAAAATGCCGTTCGGGCGATTGGTCAGAATGTAGACGTATCCACCTGCCATGCTGAAATTCTGCAAGACGTGGATGGCCGGGACAAGCCCGGCCATGACGAATTCAGAGATTTTGTATGACGTTCCCCGACATCACGCCCGAGCTGAAAGCCGCCATGCCTCGATTGCGCGGGCGTCTCTTGGCTAACCAGTCGCTGGCGGAACTGACCTGGTTTCGGGTCGGCGGTCCGGCGCAACTGCTGTTCACGCCGGCGGATGAGGACGATCTCGCCTATTTTCTTTCGCATGTTCCCTATGAGCTTGCCGTCACGGTCGTCGGCGTCGGCTCCAATCTGATCGTGCGCGATGGCGGTATCCCGGGCGTGGTGATCCGGCTTGGTCCGCGAGGGTTTGGCGAGACCGGCGCCGAGGGCGACACCGTCAGCGCCGGCGCTGCCGCGCTCGACAAGCGCGTGGCCGAGACGGCGGCGGCGGCCGGTATCGGCGGGCTGGAATTTTACTTCGGCATTCCCGGCACCATCGGCGGCGCGCTGCGCATGAACGCCGGGGCCAACGGGGCGGAGACGAAAGACGTGCTGATCGATTCTGTCGGCATCGGCCGCGACGGCAGCAAGCACAGGTTCAGCAATGCCGACATGAAATTCGTCTACCGCGGCAACGGCGTCGATCCCTCCATCATCTTCACCTCGGCGCGGTTTCGCGGGACCGTCGCCGCGCCCGAAGCCATTCGCGCGCGGATGAACGAGGTGCAGACCCACCGCGAGACCGCGCAGCCGATCCGCGAAAAGACCGGCGGGTCGACCTTCCAGAATCCGCCCGGCCACAGCGCCTGGAAGCTGATCGACGCCGCCGGCTGCCGCGGTCTGCGCGTCGGCGGCGCGCAGGTGTCGGAGATGCACTGCAATTTCCTGATCAACACCGGGTCGGCGACCGGCCACGATATCGAAACCCTCGGCGAAACCGTGCGCACGCGGGTGAAGGAAAATTGCGGAATTGAGCTACACTGGGAAATCAAGCGGATCGGAATCGAGCAAAGCTGATGCGGATCACCATTCTTTTCGGCGGCACCAACAAGGAGCGGCTGGTGTCGGTCGCTTCGGCGCAGGCGCTGCACCGGGCGCTGCCTGAAGCTGATTTGTGGTTCTGGGATGTCGACGACACCGTGCGTGAGGTCCGCTCCGAGGCGCTGCTTGGCCATACGCGACCGTTCGAGGATGATTTCAAGCCCGCAGGCCGCGGCGTCGCACTCGCGCAGGCACTCGATGCCGCAAGGGCCGAGGATCGCCTGCTGGTGCTCGGCCTGCATGGCGGCCGGGCGGAGAATGGCGAGTTGCAGGCGATGTGCGAACTGCGCGGCATTGCCTTCACGGGTTCCGGCTCGGCCTCGTCATATCTCGCCTTCGACAAGGTCTCTGCCAAACGCTTCGCCGCGATTGCGGGCGTGGAGGCGCCGTCCGGCATCGCGTTGGAAGATATCGATGCGGCGTTGGCCAAATACGGCAAGCTGATCGCAAAGCCGGCGCGCGACGGATCGAGCTACGGCCTGATTTTCGTCAACGCGGAGCAGGATCTCGTCGCCGTCCGCAACGCGGCGCGGACCGAAGAATACCTGATCGAGCCGTTCGTCGCGGGCGCGGAAGCGACCTGCGGCGTGCTGGAGCGGCCGGACGGCTCGCTGACGGCGCTGCCGCCGATCGAGATCATCCCGGCGGAAGGCGGCTTCGGGTTCGACTACCGGGCCAAATACCTGGCCTCATCGACCCAGGAAATCTGCCCCGGCCGTTTTGCGCCCGACATCATGGCCCAATTGATGGATCAGGCGCTGAGGGCGCACAAGGCGCTGTCGTGCAGCGGCTATTCCCGGTCGGATTTCATCGTGACGGCGAAGGGACCGGTTTTCCTCGAAACCAACACCCTGCCGGGCCTGACCCAGGCCTCGCTCTATCCGAAGGCGCTCAAGGCCCAAGGCATCGAATTCGCCGATTTCATGCACGACCAGATCGCGCTGGCGGCAAGGCGCGCGCGGAAGTAGCCGGCTTTCGCAGGATGATGGCGCGGCAACCGGCCTAATCGCGGGTGGGGCCGGTTCCATTGATAAAAATGTTACGATTGTCGGGCAAAGTCCTCAGAAGGCGGCGCAAATCATCCCCCGCCTGCACCCGGTTTACCCTTTGTTTACCAGGAAGCCCGAAGGTTAACGCTGGCGGCGCATGTGGCGCTTGGCTGCCGGGGCGTGAGCTGTTGCGGATTTCCGCTGCGACGACGCATCAAGGGAACAGCTGGCTTCTTCTGCCTCGAGGCCAGCAACCCGACCGGCATCACCAGGACGTCCTATGTGCCAGAACCCGCAAGCGTTTTACTTGCAGGCAACATTTGACGAGCTCGTGCAATGGATGGTGCAGGACGCCTCGCTCGATCGCTGAGATCGCTGGGGCCCCAGGCTGACCTGAAAGCTGCCGCCATTGGCGCGGTCGTGCTGCTGCGCGAGCGGCTGGGCCTGCCGCGCAAGGTCGGCAACAAGGCGGCCGGCAAACCGCGTATCGAGCGCGAGCAGCCCAACCGCGTGATCGCCTTTCTCGAGCGCTATCTGCCCAACCGCGCCGGCGTCGCCGCCACCGTGCTGCTGCTGCTCGGCAGCACCGGCTTCGGCATCGTCAGGGGCGGGCATCTCGACGATTTCATCGTGGCGCTGAGCGACACCCGCAATGCGTTCGCCAATTCCGCCGGATTCCGCATCACCGCGGTCGCCATCAATGGCCGAAAGCAGCTGACCCAGGACGAGGTGCTCGCGATCGGCGGCGTCAACGGCCGCTCGTCGCTGCTGTTCCTCGACGCCGCCACCGTGCGCGACAAGCTGAAAGCCAATCCCTGGATCGGCGAAGCCACCGTGCTGAAGCTTTATCCCGGCCAGCTCCAGATCGATATCGTCGAACGCACGGCCTTCGCGCTGTGGCAGAGCGACGGCCGGCTGGCGGTTATCGCCGATGACGGCGCGGTGCTGGAGCCCTATCTGTCGCGCCGTTTCATCTCGCTGCCGCTGGTGGTCGGCAAGGGCGCCGACACCCGCGCCAGGGATTTTCTCGCGCTGCTCGATCGTTATCCGCAGGTGAAGCGCCAGACCAAGGCCGCGATTCTGGTCGGCGAACGGCGCTGGAACCTGCGCCTCAAGGACGGTCTCGATATCCGCCTGCCCGAACACGACGTCGGCAACGCGCTGGCGGCCTTGTCGAAACTCGACAAGGAAGACCGGCTGTTCTCGCGCGACATCGTCGCCATCGACATGCGCCTGCAGGACCGGCTGACCGTGCAATTGTCGGAAGACGCAGCCCGGGCCCGCGAAGAACTGTTCAAGGAAAAGAAGCCGAAGAAGAAGGCCGGTGACGCATGACCGGCCTCGACCGCTACCAGACGCCGAAGACGCGCCCGATGCCGCAGAAGCGCACCGCGCTGGTGGCGTCGCTCGATATCGGCACCAGCAAGATTGCCTGCATGATCGCGCGGCTGAAGCCGTGCCCGCCGAACGACGCCTTGCGCGGCCGCAGCCATGCCATCGAATTGATCGGCTACAGCCAGATCCAGTCGCGCGGCGTCAAGGCCGGCGCGGTGGTCGATCTCGCCGAATGCGAGCAGGCGGTGCGCCAGGCGGTGGCCCTGGCCGAACGCATGGCCAAGGTCCGGGTCGAGTCCGTGCTGCTCTCGGTCTCGGGCGGCCGGCTTATGGGCCAATTGATCGAAGCTGCCGCCGACATCAAGGGCGGCGCGGTCACGCCGGCCGACGTCACCCGCATCACCTCCGCCGGCATGCGCCATGCCACCGGCGAGGGCCGCACCGTGCTGCATGCGCTGCCGGTCGGTTACGCGCTGGATGGCGTCAAGGGCATCCGCGATCCCCGGGGCATGGTGGCCCGCCAGTTCGGCGTCGACATGAACGTGGTCACCTCGGATGCCACCGCCGCCAGGAACCTGATGCTGGTGGTCGAACGCTGCCATCTCAACGTCGAAGCCATGGCGGCGAGTCCTTATGTCGCAGGCCTCTCGGTTTTGACCGACGACGAAGCCGATATCGGCGCCGCCGTGGTCGAAATGGGGGCGGGCACCACCACCATCGCGACCTACTCCGGCGGGCGTTTCGTGCATGCCGGCGGATTTGCGCTCGGCGGGCAACACATCACCATGGATCTTGCGCGCGGCCTTTCCGCATGCATTGCGGATGCCGAGCGAATCAAGACGTTATATGGCACCGTGCTGACCGGCGGGTCCGACACGCGCGAGTTGATGTCCGTGCCTGCGGCCGGCGACAACGAGCGGGACGCTCCGCAGATCGTGTCCCGTGCCACGATCGCGAACATCGTCCGGCATCGCGCCGAGGAGATTTTTGAAATGGTCAGGGACCGGCTCGCGGATTCCCCCTTTGCCGCAGAGCCGAGGGCGCGGGTGGTGCTGAGCGGCGGCGCTTCGCAGCTCACCGGCCTTCCCGAACTGGCCACCCGGATCCTCGGCCGGCCGGTGCGGATCGGACGTCCGCTCGGCTTCGGCCGGTTGCCCAACGAGGCCAAGAGCGCGTCGTTCGCGGTGCCCACCGGTCTGCTGGTCTACCCGCAATACGCTCATCTTGAACATGTCGAACCGCGGCATACGCGGCAGCTCAGGACAGGGACCGACGGCTATTTCGGAAAGGTCGGACGATGGCTTCGCGAGGGCTTCTGATGAATCTTTTCCGCAACTCCGGGAATTCACCAAGCAATTCACCAACTCCCGCGGCCGCCGGCCGGGGCGAACCAACGCGCGCGTCGTAATCGAGAGGCAACCATGGCACTCAATCTTACCCCCCCTGACATCAGCGAACTGAAGCCCCGGATCACCGTCTTCGGCGTCGGTGGAGCCGGCGGCAACGCCGTCAACAACATGATCACCGCCGGGCTTCAGGGGGTCGATTTCGTCGTCGCCAACACCGACGCGCAGGCGCTCACCATGTCGAAGGCGCAGCGCATCGTGCAGATGGGCACCGCGGTGACGCAGGGCCTCGGCGCAGGATCCCAGCCGGATGTCGGCGCGGCCGCGGCGCAGGAAGTCATCGATGAAATCCGCGACCATCTCTCCGGCGCCAACATGGTGTTCGTCGCCGCCGGCATGGGCGGCGGCACCGGCACCGGGGCTGCTCCCGTGATCGCCAAGACCGCGCGCGACATGGGCATCCTCACCGTCGGCGTGGTGACAAAACCGTTCCACTTCGAGGGCCAGCGCCGCATGCGCACCGCGGAAGCCGGCATCGCCGAGCTGCACAAGGTGGTCGATACGCTGCTGATCATCCCGAACCAGAACTTGTTCCGGGTCGCCAACGAGAAGACCACCTTCGCCGACGCCTTCGCAATGGCCGACCAGGTGCTGTATTCGGGCGTCGCCTGCATCACCGACCTGATGGTCAAGGAAGGCCTGATCAACCTCGACTTCGCCGACGTCCGCGCCGTGATGCGCGAAATGGGCAAGGCGATGATGGGCACCGGCGAGGCGACCGGCGAGAAGCGCGCGCTGACCGCGGCCGAAGCCGCGATCGCCAATCCGCTGATCGACGACTCCTCGATGAAGGGCGCCCGCGGCCTGCTGATCTCGATCACCGGCGGCAAGGACCTCACGCTGTTCGAAGTCGACGAAGCCGCCACGCGGATTCGCGAGGAAGTCGACCAGGACGCCAACATCATCGTCGGCGCCACCTTCGACGAGAGCCTCGATGGCGTGATCCGCGTCTCCGTCGTGGCCACCGGTATCGAGCAGGCGCTGATCTCGCGCAACGCCGCCACCCCGGCGGCGGCCGCGACCACCGCCGCAGCTCCTGCCGCTCCGTCCTCCGCGCCGGACACTCGTCTGGCCGACCTGACGGCGCGTCTGCGCGCCGACAATGCGCGCATCGCCGAACGCAACCAGAAGCTGGAAGCCGCGTCGGCTCCGCAGACGGCTCCCGCCGCACCGCAGCGCGGTTCCAGCAGCGTCGAACGTGCCGCACTGGCCGCGATCGCCGCTGCAGTCGCTCCGGAAGCCCCGCAGCAGGCCGCGCCGCTGCAGCCGGCGTCGTATGGCGACGTCACGGTTCGCCCGATCGCGCAGAAGCCGTCTTTGTTCCCGGATCACGAGGTCGCGCGCGCCGAGACCCCCGAGCCGGCGCCGCCCGAGACCTTCATCCCGCAAGCCGCCGAGCGTCCGCCGGTCCGCGCGCCCAGGATGCCGAAGTTCGAGGACCTGCCGATGCCGGCCCAGGCCGAAATCCGCCAGGCCCGCGGCGAAAGCGAGGAGGAACATCCGCAGAAGACCCGGATATCGCTGCTGCAGCGCCTCGCCAATGTCGGTCTCGGCCGCCGCGACGAAGAGACCGAGCCGCCGATCGCGGCCCGCGCCTCCGGCCCGTCGATGCCGTCAATGCCTCCATTGCCGGAGCGCAAGCCCCAGCGCACGGTGGCGCAGCAGATCGCGGCGCATGAGCCGGTCTCCGAATATGCCAGGCGGCCCGCGCCGCAGGGACTGGACGTCCATGGTCGTCCGGCGCCTGTTGCTGCGACGCCACAGGGCGACGATCATTTGGATATCCCGGCCTTCCTGCGCCGCCAGTCCAACTGAAGTTTGTTACAATTCTGACGACCGAAAAGGTCCCGGCGGTAATCGCCGGGGCCTTTTTCCTTGTTGGCCGAAGGCCGCCGATGATCCAGGCAAGCACCTGATATTAAATGATTAATTATCTATTCGTGGTTGGATATAACGGCCGAACGTGCCCTTAACCCCGCCGCATTTTGGTTAACCTTTGGCGTGAATACGGCAGAGATAGGGTAACAATCGGTAAAAAAGCGTGAGTTGGCGCTGTTTGAGGCAGTGACTATGGTCTGCCGTGACTTGGGGATACTGAAGGCGAGTCGGCTGGCCCGATAGGGTTGTCAGCGTCTTTTAGTAAGTCGGGTAGTGGGCAGTTAAGAATGAAATTCAGCCGGCAAACAACGCTTCGGTCGCAAGCCACCGTGACGGGCGTCGGCGTTCACTCCGGTTTACCTGTCAATCTCACCCTTGGACCCGCACCCGTCGATGCGGGTTTTATCTTTATCCGCACCGGCCTCGATGGCTGCGACCGCGAAGTTCAGGCCTCGGCCCAATCCGTGATCGCCACCGAATTCGCCACCGTGCTTGGCGACCGTGACGGCCCGCTGGTCTCGACCGCCGAGCATGTGCTTGCGGCGCTGCGGGGCATGGGCGTCGATAACGCCATCATCGAAGTCGATGGCCCCGAAGTTCCGATCATGGACGGCAGCGCCGCGGCTTTCGTCGCCGCGATCGATCAGGCCGGTATCGTCACGCAGCAGGCCGCGCGCCGCTTCATCCAGGTGCTGAAACCGGTGCAGGTCAGGTTCGGCGATTCGTTCGGCGAGTTGCGCCCGCATGCCGCCGGTTTCCGCGCCGAGGTCGAAATCGATTTCACCAACGCGGTGATCGGCCGTCAGAGCTACACGCTCGATCTCAATCCCGAACGGTTCCGCCGCGAGATTTGCCGCGCCCGCACCTTCGGATGCATGAGCGATGTCGCCCGACTCTGGAGCGCCGGTTTTGCGCTCGGCGCCTCGTTCGAGAATTCGGTGGTGTTCGACGACACCCGCCTGCTCAATACCGAAGGGTTGCGCTACGTCGACGAATGCGCCCGCCACAAGGTGCTGGACGTGATCGGCGATCTCGCGCTGGCCGGCCTGCCGCTGCTCGGCGCCTACCGTTCGGTGCGCGGCGGCCACAAGCTCAACCACGCGGTGCTCACCGCCCTGATGGCCGATCGCAGCGCCTTCAGGGTGGTCGAGACCGAAACGGCCCGCCGTCCCTCGCGCGGCGCCGAAGTCGGCAGCGGCATGGTGGGCGGCATGGTCGCCCCGGCCTACGGCCCCGACGTTTCCTGAGCGTCCACTGGACGTCTCCTGAATTCGTCTTCGAAATGTCCTGACTTTCCGCTGGGTTCCAGAGCGGCACCTTCACCTTCCTCATGGTGAGGAGCATGTCGGCAGCGCTATGGCGCTGCCAACAAGCGTCTCGAACCATCTGGCACAATGCCTTGCTGCCGTCCTTCGAGACGCCCGTCTTCGCTGCGCTTCGCCGGGCTCCTCAGGACGAGGTTCAGTGATTGATGCCCGGTTTCCCGCGGTAACCACGATCGGCCGCAATCCGGTCCGGCCGCCTTAATCCGGGCGAAATGCCTGCGTATTCGGTTGGTTAACGGACTTTTTTCAGCTAAATAGGCCCGCGGTTGCGCGACAAGGCGCTACGGGCACGGCGATCATTGCGTCCATGAGCATGTTCATTGGCGTGGCGGGCTCCGCATCACAGGCGTCAGGTCTTATCTCTATGTCGGCACAGCGTATGATGGCTCGTTCGGACTTCGCTCGCCTGGGGCGGCAGTTGCGGCTGTCCGCCGGCCTGGTGCTGCTGGCGACCGTGCTGAGCGGATGCGGCAGCGGCGCGCTGTGGGACAAGTTCTCGGCCAAGGACGACACCTTCAACGAAGAGCCCGCCGACAAGCTGTACAATGAGGGTCTGTACCTCATGAACCAGCGCAAGGATCCGAAGGCGGCGGCGAAGAAGTTCGAGGAAGTCGACCGCCAGCATCCCTATTCTGACTGGGCGCGCAAATCGCTGCTGATGTCGGCCTATTCGTTCTACAATTCCGGCGACTACGACAGCTGCATCGGCGCCGCGACCCGTTACGTCACCCTGCATCCTGGCAGCGAAGACGCCGCCTACGCGCAATACCTGATCGCGGCCTCGCATTACGACCAGATTCCGGACGTGTCCCGCGACCAGGGCCGCACCGAGAAGGCGATCGCCGCGCTCGAGGAAGTGATCCGCAAATATCCGACCTCGGAATACGCGAACACCGCCAAGGCCAAGCTGGAAGGCGCGCGCGACCAGCTCGCCGGCAAGGAAATGGAAATCGGCCGCTATAACCTGTCGAAGCGCAATTTCACCGGCGCCATCAACCGCTTCAAGACCGTGGTGACGCAGTATCAGACCACGCGCCATGTCGAGGAAGCGCTGGCGCGGCTGACCGAGGCCTATATGGCGATCGGCATCGTCGGCGAGGCGCAGACCGCCGCCGCCGTGCTCGGGCACAATTTTCCCGACAGCAAGTGGTACAAGGACGCCTATAATCTGGTAAAGTCCGGCGGAGTCGAGCCCAGCGAAAACAAGGGCTCCTATATTTCCAGGGCCTTCAAGAAATTGGGTCTCGGCTAGGAATTAATCTCGCATGCTGGCGCGTCTGTCGATCCGTGACATCGTCCTGATCGAGCGGCTCGATATCGAGTTCTCCCGTGGCCTCGCGGTGCTGACCGGGGAAACCGGCGCGGGCAAATCCATCCTGCTCGATGCCTTCGCGCTGGCGCTCGGCGGCCGCGGCGACGCCGGCCTCGTCCGCCACGGCGTGGAGCAGGGCCAGGTCACCGCGGTGTTCGACATCCCCAGCGGACATCCGGCCTCGGCGATCCTCAGCGAAAACGGCCTCGACGATACAAGTTCTGAAGATTCTTGCGAGATGATCCTGCGCCGGGTGCAACTCGCCGACGGCCGCACCCGCGCCTTCATCAACGACCAGGCGATCAGCGTGCAGACCCTGAAGGCGGTGGGCTCCGCACTGGTGGAAATTCACGGCCAGCACGACGAGCGCGCGCTGGTCGATGCCTCGACCCACCGCCGGCTGCTCGACGCCTTCGCCGGCCTCGAGAAGGACGTCGTGGCGCTGGAGGCGCTGTGGGACGCGAGGCGCGCCGCCCTGACGGCGCTTGACGAACACCGCGCCGGCATGGAGCGCGCCGCCCGCGAGGCGGATTATCTGCGTCATGCCTCCGACGAATTGAAGAAGCTGAAGCCGAAGGACGGCGAGGAGACCGCGCTGGCGGAACGCCGCACCGGCATGATGCAGGGCGAGAAGATCGCGGCCGATCTGCGCGAGGCGCAGGACGCGGTCAGCGGCCATCATTCGCCGGTCTCGACCCTGTCGGCGGCGGTGCGCCGGCTGGAGCGCCGCGCCGGCAATTCGCCCACGCTGGTCGAACCCGCGGTCAAGGCGATCGATGCCGCCATTAACGCGCTGGAAGAGGCCGACCAGCATCTGACGGCGGCGCTGATCGCCGCCGATTTCGATCCCGCCGAACTCGAACGCATCGAGGAGCGGCTGTTCGCGCTGCGCGCAGCTTCGCGCAAATATTCCACGCCGGTCGACGGCCTCGCGGCGCTGGCGGCGAAATACGCCGCCGACGTCGCGCTGATCGATGCCGGCGCCGATCGATTGAAAAAGCTCGAAGCGGCCGCGGCCGAGGTGGACAAGCGCCACGGCGCCGCCGCCGCGAAACTCTCCGCCATCAGGATCAAGTCGGCGGAAAAACTCAACAAGGCCGTCAATGCCGAACTCGCTCCGCTGAAGCTGGAGCGCGCCAAATTCATGGCTCAGATCGATTCCGATCCGACATCGCCGGGCCCGCAGGGTTTCGACCGAGTCGAATTCTGGGTCCAGACCAATCCCGGCACCAAACCGGGACCGATGATGAAGGTCGCCTCCGGCGGCGAGCTGTCGCGCTTCCTGCTGGCGCTGAAAGTCGTGCTCTCGGACAAGGGCTCGGCGCCCACCCTGGTGTTCGACGAGATCGACACCGGCGTCGGCGGCGCCGTGGCGGACGCGATCGGCGCCCGCCTGGCGCGGCTCGCCGGCAAGGTGCAGGTGATGGCGGTGACCCACGCGCCGCAGGTCGCCGCCCGCGCCGACCAGCATCTCCTGATTTCCAAGGACGCACTCGACAAGGGCAAGCGCGTCGCCACCCGCGTCAACGCCCTCGCCCCTGATAATCGCCGCGAGGAAATCGCGCGGATGCTGGCGGGGGCGGAGATCACCGCGGAGGCCAGGGCCGCCGCGGACCGGCTGCTAAGGGCGGCGACGGCGTAAGGTCTCTCGTGTCCCGAACGCGGTACAGCGCGATTGCGGCGATGCGCAGCATCGTCCGTTGCTCCGCTCCACAGAGCCGGGACCCATCAACACGATCACCCGCTGCTAAATGGACCCCGGCTCAGCAGCGCATCACTTCGTGCTGCGCAGCGTCCGGGGAACGGACCACGGCGTAAATCCCTCGTGTCCCGGACGCGGTGCAGCGCCCTTGCGCTGCTCCGCTGAGCCGGGACCCATTCGCAAACCCTGGACCCCGGCTCAGCTGCGCACCGCTTCGCGCTGCGCAGCGTCCGGGGAACGCCTGTGCTGACTCCGTCTTTTCTCCAAGCCAGCTTCATCGTATTCAAGTGCCATGGCCAGGACAGCAAAACCGAAATCACCCACCGAAGTCGCCAAGCTCACCAAGGCGCAGGCCAAGGTCGAACTGATGCGGCTGACGCTCGAAATCGAGGCGCATAACGAACGCTACTATCAGAAGGACGCGCCGACGGTGTCGGATGCGGCCTATGACGCGCTGCGCCGGCGGCTGGAAGCGATCGAAGCGAAATTCCCCGAACTCGTGAGCAAGGAATCGCCGACGCAGAAGGTCGGCGCGGCGCCGGCGCGCGGCTTTGCGAAGGTGCAACATACCGTTCCCATGCTGTCGCTCGGCAATGCTTTCAGCGACGAGGACGTGACCGAATTCGTCGAGCGCATCCGGCGGTTTCTCAAACTCGATGCCGAGCATATTCCAGCCCTTGTCGCCGAGCCGAAGATCGACGGCCTGTCACTGTCGCTGCGCTACGAGAACGGCGAACTGGTCCGCGCGGCGACGCGCGGCGACGGTTTTACCGGCGAGGATGTGACCGCCAATGTGCGCACCATCGGGGACATTCCGCACACGCTGAAGGGCCGCAACGTTCCGGCGGCCTGCGAGATGCGCGGCGAAGTCTACATGCTCAAGAAGGATTTTCTCGAGCTGAACAGGAAGCAGGCGGAAGCCGACGATACGGTGTTCGCCAATCCGCGCAATTCGGCGGCGGGCTCGCTGCGCCAGAAGGACGTCGCGATCACCGCGTCGCGGCCGCTGAAATTCTTCGCCTATACCTGGGGCGAGATGAGCGAGCCTCCGGCCGACACCCAGCACGGCATGCTGGAGTGGATGGACAAAGCCGGCTTCGCCGTCAATCCGCTGACGACACTCTGCAAGGATGTCGACGCCGTTCTCGAATTCTACAAAAAGATCGGGCAAGAACGCGCCACGCTCGGCTACGACATCGACGGCGTGGTCTACAAGGTCGACCGTCTCGACTGGCAGGACCGTCTCGGCTTCGTGTCGCGCAGCCCGCGCTGGGCGATCGCGCACAAATTCGCGGCGGAACAGGCGACGACAATTCTCAACGGCATCGATATCCAGGTCGGCCGCACCGGCGCGTTGACCCCGGTGGCCCGGCTGGAGCCGGTCACGGTCGGCGGCGTCGTCGTGTCGAACGCGACGCTGCACAATGAGGATTATATCAAGGGGATCGGCAACGACGGCAATCCGATCCGCGACGGCGTCGATCTTCGTGTCGGCGATACCGTGGTGGTGCAGCGCGCCGGCGACGTGATTCCGCAGGTCGTCAGCGTCGTGTTGGAGAAGCGGCCGAACAACGCAAAACCCTACAAATTTCCCGAGACCTGCCCGGTGTGCGGCAGTCATGCGGTCCGCGAGGGCGACGAGGTGGTGCGCCGCTGCACCGGCGCGCTGATCTGCCCGGCCCAGGCGAAAGAGCGGCTGAAGCATTTCGTGTCGCGGCTGGCGTTCGATATCGACGGGCTCGGCGACAAGCAGATCGAGGAATTCTACCAGGACGGCCTCGTGATGTCGCCGGTCGATATCTTTACGCTGCAGAAGCGCGATGCGCGCGCAACGAGCAAGCTGATGCAGCGCGAGGGCTACGGCGAAACCTCGGTGCGCAACCTGTTTGCCGCCATCGACGCCCGCCGCAGCATCGAGCTGCACCGGCTGATTTTCGCGCTCGGCATCCGCCATGTCGGGGAGGGTAACGCCAAGCTGCTGGCGCGGCATTACGGAACCTTCGAGAATTTTCGCGACGCCATGCTGGCGGCCGCGAAAGGCGGCACCGGCGAGGGCAATACCACGGAAGCCTATCAGGACCTCAACGACATCGGCGGCGTCGGCGAGATCGTCGCCGACGCCGTGGTCGAGTTCTTCGCCGAGCCGCGCAAC
>JBDRNF010000086.1:0-94140 GCA_043811435.1 Pseudomonadota bacterium
GAGCAGCTGCGTGCTGGCGACGCCGAAGCTGTTCACGATCGGCTTGTTGAAGCCCGACGCAGCGGCGTTCTTCAGGATGATCGTCGGGCCGGGATTGACGCTCCAGATCAACATCGCATCGACTTCAGCACGGCGAATGCGCAGGATCTGCGGCGTCATGTCGGTATCGCGCGGACCGAATTCTTCCGCGAGCACGATCTTTACACCGAGCTTTTCGGCATTCGACTTCAGGAAGCCTGCGCCCGCCTGACCGAAGCCGTCGGCGGAAGAAATAATGCCGACTTTACTCCAGCCCTTCGATTTGGCAAAAGACAGCATGTGGGCGGAGACGATCCGATCCGTTGGAGCTACCTTGAATACGTAGCGGGTCGGCGGAACGACCAGCGCTTCCGTTCCCGTCATAGTGATCATCGGGATCTTGAGCTCATCCGCGATCGGCTTGAGCACCATCGACTCTCCGGTCGTGCTGGGACCGACGACGACATGAACCTTGTCGGACTCCGCGAGGCGGCGAAACTGCTGGGCCGCGTTCGTGCTGTTGCCTTCGGTGTCGTAGTAGAACGGCACGATCTTGTGGCCGGACATGCCGCCCTGCGCATTAAACTGCTCGACCATCAAATCGAACTGGTTTTTCTCGGACGCGCCAAGAAATGCCGCCGGTCCGGAGGCTGCGCTCAGGCAGCCGATCCGGATTTCCGAGGACTGCGCGAACGCCTTGCCGCCCGTCGCCGCCATCGACGCCGCAAGCATTCCCTTCAGAACTGTTCTGCGATGCATTATTTCCTCCCCGTATTGGCTGACGCGAATGCTCAGCTTGTTTTTTCTTCAATCCCGGCGGCGTGCCGGGCAGCGATGTATCCGAACGTCATCGCTGGCCCAAGCGTGATGCCGCCGCCGACGTAGTTGCCGCCTGCGACGCTCGCCATGTCATTCCCGGCGGCGTACAGCCCCGGCACCGGTCGCATGGTCGCATCGAGAACGCGCGCTTTGGCATCGGCGCGCAGACCCGTGAAGGTGCCGATATCGCCAGGAATGACGCGCACCGCGTAAAACGGCGCCGTTGCGATCGGCGCCATGCATGGATTCGGGCTGACCTCGGGATCGCCGTGGAAGCGATTGTAAGCGGTGCTGCCCTTGCCGAAGGCACTGTCGACGCCGGACTTCAGATCAGCGTTCCACTGCGCAACCACGGCGTCGAGTTGCGAAGCGTCGATACCGGCGTTGCGCGCAAGTTCGGCGAGCGTCTCGCCGCGGATCAGATAGCCCGAGCGGATGGCGGGACCGAGGGGCAGCGGAGCTGGCTTCACATAACCGAGCCCATAGCGCCGGATGGTGCGGTGATCGACAATCAGAAATGCTTCGACCACCGACTCGCGCGGCGTTGCACGAACCATTGCCTGCACGAAGTCATGATAGCTGTTGGCTTCGTTAACGAAACGCCGTCCGTTGCGCAGGACGGCGATGACGCCGGGTTTGCCGCGATCGATAAAGTGCGGGAACGGGCCCTTGGTGCCATCCTTACGTGGAACGAGGCTGGTCGGCGCCCACGCGCCATGATTGGGATAGCCTTCGACGACGTTGCCGCCCACCGACTGGCCGAGCCGCACACCGTCACCGGTATTGCCCGGACTTGCCGACGAGACATGCTCTCCCTCGGCGGCTGCATGTGAGTAGAGGCTCTTGCGGCGTTCGACGTCCTGCGAGAATCCTCCACATGCGAGTACGACGCCCTTGCGCGCGAGGATCCGGCGCAAGCCCTGTGGCGTTCTAACCAGCGCACCGGTAACTGCGCCCTCCTCGTTCCGGGTCAAGGATCGCACCGGACTATCCAGCCAGATCGGAATGTCGAGATCGCGGGCGGTGCGGAGCAAGCGCGCAGACAGCGCATTGCCGTTGGAGAGCAGCATCCCGCGGCCGTGCGTCAGAAGATCGAGCCCATGGAGGAAAAGGCGGCGGGCGACATAGGCCGCCGACGAGATTTTCCGCGTTGCGCGATAGAAGTGCCACAGCTCTTTGCCAGAGCCGATGGTCAGGCCGAACAGCGTCAATTCGGGCCTTGCGCGGCGAACCTTGCCGAGATCCTCGGCCAGCATCGAGCCGCGCACCGGGCGCGTCAGGATCGAGCGCCCACCCGGCAGCCCGCCGGGCGCATCGGGATGATAGTCTGAAAACGCGATCGCAGGATCGAACCGGACTTCGGTATTCTCCTGCATGAAATCGACCATGCGCGGACCTTCGCGCAGGAATGCCTCGACAAGATCGGCATCGAACTGGTTGCCGGCTTCATGCTGCAAATAGGTACGCGCTGCATCGACGCTGTCCTTAGTGCCGGCCGCCTTGTTGATCGTGTTGTTCGGGACCCAGAGATAGCCGCCGGACAGCGCTGTCGTTCCGCCCATCACCGGTTCTTTTTCGGCGACGATAACGTCGAGACCATTCTTGCGCGCGACAATCGCGGCCGTCATGCCGCCCGCGCCGGATCCCGCCACCAACAGATCGCAGGTCATAGCCTCCGGCTCTTCGAGCTGGCCCCGGACGACGCCTTGATGATCGGAATTGCCCATCTTGATATCCTTCAGATTGCCAAGAAGCCGCCATCGACGGCCATGATGGCGCCGGTGACGAAAGTGGAAAGACGCGAGACCAGAAACAGAACCGCACCGACCAGTTCTTCGGGCTCGGCAAATCTCTTCATCAAGGCGTGGGCGAACAGCTCTTCCATCACTGCGGGCTGCGAGCGTGACGCCGCAGTGAGCGGCGTCGCGATCAGACCTGGCGCTATGGCGTTGACGCGAATTCCATTGGCGGCGAGATCGGCGGCCAATCCCTTCGTCAACTGTACAACCGCGAGCGACTTCGGCGCATTGGGCCCTGTCGGCGACGTCAAGCGCGACCGCGCTCGCCCTTCCGCCGGCTCTGGTTATGTCAGATGCAACAACCAGCGCACCATCAAGATCAATGTCGGCGAGCCGCACTACCGCGCCGCTCTGCGCCAGACCTCTTGCGATCGCAGCGCCGTTGCCTTGCGCGGCACCCGTGACGACCGCAACGTCACCCGACAACAGACCGGCAATTCCCGTGGCAATAACGTCGGCGTCACGCGCCGTGTATGTAACTGAACTCTTTGCACCCACCAGACGTCATTCCCAATTTATTTTACAATGCGTAATTAATTACGCTATACAAACATAATCGCATATGAGACGTTATGGTCAAGTGCAGATGTTGAGCCGGTCATGGGACGCCGCGATGTTGAAAACAGGGAAAGAAACGTACGGCGATGCCCAAGCCGGGATTCAGTCGATTGAATTCGCCGGTACGATCCTTACGGCACTCCTGCAATCCGACGGTCTGCAACGACTGTCCGACATCGCAAAGCTGGCGAATGCGCCTGCGGCGAAAATCCATCGCTACCTTGTCAGCCTGGCGCGGATCGGGCTGGTTGCGCAGGATACCGCGACGGGCCTTTACGACCTTGGGCCGATGGCACTGCAATTGGGAATCATGGGCTTCAGCCGGTTCGACGCGCTGCGTTTTGCAGCCCGGATGCTGGAGCAGCTTGTCGATCAGGTCGGCGAAACCGCCGCCCTGTCGGTGTGGGGCGAGCATGGCCCCAAATTCGTTCGCCTGGTTGAGGCGCGTCATGGCCATGCGAGCACCGTGCCGGTCACGCACATCTGCCCGATGACCTGGTCCGCGACGGGCTTTCTTTACAGCGCCTATGAAGACCCCGACCGGACAATGCCCCTGATCAGACGGGAGCTCGAACAGAACAAGCTGCTTCGGCGACAAAAAGCTCCTCGAAGCGAGGCAGAACTTGAGCCAATCGTGAAGGCGGTGCGAGCCGCAGGCTTTGCGACGGTGTCCGACGGCGGCGGCGGCGGCATCGCCGCGATTTGCGCGCCGGTTTTCGGAGTGACAGGTCGGCTTACGATGGCACTCACGATTTTCGCGCGCGCAGGTCGAATCGACACCAGCGCGGATAGCGGTGTTGTTCGCCTTGCAGTCAACGCCGCTGCACGGCTGTCTGAGACTTTCGGCTTCCCTAGCACCGAGCAGACGGCCGAAGCGGTGCTATCGGGGCGCGGCGCGGCGCGGCGTAAGATTCCGAACTTAAGCAAAGCAGGCAAGGTGAAAGCGTAGCAACTCGCCGGCTTTGTGCCAAAATCGCCAAAGTTGCGCCACTGGAAATACCGGTTCTGATCAGAGGAGAAAGCGGCACCGGAAAAGAGCTTGTCGCGCATGCATCGCATCGCTTGAGTCCAAAGGCGCGATTCGCCCTTGGTGAATGTCAATGCTGCAGCCTTACCCGCCGCGCTTGTTGAGTCGGAACTGTTTGGTTACGAAGCAGGCGCGTTCACCGACGCCGACAAAAAGGGACGGAAGGGAAAATTCGAACAGGCGCACGAGGGTACTATCTTTCTTGATGAGATCGGAGATATGCCGATTGAGGTTTAAGCAAAGCTTCTGCGCGTTTTGCAGGACCGCATGGAAGAACAGGTCGGTGGAGAAAGGCCCCGGGAAATTGATTTCAGGCTTGTTTCCGCCACCAACAAGGACCTTCAGGCTCTTGTCGAACAAGGGAAATTTCGCCTCGACCTGTTCTATCGAATCTCCCCGATCGTGATTCACCTGCCCTCGCTGCGCGAAAGACTCGACGATATTCCGCTGCTGGTGTCGAAGTTCTTTCAGGACATCGCCTATCGTCACGCCCGAGCCACGCCAAGCATCAGCGCCGAAGCGCTCGCATCGCTGTCGGAAAGGCCGTGGCCTGGCAACATCCGTCAGTTGCAGCGCGAAATCGAACGCGCCTTCGTATTTTCGGACGGCGGGACCATAGAGGTTCACGATCTCTCCGAAATCCGGGACGCGGCTCCAGTTCATAAAATTGATCGAGCCCCCGATCTTGCGACCGATGATCTGCGCACCACCATCAATGAAGTCGAAATCAGCGGCATCGAGGACGCCTTGACCCGCTTCAAGCGCAACAAGAAGAAGGCGGCCGAGAGTCTCGGTATCTCGCGGTCATATCTCTACAAAAAACTCGCGCTGATGAATGACGGTGTGGGTGGATGTCCGTCGAGAAATACCCCGCATTGTTTCATCCTCCTATGAGAGCATCGACTTGGCGATCACGTTGCGAAGGATCTCGCTGGTGCCGCCGCCTATAGTTCCAACCCTGGAATCGCGGAAATACATCTGCATCTCCGAACTCATCATCAGTCCCGCGCCGCCCATGATCTGGATGCCGGTGTCGGCGCATTTGGAGTTGCTTTCCGTGGCGAAGATCTTCGTCACCGCCGCAGCCGTGTTCGGCGCGATGCCCTTGTCCATCAGGGACGCGAGCCGGTACGTCATCACGCGGGAGATTTCCGCCATGCTGCGCATGTCAGCTATCTTGTGGCTGATGGCCTGGTACTCGGTGATCGGCTTGCCGAACTGTTTCCGCTGCCGGGCGAACTGGATTGCGGATTCTACGATTCTGTAGCAGTTCCCGCTCGCCGCCGCGGAGAGGCACAGCCGCTCGACGTTCAGTCCCCGCATGATGTTCTGCCATGCCCCGTTGACCCCGCCGAGGACGTGGGTCGCGGGGACCTTGACGCCGTCGAAGAAGACCTCGTTGGTATGGATCATCCGTCTTCCGAGACCGCGGAGAGCGCTGATAGTCACGCCCTTGGCCTTGGCGTCGACCAGGAAGAGCGTGATGCCCTTGTGCCGCGCCTCCGGATCGGTCTTCGTCGCAACGACCAGGTAGTCGGCGACATGCGCGCAGGTGATGTAGACTTTCTGTCCATCGATGACGTAGTCGTCGCCCTTCGCCACTGCCTTGGTCCGAATTCCGCTGGCGTCAGATCCCGTGTCCGGTTCAGTAAGACAGAAGGCCAGCCGTAGCTGGCCCGCTATCAGCCGCGGAAGAAGGGACGCCCGCAATTGCTCGCTGGCGCCGAACTTCAGGTGCATGCCGCCATAGACGACCGTAGTCAAATAGGCCGACGCCATCTGCGCATTGTGATAGGCGATCGCTTCGATCAGGACCGCCAGATCCATATAACTACCACCGGCTCCCCCGTACTGCTCGTCATGCGGCAGACCGAGCCAACCGCTCTCCGCGAGCGCCGCATATGCGTCGAACGGGAACTCGCTGTTATCGTCCAGTTCGGCGATCTTCGATGCCGGCAGCTTCTCCCGCAGGAGCTGGAGGACGCTTTCGCGCATCCGCACCTGGTCGTCGGTCAATTCAAACTCTTCGTTGCTCTCAAACAGATGCATCTGCCGTCCTTTGGATTCTCTCGCGTGCGGCGAGTCGGGAGGCGCCGGGCCCTCTCATTTCGGTCGGCGGCGATAGAGCAGCGTGGCCTGCATCTCCTGCACGACATGGCCGTCGTGGCGCACGCATTCCCTCTTGAAGGTGACGACGCCCCGGTCGGGCTTGCTGGTTTCCTTCTTCTCGACCACCTTCGATCTCAGTCGGATCGTGTCGCCATGCTTGACGGCATCCAGCAGCCGCCATTTGTCGATCTGCAGCAGCGCCAGCAGGGTCCCGTCGTTGATGCCGCTCGCATACTGCAATCCCCCCATGATCGCGTAGACCAGCGGCCCGTGTGCGATGGGCTCCCCGAACTGCGTCGTCTTGCAGTATTCGAAGTTGGTATGCACCTCGTTGAAGTCGCCTGACAGGCAGGCGAAGTTGACGATGTCCGTATGCGTCACGGTTCGCGCCGGGCTCTCGAATTCCTGGCCGACCTCGAAATCATCGAAGTAGCGTCCACGCGGTTGGGCGTTGCTCATTACGTTTTCCTTTCAGTTAGGCTTGTTTCCGAGGATAAGTGTGCAATGCGACGACAGGATTCCGCCCTCGTTGTGGACCAGGGCGAGTTCGGCATCCTGGACCTGGCGGGGGCCGAGTCCGCCCCGGAGTTGACGGACGCCCTCGACGATGCCGAACAGCCCGCCTGCCGCGCCAGCATGCGCGTGGGACAGCATGCCTCCGTGCGTGTTGACGGGCAGCTTGCCGCCGATCGACGCTCTGCCATCCGAGAAAAAAGCGCCGCCCTCACCCGACTCGCAGAATCCCAACTCTTCTAGCTCGATCAATGGCACGATCGTGAAGCAATCGTACAACTGCGCGACGTCGATGTCGGCGGGTTTCACACCGGCCATCTGATAGGCCCGTTCACCCGACTGCTTCGCTCCGAATTCGGTGAGGCTTGGCGCACACATCAAATGCTCATGAGTATGGTGCTCGCCGATACCAAGTAGATAGCTCGGCTTCGATTTGAGATCCTTTGCCCGCTCGGCGGACGTCACGATGAATGCGCCGGCGCCGTCCGAGATGAGACAGCAATCGAGCATGCCCAGCGGATCCGCGATAGGCTTTGCAGACAGGACATCATCCAGGGTGATCGCGCTCTTCATGTGGGCGTTGGGATGCAGCAGCGCGTGTCGACGGGTATTCACCGCGATGTGCGCGAGATGTTCGCGCGTGGTACCATACATGTGCATGTGGCGACGCGCGATCATCGCGTAGTATCCCGGGATCGATCCTCCGTACGGCTGCTCGAAATATGGATGTCCAACGGCCAGCAGGGCCGAGATTGCGGAATCGCGTGATTGTCCGGTCGCGCGGTTCTCTCCGGCGCACACCAGGATGGTGTCCGCGCTACCTGCCAGGATCGCCTCCGCCGCGTGCTTCAGCATCACGGCGGGCGACGCGCCTCCCACGACGACGGACGCGTTGTAGCGCGGTTTCAGGCCGAGGTATTCGCATAGGACAGATCCGAGCATGAAGTAGGGCTCAGTGAACGAGTACGCCGTCAGGACGCCGTCGATGTCCGACACCTTGAGACCGGCGTTCTCCAGCGCGCGTTTCGCAGCCTGGGCGTTCAGGCCTAAGCCCGTCATGCCCGGAACCTTGCCGATGTCGGATTCTCCGACGCCCACGATCGCGATTTTCCCCGAAGCAGATCTGTTCATTTCAATTCCTCTTGCTGCTCAATCTGATCAACGCATCGACAGCTACTGTGCGATCCGTAGAAACCTTGATTGGATTGACGTCCAATTCGGCGACCTCTTCACGAAGGTCGCTGATCATTTCGGAAATGCGGCATACGGTTTCCGCGAGGGACCGTACGTCGGCCGGTGCCTGGTTGCGATAGCCGAACAGGAGGCCGCTTCCGCGGAGCGACCGGAGCATGTCGAGCGCTTCGGTTACGCTGACCGGCGCGCGTCTGGTCTGCACATCCCTGAGTATCTCGACGGACGTTCCGCCGAAGCCGCATGTGATCAACGGTCCGAACTGGGCGTCCACCGAGGCACCAACCATCATCTCGGTCCCGCCTGAGACCATCTCCTGTACGACGATCCCGTTCACGGTGACCGGATCGCTCAGCCGTCCGACGGCCTCCTCTATTTCCCTGTAGGCCTTGCGCACGGCATCTGCGTCCCGAAGGTTCAGCCGGAGGACGCCCGCTTCGGTCTTGTGCGGGATGTCCGGAGAGTCCGCCTTGAGAACGACCGGATAGCCCAGCCTCTCGGCGTGGGCGACCGCCTCATCCGCGGTCTTGGTGAGCGCTTCGCGGTTGACGGCAACACCATACAGTCCGAGCAGCTTCTTCGACTGCGACTCGCTGAGGACATACCTCTCGCCGACTTTCGCGAGTTCGGTGATCGCAACGTTCTTGACTTCTACGGTGCTGAGCCTTCCCTCACCCGACACTTGCCGCTCGGCCCTGCCATAATAGTCAAGCCATGAGCGGATCGCCTTCATGCAGCGGCCCATCGACCGGAACATCGAGATCTTGCGACTCCTGTCGTAGATCTCGCTTCCGGGGCCCTCTAGCCATTCATTGAACCAGACCAGACAGATCGGCTTCGAAAGCTCGGCTGCGAGGCTATCCAGGTGGATCGCCCTCTCCGTCGTGATGGGCTTCTGCGCCGACAGCATGGGGACGACCACCACCGCGTAACTCGGATCGTCGGCGAAAGCCTTGATGCACGCGCTGTAGAGATCGAAGCTCTTCAGGGTCTCCGCGGTCATGTCCGTTGGATTCGAGACGGACCCGAAATCCGGCACCAGTTTCGACAGGCGTGCCACGGTGTCCGGCTGAGGCGCCGGCATCGCGACGCCGTACTCCTCGGCCTTGTCTCCGGAGATGACGGCCGCCCCTCCGGAGCTCGCCATGACGCCGGCCCCGGACCCTTGCGGGACGCCCGCGCACTCGAAGAAGCATGCCGTCTCCAGCACTTCCTCCCAGTTGTCGACCACGATGGCACCCATTTCCCGGAAGGCCGCATCGTAGGCGGCATTGGAGCCCGCCAGGGTGCCGGTATGGGAAAGCGCGGCCTTCTTGCTGATCGCGCTGCGCCCCATCTTGTAGATGATGAGCGGCTTCCTGGCGGCGAAGGCCCTCCGGCCGGCCTCGATGAGACGCTCGCCGTCCCGGATGCCTTCGAAAAGGCATGCGATCACCGAGGTGCTCTCGTCGTCCACCAGGTAGTTGATCAGGTCGCAGATGTCGACGTCGCTCGAATTTCCGGCCGACAGAAATTGCGAGAACCCGATGCCTCGCTGCAAGGCCTGAATGACAGTGTATCCGAGACCGCCGCTCTGGCTGACCAGGCCGATCCCGCCGGAGATGATCGGCATTTCGTTGAACTTCGGCATGAAATGCATGCCGACCTTCGAGGCAAAATTAATGATGCCGACGCAGTTGGGCCCGATTACCCGTATTCCCGTCGACTTCGCTATCTCGGCTATTTCGCGCTGCGCCGCCGTCCTGTCCTCGGTGCCCAATTCCGCGAAGCCCGACGAATAGACGATAGCGCCGCCGATTCCCTTGGCGGCGCATCTTCTGACGAGATCTGCTACCTGTTCCTGGGGGACCGAGATCACGACGGCGTCGGGCGCCTCTGGAAGCGCCTCGATCGTCGGATAGGCCTTGTGGCCAAAGATCTCGTTCCGCTTGGGATTGATGGGAAACAACCGTCCGCCGAACGTCGAGAGATTCTCCATGGTCCGCGCCCCGAACGATCCGGGCGACTCGGATGCGCCGATGACCGCGATGCTCGCGGGGTTGATCAGCCTGGTGAGCTCCTTGCGGCCGAACAGTTCGGTGCGGTTCTCGATATAGCCTTTGACCTGCGTCACAGTCCGAGCTCCCGTGCGATCAGGCTGCGCTGGATTTGTGAGGTGCCGCCGCCGATAGTCGCGTTGCGGGCATCGCGCCAGTACCGCTGCATGTCGTGGTCGTGGGTGTAGCCCGCGCCTCCGAGTATCTGCATGCCTTGCGTTGTCACCCGCGCAAACACCTCCGAGACGAACAGCTTCGCCATGCACGCCTGCTTCACGCACGGCAGACCCTGGTCGTATCGCCAGGCGGTCGACGCGGTGATCCATCTGGCGGCTTCGATGTCGGTCGCCATATCGGCCAGCATATGGCCGATGGCCTGGAACTCGGCGATCGCTTTGCCAAACTGCTTTCTCTCGCCGGCGTAGCGCACCGCGTCGTCCAACGCTGCACGTGCGTTGCCGAGGTAGTTGGCTGCGAGCAGGATCCGCTCCCGTTCCAGATGTTTGTTGATGTACGTCCAGCCGCTGTTCTCCTGACCGATCAGCATTCGGCTCGGAAGGCGCACGTCGTCGAAGAAGACCTCGCAAAGACCAAGAATGCGTCGGCCGACCACGTCGAGCCTGTTGATCGTGATGCCCGGAAGGTCGTTGGGGACGAGAAACAAGGAGATGCCCGCGTGCTTCTTGACGTCCGGGTTCGTCCGGGCGGCCAGCACGATCATGTTGTTGGGCGCGTGCGCTCCGGACGAGTAGAGCTTCTGACCGGAGATCACGTAGTCGTCGCCGTCGCGACGGGCCTTCGTCTGGAGCGAGGCCGCGTCCGATCCCGATGCCGGTTCGGTCAAGCTGAACGACAGCTTGATTTCGCCCTTCACAACCTTCGGAAGGACCTCGGACTTGATCTCCTCGCTCGCGAAATCGGCGAGGATCATCGCACCCCAGCCGATCAACGCGAGGCGCGTCGCGAAGTCGACGCTCGGCCTGGCGATTTCCTCCAGCGCGATGGCACAATCGGCTATCGGCGAGCCGACGCCGCCGTATTCCGCGGGAACCATCATCGCAAGAAGGCCCGCGTCCGCCATCGCGGCGTACACGTGCTCAGGCAACTGTCCGGTGCGGTCCCATTGGCGGACGTCGGTCGGCTTGCAATGCCGCTTGACGAACGACGCCGTCGTCTCGCGGACCAATTTCTGCTCGTCGCTATCCTCGAAGTTCACGGGCGGCCCTTCTCTAGCGCGAATTGCGGAAGCTTGGACCCTTCCCGGTCCTCGAACCTGAGGGTGACGCCGTCGCCGATCTCGACATCGAGCGCGTGGTCGCCGATGATGTTGCTCATCATGCGCGGACCCTCGGCCAGGTCGATGAGCGCGACGACGTAGGGTGTGAGTCCGGCGAAGGCGGGGGAAGAAGCGCGTCGGATGATCGTGAAGCTGTGGACCGTTCCCTTGCCTACCGCCTCGATCCACTCGAGGTCCGTCGACCAGCAGACCGGACACAGGTAGCGCGGCATGAAATGCGTCTCGCCGCAGGATTTGCAGCGCCGGAGAACTAGCTTTCCTTCCTTCGCGGATTGCCAGTAGGTGGCGGAGTCCGCGTTTACTACCGGAAGCGGGAGTTGTTTTTCCACTTGTTCTGTCCTCTTCTATTTTTCCGAGACGTATTTCAGCCACCGGCCGCCATCGACTATGAGGTTCTCGCCGGTCACGAAGCTCGCAAGATCGGATGCGAGGAAGGCCGCAGCATTGGCGACTTCCTGCTTTTTTCCGAAGCGACCGAGCGCCACGCGGCTGCGCTCCTGTTCGGCTCGTCCGCGTTCTTCGTAGATGCGCTTCGCGCCTTCGGTATCGCCGATGGGGCCCGGAGAGATCGCGTTGACCCTGATACCGTCGCCGCCCCATTCGACGGCCAGCGTGCGAGTAAGTGAGAGAATGCCCGCCTTCGCCGCCGCCGCGTGCGCTGCGCCCGGCCAGCCCGAAAGCGCCTGCATGGTGATGATATTGATGATGCAGCCGCCCCATTTCGATTCCCGGAGGCGCGCGAAGGCGGCACGGGATCCATGGAACGTTCCGTTCAGATCGATGTCGATCACGGTCCGCCACGCATTAGGAGACATCTCGGCCGTCGGGCAGAAAAAGTTGCCCGCCGCGTTGTTGACAAGAATATCGAGCGAACCGAAGCGCTCCAAGACCGCGTCCACTGCGGCCGACACCTGATCGTAGTTCCTGACATCCGCCTGGAACGCCGCGATCTCCGTCGTCCCCTGCGAGCGCAGAGACGACGCAGCGCTTTCAAGCCGCTCCGCGTTGCGGCTTACGATCGCCACCTTGGCGCCAAGCGCCAGGTACTGCTCTGCGATGCTCAGGCCGATTCCGCTTCCGCCGCCCGTGATAAGGGCAACCCGGCCTTTCAGTAGGTCCGCCGAATACATGCTAGTTCGCCTTCTTGAGTTTCATTTTCGCAGCCGCCATGGCCACCCGGTGCCCTTCAGACGCCGTGGCCAGTCCGAATGCGTCCGCCTCATGGCGCAGCGCGCCGGGAAGATGACCCGCCCACGCCTGTGCGCACAGGGATTTGGTCAACTGGAGGGCTTCAGCCGGAAGCGACGCGAGCTCCTCTGCAAGCATCATCGTCTGCGCTTCGAGCTCGCCCGCAGGCGCGACGCGACGGGTCAGGCCCATGGCCCGCGCTTCGTCCGCTTGTATGACGCCACCCGTAAGAAGGACATCGAGAGCCACCGCAGGGCTCGCCTTCGCCTGCAGCAGGAAACTTGCTCCGCCGTCCGGAACGACGCCCAGCTTCACGAACGGGAAGCCCAGACTCGCTTTCTCGTCGAGGACGAGAATATCGGCCGCAAGTGCGAGCGAAGCACCTCCACCGAAGGCCGCGCCTTGGACCGACGCGATGACGACCTGCTTCATGTTGATGATACGCAGATGCTGGGTCTGCGCTGTGACGATGCGGTCCCTCCAAGCCATGGGAGTATCCGGCACGTCTCCAAGGTCCGCGCCGGCGCAGAAGGCCGCGCCGGCACCCCGCAGCACCACCACGCGCACGTCTTCATTGATCTCGTCGAGACACCGCGCGAGCATGGTCCTCATCTCGGACGACAACGCGTTGCGCTGCTGCGGCCGATTTAAGGTGATGACCGCGATGCGGTCACGAATTCGCAATTGCACAATATCTGCGGACAAGAATGCGTTTCCTGACTTGCGGCTTGCATTGCATTGAATTGAGGCGCCGCTGTCCGGGAGGTCAGCAAGAGGCGTGCCACCTACTTACGGGTAGGCTTCGCGAGCTACTTTTTATGTATCGCAGCGGCACGGTGTTCACCCGTGACACATGATGCAGTGGCTCTGTCCACGACGCATACACATCGCTTCAATAGCAGGCTGTAGATTGCAGCCGATCGCGCGGCATACCGTTTGCACCGTGAAGGCCTTCAACAGGAGGGAAACACCGTGGATTCAAAACAAATCCGAGTGGGCCGCGATGGCTCGGTTATGATCATCACGCTCGACAGTCCGAGCACCCGCAATTCGTTGACGTCGGAACTCCGAGACGAACTGGGAGGAGCTATCAAGGAGGCGTCCATCGATCGTTCCGTCCGCGCAGTGTTGCTGGCGGCGGCTGGTCCATCGTTCTGCGCCGGCGGAGATTTCAAGATGCTCGAAGTCGCCTCCGATCCTTGGTCGGTGCACCGACGCTTCTCGGCCTTGAAAGATTGGCTGATCCCGCTCATCTCGCTCAACAAGCCGATGGTGGTGGCGGTCAACGGGCACGCTGCGGGCGGCGGAATGGGTCTCTCGCTCTGCGGCGATGTTCTCTTTGCGGCGGAAAACGCGAAGTTCATGGCGGCTTTCTTCCGCCTCGGTGCCGTCCCTGACATCGGGATGATGTATCACCTTCCTCGATTGATCGGGATGGCGCGGGCGAAATCGTTCCTCTTTGGCAATCAGACCTGGACCGCCCGAGAGGCGTTCGATCAGGGTCTAGTGACGAAGGTGTGCTCGGACGAGACACTCAAAGAGGAAGCCCTCACCGAAGCACGTAGGCTGGCCGAGGGCCCCTCGGAGGTCATGGGGCTCGCGAAGCAGCTCATGGCGCGCTCCTTCGAGACCAGTCTGCACGACATGTTCGCCTTCGAAGGACTGGGCCAGGCATTGGCGATGTCGAGCGACGAATTCAAGGAAGGGTTGCGAGCCGCGGTTGAGCGGCGTCCCGCAAACTTCGTTGCGTCTTCCGGCAAAGAATAAGTGCTCCGCGTTCGCTATGGTTGCGAGGAGGGCCGGAACGAACCGGCCCTTCTCGGTCGATCATTTTCCGGAGATCACTGGACCGACTAGGTCCCAACCCTCTCCGTTGAAGCGAGCCATCTGAAGATCCTTCATCGGAGCGTAGTCGTTCACACTGGTCTTGAGGCGGATACCAGGAAGAACCATCGGAAGCTGCATATCGAGGTTCTGCGCCTGCTTCATGATATTTTCGCGCGATAGATCGTTTCCGCACTGTTTGAGCAGTTGAACCAGCGTCTGCGCGTTCGAATAGCCGAGCACGTTGAATTCATCCGTGACATCTCCCGACGGATAATATTTCTTCATCCAACCGAGCCATTCCTTAAACCCGGGATCATCCGCGAGTTTCGGGTCCGCTGGATCCTTCAGATAGTGAAGCGCCATTACTCCCGAGCTTGCGCCCGTTCCAACCTGTCTCAGAACGGCCGCGGATGCGGAGACGGTCGCCAGCATCTGCATCGGCTTCCAACCGAGTTCATGAGCCTTGCGCATTGCTTGGGCCGCGAACTTGGTCGTGGAAAAATTCATGAAGACATCCGCGCCCGTGGATTGGAGTGTGACAACCTGCGAGTCGATCGTCGGATCAGAGATACTGTAGCTCAATTCCTTCACGATCATGGAGTCGGCTTTGTCGCCAAGGCGATCGCGCAGGCCCTTTATGTAGTCTTTTCCGAGATCGTCCTTTTGGTAGAGAACGACGATCTTCGCATCCGGGCGATTGTTCAGTATGTAGGTGGCGAAGGCGTGACCTTCTAACTGGTAGTTCGGTTGCCATCCCATGGTCCAGGGAAACTGCTCGGGATCGGCGAACCGGGTCGCTCCCGACGTTGGAAACAGATGCGGCACTTTCTTGATGTTCAAATACTTCTGAATCGCGGCGTTCGTCGCGGTTCCAAGCGTATCGAAGATCAACAGGACGTCCTCCTGTTCGACGAGCCTGCGCGTTTGCTCCACGGTCTTGGGAGGAATGTAGGCATCATCCAGGCTGATAAGCGTGATCTTTCGACCGTTGACGCCACCGTTCTCGTTGACCATGCGAAAGTAGGCTTCGTTGGCTCTCGCGATGGTTGAATAGTGGGATCCAGGCCCGCTGTACGGCATAGACTGGCCGATCTTGATTTCCTTCTCGGTCACTCCATGGACTTCCTGCGCGTTCGCACTGCAAACAGACAGCAATAGCCCCAACAGGCATTGAGTATACACACGCATCGCGAATCCTCCGTTTTAGAAGGGCGTCGCAAGGCTTATGCCAAGTGCCTTTCGCTCAATCCGAGCAGACAATTCCGCTCCTAGCGTCTTCCGGTGTCGCCGTTTGCGACAATTGTCCAGGCTGACTGTGTGCGGCGCACACACTTGTGACGAGGCAAGGGTGCAAACGCGGTCTTTGATCAGCGGCACGGGAAATGCAATCTGCTCTCACAAGAAAAACAATGAGAGGATGCTGCGCATGCGAAGGGCTTTCGAGGGGTTCAAGGTGATCGACGCGAGCCAAGGTGTGGCAGGACCGCACGCCGCAATGCTTTTGGCGCTGCACGGGGCCGACGTCATCAAGATTGAGCCGCCGGAGGGCGATTGGGGCCGTATCCTAGGGGTGACCAAGGCCAAGAACACCATCCATTTCGTTGCGTTCAATCGTGGCAAGCGGTCGATAGCGATTGATCTCGCGAAGGAAGAAGGACGGAGGATCGCGGGAGACTTAGTCACATCCGCTGACGTGGTGATCGAGAGCTTTCGCCCCGGCGTCGCCTCTCGCCTCGGCTTGGGCTACCTTGAGGCCTCTAAGGTCAATCCGAAAATTATCTACATGTCGGTCTCCGGATACGGTCAGGAGGGACCCAACCGAGAGCGTCCCACTGTCGACGGCGTAATCCAGGCTTTCTCTGGCATGATGGTGATGAACGGATCGGTCGACAAGCCGCACCGTCAGAGCATGGTCGTCATCGACGCCGTCACCGGGCTGTACGGCTTCCAAGCCGTCAGCGCAGCGTTGATGCGCAAAGTGCGGTTCGGCACGGGCTCGTTCATCGACATGAGTCTGATGCAGAGCGCCGCCGCCTTCCAAGCTGCGAAGCTGATGGAAGCAGCGTCGGAAGGCCCCTCTCCCGGACCGCTGTATTCTCCTTCCGGCGTCTTCGAAACGGCCGACGGCCACATCCTCCTGAGCGCGATGCGGTCGCGCAACTTCGAGGTTCTTTGCGAAGTGCTCGGATGTCCTCAGCTTGCTGCCGATCCGCGCTTCGGCTCGGTCGACGACAGAAACGCGAACCGGCACGATATGAACAGAGTGCTTCACGAACGGCTGCGTACCCGCACCACCGACGAGTGGCTCGCACTTCTGCTCGAACGAGGCGTCATGGCGAGCCCAATCAACAGCTACTTGGATTGGCTGGCCGACGCCCACGTCAAGGCCGTCGATGCCTACCAGACCCTACCGTTCGCAGGCGTGGGATCGCTGCCGATCGCGTCGATACCCGGTTGTCCGGGACCCGATTTCGCCGGGAATGACTTGGTGCCCGGCCTGGGCGAACATACGTCTCAGATTCTTTCCTCGCTCGGGCGAACCGATGCTGAAATCGCATCGCTGTATTCGGCTCGGGTTCTTTCCTGAAACTGTTGAGGAATAAGTCTCGCAGAGAGGTTGCATGGGTCCGTTGAATGGTTTGAGGGTTCTCGAGTTTCCCGCGATCGGACCAGTTCCGTTCTGCGCGATGCTGCTCGCCGACCTCGGCGCGACGGTTCTTCGCATCGACAGAGAAGAGGACGCGGGGCTTGGCATCGAGCGTCCCCGGCGCTTCCAGATTTCGCATCGGGGCCGGAAGGTTCTCAAGCTGGACCTCAAGAAACCGCAGACCCTGAAATTGGCGAAGGTGTTGATCGAACGGACCGACGTCCTGATCGAGGGATTTCGACCGGGCGTGATGGAGCGATTGGGACTCGGTCCCGAGGTCTGCCTCGGCATCAACCCGCGACTGATCTACGGCCGCATGACCGGCTGGGGCCAGACGGGGCCGCTGGCGGCATCCGCCGGACACGACATCAACTACATCGCGCTCACGGGCGCTCTGGACGCGATCGGCCGGCGCGACCAGCCACCGACGCCTCCGTTGAATCTGGTCGGCGATTTCGGCGGCGGTTCGCTTTATCTCGCGCTCGGCATACTCAGTGCGCTGTGGGAACGGCATTCATCCGGACGCGGGCAGATCGTGGATGCGGCGATCATCGATGGAACGCTCTCGTTGTTGGGCGGACATATCGGCATGGTGGCGGCCGGACTTTCGAAAGGACAACGCGGCGCCAACATGCTCGACAGCGGCAGCCCGTTCTACGACGTCTACGCCTGCGCCGACGGACGCTGGCTTGCCGTCGGCGCGCTGGAAGACAAGTTCTTTGCCCAGCTCGTTGCGAAGGTGGGTCTCGATGCGGGGATCGCGCTGCAGCAGAAGCGCGACGATTGGCCTTCGTTGCGCAGCGCGCTCAAAGAAGCATTCTCCAAGAAGGATGCCGATGCATGGCGGGCCGTGTTCGACGGCACGGACTGCTGTGCGACGATCGTCAATTCCCTGGAGGAGGCGTTCGCCGATCCTCACTTGGCCGCACGGAAGTCTTTCATCGAGCTCGACGGTGTCATTCAACCCGCCCCCGCTCCGCGGTTCAGCCGCAGCGCTCCCGGAACCCCGCGGGCCCCAAGTGCACAGAACACTGCGGACGAGGCACTGGCCGACTGGGTCGATCCGGAAACCCTTCAGTCTTTGAAGGAAAATGGGGCCTGGAAGGCCTAGAGCCGGGGCGCCTCCTATTCGGCGATGCGTTGTCCTCAATGCAGACACGCGTTCTTTTGGCATCCTTGAACCGCCTTCTCCTTATGTGGTTAGCTGTCCCCAACAAGTACACATAGGGAGAGCAAGGGCGGACTATGATACCTTTTGACAGCAATCGGGATCGCCAAGGCCTTATCCTGTCGGACGGGGTCAGGATCATCCACGCGAGCGGAACCGGGACCGATACTCGACTCAAAAGCCTGGCGCTCGATCCGGGTTGGATAGGCGAAGCGCGAACCCGTCGCGTCAATCCGCTCACGCTGGATCGTCACTCCTACATCGTCCTTGTGATGTCCGTCACCGGCCACGACGTCCTGATCGTCAGCGCCCCTCCGGGCGACGCCGTCATCAGCTTTCTGACCAGCGTCGACTTCGCCTGGGACATGATGGAGCAGCTTCTGACGGATCCCTTCGAAAGCATGATCATCGTCGATGAAAAGGCGCGCATATCCTACATGTCGCCGCTCCATGAACGCTTTTTCGGCCTCAATCCGGGAGAGGCCAGAATGCGACCGGTCGAGGATGTCGTGGAAGGAACACGGCTTCATAAGGTCGTGAAAAGCGGCAAGGCGGAAGTCGGCACAATGCAGCACATGCAAGGGTCCGACAGAATAGTTTCAAGAATCCCCATCCGCCGGAAGGACAAGGTGCTCGGAGCCTATGGCCGCGTGATGTTCAAGGGACCCGAACAGCTCGCCATACTGAATGCGCGGATTCGAGCTCTGGAAGGACAGGTCGAGTACTACAAACGAGAGACTGAAACTCTCAAGTCGCAGAAGTACGGACTCGACAGCATCGTGGGGAACAGTCCCGCCGTGCAACGGCTTCGCGCCGAGATCGTGAAGATAGCTCCTTTGGAGATCGCCGTGCTGATCCGCGGTGAGAGCGGTACCGGCAGGGAGTTGGTCGCTCACGCGCTGCATCGTCTGAGCCCGCGAAGGGATGGCCCCATGGTGGCGGTGAACGCCGCGGCGATGCCTCAGACCCTCGTCGAATCAGAATTATTTGGATACGAACCGGGAGCCTTCACCGGCGCCGACAAGAAGGGCCGGAAAGGCAAATTCGAGCAGGCCACCGAGGGCATCATTTTCCTCGACGAAATCGGCGACATGCCGCTCGAAGTTCAGGCGAAGTTGCTACGCGTGCTCCAGGACCGGATCGTCGAACGCGTCGGTGGGGACAAGCCGCGTCAACTGGATTTCCGGTTAATTTCGGCGACGAACAGGGATCTCCAGTCCTCGGTCGAAGCCGGCACCTTTCGCCTTGACCTGTTCTACAGGATATCGCCGATCGTGATCACGCTGCCTCCCCTGCGGGAGCGCATCGAGGACATTCCGCTGCTGGCCTCGAAATTCCTCGAGAACATCGCCTATCGGCACGCACGTCCAACGCCGTCCATAGACAAGGACGCCTTGACGGCGCTGATGGAGAGACCCTGGCCCGGCAACATCCGACAACTCCAACATGAGATCGAACGCGCTTTTGCTTTCTGCGACGGGACGACCATCATGGTTCACGATCTGACCGAGGCGAAGACCGAGCAACAGATCGGAGCGCAGCTGACGACGTTCGATGCCGTGCCCCCGACGACCAACGAAGGGCTGCGGACGATGCTTGACAAAGTCGAAACGAAAGGGATCCGGGAGGCGCTCGCTCGCCACAAGGGCAACAAGAAGCGCACCGCCGAAAGTCTCGGAATTTCGCGATCCTACCTATATCGAAAGCTTTCCGAGATGAACGAGACGTAGGCGAGGCCGGCGTCGCACAGCCCCGGCGACCGGGATCGGATAATGCAGCAGCCGGCTCGCTAGGCGGATGTCTCGGCGTCGGTAACGTCGTCGGATCGGTCAGGCGATCTTGCTGTAGATTCCCTGGCCCGTCGCGACGAGTTGTCCACTCGGATGGCTCTCCGCGACAATCGAAGCGAAGTATGTCCTGCGGCCCTGCTTCGAGATCCGCCCCGTCGCACGGATCCTAGAGTCGCCGGCCGCCGATCTTCCGACGAAACTGCAATTCAGCGAGACCGTCACCGCTTTCGGCGCCACCTCGTCGTTCGGATCCGATATGGCCCACAGCCCGGCGGTGTCCAACATCGCCATGAGGACACCTCCGTGAACGGTGCCATGACGGTTGAGATGCTCGGGACCGATCTCGATCTCGAAACATGCTTCGCCGGCGACCGCTCTGGTCTTCTGCATTCCGAGGACGTCGCCAAAGTGAAATCCTTCGGGGAAGCGGCCGCCGAGCGCGCCCTTGAGATCAGGGGAAGCCATGCTCAGACTCCAAGGTTGTGGCCGCTCTGGACGGGGTCATTTCCCAACGCCTCCTCCGACGAGGTTCTTCGCGACGATCGCGCGTCGCGGAGGCGCGTAGGCCGGCGTCCCGTAGGTCTCGAACAGAGCATGCGTCACGTGGTAGTGGCGCGCCATGCCGCCGCGTAAAATTCGCTCGAGGGGTCCGTCCGGATATCCCAGGCCGAGCTTGCAGGTCAGGTCCATGTCTGCCTGCGTGGCCAATCCCTCGTCGAGGAAACGCAGGGCCGCGTTGTACTTCGGAATCACCAGCCGATTGATGATCCGGCCGATCTGATCCGCCGAGACGACGACTTCGAAACCCGCCATCTTGAAGACCTCGGTGGCGGCGGCCACGGCGGCGTCGGACGCGGAGACCGGCCGGACCAGTTCGACGAGCTTGGACGGCGCGTCGTCGCCGTTGCGGTACCGCGCGAAGCCGAGGACGTTCTTGTGACCGCTTTCGTCGCCGATGTGCTCCGCGAGACTCTCGTTGCCGAGCTCTATGAGGATCGCTGTCTTGCCGGGATCCGCAGCGAACGGTGCTTTGCACAGAACGAGGACATCGGCGCCCTTGTCCTTCGACGCTCCAGAGAGAAACGCATCGCCTTCCGGGAAGGACCGGCTCGGGCCGTTCTGAATGATGGTGTAGGTCATCGGCTCAAGCTCCAAACATCGCGTTGCCTTCGTAGTCGAAGAAACCCCGTCCGGACTTCCGTCCGAGCAGGCCCGCGGCGACCATGCGCTTCAGCAAGGGCGGCGTCGCGGCCCGCGGATCCAGGGTGATCGGATAAAACGCCTCGCAGAGGCGCACCTGGGTATCGAGCCCGATCAGATCGATCAGTTCGAGCGGTCCCATCTTGTAGCCGAGACCCGCCTTGATCGCTTTGTCGACGTCCTCCGCGCTCGCGACGCCGGCCTCGACGACGCGGATGGCGTCGTTGTTGAATGGCACCAGGAGCGCGTTCAGGATGAAGCCCGGCTTGTCCTGCGTCTTCACCGGGATCTGGCCGCAGGCCTTCGTCCAGTCCCAGGCAGTCTTGAACTTCTCCTCCGACGTGAGGATGCCCGGCGACATTTCGATCAGTTTCATCAACTGCGCGGGCAGACAGAAATGCATGCCTACCACACGCGCCGGCAGCTTCGATCCGGACGCGATTTCCGTGATCGACAGCGTCGAGGTGTTCGACGCGAAGATCGTGTCCTCGGCGCAGACCTCGTCGAGACGCTTCAGCAGATCGCGCTTGGTCGCCAGATCCTCGAAGACCGCCTCTATGATCAGATCGCAGCCACCCAGTTCTGCGATGTCCGCCGTGTGGGACATGGCGCCTACGATGAAGTCGCGCTTGGCCGCCTCGAGCTTACCGCGTTCGACGGACTTGTCGAGGAACGCCGCAGACTGTTTGGCGGCGCGTTCGAGCGCATCGCCCTTCATGTCGTAGGAGATGGTGCGGAAACCGGCGCGCGCCGCGACCAGCGCGATGCCCGCCCCCATCGTTCCCGCAGCGCCGCAGACGCCGACCGTCTTGATTGATTTCGTCATTTTGCCGCAAAACTCCTGCCGATGAGTTGCCGGTGCACCTGGTTGGTGCCTTCCCAAATCTGGGTGATCTTGGCGTCGCGCATCAGCCGCTCGACGCGATAGTCGCGGCAATAACCGTAGCCGCCGAACATCTGCACCGCCTCGGTCGCCGCCCGCATGGCGAGGTCCGACGCGCGCATCTTGGCCATCGAAGCCTCCACGCCGAAGTCCTTCGCGCCTGAATCGATCAGCCCGGCCAAGTAGTCGAGCCAACGATCCGACATGGCGAGGTCGGTGGCGAGGTCGGCCAGCATGAACTGGTTCGCCTGGAAGTCGACGATGCGTCGGCCCGATTGCTTACGCTCATTCATATAAGCCGTCATGTCGTTGAAGGCCGCCATAGCAATGCCCATAGCATGCGCGGCGATGCTTGGGCGCGAGCGGTTCAGCGACGCCAGCAGGATACGTAGGCCGTCGCCGGGTTCTCCGATCAGATTGGCGCGCGGCACGCGGACGCCGTCGAAGCGCAGCGACGCGGTCGACGAACCACGGTGTCCCATCTTGTCTTCGAGGCGGACGACTTCGAAGCCGGGCGCGCCCTTCTCCAATACCAGCACCGAGATCGCCTTCTTGGGGTCGTTGATACCGGAGAACTTTCCGAAGAGGAGAATGCGGTCGGCGACGTCGCCGTTGGTGATGAACAGCTTCGAGCCGTCGATCACGATGTCGTCGCCGTCCGGCGTGAACCGGGTCTTCATGCCCGTCGCGTCGGAGCCGGCGGACTCCTCGGTGATGGCCAAGGACGCGAGCCCCCCCTCCGCGATACACGGAAGCAGGCGCGCCTTCTGATCGGTCGTCCCGAACTCGATCAGCGGCTTCATCGCGTGGAAATTGGTCGCGTAGATGATGCCGGTGGAGGCGCAGGCCTCCGAGATGCGCTTGACGATTGCGAGATACAGCCGGAACGGCATTGGCGCGCCGCCGAATTCCTCCGGAATGAACACGCCGTTCAGACCGAGTTCGTTGATCGCCTTTAAATTCGCCCAGGGAAATTCGCCGGTGGCGTCAGTGTGTTCCGCGTTTGAAGCGATCACGTCGTCGCACAGACGGTCGACCTGCGAAAGGATGAGCTTGTCGTCCTCGCTCCAGTTTCGACTGCGTTCGAGTTGGTCAAAGATGGACATCTAGTGATTGGCTCCCTGGCCACCGTCGATGTAGATGGTTTCGCCCGTAAGGAACGCGATGTTCTCCGTATAGAGCGCTCCAACGAGCCGCGCCACTTCCTGGGGCGATCCCGCTCGGCCTGCCGGGATGCGCCGTTTCAGCCAGGCCTGGGTCTTCTCGCTGGCGAGGAAATCGCGGTTGAGATCGGTCTCGATGTATCCGGGGGCGACGTCGAGCACGCGGATCCCGTCGCGCGCCCATTCGGCCGCGAGGCACCGCGTGATCGCGCCCACCGCGGCCTTCGACGCGCAATAGGCGAGATTGTCGATGACCGCGAGCTTGTCGAAGAACGAACCGATGTTGACGATCAGCGCGTCGCCTGCGGCTTTCAGGTGCGGGTAGCTCTCGCGGCATGCGACCATGACCGCCGAGGCGTTCAGCCGCATCGTGGTCTCGAAATCGGCGAGCGACAGCTCGGCGCTCCGTTTGCTTTCGTGGGCGCCGGCGTTGTTGATGAGTCCGATGAGCGGCCCCTCGGCAGCGACCTTGGCGATCGCGTCCGCGATGGCCCGCTCGTCGGTCATGTCGCAGGCGTAGCCGGTGCCCACGACGCTGACGCCGCTGCGCGACAGGCCAGCGACCGCGAAGCCACGACGGTCGAGTTCGACCGCGATGGCCTCCCCGATGCCGCGGCTGGCGCCGGTGACTATGATCTGGCCGCTACGCATCCTTGAACTCCGGTTTCCGCTTCTCGGTGAACGCCGACATGCCTTCCAAGGCATCCGCCGTGCCGTAGGCCAGCGTCGAGAGATCCGCCTCGATCTTCAGCCCTTCATGGATCGGCACGTCCAACGCGCGGGACACCGCCTCTCGGGCGAACTGCTGCGCGAGAAGACTGTAAGAAGAGAACTCATGCGCGAAAGCCAATGCGGCATCGACAACGTTGCCTTCCACGATCCGGTGCAGCAGACCGATACGCGCGGCCTCTTCGGCGACGACGGTGCGACCGAGCATGATCATCTCCATAGCCCGCGCCTCGCCGATCAGCCGAGGCAGACGCTGCGTGCCACCGTATCCGGGAATCAGACCAAGCTTGATCTCCGGAAGGCCGAGCTTCACGCTCGGAGTTCCGAGCCGGAACGTGCAGGCCAACGCCAATTCCAGACCGCCGCCGAAGGCGAAGCCATTGATGGCTGCGATGGAAGCGAACGGAAGCCTGTCGAGCTTCGCGAAGGCGGCCTGGCCGAGTTCAGCGCCCCGCTTGCAGTCGATCAGCGGCCGACCGCCGAGCTCCTTGATGTCGGCGCCAGCGCAGAACGCCTTCTCGCCAGCACCGGTGACGATTAGCGCGCGAACCTTCCATATCGCCACTTCGGTGAGCGCGTCCGAGATTTCCTTCAGCACGCCGAACGAAAGGGCGTTCAGCGCCTCCGGCCTGTTCAGGCGCAGCAGAGCGCAGTCGTCGAGTGTCGTGAGTTCGACAGGCATGGCTACTTTCCGAACTTGCTGGTGTCCGGCTTGCGCTTCTCCGCAAAGGATGCCGACAATTCGTGGCTTTCGTCGGTTTCGAGATATGGTCGAAGAAGAAGATCGTGCGACACGCGGGCCAGTCCGGATACGCCGCCATGCCGTGCGTTGAACGCTCCTTTGATCGATGCCAGAGCGAACGGACCGCGCTCCGCCACCTCCATCGCGAACTTGCGGGTTTCTTCCTTCAGCTTGTCGTCGGGCACCACCTTGTTGATCAGTCCGATCCTAAGCGCCTCAGCCGCGGATATCTTGGGGTTGCGAAACCACATCTCCTTGGCCTTCTTCTTGCCGACCAGATCTTCGAGATACCAGGTGCCGTAGCCCGCATCGAATGATCCCATCATCGGCCCCACCTGCCGGAACACCGCGCTTTCCTTGGCGATCGTGAGATCGCATACCACCTGTAGCACGTTGCCGCCGCCAACCGCAAAACCGTTGACGCTGGCGATCACCGGCTTCTGCAGGCGGTCGATAGATTCGTACATTTCTAGGGTCGGCAAAACACCGGCATAAAGCATGGTCTTCTCCATGCCTTCCTTGCGGCCACCGATGCAGAAGAACCTGTCGCCCGCGCCGGTGATTACGATCACGCGCGTACGCGTCTCGCGCCGGATCTCGTTGATGCAATCCCGGATCTCATGACACATGTCGACGGTGAACATGTTGCCATCGTCGGGGCGGTTCAGCGTGATGGTGCCGACCGGACCGTCTTCTTCGTACAGAATGGTGCTGAAGGTCATGGGGTGTTTCCCTTTCCACTGAGTTCTTGATTTCAGAGACTGTCGGGCAGATCGCGGGGCACGGCGTCGTTGTGGTCGCCGAAACGGGGACGCTTGGGCAGCCCTTGATTTTTGCTAGAGACCGCCAATACGTCCGAGAAATTGATGCCAGCCGCACGGACTCCGATGCGGATCTGGCAGTCGCCGGGCGCGACGTCCGGGATTTCATTGCACCGAAGACTTGATGGCGCGCCGTGCACGATGACTTGAAAAGCTCGCATCCGGATCGTCCTAGGGTCTGTACCTGATTAGCCCCGCGTGATTCCCTTGCCACCATCGTTTTGATTCGGGGGCAAGCGAATGCGCGCGGGTTTGTTTTGGCTGAATGACAGGCAATGGGCGCGTATCGAGCCTCATCTGCCGACGGGACTGACGGGGCCGGAACGGGACGACGACCTGCGTATCATCAGTGGGATCATTCACATGCTGCAGTCGGGAGCGCGATGGCGCGATTGTCCGCATGAATATGGCCCTTACACAACCGTCTATAATCGCTTCAATCGTTGGGCCAAGCGTGGGCGCTGGTGCGCAATCTTTGAAGCGCTGGCCAAGCCCGGCAGAGATACGGTCGTACTGTCTCTCGACTCGACTTCGATCAAAGCTCACCGGTGTGCCTCCGGTGGAAAAGGGGGGAGCACAATCAAGCAATCGGCCGCTCGCGCGGAGGTCGCACGACAAAAATCCATGCGTTGAGCGATCCGCTTTGCCGGCCGGTAGTCCTGCATCTGACCCCAGGCCAGGATGCCGACATCGCAGCGGCATCCGATGTTCTGGCACTCGCGCCGCCCATGAGCGCGCTCCTTGCAGACAAAGGGTATGACGGCGACGACCTTCGCGGCGAAATCGTTCACCGCGGCGCCAAGCCCGTCATCCCGAATAAATCCAACCGAGTTGCCCTCCATCCCTTCAACAGGCGCGCCTACAAGGGCCGAAACGTCATCGAACGCTGCTTCTGCAGGCTCAAGGACTTCCGCCGGATAGCTACCCGATACGACAAGCTCGCCCGGAATTTCTTGGCCGCTGTTCATCTCGCCGCTCTCGTCGCATACTGGCTCAATTGAGTCCGGACCCTAGTTCGCCAGGATCTCGGCGGTATCCGCGCCGAGCCGCGGTGGTGTGGATTCCTTCGGACCACGGAATTGCTCGCTTAACGGTACCGGCAGCGCTGGGATCGAGCGCCCTTCGACCATGATTTTGCGCGACAGCAGCCCGCGCGCGGTGACATGAGGATCCGCGACCGCATCCTTCAGACTAGCAACGATCGAGCAACACACGTCCTTGCCCGCGAAGATCGACGTCCACTCGGCTGCGGTCTTCGTCGCGATGATCTCGCCGACCGCGTCGATTGCCTCGCCTTCGTCCGCTTCCGAAGCACACATTTCGGGAGCGAGGCCGATAGTCGAACAGAAGTTCTCCCAAAACCTGTCTTCGATCGGCGCGACGGCGAGATGGCGGTTGTCCGACGTGCGGTAGAGCTGGTATCGCGGGCTGCCGCCGGTCACCAGCGCATCGCTGCCGCCTGGCCATTCGTCCGCCGCGAAGCCGTTGCCGAGCCCCCAATAGGCCAGCGTCAGCAGGTTCTCGCCCATGGCAACGTCGAGATAGGCCCCCTCGCCGCTCTTGTCGCGCCGGCGCAACGCCAGCAAGATATTGGTCACCGCCGGATAAGCGCCGCCAGCGATATCGGCGATCAACACCGGCGGGATCACCGGTGCCCCATCGGCGCCTACGCTCAATCCGAGAATTCCTGACTCGGCGAGATAGTTAAGGTCGTGCGCTGCGACCATCGCCTTCGGACCATTCTGCCCCCAACCGCTGATGGCACAATAGATCAGGCGAGGGTTGATCTCCCTGAGAGCCGCATATCCCAGACCTAACCGGTCCATTACCCCGGGCCGAAACTGCTCGATCACGATGTCGGCTTCCGCAATCAGAGGACACAGCCGTTCCACGGCATCGCGCGCCTTCAGGTCGATGGTGATGCTCTGCTTGCCGGCGTTGAGCAGCGCGAAATTGACGCTGTCTTCGCCGAATTTCGGCACGTAGCTCCGCATCTCGTCGCCGCGGCCGGGCCGCTCGATCTTGACGACCTGGGCGCCGGCCTCCGCCAGCATCAGACTCGCGAAGGGACCGGGCAACAGCGTGCTGAAATCAAGGACCCGGATGTCTTCCAGTGGACGCATCTGATTCAGCTTTTCCTGTTCGTTCCGGGTCACGCGCTGCGTGACGATGGCGTTGTCCGGATCTGCTGCGGATGAAGTTGATTGCGCTGCACCTGAAGAACCAGTTCGCGCTTGAGGATCTTCCCGCTCGCCGTCAGAGGAAACTCGCCGACACGCAGGAAGTATTCAGGCATGTCGTATTTGGACAGTCCTTCGCTGCGGAGATGATCCATCAGGTCGGCCACCTCGACCATGCCCGACACCGCGATGCACACGCGCTCGCCGAGCCGATCGTCGGCCACCGGGAAAGCCGCGACGCGTCCGGCCGCGGGATGGCGGACGGCCATCGCCTCGATGTGCGACGGATAGATGTTGTGGCCACCCCGGATTATCAGGTCCTTGAGACGCCCCTCGATGCGGAGATTGCCTTTGGCGTCCATGACGCCAAGATCTCCAGATAGAAACCAGCCGTCACTGTTGAAGCTTCCTTCGGTTGCCGTCTGGTTGCCCAGATATCCGAGCATCAATGCAGCGCCCCTCCCACCGATATGACCGACCTCGCCGGGAGCGACTTCCTTGTCCGGATCGCCCGGATCGAACAACTTCACTTCGTAAGATCGCCCCCCCCGTCCGCATGTATTGACAATGGTCTCGGCGTCGTCATCTGGATGCGTGTACTGATGCGAGGAGTTCTCTGTCATGCCGTAGACGTTCTGCGGCTTGATGCCCTGGCTGACGAACGCGGCCGCCACGCTCGGCGGGATCGGCGATCCGGCCATGTAGAACGTCTCGACGGAGCCGAGCCTCTCGATACCGGCTTCCTGCTGCTCTCCGAGGACGTCCATCGCATGGGTCGGTACGCCGAGGACGTAGTTTGCGTCCGTCGTCTCAATCCAGTCGATCCGACTCATGCCTTCCGGCGGATCGGCCGTGACGAACCGGCCGCCGGTGAGCAGCCATTGCGCCACGCCTACCCAAGCGATGTGATGCGACAACGGAGAGAGCGACAGGATCACCGACTCAGGACCGCGCTTCCAGTCGGCGACGAGATCGCGTGCATTTGCGAGAAGCGTGTTGTCGGAATGCATGACGCACTTCGGCGTGCCCGTCGTCCCTGAAGTGAAAGCGAGATACGCGACCTTGTCGGGGTCCGTGCAAGGCGGAGTGTTGTTGCGCGCAGGCGCAGGAAAGGCCTTCGGCGTGTAAACGACCTTGAGGCTTTTGATCCGGACAAGCGCGGCATCGAAGTCGACGGTCGCACGATCGGTTCCCCAACCGTCTTCGGTCAGAAGCGCACGCGCCGAAAGTGTCGCGAGCAGTTCTCCGACCTCGGCGCATGTATAGGTCTTGTGGACGGACGGATTGCAGGCGATCCCTTCGCGGACGCAAGCCAAGAACATGACGACTGCCTCCGCGCGGTTCGAGAGCCACATCATCACACGGTCGCCACCGCCCAAACCGTATTCGCGCAGATCGGCCGCGACACCGTCCGTCCAACGCTTGAGCTCGCTCCAGGTCAGCGCCCGGCGCGCATCCTGCAACGCTACGGCATCAGGTTGCTCCGTCGCATGACGGGTCAACAGACTATAGAAAGTGTCCTCGCGCCACATCCGCTCGCTGTAGTAGCGCTGCGCACTCGCAGGGTGATGGAGGGTTAAGTACGGTTTCATCCCTATCTCGCAATGCAACACGGTGCTTCAAGTTCCCTCTGTGAAAGCCTGAGCAATAAAAGCGCCAGCGTCGTTAAGTTCGGGAGTGCGAGCACATGTGGGGTTGGACACGCAGAAGTCCTACTGGCTCGTCAGTCGACTTTGGCGCCAGACATCTCAATGATTGGCTTCCAACGACTGATTTCACTCTTGATGAACTCGCCAAGCTCGCCGGGTGTGGTTGGGGCAGTAATCGCTCCGGCTTGATCGAGAAGCTTCTTCATCGCAGGAGACTCCATGGCCTTGCGAGCAGCGGCATTCAGCTTCTCAACTATTGCCTGTGGAGTACCGGCAGGCGCGAGCAGCGCGTACCAAGCTGTTGCAACATACCCTGGCAGGGCAGCTTCAGCCACCGTCGGAATGTTAGCGAGAGCCGGAATGCGATCCTTCGAAGTCACCGCCAGCACGATGAGGTGACCCGACTGCACGATGGGGATGCCGGTTGCAAGACTCGAAAAGATGATCGGGACATGACCCGCAATAGCGTCATTAAGCGCGGGCCCTTCGCCACGATAAGCCACACCGCTCATCTGCAGCTGCGCCATCGACTTGAACAGCTCTCCGCCGAGATGCTGTGTAGTGCCCGAGCCTCCGTGCGCGAAATTGTGCTTGTTGGGCTCTCTTCGAATCAGCTCAATCAGTTCGCTCAACGTTTTCACACCCAGACCAGGATGCACTGCGATTAAGTTCGATACGAACGCGATGCGGGTGATTGGGGCGAATGCCGTGGTCGGATCATAAGGCAGCGACTTGAAGAGCGTGACATTGCCTGCGAGCGGTCCATTCGTGCCGAAGCCGAGCGTATAACCGTCTGGAGGGGACTTGGCGACGGCGTCCGTTCCAATGTTTCCGCCCGCGCCAGTTCTATTCTCGACGACGACCGTTTGTCCAAGTACTTCCCCGAGCTCCTTAGCGAACGTTCGCCCAAGCGCGTCTGTCGGGCCACCCGCAGCAAATGGGATAATCAACCGTATCGGCTTTGACGGGTACGTATCAGCCAATACATCCATCGATAGCGAACTTAAGATCAGAGCCCCAACGATTGCCGACCAACTCTTCATGTAACCCTCCCCAAGTGACTATTTTTGGCGGTTAGCAAAGCGTGTGCCACGCACGTTGGCTGTCCGCATGGCCGCGATAAGTAAGAAAGAAGCCAGTGCGACGGATAGATGTTGTGGCCGACACCGATTATCAGGTCCTTGAGGCGCCTCTCGATGCGGAGATTGCCTTTGGCGTCCATGACGCCAAGATCTCCGGATAGAAACCAGCCGTAGTCGATGGTCGCACGGTCGATCCCCCAACCGTCTTCGGTCAGAAGCGCCCGCGCCGACAGCGTGTTGAGACGATCGCCGACCTCGGCGCATGTGTAGGTCTTGTGAACCGAGAGGTTGCAGGCGATCCCTTCACGCGCGCAGGCGAGGAACATGACGACCGCTTCGATGCGGTTTGACAACCACATCATCACGCGGTCGCCGCGGACCAGCCCGTATTCGCGCAGATCTACCGCAACACCGCCCGTCCAACGCTTGAGCTCGCCCCACGTCAGCGCTTGGCGAGCATCCTGCAGCGCCACGGCATCAGGCCGCTCGGTCGCATGACTGGTGAGCAGACTGTAGAAGGTGTCTTCGCACCACATCCGCTCGCTGTAGTAGCGCTGCGCGCTCGCAGCCTGATGGAGAGTTAAGTACGGTTTCATCCCTATCTCGCAATGCAGCATTGAGTGATTGCCTAAGAGGGCGTTGCTGCTCCCTGAACATGAGCAACACCCGTGCCATCTCGAAGCTTTCGATTTTATTTCGCGGAACAGCTTGTTTTCCTCGGATCATTCGAGCCCATTCGAGTTTGTGTCCTTAAGAACGGCAAAATTTCTAGAAGCAACGTCCTCGGAGAACTCACGTGTCCTCGACAAGGACACAGCGAAAATGCCCAGACAAATTCGTTTAACACCACCGCCGACGCTTCTGATGGCGCCGCGTGCGATTTCCTATGCCCGGTCGATACTGCCCGCGCTCGAACAGTTCGGCGTGCTCGACGACATGATTGCCGTCGGTCACACCGTCGGTGATCGCGTTGGCGCATTTTCAGAACCGGCGAGACCATCGTCTACAATCACGATGCGGTTCGCGACATCACCAATCGGCCTTACAGCCTGACACTCGGACTTCCAGCGAAAGCCTGCGGCTGGTATTCAATTTCAGCGAAGAGGATCGTCTCGGCAACGACCTGGCGTTGCTCCGTGCCCGTAAGAACGACCCCGAGGCCATGCGAAAATTCCTGTTCGCTCCTGCGGCGTCCGAGAGCCCTTCGCTGCTCTCGAGCCGAACGCTGGCTCAAACGGTCACAGCTTCTTGACTGAGCTCACAGGTCAGCAAGCGATGCGCTTTTGGGCCTTATCGGCAAGATTTAAGACGCCGCGCTCGATCGCGAGCTGCGGCCTGTGCGCTTGTTCCTTGAGCCGTCGGTTCTACACCGAGGGTCTACATCATGGGAACGACGAAGATGCCTACACCCTTCCGCCCTAAGAAGGCGAACGGCAAAAGGTCTACTGGATCCGGAAGAAGGTGCCGGCGCGCTACCGCGCTTTGGTCGGTAGGACCGAGATCTGGCTGTCACTGAAGACGACCGACCGGCGAACCGCCAACGCCAGGATTGCCGTCGTCTCGGACGATCTTGAGCGAGGGTGGGGAAATCTAGCGGCGGAGGCCAATCACCGGCCGAAAGCCGCAATTCGTCTGACGCACCAGGACCTCCACGCTCTGCAGCGGGAAACGCACGTCGCGATCCGCGACGCCCGCATCGCCGATCCGCGCGGGTTCGGTTCTCGTGGCGAATGACCGCTTTGCGCCGATCTTGTTGCAAAAGTCGGTTGAGGCTGGCGACGAAACGTAATTCCGTTGTGTTGACGCGATTCTCGGCGAGGTCGATCCATGATGGGCGGTCTGAAGAGTGACCAAGGTCAACTGTTTTACGAGTTTCGTCTTGGTGATGCGGTCCCGAAGATCACATGGTGCGGAAGATCGACGCCGCGCTCGATCTGTCCTGGCTTCGCAGTGAACTAACACTTCATTATTCGTCCATAGGTCGCCCGTCGATCGATCCGGAACTGATGATCCGGATGCTGGCCGTGGGGTATGTGTTTGTAATCCGCTCGGAGCGGCTGATCTGCCGTGAAGTGCAGGTGAACCTTGCTTATCGCTGGTTCTGCAAGCTTGGTATCGAGGATGCTGTCCCGGATCATTCGGCATTCTCGCGTGCCCGCAACGAGCGCTTTCGCGAAGGGGATGTTTTTCGCCGCATGTTCGAACAGGTTGTCGAGGCGTGCATCACGGCCGGTGGTGGCGAAGGCTTTGCCGTCGATGCGAGCCTGATCCAAGCCGACGCCAACAAGCAGCGTTCGATCGCAGGACAGGATTGGCGCAGGGATCGCGATCCGGCGAGGTCCAGCCGCGCAGTGAAGGAGTAGCTGGCAACCCTCGATGATACGGCGTGGGGTGCTGCCAGCGACGTTGTCCCGAAGTTCGGCTCGCCATCCGATCCCGCGGCCCAGTGGACCGGCGCTCATAAGGGGCCGGCATTCTTTGCTTACTCCGACAACTACCTGATCGACGTGAAGTTCGGCGTTATCGTTGACGTCGAGGCTTCCCACTCCATCCGCCAGGCCGAGGTCGGCGCGGCGAAGACCATGATCGAGCGAACAGAGGAGCGCTTTGGTCTCAAGCCGGAGCGGCTTGTCGGCGATACCGCTTACGGGGCCGCTCCGATGCTGAATTGGCTGGTCGAGAAGAAGGGCATCGCGCCCCATATCCCTGTGTTCGACAAGTCGAAGCGGGATGATGGCACCTTCTCGCGCAGCGACTTTCGATATGATCCGACCAGCGACATCTACCACTGCTCGGGAGGAAAGCGGCTCGGAACGAGCGGCACCGTGCACGAGGGTAAGACACTTCTGTATCGTGCGAGCAAGCTCGACTGCGATGTATGCCCGCTCAAACCGCAGTGCTGTCCAAAAGAACCATCGCGCAAGATCCCGCGCGACATACATGAGCACGCCCGCGACGTTGCTCGGTCGTTCGCTGGCACCGAGGGCTTCGAGGCGTCGCAACGTGAGCGCAAGAAGATCGAGATGCGGTTTGCGCACCTGAAGCGCATCCTGAAGCTCGGCCGACTTCGACTGCGTGGTCCACGAGGCGCCCAGGATGAGTTTGTTCTGGCCGCCATCGCTCAGAACCTGCGGCGGCTCGCATCGCTCGTTGCGCGACCGCCGCCCGCTCAGGTTCTCTGTATTGCGTAGCGTACAGTTGTGTAGAGAGCGTCGGGTTCGGGGGACCAAACCCCGTCGCCCTAAGTGAAACACCCGAACGACATCATCGGTCACAGCCGACTTTTGCAACAAAATCCGCCAAAAACGGTCGTTCAAGCAAGCTTATCAGTTCGGCACGTGAGCGCACCATCGACGGGCAGAAGCACGCCTGAGATATATTTCGCTTCGTTCGATGCCAGGAACAAGGATGCATGCGCCACGTCCCATGCCATGCCCATCTTGCCCATCGGGACCATGGCATCGCGCTTTGCGATCATGTCATCCACCGAATCGTAGACGTGCTTGTACGGCTCGACAATCATCGGCGTGTTTATGAGGCCCGGAAAGAACCGCGTTGCAGCGGATCCCCTTCGACGCATACTCGACCGCAACAGCGCGGGTGAAGTGATTCACGCCAGCTTTAGATGAGTAATAAGATATCATCGGCACACTGATCGTCGTGATCGATGCGACCGACGAAACATTGACGATGGCGCCGCTCCCCTGCCGCACCATCTCGGGAAGCACGCGCTTGCAGGTGAGGAAGAACCCTTTTAGGCAGGGACATGACGCGGTCCCAGCTTACCTCATCGATGGCCTCCGGACCGCCGGGTTCGGCGATACCGACGTTGTTCTGAAGGATATCGATGCGTCCATGACGGCCATCGCCGACGGCTGAGTCGATGTCCAAAAACGATGTGATGTCGGCGCGCAAGGCCTCGGCCTTGCCGCCCTCGCCTTGGATGATAGCGACGGTACGCTGGGCCGATGCGAGGTCGCGATCGACACAGACCACTGTAGCCCCCGCTCGCGCGAAGAGGACCGCCGTCGCCTTGCCGTTCCCCCAGCCTTCGCCGACGCAGCCGGCTCCCATGACGAACGCAATCTTGTCCTTGAGCCGCCGCGACATCCAACCCCTTCCTTCCCGGCTACTGGTTTCAGGTTTTTTCGTAGAGCGTCACAACTGCCGCGCCGCCGAGGCCCAGATTGTGTTGAAGGGCGAGGCGTGCGCCGTCGACCTGCCGCGCCTCGGCAGTACCGCGAAGCTGATGGACGAGCTCATAGCACTGGGCGAGGCCTGTCGCTCCGAGCGGATGGCCTTTAGAGAGCAGGCCGCCGGACGGGTTGGTGACGTAACGCCCGCCATACGTGTTATCGCCGTCGAGGACGAACTTCTCTGCCTCACCCTCGCCGCAGAGGCCGAGCGCCTCGTAGGTGATGAGCTCGTTCTGCGCAAAGCAATCGTGCAGTTCGACGACATCGACATCCTCAGGCGAGATGCCCGACTTTTCATAGACTTTTTCCGCGGCCGACTTCGACAGGTCGAAGCCGACGACCCGCATCATGTCGCGCGCCTCGAAGGTGCTGGGCCGGTCGGTCGTCATGGCCTGCGCGCGAATGCGGACCTTGTCGTTCAAACCATGTCGCGCCGCGAAGGCCTCGGAGACCAGCACGGCCGCCGCAGCGCCGCAGGTCGGCGGGCACGCCATCGAGCGCGTCATCACGCCCTCCCAGATCACCGGCGCCTGCATTACGTCGCCCTCCGTCATTTCCTTGCGGAACAGTGCCAGCGGGTTTCGTGCGGCATGGCGGCTTGCCTTGGCGCGGATCTTGGCGAAGGTCGACAACTGGGTCCCGTACTTCTCCATGTGCTCCTTACCGGCCCCGCCGAAATAGCGCAGCGCCAGCGGAATCTCGCTATGACCGACCAGTTCATCGGTCACTCGGTCAAAATCCGAGAACGGCGATGGCCGGTCCTCGAATATCGAGCCCAGCGCTCCCGGGCGCATCTGCTCAAAGCCGACGGCCAGGACACAGTCGGCCGCACCGCTCTCGACCGCCTGTCGCGCCAGGAACAGCGCAGTCGACCCGGTCGAGCAGTTGTTATTGACGTTGACGATGGGGATGCCCGTCATGCCGACCCGATAGAGCACCTTCTGGCCGGCGGTCGAGTCCCCGTACACAAAGCCTGCATAGGCCTGTTCGATGGCGTCGTAGCCAAGCCCTGCGTCCGCCAGCGCCAGCTTCACCGCCTCCTCGCCCATCGCGTCGTAAGGGGCCGAAGCGCCCGGCTTCGCGAACGGGATCATTCCGACACCTGCAACGATCGTGGTCATTATGCGCTCCTTGTCTTTCTTTGCCGACTAGGCGGAGGTTTCGCTCTCGATGAGCTTTCTGATTTCGGTCTTGAGAATCTTCCCGTAGTTGCTCTTGGGCAGGTATGATAGGAATCGATAGGCTTTCGGGCGCTTGAAACGCGCGATGTGCTCCATGCAAAAGACATCGAGTTCCTCAGCCGTGACAGGCGCAGATGACGCCACGAAGGCGACGACCTCCTCGCCCCAATCCGGATGGCGGCGGCCGATGACACTCACCTCGGTGACGGCGGGATGACGCAGCAGTACTTCCTCAACTTCCCGCGGGTAGATGTTGGAGCCACCGGAAATGATAACGTCCTTGGAGCGATCCTTGAGGTACAGGAAACCGTGCGCGTCGAAAGTGCCGACATCGCCGGTCCACAGCCATCCGTCCCGCAGCGCCTGCGCCGTCGCCGATGGGTTATTCCAATAGCCCGCCATGACGACGTCGCCGGCCACGATAACCTCGCCGTTATCACCTGGCGGCATGTCGTTTCCCTGGACGTCGACGACGCGGACGGAGACGCCGGTGCGTGCAATGCCGACCGAGGAAAGCCGATCGTCGAGCCGCCCGTCGCCGTTATCAAAATGCATGTAGGGCGGCAGATAACTGATCGTGCACGGCGACTCCCCTTGGCCATAGGCTTGCCAAAGGCGTGGACCGAGCGCCGACAGGGCTCGCTTGAGGTCCTCCACATACATCGGCGCACCGCCGTAGAAGATGTGGTCGAGGTTCTCCACCTTGAGATCCGCCAGAGACGGCGAATTGACGAGCCGGTTCACCATGGTCGGCGCAGCAAAGAACGAGCTGCCAGGGAAGCGATTGATGAGATCGACGATCTCGTCAGGCTGAAAACCGCCGCTCTCGGGCACGACATTGGCCGCGCCGCGCACCAGGTGGGCGAGCGCGAGGAGCCCTGCCCCGTGCGACAGCGGCGCCGGATAGAGGGCAGCGTCTGTTTCGTCGACAGGCCCGATGTCGGCGAGAAAGCTCATCATCATGTTGTAGAGGTTACGATGGGTCAGCATCGCGCCCTTCGGATAGCCGGTCGTGCCGCTGGTGTAGAAAAGCCACGCGGTGTCTTCGGGCGCGGCTGATGCCGGCCGGTGGTCGGAAGGCGCCGTCGCGAGCATCATGCGATAGTCATCGCCGTCGACATCGATGACGTTGCCTGGCTGCGACAGACCGCCCTCGATATCGGTGAACAGCACCGAGGCGGCGCAATTGTCGATGATATAGGCGAGTTCCTTCGGATGCAGCTTGGCGTTGATCGGCGCTACCGCGAGGCCCGCGTACCAGGCACCGAACAGGATCTCGAAATATTCCGGACGGTTGGAGAGGAACACGCCCACCCGCGAGCCCGGCGCAAAGCCGCGGCTGGACAAAGCTTCGCCGAGAGCAGCGCTGCGCTGCAAAAGTTGCGCGTAGCTATGGACGACCTTGCTGCCGAGACAGACCGCCGGGCGATCCGCGAAAGCTTTCGCCGCATTGGCGAGAACCATGGCGATGTTCATGGTCTTTTTCCCCGTTCAGATGGCCCGCGGCCGACCCTTCCAGAAAGTCTCACGGATGTCCTTCTTTCGGACCTTCCCGACGGGGCTGCGCGGTAAGCTGTCCCAGAACTCCACCGACTTCGGCGCCTTCACGCTGCCGAGCTTCGTCTTGCAGAGCGCAATGATCTCGTCGGATTCCACGCTGGCGCCGTCCTTCAGTTCGATGACGGCTTTGACCGCCTCGCCCCATTTGTCGTCAGGCACGCCGACAACAGCGCAGTCCTGTACTGCGGGATGGCCCCAGATGATCTGCTCGATTTCGCTCGGATAGACGTTGAAGCCTCCCGAGATGATCATGTCCTTCTTGCGATCGACGATGTAGACGTAGCCGTCCTCGTCTTTGAAGCCGATGTCGCCGGTGTGGTGCCAGCCGAAGGTGGAGACCTCTTTGGTGGCTTCGGGATTCCTGTAATAACCGGGCATCACCAGATTGCCCTTGACGACGATCTCGCCGCGCACGCCGGCCGGCACCAAATTGCCTTCATCGTCCATGATTTCGACGGGCGTCAGAAGGGTCGGTCGGCCGCAGCTCGCCAGGCGCTTCTCCCTCTCGGGATCGCCAATGACCATATGATCCTGCGGTGACAGAAAAGTGCAGAGCATCGGCGCTTCGGCCTGGCCGAAGGTCTGCGTCATCACCGGTCCGAACACCTCGATACACTCCTTCAGCTTGTCGACCGACATGGGGGCGGCAGCATAAATGAAGTGCTCGAGCGAGGAGAAATCGTGTTGCTTGAGTCCCGGATGGCCGAGCAGCATGTAGATCGCCGTCGGGGGAAGAAACAAATGGGTGACCCCCTCGGTCTCGATGGCATTCACTATCTTTGCAGCGTCGAAGCCCGGCAGGATGACCTGCGTCGCCCCTGCGGCCATCAGCATCATGCCGACGCCCCCGGCCGCATGTGTCATCGGCGCAACGACGAGATGGACGGGAGGCTTCTGCACCGGCATCGAGGTGAAGAAGTTCGAAATCATGGTTTCCCAGACGAGGTGGGTCCACAGCACGCCCTTCGGCCGGCCGGTTGTACCACCCGAAGAGAAAACCGAAATAGAAGCGTTACGGTCTTCGACGATATCAGGGTCGCTCTCGGGCGCATCCGCGATCCAGTCCATGAGAAAAGGAGCGTCCGCACCGGCCTTGTCGATGCAGACGTAGAGGTAGATCTTCGGGCATTCCTTGCGGAACACCTGCACGTTGGCTTCGAATTCGCTGTGATAAAATAAAACCTCGACGTCGCAATTGTCGAGGATATAGGCGTTCTCGTCCGCGGTGTTGCGGGCATTGATCGGCACCCAGACATTGGCGCCGCGCACGATGCCGAGGATGCACTCGAAAGCCACCGCCGAATTTGGACTATAGACCGCGGCCATCTGGCCGGGCCGCAGGCCGGCTGCCGCCAGCGCGTTGGCGATCCGGTAACTGCGAAGCTGGACCTCGCGGAAACTCCGCGCAACTGTCGCATCCTTCAGGCAGGTGCGCGACGGATTGATGCTGACGCCGCGGTCGAAGAAATCGATTAGCCGCATGGATGGTTCTCAACGTTCGAGGATCGTGATGCAGACGGTCGCTTCCTCGTAACGATGGAAGCCACCGCCGTTCTCGGCAATAGCATGACGCGCGCCTTCAACCTGCCGCGCGCCGCCCTCGCCGCGAAGCTGCGTGACGAGTTCGTATATCTGCGCAAGGCCGGTGGCGCCGATCGGATGGCCGCGCGACTCGAGGCCGCCGGAGACGTTGATCGGAATGCGGCCGCCGAGCGCCGTTTCGCCGTCGCGCACCAGACGGCCCCCATCGCCGATCGGCGTGAAACCGAGCAGTTCGGCCTGGTGTAATTCCGCGAAGGCGCTGGCGTCATGGACCTCGGCCACCGACATATCGGCGGGGCCGACGCCTGCGATCTCGTAGGCCCGGTTGGATGCGAGCCGGCAGAGATGCCTTTCAAGGTCGTCGGCCTCCCGGTCAGACCCCGAAGCCAGCACCGAGGCAGCGATGCGGATCGCCCGCGTCGCCCCGAGAGCGCGAGCCTTCTCCGCGGAACAAACGACAGCCGCGGCCGCTCCGTCGCTGATCGGCGCGCACATCGGCAGCGTCAGCGGCCAGGACACCTCGCGGGCCGCCAGCACGTCGTCGGCGGTCATCGAATCCTGATACTGAGCCTTGGGATTGAGTGTCGAGTGCCGATGGTTCTTCGCGGATACCTCGGCTATGTCGCGCTGGGTCGTTCCGAAGCGATGCATGTGATATCGCGCGAGCGACGCATAGACGTCCATGAAAACGCTGCGCTTGCCGCTGTTCAGGCCGGCGCCTGCCGGCAAGGCGAGATCCTTGCCGAGTGCCGTAAGACGGCGAATGCTGCCGTCCACATCGTGCACATCCCAAGCTCCGTCGAAGATCGCAAAGGATTTTTGTCGGTCCTTCGAATTCATCTTCTCTGCGCCGATCGCCAGCGCCACATCGCCCTGCCCTGATGCGACATAGGAAAAGGCGGCATTAAGCGCCGTCGACGCGCTGGCGCAGGCATTCTCGACGTTCATCACCGGAATATGTTCGAAGCCGAGCGCTCTGAGAACGAGTTGACCGCGCACCAGATGCTGTCCCTCCACAACACCCTGCGCCGTGTTGGCGAAGAATGCGGCCTGAACGTCGTCGCGGGCGACTCCGGCATCGACGATCGCCTCTTCCACCGCCCCGCGCGCGATCGACTCAAGCCGATCGTCGAGGTAGCGGCCGAACCGCGTCATGCCAACTCCAATGATGTAAACGTCCGTCATGGCTTCTTCCTAGACACTGATGAGGGACTCAATGCGGGCCCGGTCGGCCTGCAATTCGGCGGTCGTGCCCGACCAGACCACGCGGCCATTATCGATGACAAACTGCCGGCGCGCGAGCTTGAGCGGAACTTTCAGGTTTTGCTCGACAAGTAGGATTGCGACGCCTTCCGCGTTGATCCTGCGGATGGCCTCGGTAAGCTGCTCGACAATGAGCGGCGCGAGCCCTTCGGTCGGCTCGTCGAGCAGCAGCACTTCAGGATTTGTCAGCAATCCGCGACCGACGGCCAGCATCTGCTGTTCGCCCCCTGAAAGCGTATCGCCACCCTGCGTCGCCCGCTCCAAAAGGCGGGGGAACAATTGATAGATGCGCTCCAGCGACCACGGGCCCTTGCGGCCCATCACGGTAGCGATCTTCAGGTTTTCCTCGACGGTCAGATTCGGGAAGATGCGCCTGTTCTCCGGAACGAAGGCTAGGCCGAGCCTTCCAAGTTCATAAGGCTTCAGCGCGGTTATGTCACGATCACCCATCAGTCGTCGCCCGCTGTGCACGGCGTTAAGACCGATAGCCGCCTTGAGCAGCGTGCTCTTGCCGGCGCCGTTGCGGCCGATCAGCGAAACAACCTCTCCGGCCGCGACGTCAATGGACACTTGATGCAGGGCCTGGGCCTTGCCGTAGTAGACGTCGCAATCCTTAAGGGCCAGCGCGCTCATTCGTCGTTCCCGAGATAGGCTGCGCGCACGGCCGGGTTGGCCTTGATCTCGGCGGGTGAGCCGGACGCCAGCAACTGGCCCTGCACCATCACGACGATCTCATCGGAGATCTGCATCACGACGTCCATGTTATGCTCAATGAGCAGGACGGTTCGCCCCGCAACTATACGCCGTATCAGTTCGATCGCCTGCTCGAGACGTTCATGACCGACGCCGGCGAGCGGCTCGTCGAGCAACAATACGCTGGGATCGCTGAGAAGCGCGAGGCCGACCTCAAGGGCCCGCTGGTCACCGTGCGAAAGATTTTCGGCCGGAGCGTGCGCCAGCCGCTCGAGCCCAATCTGCCCAAGTACCTTTTCGGCACTTTGGCGAACGTCGGCGAAACGGCCGGCCGGCATCCAGAACGGCTGAACGCGGTAAAGATGCGCAAATGCCGCGAGTTTCAGGTTCTCCAGCACCGTCATGCCGGAGAAGATTTTCGTGATCTGGAAACTGCGGCCAAGGCCGGCACGCGTCCGGGCATGGACGGAAAGTTTCGTGATATCCCGTCCGTTGAGGACCACCTTCCCGGCGCTCAGGGTCGCGTGGCCGGACAGAGCGTTCATCAGCGTGGTCTTGCCGGCGCCATTGGGCCCGATCAATCCGTAGATGCGCCCGGACTCGAAGCTGCGGCTGACGCCCGCGACCGCCCTGAGGCCGCCGAACGCCACCTGAATATCCTCGCATTGCAGGGAAATGCCCGTGCTCACGCTCATCTTCACGCACCCTTCCCGATGCGCCCGAGCTTTGCGAACAGACCCGCAATGCCATTCGGCAGAAAGATCGTGCAAAGAATGAAGACGATGCCGAGAATGCCATACCAGTGCTGGGTGAACTGACTTAGTTCTTCCTTCAGCACCTCGAATACCGCAACGCCAAGGACTGGCCCGAGCAACGTTCCTTTGCCGCCGAGCAATGTCATGATCAACACGTCGCCCGAGGTGCTCCAGTGCAGCATCTGCGGGCTCACATAAAACATGAGAGAAGACAGCAGCGCGCCACTGACACCCGCATAGGCGCCCGATATCATGAACGCACACTGGCGCAGCCGCTGCACGTTGTAGCCGATCTGCTCGGCCCGAACGTCGTTGGCTTGCACCGCTTTCAACGCAGTTCCGAGGGGCGAGACGCGCAACACCGCCATGATCGCCACCCCAATCACGAACACCGCGATGAGAAAGTAGAAAAAATTTCGGTTGTTGTAGAAGTCGACACCTAACATGAACGGCCGCGGAACGCCGGGAATGCCGTCCAGACCGCCGGTGAACGCACGCAGCTTCGTGCTGGCCAGGATATAGGTGAGCTGCGCAAGCGCGAGCGTCAGCAGAGAGAAGAACAAGCCTGACACGCGCAGTGCGAAGATGCTGAGCAGAAAGGCCAGCGCCACGCCGGCAAGGGCGGCCGCCAGAAGCGCGGGCAAAAATCCGAACTGAGGTGCCAGCAGCGCCAGGGCATATCCCCCGGCACCAAACATGGCGGCGTGCCCAAAGGACAGCATCCCGGCCATTCCGAAAATCAGGTCAAATCCGACGGCGAAGAGACCCCAGATCAGAATCAGGCTGACCAGGTTCAGGCTTTCCTCGCTGGTCGACATGATCGGAATGACCATCATGGCAGCGACAACGGCCGCCATGAAGATCTGATCAAGGCGGAGCATGCTCATGCCGAGCGTCCCTTGCGGCTGAACAAGCCTGACGGCCGGGTCATCAGAGTGACGATGAGCAGAACGAAGGTAATCAGCTCCACCCATTCGGGTGCATAGGTAAATCCGGCTGCGCGCGCCATCCCCAGAAGAAGTGCGGCAAGGATTGCGCCCTTGATATTGCCGAGACCGCCGATGATCACCACCACGAAGCAATCAATGATCACGCTGAAGCCCATGCCAAGCTCGATCGGCACGAGGGGAGCCGCCACAACCCCGCCGAGCGCGGCAAGCCCGGAGCCGAGCGCAAACACGGCTGTGCGCACGCGCGACACATTGATGCCGAGCGTTTGAGCCATCTCCGAGTCTGAGCTCGCGGCTCGGATCACCATGCCGAGCCGACTGCGATCGAGCAGCAGGAACAGCAAAGCCGAGACGAGCGCCCCAAAGCCGATGATAAACAGGCGATAGGAAGGAATTTGGCTGCCCAGCATCGCGATCGGCTGCGAAAACAGCGCGGGCGTCGGCACCTGTTTGTAATCGAGGCCCCAGATCAAACGGACCGACTCCTCGATCACCAGAATGAAGCCGAACGTCAGCAGAAGCTGATAGATGTGATCGCGGCTGTAGACCGGCCTCAGCGTCGTCACCTCCATCGCCGCGCCGAGCGCAGCGACGACGACCGGCGCGAACGCAAGCCCGATCCAGAACGAGCCGGTCCAGTGGACGATCTGATAGCAAACATAGGCGCCAAGCATGTAAAGGGCGCCGTGAGCAAAATTGATCACGCCCAGCATGCCGAAGATGAGTGTCAGTCCGGCCGCCAGCAGGAACAGCAGGAAGCTTAAACTCAAGCCGATAACGATCGTCGACACGCCAGAGATCCACGGGTTCGCATCGAAGGGGTGAGGCGCGCCCCACTGCGGGGGCATGCCTCGTGCTCGTCAGCAGGCGTCGAACAGTTTCGCCGCGTCAAAGACATCTGTGATTTTCATGGTCAGCGGCGGCAACGGCGACTGTCCTTCAACGACCACGCCCCATAAGCCAACCTGCGCCGCCTGGTGATCGCAGGCGCGCATGACCTTCTTGCCCTCGAGCGAGTTCTCCCGGGTGCTCTTGGCAAAGGCATCGACCCACGTTTCGCGATCCCAACTCTTGGTGGATTCAACAACATCAAGCCACCAGCTGATGCCATCGTAAGCCTCGCCTGCAAAGCTCGAGGGCCATTCGTTGTACTTCGCCCGATAGGCTTCCACGAACTTCTTGTTCGCGGGATTGTCGACGGTGAAGTGGTAGCGGACGCCGGAATAAACACCCACCGCTGCCGGCCCGACGGCCGCAGCAAGCGTCTCGTCCTGCAGAACCGGGCCGAACTGTACCTTGGTCTTGTTGAGACCAACCTGACCTGACTGCTTGAGGAAGGTAACCGCGTCGTTGCCGGTGACCATGACGGCGATGCCATCGGCGTCGGACTTAGCCATTTTGTCGACGATGACTGAGTAGTCACGATTGCCAAGCGGCGCGTAGTCGTTGCCAACTATCTCGATACCCACTTTTTTGGCTTCGGCGACGAACAACTCCCAGCCGTCGCGAGTGGCCTGGTAATCGGCGGTCACGCCATAGATCTTCTTCAGCCCCTTCACCTTCGCAAATTCGACGCACATCCGGATTTCCATGCCGAGAGTGTTCGAGGTGCGGAAAGTATAGCGGGAACCGTTGGGCCGTGTGATCTTGTCGTCGGCCGAAATGGTAACGAGCAACGGTATCTTGCGCTGATCGGCAAGGCCTTGCAGCGCCAGCGTCGATGCTGATCCAACCGCTCCGAACATCATCTGGGCGCCACCCGCCAGCAAGCGGGTTGCCTTCTGGACCGCAGGCTGCGGCTTGGTCTCGTCGTCTTCCCATGACACCCGAATGGGTTTGCCGAGGACCTTGCCTCCGCGGTCGGCAATGGCCAGCTCCACACCCTGCCGCATATCCTTGCCGATGATGCCGTAGGCTCCAGAGAAAGCCAGAACGCCTGCGATGTGGAATTCGCTGGGCTCGTCCGCGGCCAGGACGCCTGTCGCCGGATTCAAAGCCACCAGCGCCACGCCCGCTGAACTCATCAAAAACGTGCGGCGATCCATAAAACCTCCCAATAAGCTCTCTGATCGTTTTGTACTACTATGAAGTAGGCTGTCTCTTACTTCTGAGTAAATGTCAAGCGAAGCCGCGGGTCAACCACTGCGGCTTGAACGTTGACACAATAATGTGCATTGAATTGAAAGTGCGGCGGTGCGTCGCTCCCGCAACTTGGGGAAGCAATTGTATGCCGAAGAAGCCCGCTGGTCGCAAGCGCCCCAATATTTGGGAAAGCGCCGACTTGCGTCAGGAACAGCATGAGGCGAAGCGCCGTCTCATCCTGAAACAAGCCGCGATTCTGTTCGCCGACCGAGGTTTCCACGAGACAACGATCGACCAGATCGCCGAAGCTCTCCATGTGAGCAAACCGACGATCTACTACTACATCGATAGCAAAGAGGAATTGCTCTACGATATCGCGTATACAGGTCTCGCCGACCTGAACGAGGCGCTGTCCCGCGATCAAAACGCTGAACTCCCGGCGATCGATCGTTTCGCGCAGTTTTTCACGATGTACGGCCGGCTTATTCTGTCTGAGTTCGGGGTCTGTCTGGCTCTCATCAGTGACCGCTCGCTGAACCCGCAATCGCGACGCCGGCTACGTTCGCTGAAGAAGCAGTTTGAAATCACGGTCCGGAAAATTCTCGATGAAGGTCGCCAAGACGGCACAATTTGCGTGGACGACCCGAAGATATTTGCATTCGCTATTTTTGGCGCATTCAACTGGGCCCCTCAATGGTTTTCCAGCAAAGGCTCATCCAGTTCAGATCAGGTCATAGCTGACCTGCTCGAAATATTCCGGAAAGTGGCTTGTCAGAAAAGTCCGGCCGGTGGTTAACGCGTTCCATGGGCGCCATAGGCTTCGACCAACCGGATTCTCAACCCGCGCACATGGCGATCGATATGCAGTCGCGCTCTCGAGTATCGCGCAGTACGCGTTGAGCCGGATCATCAGTTCCGGATCGATCGACGGGGACCTATGGACGAATAATGAGGTGTTAGCACTACTTTGGCAGAATTTGGCAATTGACTGGCGAAACTGGATTCCCGAATCAGATTTTCAATGATTCATGGATGGTCGGCTTTTGGAGGGCCGACCATGGTGGGCACGAAGTCGAAGTGGGAAGTCGAGCTTGGACGCTGGCTCAAGCCATTCCTGGATCGTTTAGGTCACAAGGCGCGGCGGCGGATGTGTCCGCTTTATATCTCGGGATTGATTGGACCCGGTGATCGCAAGAGCGTCCAGCCGATGGCGGCGCGGCTAGTACCGGGCGAGTATGACCAGTTGCACCATTTCATTGCTGATGGCGTTTGGGATGCAGCGCCATTGGAGGCGGAAATGCTGGTTCAGGCCGATCGCCTGGTCGGCGGCAAGGATGCGGTGCTGGTCGTCGACGACACGGCGATGCCGAAGAAGGGCGATCGTTCGGTTGGTGTCGCTCCACAATATGCCTCGTCTCTCGGCAAGACGGCCAATTGCCAAACATTGGTGTCGCTGACGCTTGCGCAGGGTGAGGTGCCGGTCATGGTGGCATTACGTCTCTTCGTTCCCGAGAGTTGGACGAGTAATCCGGTGCGTTTGAAACGTGCGGGCGTTCCAGTTGAGTACCGCGCAGCGCGGACCAAGCCAGAGGTCGCCTTGGCGGAGATCGACCGCGTCATCGCCTCCGGTGTGCGTTTCGGCTGTGTGCTTGCCGATTCAGGGTACGGCTCCAGCGGGCCTTTCCGTCAGGCGTTGAGCGAGCGCGGTCTGCTGTGGGCGGTGGGTCTGTCGCGGCGCCAGAAGGTCTATCCCGCCGACATTGCCCTGATCTTTCCCATCGCGAAGACCGGCAAGCCCCGCAAATACCACATCCCTGATCAGCCACCGGTCTCTGCTGAAGCGTTATTGGCCGAAGGCAAATGGCAAAGAGTCAGTTGGCGGCGGGGCACCAAAGGTCGGCTGACATGTCTCTTCACGGCCCGCCGCGTCCGCGTTGCGGATGGCCATAAGCACCGGATGCTCGATAACCGTATGCAGTGCATGCCCGGTGACGAGGTCTGGCTCGTCGGCGAGCGGCGGTCGAGCGGGGAGCAAAAATACTATGTGTCGAACCTGCCGGCCGATGCCACCATCAAGACGCTCGCTGCCACGATCAAGGCCAGGTGGGTCTGTGAACAGGCCCACCAGCAGCTCAAGGAGGAGCTTGGGCTCGACCACTTCGAAGGTAGATCCTGGACGGGATTACATCGACACGCGTTGATGACGATGATCGCCTACGCCTTCCTCCAATCCCGCCGCCTCAAAGCAGCGGGACGGAAAAAAAAGAATCTCGGGACCGCCACCACAACCAAGCATGCCCGCCATCAGGCAAGCGATCCTCGACCTCTTCGCACGACCTCCACCCCGACAATGTCCTCACTGTGACATGTTCCTTGCAGATATCGCCAAGCCTAAAGTGCCAAAGTAGTGTTAGGGCCCAGACTCATTAAATCCACCATACCAGAGCTGCGGCAAGGCAGACAGAAGCGAGGTAGTTTCGCGCCAGCCTGTCGTAGCGGGTTGCGATACGGCGGTAGTCCTTCAGCCTGTTGAAGGCACTCTCGATGCGCCAGCGTAGTTTGTAGAGGCGCTTTGAGAAGCTGTACGGTTGCTTGCGATTGCTGCGGTTTGGGATGACCGGCTTGGTTCCGCGTTCATCCAGCTCCTCGCGCAATTCGGCGCTGTCGTAAGCCTTGTCGCCGAGCATACGCTTCGGCGGCTTGACCCTGCGGATCAGGCGTTCCGCGACCGGACAGTCGTGCGCTTCACCCTCGGTCAACAGAATAGCAATCAGGCGCCCCTTAGCATCTGCGAGTGCGTGGATCTTCGTGTTGCGCCCTCCACGCGAGCGGCCAACAGCCTGCTTCTGCTCCCACCTTTTCCGCCCGATGCCGAGCGATGTGCTTTGACGTGGGTGGAGTCGATCATCTGCGTGTCCGTCGATCGGCCGTTCCCGGCGAGCTCCCGGAACAGGTTTTCCCATATGCCGCGCCGAGCCCACCGAGCGAAGCGATTGTAGATCGTCGTGGGAGGCCCGTAGGCTTCGGGACAATCGGACCAACGGCAGCCGCTCTTCAGCACGTGAATGATGCCGCTGATAATCCGGCGATCATCCTGTCGCTCGACACCACGCACATCGGTTGGCAAGTGAGGTTCGATCCGCCGCCTGAAGTGGACCCCGGAAATAGGACCAAACGTTAAGGTGTGAAGCGTCCTGCTCTGTCTCAACCGATGGAGTAGGGATATCACGCAAGAAGTTTGATGCCACATTCAAGGCCAGAATTGCCCTGGAGGCACTGCGCGAGGTAGCGACGGTGCCGGAGCTGGCGAAGCGGCACGGCGTTCACCCGAACCAGATTTATGGCTGGAAGAAGCAGGTTCTCGACAACGTGGCGAGCCTTTTCGCGCGCGGCGCGAGCGCTTTGGGGGATGGCGAGGAGGAGCACGAGCGCGAGACGGCGAAGCTTTATACCAAGATCGGCCAGTTGACGGTTGAAAGGGATTTCTTGGCCAGGAGGCCCGGGCGATGAGTGTCCCCGAGCGCAGGGCGATGGTCGAGCGGCCTGGCGAGAATTTGTCGGTTTGCCGGCAATGTGCGCTGCTGAATCTGGCGCGTTCGAGCGTCTATCGCCCCGGGCCGGTCACCGGCGCGGACGATCTGGCCTTGATGCGGCGGATCGACGAATTGCATCTGAAGCGGCCGTTTTACGGTTCGCGGCGAATGGTGTTCGAACTGAACCAGGCAGGCCACGGCATCAACCGCAAGCGCGTGCAAAGGCTGATGCGCGTGATGAGGATCGAGGCGCTGGTTCCGCGCCCCGGCACCAGCAAAGCCGCGCCCGGCCACAAGATCTATCCCTATCTGCTGCGCGGTGTGAGCATCACCGAGCCCAATCATGTCTGGGCCAGCGACATCACCTATATTCCGATGGCGCTTGGCTTTCTGTATCTGGTGGCGATTATCGACTGGGCCAGCCGGGCGGTTCTGGCGTGGCGTTTGTCGAACACGATGGATACGGGCTTTTGCATCGCGGCGCTCGACGAAGCGCTGGCGCGACACGGCGCGCCGAAAATATTCAACACCGATCAGGGCGCGCAGTTCACCAGCGCCGCCTTCACCGGCAGGCTTGAAGCTGCCGGCATCGCGATTTCGATGGACGGACGCGGTCGTTTCATGGACAATATTTTCATCGAACGGTTGTGGCGCTCGATCAAATACGAGGAAGTGCATCTGAAAGCCTATGCTGACGGGCGCGAAGCGCGAGACGGCATCGGATCATGGATGAACTTTTACAATCATCGCCGCCCGCATCAGGCGATGAACAACCGGTTTCCCATGGCGGCATGGCGTGCCGGCACGGATAGGATCGAGGCGGCGAAGACTGTGGATATGCCGCTTCGCTTGGACAACGCAAACGCGTTGCCCACATACCCACAGCAGACGCAAAAGCAGCAGCAGGAAGCTGCTTGATTTGAAGGACAAAGGCAGGCGCGATCACACCTTAACTTCGGCGATCCCTGGTCCCAGGTTCAGGGTCCACTTCAGCCACTGCTCGTCGCTCAGCCAAAACAAATTCCTGCTCACGATCCCAATCCTTCCCTTAAGAGAATCAGTATCGTATTGTCACAGCAGAAAAATCAATGAGTTCTCACCCTAGTTCACTGCGAAGCCAGGACAGATCGAGCGCGGCGTCGATCTTCCGCACCATGTGATCTTCGGGGACCGCATCACCAAGACGAAACTCGTAAAACAGTTGAACTTGGTCACTCTTCAGACGGCCCATCATGGATCGACCTCGCCGAGAATCGCGTCAACACAACGGAATCACGCTTCGTCGCCAGTCTCAACCGACTTTTGCAACAAAATCCGCCAAGAGCGGACACCCAAAACGGTTTCAAATGCGGAGAATTCTGCGATTTGAACTGACGGGAAGAAAAACTTCCCTAGCTCGAAATGTTAGTTTCGCACGTTCCACGTCACGCACGAGGGATGGTCAACGGCCGCGGTTCCCGCGGTTTGGGCAACGAGGCGGACGGCAGCATTGGCAGCCCCGAAGCCCTCGTAGTTGCGTCGCGGGACGATCTCAAAGAAGAACCGCTCGTCGAACGTATGGGTGTAAATCTGGAAGAATTCACCCTCGCCTTCGCGGTCGTACACAATTTGGTCGTCGCGAAGCGCCGCCATATTTATCGCATCGCGATCGTATTTGGCTTTGATATCGTCGTGATAATTGTCTGGAATTTTGAGGAATCTGCGCCACGTGCGCGCATGTCGGCAACCGTCGCGAAAATATCCGTACACGAAAAGGCAATGTGCCGAACGCCAGAGCCAAAGAATTCGTTGTTAAAGCGAGCAGAAAGCGTTCGCGTAGCCGATGAACCATTTAGGATCCACGCGCAGACTTTGGTGTTGATTAGCGCTTGGCTCTGCACGAGCCCCACCGGTCGACGATCCATCCCTGTTGATCAAGAATACCAGTGTAGAACAAGAGCCAGGACAGCATCTCGTCGAGGGCATTGACTGAGAGATATCCCTCGCCGACTAAGCCGCAGCTTTGGATCGTAAGTGCAATTTGTCGGTTATCGGCGCAATTGAAGAGACCGTCGTATTGCCCGAACAGCCTTGTTGGTCTATTACATAGGCATTTCTCATCTGGTGCAAAAGCTGGGGCTTTGTACGGTGATGCCATTCGGGTCTGAGCGAGCAAAATTTGAAATCTTCTTCAAGAATCAAGCGGATTGCTAAGCGCGAGCGCAAGCAAAAAACTGTCGCACTTTCCGGGGCACCGAAATCGCAGGTTTCACGTGACCTAATTCTTCGGGTCGCAGCACAGCTTTTTCGGCAGCAGGGCTATTCGGCAACGACGCTTCGACAGATTGCTGAAAAGGCGGGAATGAAGGCCGGCAGCATCTATTACCACTTTGATTCGAAAACCGCGATATTGGACGAAATCCTCGAACTCGGGGTGCAACGCATATTCGATGCGGTAAAGGCAAGCGTGAATGACCTTGGCAAGGGGTCACACCAGAACAAGATCAGCGCTGCGATCAAAGCCCATCTCGTCACCCTGCTGCAAGAGAGCGACTATACCTCCGCCAATATGCGCATCTACGGTCAATTGCCCGAGCGCATCAAGAAGCGGCACCGACCACTGCGCCGCGCCTATGGCAAATATTGGGATGACATGCTGGTGGATGCGCAGCGTGCCGGCGAAATCCGTCCGGAGATATTAATTGTTCCACTACGCAGGTTCATCCTTGGTGCTATGAATTGGACGGTCGAGTGGTTTGATGCGCGAAAAAGCAGCTCGGTGCAAGAATTAGCGAACCGGACCACGTTGTTAATCTTCAATGGCATTTTGCCGCGTTAGCGTTTCCAGTTTGTGCGTTAGTTACCGCATACGCTTGGCGACCTCTTCCAGCATCACTTCCGTAGTGCCGCCGCCAATCGATTGAACACGAGCATCTCGCGACATTCGTTCAATCGTACTCTCTCGCATGTAACCCATGCCGCCGTGAAACTGCAGGCACGTGTACATCACCTCGTTGACGAGCTCGCCGCAATAAGCCTTGACCATCGATACTTCCTTGGTCGCGTCGATCCCCTGTGTTACCAGCCATGCCGCGTGATAAACAATCTGCCGTCCTGCCTCGACCTAGGCCGCCAGCATCGCCAGCCGATGACGGATAGCCTGTCTCGACCACAGCGGCGCGCCGAAGGTCTGCCGTTGCGTGACCCAGTCCAGCGTGATCTCGATCGCGGCTTGTGCCTCACCCATCGCCATTGCGCCGATCACGATCCGCTCGTTCTGGAAGTTTCGCATGATCGCGTAGAAGCCGCGTCCCTCCTCGCCGAGCAGGTTCGTCGCGGGGATCCGGCAATCCTCGAACAGCAACTCCGCCGTGTCTGACGACCGCCAGCCCTGCTTGTCGAGCGCACGACCAACCCGGATACCGGGCGTACCTTTCTCCACGAGGAATATCGACATGCGCTGGGACGGACGTGCATCCGGACTGCTCACGGCCGCGATGCAATAGAGATCGGCGTGTACACCGTTGGTAATGAACATCTTGGCGCCATTGAGCACATAACTGTCGCCTTCGCGGCGCGCGGTGGTGCGAATGCCCTTCACGTCGGAGCCCGCGCCGGGTTCGGTGACGCCGACCGCGACTATCCTCTTCCCGGCAACGACATCCGGCATGAAGTGGTCTTTCAATGCCTGCGAGCCCGCGTTGTAGAGATGCACCGACGCCATGTCGGTATGAACAAGTACGGTGATAGCCACTCCCGAGAACGTCGATCTCCCTAATTCCTCGGCCAGCACGACGGTGGCCAACGTATCCATGTCGGAGCCGCCATATTCTGCCGGATAGCGGATGCCAAGGAAGCCAAGCTCGCCCATCCGCCGCAGCACGTCGCGCGGCACCATGCCGTCCTGTTCCCATTGAAGCGCGTGCGGCTTGATCTCCTCCTCGACGAAACGCCGTAGCTGGGCTCTCAGCAGTTCATGTTCTTCTCCGAAATAAGCCGAGCGAGTCGGGGTGTCGGCATGATGTGTGCTCATCGTTGACCTTGCGGGCTAAGGAACAATTGTCGGAAGGATTGGTATCCGCTATCGACTTGAAAGCATGAAAGCGGACATCATTCGGCACAATCCTCGTCTGCCTTGCCTTATTTACCTTGCCACACCGGTTTGCGTTTCTCGGCAAAGGCTCTCGGGCCTTCAATAGCATCGAGGCTTGCATAGGTTTCGACATGAATCCTGTTGGCCTCAACAAGTCCCTTCTCGCAACCAAGGTCCATCGCGGCCAACACGCTGGCCTTTGCCGCCCTCACTGATAATGGTGCGCCTTCTACAATCTTGCGCGCAAGCTGCAATGCGCGAGCGCGAACAGCGTCGGGTGTTTCTTCCAGATAATTGACGAAGCCATATTCCGCGAGCCGCTCGATCGGCAGGGTCTCGCCGGTCAAGACGAGTTCCATCAGCACCGGTTGCGGCAACATCCAGAGCAGCGGTACCGCCCACGGCGATCCCCGCCCCATCTTGACCTCGGTAATCCCGGCGCGTGTTCCGCGTAAGCCTATCCTAAGGTCGCACTTCAGCGCCAGCAGCATCCCGCCCGCCATCAGCGACCCAGTCATCGCCGCGATGATCGGCTTTGAAACGGCTCGCATGGCCGTTTGCATCGGATCGCGCATCAGGGTCAGTATATCGACACCGTCACGCGCCCTGATCTCGGCTGCCTGCCTGAGGTCCAGACCGGCGGAGAATACGCCGCAGTCAGCCGAGGTCAGGATCACCACCCTCGCCTGGGAATCCCGTTCGACACGCTCCCAGGCATTGGTCAAACCGTTCATCGCCTCAACCGACAAGGCGTTCTTACGCGCGGGCCGGTCGATGGTAATCGTCGCGATGCTATCCTCGACCGAGTAACGAACAGGTTCATTGTCTGACATCGATCTGCCTTTTTATACATTCTAACACATGTTAGAATACCGCAAGTTTGATCGAACGCAAAAGAATTTCAGGCATGGGATCGGTGATGCACGAGAGTCCTTCAAAAATGCGCTTCGCGCCGGACCTTCTCAAGGGTCAGGTCGCACTCGTCACCGGCGGCGGCACTGGAATGGGCCGCGCCACGGCCATTGAGATGGCGCGCTGCGGGGCCCGCATCGCCGTTCTCGGCCGCCGCATTGATCCGATTGAGAGCACCGCAAAGGTAATCCGCGACGCGGGTGGCGAGGCATTTGCCGTATCGGCGGACATTCGCGAGCCCGACCTGATCGAACGCGCGATGCAGGAGATCAAGGCCGAGTTCGGCGGGCTCAATATTCTCGTCAATAATGCCGGCGGACAGTTTGTGACGCCAGCCCGCGAACTCAGCAACAAGGGCTTTGAGACCGTGATCCGCAACAACCTGATCGGTTCCTGGCAGGTAACCAAGGCTGCCGCAGACCATTTCATGTTGGCGACTGGCGGATCGATTGTGTTCGTAACCGCCTGTATCCGCAGCGGCCTTGGCGGCTTCGTGCATACTGCGGCGGCGCGCGGCGGCGTTACTGCGATGATGCGAACGCTTGCCTACGAGTGGGCCGAGTTCGGTATTCGCCTAAACTGCGTCGCACCCGGAACCATCAAGACCGAGGCGCTTGGCCGCTATCCGATACCGCCGGACGACTGGGTCAGGCTCAACCGCAACGTGCTGGGACGCATGGGCAGCGTCGAGGATATTTCTGCAGCAATCATTTTTCTGTCCTCGCCGCTCGGTCAATTCGTAACCGGCGAGGACTGGTACATCGACGGCGGCGAGACGCTACATCTGGCCCACGACGCCCGCGACATGATCGACGCCGTTAAATTTGCCAAGCGCGAACGCGGCGATGCAGGATTGTCGTAGCGGTCAAAATCGCTAACGCTGTGGCGGCATATCGGATATTCGATTTCGGGAGCTTATTTACGTCTGGCCAATGCGAAAATATTCCGGACGTCCGGCAGGCCACGGATCGCCCCACATTTGTTGACCGCCGTCTACCGAAAGCGTTTCGCCCGTGATGAATTTCCCTGACGACGCGGCGAGATAAGCGCAGGCCTCGGCGATATCCCAGGCGTCGCCGTGCCGTTTCATCGGGTTCGCTTCCTTATAGGTCGCAGAGCCTTCCGGAGCATAGCGGTCGAATGCCGTGGTTTCATTGACGCCAGGGGCAACACAATTCACCCGGATGCCGTGCGGCGCCCATTCGACCGCGACGGTCTTGGACGCGTAGATCACGCCGGCCCGCGCCGCGGCGGTGTGGGCCATCCCCGGCAGGCCTCGCCAGATCAATGCCACGATATTGACGATATTGCCGGTCTTGCCGCGCTCGATCCACTCGCGAGCCGCCGCTTGCATCATCCACCACGATCCATTCAGGTTGGTATCGATTACCGCGTTCCAGCCCTTTGGCTTGAAGTCGATGGCCATCTGGGCGAACTGCCCACCGGCATTATTGACCATCACATCGACACGACCAAAATGATCCCAGACGTCTTTGACGAATTCGTTGACCTGATCGGGGTCGCGGATGGTGAGACTTCTGCTGAAGACGCGTGCGCCGAGACTCTCTAGATCCGGAACGACGCGTGCGAGCTTCTCGGCATCGCGCCCGCAGATTGCCAGATTGGCGCCCAGTCTTGCAAACAAGAATGCGATCGCCTTCCCGAGACCGCTCCCCGCGCCGCTGACGATGATGGTCTGGCCGGCGAACAGATCAGGTCGGTACACGGTCGGGATCGTGGAGAGTTCGTCGTCCGTGAACCCGTAGCTCGGTTGGCTGCTTTGCGAACTCATCTCAGGCTCCCGATCGCATCAAAGTGATTGCGCGACCCGCGCACCCTCCTCGACCGCGCGCATCGCGTCGAGTTCGGCAGCTTCCTTGGCACCGCCGATGACGTGCGCTTCTATGCCTGCCTCGCGTAACTCGTCGAACATGCCGCGGTTAGACTCTTGGCCGGCGCAAATCACGATCGTATCGACGGCGAGCGTACGTGGCTCCCCCTCGACGACGAAATGCAAACCTCGGTCGTCGATTCGCTGATAGGTGACTCCACCGATGATCTTGACCCCGCGCTTCTCGAGACTGCTGCGCAGGATCCAACCGGTCGAGACGCCGAGGCCGAGCCCGGGCCGCGTCTTCTTGCGCTGTAGCATTGTAATTTCGCGTGGACTTGGCTTTGGGGCCAGCGGATCGCCTAATAGCCCGCCGGCCTTCGTAAGGCTGGCATCGACATTCCACTCCTGCTGAAATTCACGAATATCCATCGCACGTGATTTCGGCAATTCATCAGGCTGCGAATGGCAGAGGTATTCGGCGACATCGAAACCGATGCCTCCCGCGCCGATGATGGCGACTCGCCGTCCCGCGTGGCTTTTGCCACTCAGCAAATCGTTGTAGAACACCACCTTGGGATGTTTGATGCCGGGAATCGCCGGAACGCGGGGATGGACGCCACAGGCGATGACGACAGCATCAAACCGGGCGTCTTTCAGGTCACTAACCGACGGCGCGCAGTTTAGCCGAAGATCGACGCCGCCATCGGCGATCTGGCCGCTGTAATAACTCAGCATTTCGTCGAACTCCACCTTGCCCGGGACTGCTCGGGCGAGGTTAATCTGCCCGCCCATGCGATCGGCGGCCTCAAACAGGGTAACCTTGTGTCCGCGTCGGCTGGCTTCCGCGGCAGCTGCGAGACCGCCTGCGCCTGCGCCAATCACTGCGATCCTGCGCGAGATCCTAGCGGGATCGTCTTCGAACTCCGTCTCACGGCAGGCGCGCGGATTAACCAGGCAACTCGCGGTCCGCTCGGAAAAGATCAGGTCAAGACAGGCCTGATTGCAGGCGATGCAGATGTTGATTTTGCCGGCGTTGCCCTCCCGCACCTTTTTCGCGAAGTGGGGATCGGCCAACATCGGGCGCGCCATCGATATTAGATCGCTATCGCCAGCCGCCAGAATTTCCTCGGCAGCATCGGGCGTATTGATGCGGTTTGATGCCACCACCGGAATCCCAACCGCTTTCTTCAAACGTGAGGCCGCAAAACGCCATGCGCCGCGCGGGATGACGTAAGCGATCGTGGGAACGCGCGCCTCATGCCAGCCGATACCGGTGTTGAGAATGTCGGCGCCCGCGGCCTCGACCCGCAGGGCAAGCCGATCGATCTCCTCGCCAGTTGCACCTCCTTCGACGAGGTCCAACGCCGAGATTCGGTAGATAATGATGAAGTCGTCGCCGATGGCGCCTCGCGAGCGTTTGACGAGTTCCACTGCGAGCCGATGACGGTTTTCCTCCGATCCGCCCCACTCGTCGCTGCGGTTGTTGGTGCGCAGCACCGCGAACTGATTAATGAGGTAACCTTCGGATCCCATGATCTCAATGCCGTCGAATCCGGCCTCCTTGGCGAGCAGCGCGCAGCGCACGTAATCCGAGATCGTCTGTTCAATCTCTGCCCCAGTCATTGCGCGCGGGGAAAACCGATTGATGCGGGTCGGGATGTCGGAAGGACCGACGCAGTCCCGTTGCTTTGAATAGCGGCCCGAATGCAGCACCTGCAAGCAGATCTTGGCGCCGTGCTGATGAACGGCATCGGTGATGCGGCGAAGCTCAAGGGCTTGCGCACGCTCGGTCAGAATCGGCCCGCCAGGCTCGATCAAACCCGCGGTGTTGGGCGCATAGCCACCCGTGATTATAAGTCCGATCTCCCCCTTGGCCCGTTCGGCAAGGAAAACCGCCATCTTATGCACGCCGTTCTCCTCCATATCGAGGCGGGTATGCATTGACCCCATGATCATGCGGTTGCGCAGCGTGGTTCGACCGACTTTCAGGGGCGACAGCAAATGGGGATAAAGCGACGTTCCGGGGTTGGCTGGCGTCAGCATGAACTTGGCTCCGCGGCTGGTTGTTTAATTTCTAACAGTTGTTAGACTGAATGCAAGAACTCAAGATCACCTAGATGGGAGAGGTCGCGATGGACTACGTGCTTAGCGAGCAGCAGCAGGCTTTCCAGGAAACCGCCAAGCGTTTCGCGAAGGACAAGCTGGCCCCCCACTATCAGAAGCGGGCAAGGGAACACCGCATTGACCGTGCCATGCTGAAACAAATGGGGGCACTCGGCCTGATCGGGGCCGACCTGCCGGAAAAATACGGCGGCCTTGGCGAGAGCAGCGTGACGGCAGGCATTATTGTCGAGCAGATCGCTTATGGAGATTTCAACGCCAGCTACGTCCAGCTCCTGGCGTCGCTGCTCGGCGGAATGCTCGCAGAACACGCCTCGCCCGAAATCGCTCAGGAGTGGCTGCCTCAAGTGGCCCGCGGCGAGAAGGTTATCGGCCTCGGGCTGACCGAGCCGCGGGGCGGCTCGGATGCGGCCAACCTGATTTTGCGAGCCGAAAAATCCGGCAACGGCTACCGCCTCAATGGCGAAAAGACATCGATGAGCTTTTCGGATCAATGTGATGCAGCAATCATCTTTGCCCGCACCGGGAAGATCGAAGACGGCGCGCGCGGCGTCAGCGCATTCTTTGTCGATTTGGCGCAGAACGGAATCACACGCACTCACTTCGACGATATCGGCACCAAACCTGTCGGCCGAGGCTCGGTGTTCTTCGACGATGTCTTCATTCCGGCCGAATGCCTGATGGCGGAGGAGAACAAGGGCTTCTCCAAGATCATGTCGGGCTTCGACTATAGCCGTGCCTTGATCGGCCTTGAGTGCATCGGACCGGCGCAGGCGTCAGTCGACGAAGCATGGCAATACTCGACGGAAAGAATCGCCTTCGAGCGGCCAATCGCGCAGTTTCAGGGCGTGAGCTTTCCGCTCGCAGAAGCCGAGACCCAGCTCACCATGATGCGGCAGCTTTGCTACTATACGCTTTCGCTAAGAGATCGCGGGCTTTCACACACCGCGGAAGCTGCGATGTGCAAATGGTACGTGCCGAAGGTCACCTGCGAGATCATCCACCAGTGCCTCCTCACTCACGGCCACTACGGTTACACCACCGATCTACCGTTTCATCAGCGTTATCTCGACGTGATGGGCCTGCAAATCGGCGACGGAACCGCACAAATTCAGAAACTTGTCATCGCACGCGAAAAGGTCGGTCGTGTCGCTGTTCAATATGCCAAGCAGCCTTCCGAATTGCAGCAGGCCTCAAAATGAGCGTACCTATCGCCGTTGCCATCTCTCGGCGAAACCTGTGCGGCCGTGCGTAAGCTTTCGGGGTGGCCCAATTGGATGATGCCGACCGCGCCATCGATGAACCACGTTGCGCGCCCAGGGTGTCGTATTCAGCTCGCGCGTGGGTTCGGGTAGTCAGATCCCGTGGTTTCCTTCGCTCCGGCCTACTCCCTTGATTGAGGCGCTCCGAAGGCGGCGTCATCTATTGAGACACCACCAGTATTCAATGTCACCAACGCGGGGTATGCAACGCGGAAGTCCTCAAGCATCTTGCGTATCGGCGCGTCGGCGAACCACCCTCGGTCATTGACGTATTCCATATGGCGATGATCGCTCGTGTCGAACTCGTGAAACAAGGCGTCAGCCGTACCGTCGAAGATAAGAGGTCGGACTCCAAATCGTTCACACAGCTCCATGTTGAACGCGGGCGTGACTTTGAACATGTTCCCGTCGAGCCAAAGCGCGACGTAGCCGTGATAAATGAAGAGATCAGTTCCCATCAACTCCGTCAGCTTGGCGGAATTCAGATGGTTGCGAACGTCTGCAAAGCCGATCGCGGCGGGAATTCCCGCTGCGCGCATGGCGGCGGCCAACAATATTGCCTTCGGGACACAAAACGCTGAAGGCATTTTGAGAATCTCGCTGGCGCGATAATCGGCTTCGGACAAACTCACCGCGTAGGGGTCGTATCTGATCTGGTCCCGTACCGCGTTAAACAGCCGGATTGCCTTGTCCGTAGCCGACCGGCCTTGTTCATCGCCAGCCACACGCGAGACGAAATCTTTGATTGCTGGTGAATCGCAATCCACATAATACGTTGGGAGGAGAAATTCTCGAAGATTTGGGCTGGCTACCACTTGCGCCTCGACCGACATTGCCATTTACCTAACAGACGTTAGAAATTTTGGCAAGTCAATCGGGTCACGACCAGCGTTCAAAGGTGGATCTTTCAGGCAAATAAATTTATCAAACGATTGTTAGAATTGATTGAACCGGCAGGACGAGAGCGTTAGCATTGGCGCCCAGGCTGGACATGTTTGTCGGGCGGGCTCGCCCACCGTCTCGTGTTCGATCGGGTATGCGTGCCTATCGGCCGGCAAGTCAGTCTCGAATTGAACTTGACTGCGAATCAGGGAACGTAGTCGATGGACAATCCAACGTCCTATGTATGGACACCTCCGCCCGAATTAATTGCAGCGAGCAATCTGACCGCTTTCCTGCGCGCGACCGGATATGACGATTACGATAGCCTCTCGCTCAAGGCTGACTCCGATCCCGCATGGCTCATGGAAGAGGTTTTCAAGTTCTGCGGCGTCAGGTTTTATCGCTCTTACGACCGCATGCTGGATGTGTCGCGCGGACAGCCATGGGCACGCTGGTGCGTCGGCGGCACCACCAACATTGTCCTGAATTGTATTGACAAGCATCGCGGCACCGACGTGTGGGATCAGACGTTTCTCGTCTGGGAGGGCGAAGACAAGCTCGAACAGCGCAACCTCTCATATCGCGAAATCGACCACGAGATTGGACGGCTTGCGCTCGCGTTGACCGATCTCGGCATCGGCAAGGGCGATGTGGTCGCGCTCTACATGCCGAACGTGCCGGAAACCTTTATCGCGTTCTTCGCGGTGTTGAAATTGGGCGCGATCCTGATGCCGCTGTTCTCAGGCTTCGGTCCGGCTCCCATGCAAACCCGGCTCAACCATGGCGGCGCCAAGGCTGTCATCACCGCGAGCGGGACCTGGCGGCGTGGCGCTGCGGCACCGCTCAAATCCATCCTCGACGTAGCGCTCGAATCCTCACCGACAGTGCAGCACGTGATCGTCGTCGACCGCGAAGGCCTTAGGATCGAAACCCCGATGCGGGAGGGCCGCGATCACTGGTGGCACGATATCGTCGCCAACAAGGATAGCGCGATCGCGACAGTCGAAATGAATGCGGAAGATCCTGCGATTCTGCTGTACACTTCGGGAACCACCGGCGAACCGAAGGGTTGCGTTTGGACGCATATCGGCTTCATCGGTTCTATGGTCACGCGCGACATGATCATCTGCGCCGATTTCAAATCGTCGGACCGTTTTTTCTTCCTCAGTGACATGGGCTGGATGGTCGGTGCGATGTGCGCGTGTATTCCCAGTTTTGCCGGAGCGAGCCTTCTGATCGCCGAAGGTACGCCGGATTTCCCGGACAGTGGACGATTCTGGCGGCTAATCCAGGATCATCGCGTAAGCTATCTCGGGGTATCGCCCACCATAGTCCGTAGTTTGATGCGCTATGGAACGCAGGACGTCGAGCGCCACGATCTGTCTAGCCTGCGTATGACCGCGTCGGGCGGCGAGGCATGGACCAACGCACCGTGGCAATGGTTCTTCGAGCATGTCTGCAAGAGAAGACTTCCGATCATCAACATTTCCGGCGGCACCGAGGTTGGCGGCTGCATCTTCACGGGCACGCCGAACCATCCGATGAACCCCGGTTCGTTCTCGCGTCCGGCGCTCGGCGTCGGCGCGGACATCGTGAATATTTCCGGCAAGAGCTTGCCGCCGGGCGAAGTCGGCGAACTGGTGCTCCGCCAGGCGTCGATCGGGTTGACCAAGAGCTTGTGGAAGGCCGATGCGCGCTATATCGAGAGCTACTGGAGCACGCTTCCCGGCCTATGGGTGCATGGCGATTTTGCGATGCATGGCCATGATGGGCTTTACTATATTCTCGGGCGCTCCGACGACACCATCAAGATTTCAGGCAAGCGGACCGGGCCGTCCGAGCTCGAAGGTATTTTGATCGACACCGGCAAGGTTTCCGAGGCGGCGGTGTTTGGTATTCCGCACCCGGTAAAGGGTTCGGCCATCGTTTGTGCCTGCGTGCTCATGCCAGGTACGAACGTCGAGAGTGATATTGCGAACGAGCTCTCATCCGCTATCGTGAATGGCATGGGAGCATCGTATCGGCCGGAGAAGATAATTTTTGTGGATGATCTGCCTCGAACCCGCAACATGAAGATCATGCGCCGGGTACTGCGAGCAGTGTTCGAAAGCAGGGATCCCGGCGATCTTTCCGCACTCGCCAATCCCGAAGCAGTTGACAGGCTTCGCGAGAAACTTGGCGCCGCATAAACCACGGAGGAGATGGCGACCTGTCGGGCTAGATGGAAGCGGACCTTTTCCTGGGTCCCGACCTCGATGCCTGAAGGAATTCATAAGGAGAGGCGTACAATGGCGATGGACCCGGTCTTGTCAGATCAACGCAAACAAGCGATGCGGGCCGCTGGTTTCTGGAGCGATCAAACCCTGCTCGAGGTTTTTTCGAAGAATGCCAGAAATGATCCGGGGCGGATCGCGGTTGTTGGCTACGAAGATGCGTCCAACCGACGTACGGCGCTGACATACGGCGAACTGCAGCAAACTGCCGATCGAATCGCGGCTAATTTGTTGCGGCTTGGCGTCAGCCCTGGGGAAGTGGTGTCGTACCAGTTGCCGAACTGGTGGCAATTCGTAGCCCTTCACCTTGCACTGCTGCGGATCGGCGCGGTTACAAATCCCGTCATGCCTATTTTCCGCGATCGCGAAATGGAATTCATGCTGACCTTGGCCGAGACGCGCGTGCTGATCGTTCCACGGCGATTTCGCGATTTCGATCACGCCGCAATGGCGGACCGCCTCAAGGTCAAGGTGCCCACACTTGAGCAGGTCGTCGTTATCGGTTCGGGCGACAATCGAGACTTCGAGACAGTGTTGAATGCGCCGCAGAAACCGCTTGAGCCTACGACTGCTACCTCGGCCGATCAGGTTGTGCAATTGCTTTATACGTCGGGCACAACTGGTGAACCCAAGGGAGTGATGCACACAAGCAATACGTTGCTGAACAGCGTGCGATATTTTGAGGATCGCGTCCGCCTCATAGCCAACGATGTCGTGCTGATGGCCTCGCCGATGGCCCATCAGACCGGTTTTCTCGTCGGCCTGCTTCTACCCCTCTATCTAGGAGGACGGGTCGTTCTTCAGGATATCTGGAATCCAGCCAAGGCGGTCGACATCATCGAGACGGAGCGCGTGACGATGACCATGGCATCGACGCCGTTTCTGGCGGATTTGACTGCGGAGGCGGAGCGGCGGCCTGAAGCGCTGCGTTCATTGCGCACTTTCGTATCGGCAGGCGCCCCAATTCCTCGTGTTTTAGTACGCCAGGCCACACAGAATCTTGGTGCGCACATCGTCTCTGGATGGGGCATGACGGAAAACGGGCTGGTGACGACCACCAAGCTCGACGATCCACCGGAAAAGATCTTCGAGACCGACGGTTGCCCAAGCCAGGGTATGGAAGTCAGGATCGTCGATGGCGGGGGCAAAGTCCTGCCTCATGATGAAGAGGGGCGTCTACAAGCGAGGGGCCCCGGCACCTTTGTAGGCTACCTCAAGCGGCCGCATCTCTATGCCGTCGATCAGGATGGCTGGTTCGAGACCGGCGACCTCGCCCGCAAAGACAAGGACGGCTACATTCGTATCACCGGCCGCACCAAGGATATTGTCATCCGCGGCGGCGAGAACGTTCCCGTGATCGAGATTGAACAGCTGATGTATCGCCATCCCGCCGTGCAGGAAGTCGCGATTGTTGGCGTACCGGATGAGCGCCTGGGCGAGCGGGCCTGTGCCTGTGTCGTGCTGCGCGAGGGAGCGTTACTGACGTTAGCTGACTTGATGGCGTATATGGCGGAGAATGCTGTAGCCAAGAACTACTGGCCGGAACGCATTGAGGTGCTCGACGCCTTGCCGAAAACGCCGAGCGGCAAGGTGCAGAAATTCAGGCTTCGCGAGATTGTCAGTTCAATGAAATAATTCTCGGCTAAGGGCTACCGCAGGAAGAAGGCCGGGTGAAATCCCGGCCCCCTTCTGGGATGATCGTCGCGCGCAAGGATCAGAGCGGGCAATCCTGTGGAAACACCGGCTTGCGTTTTTCGAGATGCGATGCCAATCCTTCGCGTGCCTCAGCGCCGGTGAAGCCCAAAATCTCAAGCGCGGTCGAGGTATCGAACAGCGGACCATTGACACGCAGCCAGTTATTAAGAGCGTACTTGGTCCAACGGATCGCGCTCTGCGCACCGTTAGAAAGCTCCTCGGCCGTCTCGAGCGCAACCTTCTGTAAGTCTGCGTCTTCGACGCATAGCGACACAAGACCGATCCGCTCAGCTTCTTCGCCGGACAGCGGCTTGCAGGTCAGCAGGTAATATTTCGCTTTTGCAAGACCGCACAACAACGGCCAGATGATGCAAGCGACGTCGCCCGCGGCGACGCCAAGCCGTGTGTGACCATCGACGATGCGTGCGGACTTTCCGCAAATCGAGATATCGGCCAGGATTCCGACGACAAGACCTGCGCCGACGGCGACGCCGTTGATCGCCGAGATGATCGGCTTATTGCAATTGATAACGTTATAAACGAGATCCTTGGCCTCCTTCCAGGTCGACATTCGCGCGACCGGGTTGTCGAGAATACTCTTGATCAGCTCAAAATCGCCCCCCGCCGAAAATGCCTTGCCAGCCCCGGTCACGATGATCGCGTTGATATCCGGATCGTCGTTGATATCACGCCAGATATTGGTGAGCTGAGTGTGGGTCTCGGCGTCGACCGAATTGTAGGTCTCGGGCCGGTCAAATTTGAGCCGGAGAACCCGCTTGGACGGATAGTCGAGCTTCAATTTGGTATAAGCAGCATAACGATTGGACATCGGCTTCCCTTCTGAACGCTTGGTTGATGTGCTTGGTCGGGTTAAACCTTACGGCGATGACGCTCATATCGCAGTCGGCAGAATTCTCCTGCTTTGCGATAACGCCGTCGCTGCGAACCTGCTATGAATTCATTCGAACAGATGTTAGAATTTTAGAGCCGATCAGGAACCGCTGCAAGCTTATACTTTTCAGTTGAGCCCGTCGGCTGGGGCGGCGAGAGCAAGACTCGGAGGATTTGCCGTGACAGACGGGAACGAAAAGGCTCTGGCAACGAGGGCGGGCGCAAGCCCCACGATTGGCGAGCTGTTTTGCGCGAGCGCGCTGATCCATAAATCTTCGATCGCGATCGAATACCAGGGAAGACATATCAGCTATGGGCAGCTCCTTGACCGCGTGCATCGTGCAACTTCGATGCTGGCGAGCAAGGGTCTTCGCCGAGGCGACCGGGTAGCATTACTCTCGCGTAACCGACCGGAGTATCTCGAAGTAGAACTGGCGGCGGCCAATCTCGGTGTCATCACAGCTTGCCTGAACTGGCGATTGTCGCAGCGGGAACTCTCCTATTGTATCGAACTGGTTTCACCGAAGCTCTTGATTATTGAGAAAGAACTAGTTGGCAATTTTGAGCTCCTTCCCGTTGAAGGCCGCAAAGTGATTGAGATCGGTTTACAGTATGAGGATCTCTTGCAGCAACATAGCAATCATGCGCTTCCCATTGCGGCGGACTCCGAAGACGGCCTGGTTATCCTTTACACCAGTGGAACGACCGGCCTGCCCAAAGGGGCCGTCATATCGCATCGGGCGATGATCATGCGGGCACTGGTGTTCAGCTCCGAACTGAACATTTCACATCACGATACCTTTGTCGCTTGGGCGCCGCTGTTTCACATGGCATCCACGGACCACAGTCTCGCGACACTGTTGCGCGGCGGAACGGTCGTCGTGGTCGATGGTTTTCAGATCGAGCCGTTGTTGTCCGCTTTGGAGTGTCATCGGATTGGCTGGTTTGTTCTGATTCCAGGCATGATTGAAGCGTTCATCGCCGGCTTCAAGGAGCAGAAAACGATCGTAAAGGGCGTTGGTCTTTGTGGCGCGATGGCCGATCTGGTTCCTCCGCATGTCATCGCCGAAGTAACTGGCCTGCTGCGGGCTCCCTACGTCAACAGTTTTGGTTCGACCGAGACCGGTTTGCCGCCGGCAACCAGATCGCTGATCCCGGTGGGCGAGATCCCCAGCAGCCTGGCGAAGCAACAAAGCGCATTTTGTGACATCAGGCTCGTCGATTCTGCCGACAAAGAGGTCCCGATTGGTGCACCGGGAGAGTTGGCCATTCGCAGTCCAACTTTGTTTTCCGGCTATTGGAAAGCTGATGACACCAACGCGCGCGATTTTCGCAGCGGGTGGTTTCACATGGGCGACGTGTTTCGGCGCAATGACGACGGCTCGCTCGATTTCGTCGATCGCGCCAAATACATGATCAAGACTGGCGGCGAAAATGTCTATCCTGCCGAGATCGAACGCGTTTTGATGAGCGATGTACGGATCACCGAGGCCGCGGTCGTGCGTGTCCCCGACGTGAAATGGGGCGAAGTTCCCGTGGCATTCGTGTCACGCGGCGACACGACGGTCACCGAGGCCGATTTGCTTGCTCTGTGCCGGCGCGATCTTGCCGGATACAAATGTCCCCGGCAGTTCCGGTTCATCGATCTTTTGGAATTTCCGCGGTCCACCAGCGGCAAGGTTCAGCGCCACGAGCTCGAAGCCAGGCTGGCGGGCGAAAGGCAATGAACGCTGCGAACGGGCGAACAACTGATGCGGAAACGCCCATCAGTTCCTCGCGTCGCAATATTAGTCGAACGAAAACTGCCCGCGGTAAGGCACCGCAATCGGGGACGGAAACATGAATGTTGAAGAAGCCATTTTGACGCGGCGCTCAGTCAGGCGATTTCTTCCCAAGCCGATATCAGAATCGATCGTGCGTGAACTCATCGAGGTCTCGGCACGTGCGCCAAGTGGACACAACATCCAACCCTGGAAGGTCTACGCGATCGCGGGTGAGGTAAAGGAGCGACTCTGCGCGGACATCCTGAAGGCCGCCGAGACCGAGCCGGACAAGCATCAGCCGGAATATGAGTATTATCCGACCGAATGGCACGAGCCCTATATCGGGCGCCGGCGCGAACTGGGCTACGACCTTTACTCAAAACTTGGTATTGCTCGCGACGACGTCGCCGCGCGCACATTGCAGATGAACCGCAACTATCTGTTTTTCGATGCCCCGGTCGGACTTTTCGTGACGATGGACCGCCGCTTAAACACCGGCAGCTATATCGACATGGGAATGTTTTTGCAGAACATCCTGCTCGCCGCGCGCGGTCATGGTCTGCACACCTGCGGCCAGGCCGCGTTCACCTGGTATCACGACATCATCCGCAAGCATCTTTCGTTTGACGGCACCGAAATCCTGATTTGTGGCGTGGCGCTGGGTTACGAGGACACGGCTGCGCCCGAAAACAAACTCGTCACCAAGCGGGTGCCGGTCGACACCTACGCCAAGTTCCTTGGATTCTCCGGCAGCAGCGCGGGTGTCGCTTCGGCGCGCACGATAGCCGGAAACTGACTTCACGCATGACCCCGGGCGGAGACCAAATGCCTTCCATTCGTAAAGAAACGCTACGCGGCAAGGTCGCGGTGATCGGTATCGGAATGTCGCCGGTTGGCAAGGTGCCGGGAAAGAGCCCGTTATGGCTCGCCGCCGACGCCGCAAAGAAGGCGCTGGCCGATGCCGGCATCGGGAAAAACGAGATCGACGGCGTGCTGTCGAGCCATGCCTTCGCTTCTCCCTTCCATCGATTCAGCGTTGCGTTCAGCGAGTATTTTGGTATTCGGCCAACCTTTTCGAACACGCTTCAGGTGTCCGGCGCGACGGCGGCGACGATGTTCAATATTGGCGCCGCTGCCATTCATGGCGGCCTCGCCGAGATCGTACTCGTGGTTGGCGGCGACAGCCTACTGACCGGCCTGACCCCGGATATGGCGCTGCGCTCGATGACGGAAAGCCGCGATCAGCAATACGAGATGCCGTTCGGCATTCCTGTCGCGAACACCTTCGCCATGACCGCGCATCGTCACATGAAGGATTTCGGCACCACACCGGAACAGCTGGCGGAAGTCGCTGTGATCCAGCGGCGTCACGCGACGCGCACCCCTGGGGCTCAACAAACCACGCCGATCACCGTGGAAGATGTGCTCAATTCGGGCATGGTGACGACACCCTACCACAAGCTCGACTGCTCGCTGATTTCGGATGGTGGCGCTGCATTCATTCTCACATCGGCAGAACGTGCAAAAGCACTCGGAATCGTGGCGCCGATCTATATTCTTGGCGGTGGCGAATGTTACACCCACGAACATATTTTCCTGATGCCGTCGCTGACGACCACCGGCGCGGTCGAGTCGAGCCGCAGGGCCTACCAGATGGCTGGATATGGCCCGAAAGATATGAACGTTGCCGGCGTTTACGACTGCTTCACCGGCACAGTTGTCATGATGCTGGAAGATCTCGGCTTCTGCCCCAAGGGCGAAGGCGGCCGCTTCGTCGAAGACGGACAGATGACCTATGGCGGCCAGATCCCATCAAACACCCATGGTGGATTGTTGTCCTTCGCGCATTCGGGAATGCCCGGATCGCTGTTTCATTTTCATGAGGTGATCGCGCAACTGCGCGGCCAGTGTGGCGGGCGTCAGGTGCCGGACGCCCAACTCGGGCTGGTTCACAGCCTCGGTGCCGGTTTTGCAACTAACGCCACCACCATCCTGGGAACGGAGAACACGCTGTGATCTCGCCTGAGGACGCCATGAAGAAACCGATGCCCGTGCCCGACGCAGATTCTGCGGCCTTCTGGCGCGGCATGCGCGACGGCGCATTGCTGCTCCAGCACTGCGGCGATTGCGGCAACGTGCAATATTATCAGCAAGCGATGTGCCGCGAATGTGGCGGCGAGAATCTTGCGCATCGCGGGGCGAGCGGGCGCGGCAAGGTGCATTCCTTCAGCGTTGTGCATCGAGCGCCAGGACCGGCCTTCAAGGCCGACGTTCCCTATGCGGTCTTGCTGGTCGAACTTGAAGAAGGACCGCGGATAATCAGTACCTACACAGGCGGCAAGCCCGAAGATGTCGTGTTCGACATGGAGGTCATGCTCGTCTGCGAAAAGGTCAATGACGAGATCACACTGCCCCGCTTCAGACAGGCCTGACTTAGACCCGCATTGGCTACATCCGGAATACGCCGAACTTCGTTTTCTTCGCGGGCGTCCGTCCGGCGAGATCCAGCAGCAGCGCCATGACGTCGCGGGTCTCGACCGGGTCGATCACCATGTCGCACCATAAATTGCGAGCAAAGTTGTAGGGATCGGCGAACGCCTCGAAATCCCTGCGGATCGGCTGCTTGAATTCTTCCCGCTGCTCGTCGGTCCAGGAGGTGCCTTCGCGCCGGTGAATGTTGTCGCGCACCATGGCGAGCGTTGTCGCTGCTTGCTCCGACCCCATCAGGGCGGCATGGGCACTCGGCCACATCAGCGTGACGTAGGGCTTGAATGCTCGACCCAGCATTGCGAAATAGGCCGCCGCGTATGAACCGCCGGTAATGATGGTGTATTTCGGCACATCGGCGCAGGCCATCGCGGTCATGAACTTCGCGCCATGCTTGGCGATACCTTGCCGCTCGACAGCGGACCCGACCATAAAGCCGGAAACGTCGACCAGGAACAGCAGCGGTATATCGCGCTTGCAGCACAATTCGATGAAGTGCGCGCCCTTGATCGCACTTTCGGAGAACAGCACGCCATTGTTGGCCAGAATACCGATCTCGAAGCCGCTGATGCGGGCGAACCCGCACATCATGGTTTCGCCGTGAAGTCCCTTGAACTCCTGAAAGCGGCTGCCGTCGATGAGGCGCGCCAGGATCTCCCGGTTGTCCGTCGGGATGCGCCGGTTGGCGCTGACGATTCCATAGATTTCCTCGGTCGCATGGCAAGGCGGTTCGTCCTCCTCGACCGTCCAGCGCAATCGCGGCAGCTCTCCAAGATTGGCAACGATATTGCGCGCGATCGCCAGCGCGTGGCTGTCATTCTCGGCGATGTGATCGGTGACGCCGCTGATCCGGCTGTGCATCTCCGCGCCGCCCAGCGATTCGACCCCGATGGTCTCGCCGGTCGCAGCAAAAACGAGCTGCGGGCTGCCGAGAAACATCGCGCCCTGGTTGCGTACAATCACCACTTCGTCGCACAGCGCCGGAATGTAGGCGCCGCCCGCGGTCGAAGGGCCGTGAACGATAGCAATCTGGGCGATGTTCTCGGCCGACATCTTCACCTGGTTATACATGATCGATCCGGCCTGCCCTTCGTCCGGAAAGATATTGGCAATGTCCGGCAGGAAGCCACCACCTGACTGCACCATGGTGACGCAGGGCAGCCGGTGTTGCCAGGCGAACAGCTGGGCGCGCGTATGCTTCTTCGTTGTCATGCCGAACAGCGTTCCGCCCTTGACGGTGGCATCATTGGCAATGAGCATGCAACTGCGTCCGCAAACCTGACCGACTCCGGTAATAATCGTCGCGCCCGCCGGAACCCCGTCGTACATCCCCTCGCCGGCCAAATGGCCGAAGTCGAGAAACGGCGAACCGGGATCGATCAGCGCCGCAATGCGTTCGCGCGGCAGCAACTGGCCTCGCGACTTGTGCAATGCGCGAGCCTTGGCGGAACCGCCACGGTTGGCTTCCGCCCGGCGCCTGTGAAGCTCGGCGATCCGTTCCAGGTAATGCGCGCGATTGAGCTTGAACTCGGTCGATCCCGTCGCGATGGCGGATTTCATCGTAGTCAATTGGCCGTCCCCAAAACTGATCGCAAGCCAAGAAATGCAGGCTTGATTGTCTTCATGTTTTTCTAACAATTGTTCGTTTTCGAACGATTGTTAGGTTGAAATCCTATGCGCTTCTGCCTAAAGATAGCAAGCAGTTGATGCTGCCGACCGACAGCCGGCTGCCTCGCAAACAACAAATTCGACGACGTTCCCTAGAGGGTTTCCAATTCTTAACTTAGGACAACGCAGGTTTCGGCCGGCGGCGGAGTTCCGACATGGACTTTGATCTTACGCACGAGCAGCGGCAAATTTACGAATACGGCGATATGGTTGCGAAGCAATTCGATCGCAAATACTGGATGGAATGCGCCGACAAGCACGTATTCCCTCAGGCCCTTTACAGCAAGGTTGCGGAGGATGGCTTCGTCGGAACGATGGTGCCTGAGGAATACGGCGGCTCGGGACAAGGCATGGTCGAGATGCACCTGTTCCTTGAAGGATTGTCGAACAACGGCATTCCACTGCTCAATCTTGTCGTGGGTGCCGCGATGAGTTTGGGATTCATGGCCAAATACGGCAGTGAGGCGCAGAAGATGCGCTATCTGCCCGACGCGTGTGGCGGCAAGACGCGCTTTTGCTTCGCAATCACTGAGCCAGACGCCGGGACCAACACGATTCGCACTTCCACGATGGCAAAGAAGCGCGGCAATCGCTTTGCGCTGAGCGGTCAGAAGACCTTTATCACCGACGCCGATGGTGCCGACTACGCCCTGGTGGTAACGCGAACGACGGCGCACACCGAGGTTCAGAAGAAGACCGATGGCTTCACCCTGTTTGTGGTCGATCTGAAAGCCAAGGGGGTGGAGAAGCAATACATTCCAGTGAGTATTCCAGCCCCGGAAACACAATGGCAGCTGTTCTTCGACGAAGTCGATCTTGGGCCGGAGGACATTGTCGGAGAAGTCGACAAGGGATTCGGCATTTTGTTCAAAAGCCTCAATCCGGAACGCATTCTCGTCGGTTCGATTTCCTGCGGCCTCGGCCGCTATGCCCTGAACCGCGCAGTCGAATACGCCAAGGAGCGGCGGGTTTTCAACAACGTGCCGATCGGATCTTACCAGGGCTTGCAGCATCCGCTGGCAAGCGCCCGCACCGATGTTGAGTTGGCGTCGCTGATGACGTTGAAGGCCGCCTGGATCTTCGATCAGGGTCGCGAAGCCGGCGAATTCTCCAACATGGCCAAGCTTGCCGCAGCCGACGCAGGCATCAAGGCCGTTGATACTGCGCTGCAATGCTTCGGCGGCAACGGCTTTACCAAAGAATACGGCATCTTCGATATCTATCCGCTGGTGCGATTGCTGAAGACTGCCCCGCTCAATCGCGAAATGATCCTTAATTACATCGGCGAGCATGTAATGGGCTTACCTCGCAGCTATTGAAGTACGCCCCTAAAAGCACGACGAATTTCCAAGAGCGCTCAATCAGGAAAGTTATCTGCGATGTCTCTCATGAAGTCCGACGTGTCCGTTGCGAGCGAAGAGTATCGCCGCAACCGGGACGGTTACGGCGTGAGAATCGCCGATTTGCATGAGCGCCGTGCGGCAGCACGGCTGGGTGGCCCCGAACGTGCCCGTCAGTTGCACAAGGAGCGCAAGCAGTTGCTGCCGCGCGAACGGATCGCCGCTCTGCTCGATCCCGGCTCGCCGTTCCTCGAATTTTGCCAGCTTGCGGGCGAAGGCATGTACGACGGCGTGCCGCCCGGCGGCAGCATTATTACTGGCATCGGGATGATATCGGGCCGGGCCTGCATGATCATCGCCAACGACGCCACGGTGAAAGGCGGCACCTACTACGGCATCACCTGCAAGAAGCACGTTCGTGCGCAGAAGTTCGCCTGGCAGCATCGACTGCCCTGCGTCACCATGGTGCAGTCAGGCGGTGCAAACCTGCCGGATCAACCCAACATTTTTCCCGACGACGGACAGTTCGGATCGATCTTTTATAACCAGATCCGGATGTCGAGCGAGGGTATCGCGCAGATCGCAATCGTCCACGGGCCCTCAACCGCCGGCGGCGCTTACATGCCGGCGCTCTGCGACGAGACCGTCATTGTTCGCAATCAGGGCGCCATGTTCCTGGGCGGACCGCAACTCGTCTATGCCGCGACCAAGGAAGAGGTCGGCGTAGAAGCGCTCGGCGGCGGTGAAATGCACAGCCGCGTCAGTGGCGTTACCGACCATCTGGCGGAAAGCGACAGCCACGCGATTGCGATTACCCGCGATATCGTCGCCAATCTCGGTGACATTCCCGCGCAACGGTGGAACGTGGCGCCGCCGCGTGAGCCGCGCTTCGACCCCAGGGATATTTATGGGCTGATCAGCACGGACCCGCGTATTCCCACCAACAATCGGGAGATTGTTGCGCGGCTGGTCGATGGCAGCGAGTTTCACGAATTCAAGCCGCTATATGGCGAAACCCTGATCACCGGGTTTGCGCGTATCATGGGGTTTGAAATCGGACTCCTTTGCAACAACGGCGTCCTGTTTTCCGAATGCGCGCTGAAGGCGACCCACTTCATCGACCTCTGCTGCAAGCGCAATATCCCGCTGCTGTTCATGGCCGACGTCACCGGCTTTATGGTCGGGCGCGAGGCTGAAGAAGGCGGCATCGCCAAGCACGGCGCCAAGATGATCACGGCGATGGCCAGCGCCAACGTGCCGAAATACACCCTGATCATCGGGAATTCCTACGGAGCCGGCTATCTGGCGATGTGCGGCCGTGCCTTCAAGCCTCATGCGATGATGATGTGGCCGCACGGGCGCTCCGCGATCATGGGACCGGATCAGGCTGCCAACACGCTCGCCATGGTCAAGGACGATATCCACAAGCGCGACGGCACGAACTGGACCGACGAAGAGCGTGAGGCTTACCGCTCGCCGGTGCGCAAGACCTTCGAGGATTTTGCCAACGCCTACAACTTCGCACGCAACACCTGGTGCGACATGGTGATCGATCCGCTCGAGACCCGCAATGTGATGGCCCTCTTGCTCGATCTCGCCGGCCGCCTTCCGCAGCAGGAAACCGAATTCGGCGTGTTCAGGATGTGATGATAGAGGATATCGTTCCGTGTTCAAGAAAATCCTGATCGCCAATCGCGGAGAGATCGCCTGCCGGATCGCGCGAACCTGCCAGCGCTTGGGGGTCGCGGTGGCCGGCGTTCACTCGTCGGCCGACGCCGACGCCTTGCACGTAAAGGTGATCGGCGAGTCCATCGAGATCGGGGGTGCCGCCGCATCCGACAGTTACCTGCAGATCGATGCGGTAATCGCTGCTGCTAAAACAGCGGGCGCGCAGGCCATTCATCCCGGTTTTGGATTTCTGGCCGAGAATGCCACGTTCGCCCGTGCCGTCGAGGCCGCCGGTCTGGTCTTCATTGGGCCGACGCCCGACGTGATCGAACGGCTCGGCGACAAAGCGTCCGCAAAGCAGGAGGCCGAAGCGGCCAACGTGCCCATCGTCCCCGGCAGCAAGAAGCCCAGTGAGGATGCCGCCGAGATCGCCCGGATCGTCCAGGAAGTCGGGCTTCCGGTGATGCTGAAGGCAGCGGCCGGCGGCGGCGGCAAGGGAATGCGCGCCGTCTCCACTCTTGACGGCCTTTCCGAAGAACTCGAATCGGCCATGCGCGAGGCGAAGAATTCGTTCGGCTATCCCGGACTGATCGTCGAAAAACTGGTCGAACGCGGCCGCCATATCGAGGTACAGATTGCCGGCGACGGTAACGGTAACGTCATTCACCTGTTCGAACGCGAATGCTCGTTGCAGCGGCGTCACCAGAAGCTCATCGAGGAAGCCCCTGCCGCCAATCTCGCCGCAACGCTTCGCGACAGAATGGCCGCCGACGCGGTGCGACTCGGCAAGCGCCTGAACTATCGCGGGGTCGGCACGGTCGAATTCATCCTGAGCGGAGACACCTACTATTTTCTGGAAGTGAATCCACGTCTCCAGGTCGAGCACCCCGTGACGGAGATGGTCACCGGCATCGATATTGTCGAATTGATGCTCCGGATCGCCGCTGGAGAAAGGCTGCCGTTTACGCAAAATGAGGTGACATGTAGCGGGCATGCCGTCGAGGCGCGCATCTGCGCGGAAGATCCGGCAAATAATTTTCTGCCCTGCACCGGCGGCCTCGCTTATGTCAGGTTCCCAGCCGACGGGATTCGTGTCGAGACCGGAATCGAAAGCGGCTCCATCGTCACGCCCTATTACGATCCGATGCTGGCAAAACTCATCGCTCACGCAGAGACGCGCGATGAGGCACTCGACAGGCTCGATCGCGCGCTCGACGAGACCTCGATTTTTGGAATTACGACCAATCAGGCATTTCTCAAGCGCTTGCTCGGCCTGCCAGCGACGCGCAGTGCCACCTTTTACACACGCCTGATCGACGAGCAGATCGACCAATTGGTCGACACGGCAACGGATTTGGACACCGAGGCGTTGGCGCTGGGCGCGTACTTCTGGATGATCCGGCAACGCCAGCCAGCCGCCAGCGGGCCGTGGCAGTCGCGCGAAATGACTGGATGGCACATGGCCGCGGGTGGCGACGGATTGTCACCGATTCCGATCCTGCACCTCGAAACCGCTGGCGCGAGCGCGGAGATCCGATTCGCGCCGCTCAAGGCCGACGGCTCGATGATGGTCGGCATCAACGACGGGAAGCTGCCGGTCAGACTCATCCCGCTCAAAGACGACAGCTTCGCCGCGATTGTCGGAACGCGCCGTGAGACCGTGCGCATCTATCAGGAAAAACAAACCATCTTCGTCCATGATCGCCGCGGCGTCCACACGCTGATGGCAATCCCCTATCTCACCTACATTGGCGCGGTCGCTGAAGCCAGCGGCGAGCTCCGTGCGCCTATGATGGGCATGATGCTGAAGGTGAATGTCGCGGTCGGCGACAAGGTCGCGGCTGGCGAAATCGTTGCCGTGATGGAATCAATGAAGATGGAGTTGCGGATCAATAGCGAAACCGATGGCGTGGTCACGGCCGTCAATTGCCGAGCGGGCGAGACCGTTGAGCGCAACGCGGTTGTAGTGGTGGTGGAGCCGGAGCAGCAACCGTAATTCAAGCAACCGTAATTCAATTGTAGAACTGGGAGTAACGAATATGGATCTCAATCTGAAGGGCAAATCGGTCGTCGTCACTGGCGGCGGCTCCAACATCGGCCGGGCGATTGTGCTCGGGTTTGCAGCCGAGGGCGCCAACATTACGGTTGGCGATCTCGACCAGGCGCAGGCTGAGAAGGTTGCCGCACTTGCGCGGAAGAACGGCGCTGCCAGCGTTCAGGTAATCAAGACCGACGTGACCGATTTCGATCAGGTGAAGGCCATGTTCAAGGACGCCATCGACAAGCATGGCACGGTTGATGTGCTGGTCAATAACGTTGGCTGGGATCAATTGATGTTCTTCACTCAGACGACGCCCGAGTTCTGGCAGAAGATCATCCAGATCAATTATGTGGGCGTGCTCAACTGCACCAAATGCGCGCTCGATATCATGATTCCGAAGAGCACCGGCGCTATCGTGTCGATAAGTTCCGACGCAAGCCGCTCGGGCGAGCCGCGCGAAGCGGTCTATGGCGGCGTCAAGGCCGCCGTTAATTCCTTCATGAAGACGATTGCCAAGGAGAACGGTCGCTATGGCATCCGCTGCAATGTGGTTTGCCCTGGCGTCACCGTGCCGGTCGCATCGGAAGAGGTCGGCACCAACAGCATGTGGACGAAGCCGGATTCGATGTTCACCGCTGAGCAGTTCGAGAAGGTCGCCAAGGCGTTGCCGCTGCGCAAGCTCGGTCGCCCGAACGATATCGCCAACGCCGTAGTGTTTCTCTCGTCCGCCGCGGCAGGTCATGTCACCGGCCAGGTCCTGTCGGTGTCAGGCGGATACACCATGATCGGCTGAGGTCGGCCGTTAATTTCGCCAGAACAAAATGGAGTTCCATCGTGTCCGAAAAAGAGATCATGTACGACGTCCAGGACTACGTCGCGACCATCACCATCAATCGGCCAAAGACCCTCAACGCCTTTACCGGCGATAACATCGTAGAGATGGAGCGGCTGATCCTCAAGGCAACCGCCGACAAGAAAGTTGGCGTCATCGTCCTCACCGGCTCCGGCGAGCGCGCGTTCTGCGTCGGCGGCGACGTCAATTGGGAGAAGGACGCCGGCGGCAAGAGCGGGCTCGAAGGACTGAAATTCAACTTCAATCGCCACATCGTCGAATGCCCAAAACCAGTGATCGCGCGTGTCAACGGTTACGCGATTGGCGGCGGACACCACATCGCCTATTTCTGCGATTTCACCATCGCCGCGGAGCATGCGATCTTTGGCCAGAACGGTCCACGTGTCGGTTCCCCTGCGGGAGGCTACATCGTCTCGCACAGCGCCAATGTGCTTGGCCACAAGCGCGCGCGAGAGCTCTGGATGCTGGCGCGACGCTACACCGCCAAACAAGCACTCGACTGGGGGCTGGCTAATTCCGTCGTTCCGATGGCCGAACTCGACGTCGAGGTGCGGAAATATTGCGACGAACTCCTGGCTTTGAGCCCCACTTGCCTGAAGATTCTCAAGCGCTCATTCTACTATCACATGGCGCCGATCATGGAGCGCGACATGGATGACCTCGTCCGCGAGGTAGCACCCGCCTATTTCACGACACAAGAACAGCAGGAAGGCGCCAATGCATTCCTCGAGAAACGCAAACCGGATTTCAGCGCGTTTCGCTAAAGACACCCATAGCGTAAGGGAGACTGCGATGAGACTAGGCAGCGTCAATTATGAAACCAAAGGGAAGATCGCCATCCTTACGCTGGACGAACCGGGCAAGCTTAACGCGCTCAGCACAGGTATCCGTGAGGGTATTCTCGATGGCCTGAAGAAAGTGGATGAAGACGACAACGTCCGCGTCGCCATCATCACCGGCAATGGGGACAAAGCATTTTGCGCTGGCGCCGATATTAGCGGCTTCAACTTTGATCCGGGCAAAGTACGCAAGTTTATGATCGAGGCTTTAGCGGTATTGGCGGCACCAGAGAATTGCCGCAAACCCGTGATCTCCGCCGTCAATGGTATTGCGTTCGGCGGTGGCTTTGAACTTGCGATCGCTTCGGACTTTATCATCGCATCTGATCGCGCACGCTTCGCGGTGCCAGAGATCAAGCTCGGACTACTGCCCGGTTTTGCGATTGTGCGTCTGCACGATATGATCGGCCGCGCCAAAGCCAAAGAGATGAGTATCCTCGGCGATCCAATCAGCGCGGAAGAGGCATACAGACTAGGCCTCGTGCTACGTGTGGTTCCCCATGGTGATCTTCTCACGGCCACCCTGGAATTTGCCGAACGAATTGCATCGAAACCAAAGCTTGCGGTGCAGATGGCGAAATCGTTTTACAACCGCGGCCTCGGCGGCGATGAGATGCGGCACGCGATCGATGGTTTTCCGCTCCTATTCATGCATCGAGACGCACAGGAAGGTATCGCGGCCTTTCTCGAAAAACGTGAGCCGAAATTCGAGAGTTGACAAAGAGCCTGCGAGCGAAGGCTTCGAAGATTATTCTTCGAGTGGAGCACTTTGCGATAGGTAGATCGTGCATCATATCGAGGAATCAATGACTCTCAAGGATTTCAGACTCGCGGATGTTTACCGCCGCAACGCGCAACTCTTTCCCGACCGCACTGCGTTCGTGTTCGAAGGCAAGCGCATCACCCATCGCGACTATCTCGGACGGATCGAGCGGCTGGCGGCAGGTCTTGCTCGCGAAGGCGTGAAGGTAGGTGACCGCGTCGCCATCCTTTCGCAAAACTCACTCGAAATGATCGATTTGATCGGTGCGGTCGCGCGGCTCGGTGCCATCCTGCTGCCGATTAATTTCCGACTCAACGCCGAAGAAATCGGCTACGTCCTCGCCGATGGTGCCCCGGTGCTGGTTGTGGCGGGGGCAGAATACCAGGAGATTATCGCGGCTCTAAAAGTGTCGCTACCTTCGGTCCGGAGCTATTTCGGCATCGGCAAGCACGCTGCGCCGTTTGCGCCGTTCGCAGATCTTGCGGCTTCGGAGGCGTCGATGCCTGACGGCAACTTCAGCGCCGACGATGGCTTCGTAATCATTCACACCGCCGCCGTCGGCGGGCGGCCGCGCGGCGCGCTGTTGTCGCAAACCAGCCTTCTAACGGCGCAAAGCTCGCTGGTGCAGGCCTGGAGCCTGACTGAGCGGGACGTCAATCTTGGTGTGCTGCCGCTGTTCCACGTCGCCGGCCTTGGCCTGATGCTGACGGTGCAGCAGGCTGGCGGCGCTAGCGTCATCGCTTCGAAATTCGACCCGCAACAGGCGGTTCGCGACATTGCCGCCGAGAGGGTGACCGTCATGTCGGAGTTCGCGCCGATGCTGGCGAGCCTGATGGATCAGGCCAAGGGCGACGAATTGACGACGTTGCGCAGGGTGACCGGACTGGATACCCCGGCGACCATTGAACGCCTCGAGAAAGCCTGCCCCCACGCGGTATACTGGGCAGCCTTCGGGCAATCCGAGACATCGGGCCTCGCAACGCTGTCGCCCTACCGCGACCGGCCAGGATCAGCCGGGCGCCCCCTGTTCTGGCGCACCATTGCGGTCGTCGACAGCGCCGACAAGCCAAGGCCCACCGGACAAGCCGGCGAGATCGTGGTGCGCGGTCCCACCGTTTTTAGAGGTTACTGGAATAACGACGCCGAGACCGCCCACACCTTCCGTAATGGCTGGCATCACACCGGCGACATTGGCTATTTCGATGCCGATGGCTATCTCTGGTATGCCGGCCGTGCTCCCGAGAAAGAGCTGATCAAGACGGGTGGCGAGAACGTCTATCCGGCCGAAGTCAAAAACGCGATTCGCCGGCATCCGGATATCGCCGAAGTCGTGGTCATCGGCGTACCAGACCCCGAGTGGAGCGAAGCCATCAAAGCGATCTGCGTGCGCCGAACTGGCGCGAATGTCACCGCCGACGAGATCGTCGATTTCGTCGCCGGACAGATCGCTCGCTACAAGAAGCCAAAGCACATTGTGTTCGTCGATCAACTGCCGAAGACCGACAAGGGCGACATCGATCGCGCCGCGGTCAAATCCGAAAACTCCTAGAGAAGATTTCGCTGGGGCTCGACGTCGGGCGTTATTCAAAACAATGCGGTTCTAGCACCGCTCCAATGAAGATTACTCCGATACGGTATGGCGACAATTGAGGAAGACAAGTGAAGAAACAGAAGATTTTTTGTGGAGCTAAAGGACACGCAATTGTGGCCGATATATTTGGCCAGGGGTCGCCGATTTTGCTCGCGCATGGAGGAGGACAGACCCGCTTGGCGTGGACTCGAACTGCAAGCGCTTTGATGGAAGCAGGATATAGTGCGATTGCGATGGATCTGCGTGGCCACGGGGAAAGCGCCTGGTCGCCGTCCGGCTCTTACCAACTCGACGACTTTGCGATGGATCTCCTTGCGATGTCTGATCAACTGAACGAGAAACCAGCTCTCGTTGGCGCTTCCCTTGGTGGCCTTGCGGGCTTGATAGCCGAAGGCGAGCTTCGCTCAGGATCTTTCACTTCGCTTACGCTCGTAGATATTACACCAACTATGCAGCCGATCGGCGTTGCGCACGTCTTGGATTTCATGAGGGCACATTTGGCGGACGGCTTCGCCTCGACCGATGAAGCCGCAGATGCGATCGCCAACTATTTACCAAATCGTCAGCGACGGAAAGGCTCAGAGAGCCTCGACCGCTATTTGAGACGATGCGATGACGGACGTCTTCGCTGGCACTGGGATCCGCGCTTCATAACTTCTGTGACAAATGGCAAAGTGGGCCAGTCCGAAAACCGACTGACCGACGCTGTCAAGACACTTAAGCTGCCGATTCACCTGATACGTGGAGGGTCAAGCAATTTGGTAAGCGTGGATGCTGCGCAAGAGTTTCTTCGACTTGCTCCACACTCTACGTACACCGATATTGCCGGCGCAGGTCATATGGTCGTTGGCGATCGAAATGATGCATTTACTGAAGCCGTCGTCAGTTTCTTTCGAGAACCACAGATATCACAACGTAATGGCGATACGCGCGACGATTAGCCGCGCAATCGAGGTCGACCCATTTTGGGAGAGCTTTGACGAAGGAATGAACAAATGACAGCAGATAGTGGCAGGTCAGTGCTTGATTGCTGAAGAGAATATGCATAGGAGCGAACGAGTGAATGAGATTGGATCCTGCAACGAAGGGACTATTGCTGAATTTCAAAAGGCTTTGATGATTTCGCCGTTCCACCGGTGGCTGGGGTTGAAAGCGGTCATGGTCGCTCGTGAACAGATCGAAATTGCTCTGCCTTGGCGCGAGGAGTTTGTCTCAAATACCAAAATCGAAGCAACTCACGGTGGAATCCTGGCAGCCCTGATCGATTTAACGGGCCTTTACGCCGTTCGCGCTGCCGGAGGTATTGTAAGTGCTACGGCAGATCTTCGGGTCGATTATCATCGGCCGGCCACCCGCGGGACAGTTCTCGCTTGCGGCATGGTGGTTAAACTGGGGCGCCGGATAAGCACTGCCGACGTACGCGTGACCGATACCAGCCAGGTTCTCTTAGCCAGTGGGCGGGGCGCATATCTCGCGCAATGAGGCGTGTACGGTCGTTTGGCCAATTGCACCGCACCACACTCTTCAGTTGCCCAAATGCCTAACAGGCGTTAGATTTGGAAACTGAAAGTGTTCTTAACAGATTGACCTTCAAACGGGATTCAAGTTGACCCTCAAGGATCGCGGCGGCGACGCCCCAGTACTCGAATGCCGGTCTGTCGAGCGACGCTTTAGCGGCATTGTCGCGCTGAACGGAATCGATATGTGCATCGAGCGCGGCGAGATATTCGGCCTCGTCGGCCCCAACGGATGCGGCAAGACCACCCTCACCAACGCGATCACCGGATTTTATCCGCCGCAGCGCGGGCGCATTCTGCTGAACGGCCGCGACATCACCGGCCTCGCGCCACATTACGTCGCGACGTTGGGAGTTGCCCGCACCTTCCAGAACCTTGCGCTCTTCAATGGTATGAGCGTGCTCGACAACATCCTGCTGGGCCGTCACATTCACATGAAACCCAGTGTAGGGCGTACGGCGCTCTACTGGTGGCTTGCCCGCAGCGACGAGACGTTGAACCGTGCCGCGGTCGAAGACGTGATAGATTTTCTGCAGCTTGAAAGCGTGCGCGACGAACTGGTCGACGGGATTCCGATCGGCCTGAAGAAACGAGTCGAGTTGGCGCGCGCCCTGGCCGCCGAACCGAGCTTCCTGATCCTCGACGAGCCGATGGCCGGGATGAACCAGGAAGAAAAGGAATACATGGCGCGCTTCATTCTGGATGCACGCGATGAACGCAATGTCACCGTGCTGCTGATCGAGCACCACATGGACGTCATCACCGGCATTTGCGATCGCATGTTGGCGTTGAACTATGGCGAAATGATCGGCAGCGGCGTGCCGGCCGACGTCGTCGCCGACCCACGGGTGGTCGAGGCTTACATCGGGGGCGCGCATGCCGCCCGCTGAATTGGCCTCGACCTGGAATTTCGAAACCGATAGCACGCTGATCCGCGTTCTGGCGCGCAATGCCGAAGTCTTTCCCGACCGTGTCGCGATGCGCGAGAAAAGCAAGGGTATCTGGAAGCAGACGACGTGGCGAGAGCTGCTTGAGAGCGTGCTTTGCTGTGCCGCAGGTCTCGAAGGACTGGGTTTCAAAGCAGGCGAAGTCATGCTGGTGCTGGGCGACAACCGGCCCCGACTTTATGCCGGGATGCTGGCCGCCGGCGCGCTCGGCGGCTACGCAATGCCGGCATTCCCCGATGCAACCCTTGATGAAATTCGCCACTTCGTTCACGAGGCGGGCGCGCGTTTCGCGTTAGCCGAAGACCAGGAGCAAGTCGATAAAATGCTCGATCTGCGCGATCAGGGCGCCACAATCGAACACATCGTCTACGACGATCTGCGCGGGCTGACCGCTTACGCCAATCCGGGTCTGATCTCGTGGGACGCGCTTCAGGCAAAGGGCGCGGAGCTAGTCACCCGCAACCCTAACTTGCGAACCGAGTTGATCACCCGCGCGCAGCCTGAAGGCCCGGCCGTGTTCGTGCATTCCTCCGGGAGCACCGGCAAGCCCAAGGGGGTGGTGCTGTCGCATCGTAACCTGTTGGCAGGCGTTCGAAATGCCTATCAAGGCGGAGCGTTCCAGTTCGGCGAGAGCATTCTGGCCTATCTGCCGATGGCCTGGGTCGGCGACTTCGCGGTGACGATGGGCGCCGGAATCGCACTGCACTTCACGATCAATATTCCAGAGCGGCAGGAGACCGTGCTGCAAAACCTGCGCGAGATTGCGCCGACCTTCTATCTGGCCGCGCCGCGCAGCTGGGACAACCTGTTGACCACCATCCAGGTGCGCATGGAAGATTCCTCGTGGCTGAAGAAGCTAGTCTACAAGTTTTTCATGGCGTTGGCCATTTCAGCCGAAAAGCGCAAGCTCGAAGGCAGTCAACCCACCCTCAAGCAGCGGTTGTTGAACCCGTTTGGCGAATGGCTGGTCTATGGACCGATCAAGGACCAATTCGGCCTGACCCGGTTGCGCGGCGCCTTCACCGGCGGTGAAGCGATGGGCGAGGATACGTTCGTCTTTTACCGCGCCCTCGGCATCAAACTGCGCCAACTCTATGGGCAGACTGAAACCAGTGCCTACAATGCCATCCAGGGCCTCAACGAGGTAAGGCTGCACACCGTCGGCCGTCCCCTGCCGGGCGTCGATGTCCGGATAAGCGCCGCCGGCGAGATTCTGATCCGCTCCGGCAGTGTGTTCAGCGGATATTTCAAACAGGACGAGGCCACGCGCGAAAGCCTCGAAGACGGCTGGTTGCACACTGGAGATGCAGGTTACCTCGAACCTGACGGGCACCTCGTGGTGCTAGGGCGCCTGTCGGACGTCGTGCACACCGCGAAGGGCGAGCGCTATATTCCCAACTATATCGAGAACCGGCTCAAGTTCAGTCCGTACATCAAGGATGCCGCGGTGCTCGGAAGCGGCCGCGATACGCTGTCAGCCATCATCTGCATCGACAAGGAAGCTGTCGGCCTTTGGGCCGAACTGCGCGGCATTTCCTACATCTCCTATGCCGACCTGTCGCAGAAGCCGCAAGTCATCGCCCTGATCGCCACCGCGGTGAAGCACGTTAACAGCGCACTGCCACACGAATTGCAGTTGCGGAAATTCGTCTGCCTGCACAAGGAATTCGATGCCGACGACGGCGAAATCACCAGAACCCGCAAAATCCGTCGCAACGTCGTGGAGGAGCGCTACAAACCGATCATCGACGCCATCTACGGTCATCAAAATACGGTGCTGATGAAGGCAAAGGTCAGCTACGAGTCAGGCGAAGTCGGCGTCATCGAACGCACGCTGTCGGTACAGGAGGCCTGACGCATGGACGCGATATCATTGTTGGAATCCGCTGCCAACGGCGCGCTTATTGGCTTGATGTATTCACTGGTCGCGATGGGAATCGTCCTGATCTACAAATCGTCATCGGTGCCTAATCTTGCACAGGGCTCGATGACGATGCTGGCCGCTTATGTCGTGCTTGCATTCGCCAACAACGCAGGCGCGCCGATCTGGGCCGCGATTTCGCTGGCGATCATTACAATGTTCATCATCGGGTTGGCCATCGAACGGGTCGCGCTGCGGCGCCTCGCCGGCCGCCCCATCATCATGATCCTGATGATGACGCTTGGCCTGGAGATTTTCCTGCGGGCCGGCTCGATGACCATTTGGGGCGGTACCACGCGACCCATGGATCTGGGCATTAGCGATGCCCCGCTTTTTCTTGGTCCATTATTGATCAACCGCGCTTACGCTTTTGGAGCGGTGGTCGCAATTGCGATGTTCGGTTTTTTCGTGATGTTCTTCCGGACCCGGATGGGTGTGGTTTTGCGTGCGATTTCCGATGATTATACGGCGGCCTGGTCGGTCGGCATTTCGGTCGAGCGCGGCGTCGCGCTGTCTTGGGCCATGTCGGCGGTGGTCGCGACGATTGCCGGTGTGCTCTGGAGTTCGATACAGGGCGTCGATCAATCGCTCGCGCAACTGCTGCTCAAGGGCGTGACCGTAGCCGTTTTGGGCGGACTAGACAGTATAGGAGGCGCGTTGCTCGCCGGCGTCCTGCTCGGCGTCGTCGAGGGAATTGCATCCAGCGTTCTCGATCCCCTGGTGGGTGGCGCGAGTCGCGATCTTGTCGATGCGGCGATGCTGATCTTGACTATCTTGATTCGACCGCACGGACTTTTCGGTCGCCACGACATCGAGAGGGTCTAGGATCATGCTATTCCGTCAAGCCGGGATTTTTCATACGAATTATGGAGCCGACCGGGCATTATTTCCGATCCCTGCCGATCGATGGATGATTGGTATTCTGCTGTTGCTGGCGCTGGTCGCGCCGCTCTACATGAACACGCTTTATCTTAGCAGTTATTTGCTGCCTTGGCTTGTCTGGACTGCGGGCGCGCTCGGTCTCAATTTGATCCTTGGATGGGCGGGCCAATTTCATCTCGGCTACGCAGCGGTGATGGGAATCGGTGCCTACGCCGCGGTTCATGCCACCAGAGCAGGCATACCGTGGGAAATTGCCATCGTCCTCGCGGGAGTAACGGCAGCGGTTATCGGAAGTGTTTTCGCTTTCGCTGCTTTGCGCGTGAAGGGCCTATATCTGGCGCTCAGCACGCTCGCCCTGCAGTTCGTGATGGACTGGACGATTTCGCACGTGCCCGCGATCAGCGGCGGTACACAAGCGACTTTGCAAGCCCCCGACATTCGGCTGCTGGGCTGGCCGGTTACCTCGGACGCGGGACTGTATTACGTCGCTTTGGTCTGGTGTGTTCTTGTCACGTCATTCATGCTCAACCTGCGGCGCACCGCGCTTGGCCGCGCTCTGGTCGCTGTTCGGGAGAAAGATTACGCAGCCGCGGTCATCGGAGTGAACAGCTTCTACTTCAAATTAGTGGCCTTCGCGACATCCTCGTTCATCGGTGGTGTCACCGGCGCCATTCTGATCGGTACATTTTACCATGCCGTAACCCCCGAGCAGTTTTCCGTCGACGTCTCAATTCAGGCGTTGGCGATGGTCATAGTGGGCGGGCTGGGCAGCATCATCGGCAGCTATTTTGGCGCCGCGTTCATTCTGTTGATGCCGGGCGTGATGAACAGTTTCATCTCCTGGGCGGCGACCAAGTTCGGGGTCTCGTTAGGTATCGAAACCTTGGCTCATCTGCCCCAAGCTCTCTATGGCGCGCTCATTATCGGGTTTCTCCTGATCGAACCGCTGGGGCTTGGGAAGATCTACAACAACGTTCGGGACTATCTCCTGGTATGGCCTTTCGGCTACACGAAGAAATAGCGGGAAGCACGAACGCCATGAACGCACCGATTGCCGCTAAGATACTGTCCCTCAACAATATTGAGGTCGTCTACGACTACGTCTCACTTGCGATCAAGGGTGTTTCGATCGATGTGCCCGAGGGCGGAATGGTGGCCCTGCTCGGCGCCAACGGCGCGGGAAAGAGTACGACGCTGAAATCCATCAGCGGCTTACTCACGGCCGAGCGGGGTGAGGTGCGGCGGGGCGAATTGCAGTTCCGCGGCCAAAGCATTGGCGACCTGATGCCGCAGGACCGCGTCAAGCTGGGAATCGCCCACGTGCTCGAAGGACGCCGGGTATTCGAGCATCTCACACCCGACGAAAACCTGATCGCGGCTTCGGCGTTGCATAGCCGCCAGGACATGAACCGCAACAAGGAACGGGTTTACAGTTATTTCCCACGTCTGCACGAGCGCCGGACCGTCGCCTCGGGTTATCTCTCCGGCGGAGAACAGCAAATGCTCGCAATCGGCCGTGCTTTAATGACCCAGCCAAAACTACTGATGCTCGATGAACCCAGCCTGGGACTAGCTCCTTTTCTCGTCGCTGAAATCTTCCAGATCCTCGGCCGCATCAACCGCGATGAAGGACTCTCGATATTGCTGGTCGAGCAGAATGCGATTGCCGCGCTCGAAATCGTCTCCCACGGCTATCTGATCGAAAGCGGCCGCATCGTGATGCACGACAGCGCAGCGGCGTTGAAGAAAAATCCCGACATTCAGGAATTTTACCTAGGCGGCGCGGAAAACAAGAATTTTCATGACATCAAGCATTACCGGAGGCGGAAACGATGGTTGACCTGACGATCGCCGGACACGTGTCATTCAATAAAAGTTGGCTTTGATAGACGTTCTGCAATTCACTCGGTCCAACAAGGGAGGATACAAAAATGAGGTTACTTTCCATATCGGCCGGACTGGCGTTGACCCTGTTCAACGTCATGCCGGCAGTGGCGGCAGATCCGGTGCGCTTCGCGCTGTGCTACGACCTGAGCAAGGCCTACACGTTCGTCTCACCACAGATCGCCCAGGCCGCGCGCGACTATGCCGATCTTCTCAATTCAAAAGGCGGCCTTGAAGGCCATCCAATCGAAATAGTCGTGCAGGACCACGGCAACGAGCCGCAGCGCGGCATCGAATGCTACGAACGGCTGAAACGCGAAGGCGTGATGGTGTTCGACATGTTGTCAACGCCGGTATCGCGCGCGGTTCTTCCGCGCATCATGAAGGATGGCAACATCCTGATTCAGTCACTGGTCGGTCGTGGGGATGCGGTCGATGGCAACGTGTTCAAATGGGTATTCCCGATCGGGCCAACGTATTGGGGCCAGGCCGCCAACGATATTGAATTCATTAAGCAGAAGTCCGGCGGAAACCTGAAGGGCGTCAAGGTCGCGTTCTTCTATATCGATTATCCGTTCGGACAGGAACCGATCGGTATTCTGAAGACGCTCGCGCAGAAGGAAGGCTTCGATCTGCAGCTGTTCCCGTATCCCCTTCCCGGCAACGATCAGGCCTCGGCCTGGACTCAGATCCGTCGCTTCAGCCCAGACTGGATCGTCAGCTGGAGCCTATCGAACATGCATGTGATCGCGTCACGCGAGATGAAGCGCAATGGAATCCCGATTGAAAAATACATCGCCGTTAATTGGCTCAACGAGGTCGATATCAAGAATATCGGGCCGGATGTCGCCAAGGGATTGAAACGCGGCACCAACGTCGCCGGCGGTTCAAATCAGCCGTTGGTTCAGCAGATTATCAAGGAGCTTTACGACAAGGGCAAAGGCAACGGTGACCGCAAGTTTACCGAGGACGTCTATTACAACACTGGTCTTGCGATCTACTCGATCGCATTCGAAGGCGCCCGCCTTGCGATCAAGAATAGCGGTTGGCCGCTAACACCCGACAAAATTAAGGCTGGTCTTGAGAGTCTGAAAAATTATAATGCTAACGGCCTGATTGCACCTATTACAGTCACGGCGCAGGATCATGGCGGCGGCGGCAAGACACGTATTGAAATGTGGGATGGAGAGAAATGGGTTGCACAAACCGATTGGATCGCTGGCTTTCAAGACGACGTTTGGAGCGTGGTAAAGGAACAGTCGGCGGACTTTGCCAAGTCTGAAACACAAAAATGAATTGCCTCTGGCCGGCAAAGTCGATTTACCGACGTTGCCGGCCAGGTTAGTGCTGATTACTTTCTATTGTAAATATCTCTGATGCCGTACGCCTGCGGCATATACCTAGCCAGCTCTGTGTTTAGATCCGCTATGTACCAGCTTCGACCACTGGTGGATTGCCTTGCCCGCTCACCAAAATATATGAATCAGGAATTGTCGGCGAACGAGATGAATTTCCTGGGCTTTATTTGCAAGCCCGCGAGGTTGGATCGGATCAGCAAATAACCCATGCCGCTAGAGCGCCGTCAATGTTCGGGGGTCCGTATATGAGGCCATTTCGTTTGCGATCAAAGATGTAATGGGCAGCGATCCATTTGCTTTAAGTCTTTGTGTTGCCAACACGAACCCGCTTGCTCTGGCGCCTGCGGAGAAGGAACTTGTAAAGGTTAGACTAATGACTTCGAGCGGATATCATAATAGACTTTCAATCTAGTCCGGTTCCCTCGGAAATACTCTCGACCATTTTTTCGATCGGCTTCTATTTCCACAAATGAGGTCAGAAGCGGCCCAAAATCTTCCGAAGATCTCGTGTAACTTAGTTCGACCTACAAGGAGACGACACGCACCATGACTGCCGACACCACAACTCGACGGGAGCGCCCTGCTGAAACGGAAGCGGTTTTAGACGCCGTTGTTGTGGGCGCGGGCTTTGCCGGAATGTACATGCTGCATCGCCTGCGCGGGCTCGGCTTTTCGGCGCGGGTCTTCGAGGCCGGCAGCGGCGTGGGCGGCACCTGGTACTGGAACCGCTATCCGGGCGCGCGTTGCGACGTCGAAAGCATGCAGTACTCGTTCTCCTTCTCCGAGGAGCTGGACCAGGAGTGGAGCTGGTCGGAGAAGTACGCGCCGCAGCCCGAGATCCTCTCCTACGCCAATCATGTCGCCGATCGCTTCGATCTTCGCCGGCATATCGTGTTCGACACGCGCGTCGCCGCGGCGACGTTCGATGAAGAGGCCAAATGCTGGCTGATCGAGACCGACCGCGGCGACAGGGTTTTGGCGAAGTTCTGCATCATGGCGGTCGGCTGCCTGTCGGCGCCGAACCGCCCGAGCTTTAAGGGTATGGAAGATTTTCGCGGGCCGATCTATCACACCGGCGAATGGCCGCACGAAGGTATCGACTTCAGTGGCTTGCGTGTTGGCGTGATCGGTACCGGCTCCTCGGCGATCCAGTCTATACCGATCATCGCGCAGCAGGCAGCAAGCCTCACGGTGTTCCAGCGCACGGCGACCTACTCGGTGCCGGCCTGGAACGAAAAGCTGACGCCGGAATATTTGCAGGCGGCCAAAGCGGACTATCCGGCGCTGCGGGCGAAGGCGCGCGGACGCCCCACCGGCTTCTACTTTCCTTTCAACATGAAGCCGGCGCTGGAGGCGAGCCCGGAAGAGCGCGAAAGGCAGTACGAGGAAGCCTGGGCCCGCGGCGGCCTGCCCTTTCTCGGCGCTTACGGCGACCTCCTGTTCGAGAGGGCCGCCAACGACACCATCGCCGATTTCGCCCGCCGCAAGATCCGCGGCATCGTGAAGGATCCGGCGACGGCCGACCTGCTGTGCCCGGACAACGTCTTCGGCTGCAAGCGGCTCTGCGTCGATACCGGTTATTTCGAGACGTACAATTTGCCTCACGTCAAGCTGGTCGACGTGTCCCGGACGCCGATCGAACGCTTTACCGCTGACGGCATCGAGATCAACGGTGTCGACTACCCGCTGGACGCCGTCGTCTGCGCCACCGGCTTTGCCGCAATGACAGGGTCGTTCGACAAGATTGCGATCACCGGCCGCAACGGACTGACACTTGCCGAGAAATGGCGCGCGGGCCCGCGCGCCTATCTCGGGATCGCATCGGCGGGCTTCCCCAATCTGTTCATGATCACCGGCCCCGGCAGCCCTTCGGTGCTCGCCAGCATGATCCAGGCGATCGAGCAGCATGTCGATTGGCTGGCGGACTGCTTGGGCCACATGCGTGACGTCGCGGCCACGACCATCGAGCCGATTCCAGGGGATGAAGACGCTTGGGTCGCGCACGTGAACGACGTATCGACGGTCTCGCTGCGATCGACCTGCAGCTCCTGGTATGTCGGCACCAACATCCCCGGCCGGCCGCGCGTCTTCATGCCCTATATCGGCGGCTTCCCGGTCTATGTGCAGAAATGCAACGAGGTCATGAGCGGCGGCTTCGAAGGCTTCGTGCTGGAAGGCGCGCCGGCCAGCAACACGCCGCCGCAGGTGCGCTATACCGAACGCTGGCGGGTGCCGATCGATATCGACGTCATTTCACCGGCCGCCGTCGCCGCCAAACGTGTCCCGGTGGTCTGAAGCGGTGATCGACATCACGCGATGGGCCTCCTGACCTAGTGGGTAATTCGTACCGCTGGCAGAGCTATTGGCGCGAAATCGAAGTGTGCATTCCCGTCGCATTGGCTAGCAGGGAGGGAGCCCATGAAAGCGCAGGAACTCAGTCCATGTCCGGAAGAAACTGGCGTCGTTAAATCGGCGATCCGAACGCTAGAGATTCTCGAATATTTTGATGAGGTCCAGCAACCTCTCAACATCGTTGCTGTGGCAACGGCATTGGATTATCCGCAATCGAGCACCGCTGCGCTGCTACGAAGCCTGACGACCATGGGTTATCTGCACTACAACTCGCGGAAGCTAACATATGTGCCGACCGATCGCGTTCCCTTTCTCGGAAGCTGGATCAATCCCGCCTTGTTTCAAGAGGCTGGGTTGAGATCGGTTTTTCGATCCCTGCATCGTGCCGCGTCGGTGGCCTGCCGCGTCATGGTCTTGAGATCTACGTCGAGCATTCGCCCGAACGGCGTCATGCCGACGCTGACGATGAATCTGTCTTGCATGGCAATTACTCTCCAGCAGTCAAGCGGCTTAGAATAATTAACAATTCGCCAGTCGTTTCAAACCGGTTCAAAATGCACAGGCGCCATGCGCCATGTGCTGTCGGCAAACCGTCTCACCCGCAAAACTCTACGACCAAAACTCTACGACAATCAGCACAAAAGGACCATCCATGCCCGACGCGATCCGCCTTCCAAGCTTCCGTCTTGATGATCGTGTGGCGATGGTCACCGGATCCGGCGCCGGAATAGGTGCCGGGATCGCAACGGGACTGGCCGAAGCGGGGGCAGACCTGGTGCTCGTGGGCCGCACGCCTGGCCCACTCGAAGCCACCGCCCGGCGAGTCGAAAGTCTCGGCCGCAAAGCAACCATCGTAGTTTGCGATTTGACCGATCGAACCGGGCTGCGGCGCCACATTGCGAGCCTGCAGCGCCTTGATATTCTGGTCAACAATGCCGGCACGAGTATTCCGGAAGCGATCCTGGACGTTGCCGATGCCAGCCTCGATACGATGGTCGGTCTCAACGTCACGGCGCTGTTCGTCGCCTCCCAGGCCGCGGTCCGGAAAATGCTCGAAACCCCAGATCGCAAGCAGCGGGGCGGCGCGATCGTCAATATTTCATCGCAGATGGGCCATGTCGGAGCAGCCAATCGCACCGTCTACTGTATGACCAAACACGCCGTAGAAGGCCTGACCAAGGCCATGGCGATCGAGCTTGCGCCACATCGGATCAGGGTCAACAGCGTCGGCCCGACGCTTGTCGACACGCCGCTTGCCCGTCGCATCGTGGATACGCCAGAGAAGCGCGCCTATTTTGAATCCCGCATCCCGCTCGGTGCCTTGGCCAGCATCGAGGATATCATGGCGGCGACCGTTTATCTCGCATCACCGGCAGCGGCCATGGTGACGGGCGCGCATCTTCTGGTCGACGGCGGCTGGACCGCGCAGTAGCCCGACGGTCGCGTCAATTCATATAGTGCCGGAACACGTCTGCATCGTTGCGAAGCTCGGCTGCCGGTGCGTGATGAACGATGGCGCCGTTTTTGAGAACATAGGCGCGGTCGGCGATCTGCAGCGCGCTCGTCTTCTGCTCGACCATCAGAACCGACATGCCGGTTCTCGCGAGCCCGCCGAGAGCCGCGAGAATGCGCTGCAAAGCCTGCGGCGCGAGACCTAGCGATGGCTCGTCGAGCATCAGCAGCTTTGGTGCCATCATCAATCCCCGCGACACCGCCAGCATCTGCTGCTCACCGCCGGAGAGGGAACCGCCGAGTATCTGGCGTCTCGTCTTGAGGACGGGAAAGCGCTCATACTCCGCCTCCATGCGGCGCGCGATCTCGTCCCGGCCCAGTCCTGATAGATGCTCGGCCCCGATCGTGAGGTTCTCCTCCACAGTCAAGGCCGGAATGATCTGCCGCCCCTGGGGCACATGGACGAGGCCGGAGCGCGCCAGCTCGTGCACCTTGGCGCCTTGACTTGTCTTGCCATCGAATTCGATCCTGCCGCCGCGCACCTCGACCAGTCCTGAAATGGTACGTAGCAACGTCGTCTTGCCCGCACCGTTGGCACCGAGCACGACCACGAGTTCGCCCGGCGTGACGGTCAGGTCGATGTCGCGCAGGATATCGATGCTTCCTATGCCGGAAGAGACCTTTTCGAGCCGGATCATTGGGCCGCCTGCGTGGATGCGCTGACCGCATCGGCTGCGGTTCCGAGGTAGGCTGCGATGACGCGCGGATCCCGCTGCACTTCGGCCGGCGTGCCCTCGGCGATCTTCTCGCCATAGTCAAGCACACTGACCCGGTCGGACAGCCGCATGACGAACTCCATGTTGTGCTCCACCAAAAGGATGGTGGTGCCGCTATTTCGAATCGTGCCGATCACATCGGCGATCTCGTGCGCCTCCGCATCGTTGAGACCGGCGATTGGCTCGTCGAGCAGCATCACGAGCGGCTCCTCGGCCATCGCTCGTGCGAGCTCGGCAAGCTTGCGATGGCCATACGGCAGGTCAGCCGGTCGCGCTTCGGACAGGTGGCCGAGGTTGAAGGCCGCAAGCAGCTCGTAGGCGCGGCGGCGCTCCACGGCGTCGAATTGTGGGGAGACGAGCCAGGCGACAAAATCGCGTGGCCAGGAGCGCTGCGAGCGCACGCCCAGCATGACGTTCTCGATCACTGTCAAACTGGGCACCAGCTGAAGATTCTGGAAGGTTCTCGCCATCCCGAGCCGGGCGCGGACGTGCGCCGGCTCGACCGTCACGTCGCGACCGCACAGCTTCACGCTGCCACTGTCGGCCGAATAGAGACCCGACACGCAGTTGATTAGCGTCGACTTGCCGGCGCCGTTGGGTCCGATCAATGCATGCACGGTTCCAGGCATGACGCTGACGCTTATATCGCGCAGCGCTTTCACCCCGGAGTAGCTCTTTGACAGACCCTTGATCTCCAGCACCGGCTCGCCGCCGGTCCGTGTCAGCGGTACTGCGGTCGCCGCCGCCGGAGGCATATCAGAGGCCGCAATCTCCGGGCCTGCGGTTGGCCGCCGCGCGCCGAAGCCGGCCATGGCACCGATCCGGCGCATGATCCCAATCGCCCCTTCCGGTACGAGCAAAAGCACAGCCAGCAGGATCGAGCCATAGACCAGCAGCGAGATATCGTAGAGCGAGGCGATGAACTCAGCAATTGCCATTGTGATTATGGTGCCGATCAGCGGGCCATAGGAGGTGCCGAGCCCGCCAATGACGGCGGCGACCAGCATGCTGAGCGTCAAGTTCAGGGTAAAGGCGTCGCTGTTGATATAGGCGCTCTGATGCGTGAAGAAGACGCCGGCGATACCCGCTGCGACGGCACTCAGCGCGAACACCGCCGTCCGCCAAACCGGTACGTTGAAGCCAGCGGTTCGCGCCGCGCTCTCGTTTTCCTTGATCGCGAGCAGCACGCGGTAATAGCGCGACGAGAATACGTAGTCGCTGAGGATCTGTACCGTGAGATAGACCGCCCCAGCAACCCACATGAAATAGACGCCGCCCACCTTGCGCGAGCCGAAATCCAGGCTCGGAATACCGAGCACACCCATCGTTCCGCCGGTGAGATCCGTCCAACGCTGCACTGTGATCTCGGCAATGAAGCCGAACGCCAGCGTCGCCATTGTCAGGTAGATGCCGCGCGTGCGCAGTGCGATGAGCCCCACGGCCATGCCGAGGAGGCCGGCGATGGCGACGCCGGCGAGCATGGAGTAGCCGAGCGGCCAGCCGAGCCTGGCCGACAACAGCGCCGATCCGTAGGCGCCGGCGGCATAGAACCCCGCCTGGCCGAGCGACATCTGCCCGGACAGCCCGAGCAGTATGTTGAGGCCGATGACAGCAACCGCCGTATAGCAGAGCGTCTGCGCCAAATGGATGTAAAACTTGTTGGTGACGACCAGCGGGAACACAACGATGACGACGGCGGCCAGCAGAAACAGCACCAGCCTAAGCAGCGGCCGGCGATAGGGCAGCGGTACCGGTTCAGCGGACATCGGCCTTCGCCTCTCCAAACAGTCCACTCGGCTTCACGACCAGCAGCGCCAGAACGACCAGCAGCGGATAGAGATCGCCAAACGCCGAGTTGAAATAGTTCGAGAAGCTTTCCGCCATCCCGAAAATGATCGCTCCGGC
>JBDRNF010000087.1:0-3999 GCA_043811435.1 Pseudomonadota bacterium
GAAACGCACCGCGACCTGCTCGGCCTCGGCGGCATCGAGTTTCGGCGCCTCCCCCAGAATGCCCAGCACCGTGACGCCGTCGCAGCCGACCTCGGCGTAGAAGTCGGTCAGGGCGTCGATCGATTTGTCGTCGATGCGGCCGTCATCGTGAAACGGCGTCGGCGCAATCGCGAAGGTGCCGGCGGCCTTGGGGGTGAGTTTGGTCATGGGTGCCTCTGTTCTAACCTGAATTCCTCGGACATTACGCAAACTCTCACCCAGCGCGCGGTGCGCCCCCTCTCCCATGGGGAGAGGGTTGGGGTGAGGGGGTACGGTCCTTCGGTAGAGCTTAACCCCTCACCCGGCGCTTCGCGCCGACCTCTCCCGAAGGGAGAGGTGAAGAAAGCAGCCCGCCACGCGGGCGAAGATATCAAAACCTTCTTGCACCCATCTTGATCTCTTCCTCGGTGAAGAAGATGTCCCCGGCGTGCTCGGCGATGTCCTGCGCCTTCCAGCCCTCGTGCGGCGGCTTCCAGCCTTCCTTTTCCATCATGCGCATTTCCCGCACCCCGCGCGGGCCGGAGACGCCGAGCGTCTTGCCGGTCTGGTCGCCCGAGAGGTCGCTGACCATGTATAGCACGGCCGGCGCGATCCCGTCAGGCCCAAGCGCCGCCTTGGGGTTTTCGATGTAGCGCGGCAGGTCGGCGGTCATCCGGGTCAGCGCGCCCGGCGCCAGGGTCCAGACCCGGATGTTGTACTTGCGGCCCTCGATCGCCAGCACGTTGGACAGGCCCCAGATACCGCCCTTGGCGGAACCGTAATTGCTCTGGCCGAAATTGCCGATCAGCCCCGAGGTCGAGGAGGTATTGACGATCACCCCGCCGCCGTTCTCGCGCATCCAGCGAAACACCGGCTGGGTGACGCAGAAGGTCCCCTTCAGATGCACTTTCAGGACTTAGTCCCAGGCCGCTTCCGTCGCTTTGGCAAAGGTCTGGTCGAGCAGGATGCCGGCATTGTTGACCAGGATATCGGCGCGGCCGAAATGCTTGATGGCGTCGTCGAATACCGACTGGCCGCCTTCCATGGTCGAGATATCGGCGCCGTTGGCGACCGCACGGCCGCCTTCCGCCTTGATCGCATTGACCACCTGCTGCGCCATCGAGACATCGGCGCCCGAGCCGTCGCGCGGCCCGCCGAGATCGTTGACCACGACAGCCGCGCCCTCGCGCGCGAACAGTTTTGCGTAGGCCTCACCGAGCCCGCCACCGGCGCCGGTGATGATGGCAACCTTGCCGTCGAGTAATCCCATGGTTCACTCCCGTTTTTCTCGTGTCCCGGACGCGGTGCAGCGCCCTTGCGGTGCGCCGCAGAGCCGGGACCTATGGATGCGGCTAGCGTGGGCCCCGGCTCAGCAGCGCACCGCAAATGCGTTGCGCTGCGTCCGGGGCACGAGACTATTCAGCCCAGCACCGTCCGGCCGCTCTTGATCACGGTGACGTTGCGCGACTTCACTTTGGCTTCGAACGAAATCACGTTGCCGTCCTTCCACATTTCCATGGTCACGGTCTCGCCGGGATAGACCGGCGAGGAGAACCGCACCGCGTGCTGCCGGAAGGCGCCGGCGTCGTAGTCGGCATAGGTCTGCAGCACGCCGCGGCAGGTGATGCCGTAGGTACACATGCCGTGCAGGATCGGCGCCGGGAAGCCGGCGCGTTTGGCGAATTCCGGATCGGAGTGCAGCGGATTGCGGTCGCCGCACAGGCGGTAGACCAGCGCCTGGTCCGGACGGGTGGTGATGTCGACCGTCTTGTCGGGGCTGCGGGTCGGCATCTTGTGCGGTTCGGCCTGTCCCCCGGAAGGCCCGCCAAAGCCGCCATCGCCGCGCGCGAAGCGCGACGCCACCAGGGTCGCCAGAGGTTCGCCCTTGTCGTCGCGCAGCACGGTCTTGTGCCGGATCACCGCGCCCTTGTCCTTGCCCTTGTCGAACACGTCGAGCACGCTGGAATCGGCGGTGATGTTCGCAGCAGTGGCCAGCGGCTTGTGAAAGGTGATGTCGCGCTCGCCGTCGACCACCATGACGCGGTTGAGATTCATCTCGCCGGGTCCGGCACCCCAGGCCGCGACCGAGGCGAAGGTCGGCACCACCTTCAGCGGGCGCGGCGTGGCGGTGGCCTCGTTGACGAAGGCCAGCTCCTTCTCGTCCATGGGATCGGAGCCCATGCCGATGCCGTAGGCGTACAGCATCACCTCGCGGTCGGTGTAGGAATACTTCTGGCCGAGATTCTTCAGCGCCATCAGCTGGTCGTAGACGATCGGCATGTTTGCTTTTTCCTCCCGAAATTTTTCTGTACTGTCGCAACACCCTCAGTTGTCACCCCCGCGAAGGCGGGGGCCCAGTATTCCAGAGACGCCAGCGATAGAACCGAGAGGCCGCGGCGTACTGGGTCCCCGCCTTCGCGGGGACGACAACCGTTTGCTTGATTGGCTCTGAGCGCAATCCCGTCACACCGGCGTAAAGAACGGCAGCGGCGCGCCGTCGGTTGGCTTGAAGACGACCTTCACCTTCTGCCCGATCTTCAGCTTCTCCAGCTCGCAATCGACAAAATTGGTCTGCACCGACGGGCCTTCCTTCAGCGTGACGTAACCGATCGCATAGGGCCCGGTCGGGGATTTGCGCATCAGGCTGAAGGTGTAGATCTCGCCTTCCCCCGAACTCTCCTCCCACACGGTCTTGTCGGAGAAGCAGAACGGGCAGATCGCGCGCGGAAAGTAATGCGGCTCGCCGCAGGCGGTGCAGCGCTTGATCATGAACTTGCCCGCTTTGGCGGCTTCCCAGAACGGCGCGGTTTCGGGATTGCCCTGCGGCGCCGGGTATTTCTTGGCTTCAGTCATTACGCACGCTCCAGGATGCAGGTTGAGGCGGCGTGACGCACGCCGAGCAGGCCGCCGGTGCCGTGGGCGATGGCGAGATCGCAGTTCGGCACCTGGACCTTCGGATGGGCTTCGCCGCGCAACTGGCGCACCGCTTCGATGATCTTGGTCATGCCGCCGCGGTTGACGGGGTGATTGCTGCAGAGCCCGCCGCCGTCGGTGTTGAACGGCAGCTTGCCGACGCCGGAAATCAGATTGCCGTCGGAGACGAACTTGCCGCCCTCGCCTTTTTTGCAGAAGCCGAGGTCTTCCAGCTGCATCAGCACGGTGATGGTGAAGCTGTCGTAGATCGAGGCGTATTTGATGTCTTTCGGCGTGACGCCGGCTTCCTCGAACGCGCGCGGGCCGGACCAGACGCCGGCGGAGTACGTCAGATCGAGATCCTTGCCGCCGCGCGGGCCCTTCATCGCCTCGCCATGGCCGATCAGGCGCACCAGCGGCTTCTTCAGGCTTTTGGCGATTTCCGGCGTGGTGACGATCAGCGCGCCGCCGCCGTCGGAGACGACGCAGCAGTCCATCCGGTGCAGCGGATCGGAGATCAGCGGCGAGTTCAGCACGTCCTCGACGGTAACGACGTCCTTCAGCATCGCGTGCGGGTTGTACTGGGCGTGGTGCGAAGCCGCGACCTTGATCCAGGCCAGCTGCTCGCTGGTCGTGCCGTAGTCGTGCATGTGGCGCATGGCACACATGCCGTAAGCGTTGTGCGTGGTGGCGCCATAGGCGGTCTCGAAATCGGCTTCGGCGCCCTGCGCCCGCGGCGGCATCGCCCCGGTGCGCGGCTTGCCGGCCAACGTGATCAGCGCGATCGAACACTTCCCGGCGGCAATGGCTTCGGCGGCGTGGCCGAGATGGATCAGATAGGAACAGCCGCCGGTCTCGGTGGAATCCATGTGGCGGACCCGAAGACCGAGGTAATCCACCATCGGCCACAGCCCGCCCGGGGCGTCGCCGGCGCAGAAATAGCCGTCGATGTCGGCCTTGGTCAGGCCAGCGTCTTCAATGGCGCCCTTGGCGACTTCAGCGTGCAGCTGCGCGGTGGATTTGTCGGGTGCGTGCCGGGTCGGATGCTCGTAGATCCCGGCAATGTAG
>JBDRNF010000088.1:0-15488 GCA_043811435.1 Pseudomonadota bacterium
CGGGATTCATAATGGTGATTTGGGTTTCTGGAAAAGCGAAATTTTACCCGACGGGTTGATTTGTCGCAGGCGTCGCGGCGGGCAACGCAGCATCAGGCCAGATGCAATTCGCGGGTAGCAATGGAATCCCGGATCGATGCCGTGATCGGGACCGGGCGATGGGTTCTTTGATCGGTGTAGACCCAGACGACCTCGCCGGTGACGAGCGCATCATTGCCGCCCTTCAGGAAGATGGCGAGTTCGAAGGTAAGACTCGAATTGCCGATCCGCGCCACCCGCGCGCCCACGTCCAGCTCCTGGTCGAACAGCACCGGCGCCTTGTATTCGATCAGCGATTTGACGACGTGGAAGTCGATGCCGCTCGTTTTGGCGTCGGCGTACTGATCGTAGCCGAGCGCGCGGAAATACTCGGTGATGGTGGTGTCGAAATAGGTCAGATAATGCGCGTTGAACACCACGCCCTGTCCGTCGATCTCGGAATACCGCACCCGGAACGGGTGGAAGAACCAGAATTGTTCGCGTGACATAAATTCCCCGGTTGTCCAATTATCAGCGGCGCTCTCGGCCATGCTCCGCGGCAAGTTCAGAGCGGCAGGCCTTTTCCAATGTCGGCAAATCAGCTTGTGCCAGCTTCCACAGGATGGCCGCGGCGATACTCTCGTAGTTGTGGCGCAGCACGTTGCCAATCCCCGCAACTTTCTGCCAGGGGATTTCCGGATTGCGCGCTTTCAAGTCATCCGGAAGATGACGACTGGCCTCGGAAACAATCTCAATACCGCGCTCCACGAGCCATTGCCGCTGCCAATCGCTCTCGAATGCATCAAGCGATACATTCGCCAATACGCTATTAATGCGCTCGATCGCCTCGATGATGTCCGTCAAGCGCGGGATGAGCGAACGTGCAGCCACTAAAACACGCGGACGGCTGTTGCTTCTATCGCTTCCCGGAGCGTCTTGTGCAGGCTGTCGCGCGTCATGATGTCGGTCTTGCGGCCGAGGATGCTGGCGGCGTATTCCTTGACATCCATCAGTTCGTACACGCCCAGCTTGCCCTTCTGGTAATCGAAAAAGAGGTCTACGTCGGAATCGTGTCTGGCCTCGCCGCGCGCGGTCGAGCCGAACATGTAAAGATGTTCGACGCCAAGCCGCTTCAAACCGGCTTCGTGTTGCTGCAATCGGCTTATGGCTTCATCGCGGTCCATGGCGGCATTATAGCACGTGGGGTCGGCCACGCGAAGCGGACCCACCATCTTCATCCGCCAAAAATGGTGGGCACGGCGCAGATGCGCCTTTGCCCACCCTACGGCGCCGGCGACCGTTCAGAGGCAGGTCACGCGCTCCGCCGCCAGATACCCGAACAGCAGCCCAACACCGAACAGCAGCACCAGTCCGGAGGCGCCGAATTCGATGCCGCGCATGACAAGCGCGCCGCCGCCCTCGCCGCCGCCGCTGAGGCGGCGGGCGAGATCTTTTGCCGATACCGCGATGACGGCGATGGTGGCGACCGTGATGGCGGTGCCAAGGCCCATCACGAAGGTCGCGGCGATGCCGGCCCAGAACAGGCCCTGTGCCAGCGCGAACACCAGCACCAGGATGGCGCCCGAGCACGGCCGGATGCCGACCGCCAGGATCGCACCGAAGCCGCGCCGCCAGCCGCCGGGACCGGCCAGTTCGCTCGGGGCGGGACCATGGGAGTGACCGCAATGCTCGTCATGGACGTGGTTCGGGTCATGATCGTGATGATGATGCGCGTGATCATGATGGGCATGTTCATGGTGATGCTCGTGGGCATGACCATGATCGTGGCCATGATGCTGCGCGGCGCCTGCCATCGCAGGCACCGGCGCCCGCATCTGCAGCGCGCGCATAAAACCGCCGCCCTTGGTCCAGACCAGCCGGGCGCCGAACGCCGCGATCAGCGCATAGCTGACGATCTCGATCACCCGTTCGGTCCCGCACATCGTCCTGGCGGTGGCGTTGAGCAGCCAGGCGCAGACCCCGACGATCAGGACGGCGACCAGCGACTGCATCAGGGCGGAGGCGAACGACAGCACGATGCCGCGCCGCGCGGTCTCCTGGTTGGCGACGAGGTAGGACGAGATCACCGCCTTGCCATGGCCGGGACCGGCGGCGTGGAAGATGCCGTAGGCGAAGGAAATCGCGAGCAGTGTCCAGACCGCCGAGCCGTCGGACTTGGCGGCGCGGATGGTCGCGGACATCTCGCGGTAGAATTCCGATTGCTTGGCGAGGATCCAGCCGACGATGCCGCCAACCTGGGGTTCCGGCGCGCGCTTCGGCGCGCCGAACGGCGTCTGCGCCAGCGCCAGATGCACCAGCCCGTCGAGCAGCATCACGCCGGCCACGACAGCGGCGCCGACCATCACGCCGCGCGCGAGCCTCGGGCCGGGCCGCGGGGTCACGGGCATTCCACCGTGATCTTGTTGGCGAACATGGCGCCGTAGTTCGAATTATCGCCGCTGGCGAAATTGTCCTCGGTGAGCTTCTGCGCGGTGGCGGTGCCGTCGTTGGGCCGCTGGAACACCAGCTTGCAGGCGGCGGGCGCGCCCACCAGCTTGATCGGGTCTTTATCGTCGAACTTGAAGTCGATGAAGTAGGCCGGATCGAACACTTCCAGCGCCAAGGCTTTCGGCTTTACCGGCGTCTTCAGCGGCAGCGTGAAATGCAGCGTCAGCGCGCCATCCTTGTGTTCCAGGAAATAGTCGACCGGCTCGAGGAATTTTTCCTTCTTGCCGTCGGCCTTGCCGAAGGTGAAGAAGGCGAATTCCTTCAGCGATTCGACGTTGGTCTGCGCCAGCGGCGCCAGCTCCTCGCGGCTATAGACGCCCTTCTCCTTGGTCTCGATGCCCTGCAACGCGTAGGTCGAGAACATGTCGTCGAACGTCCATGCATGGCGCACGCCGGTGACGGCGCCGTCGGGGGCATAGATCACCTGGCTGGTCGCGGTGATCCAGACATGGGGATGGGCCAGCGCCTGCCTGGACCCGAAAGCGAGAGCGCCGACCAGCAGCAGACCCAGCAGAATTTGTTTCACTTTTTTCACCTCAGGCCGCCTCTGACGTTTCCAGCAGACCACGGCGGCGCAGCAGTGCGTCGGGCTCCGGCTCGCGGCCGCGGAACGCGATATAGGCATCTTCCGGATCGCGTGAGCCGCCGGAGGAATAGATGTCGTCGTGCAGCCGTTTTGCAACCTTGGGATCGAAGATGTCGCCGGCCTCCTCGAAGGCGCCGAAGGCGTCGGCGTCCATCACCTCGGACCACATGTAGCTGTAATAGCCCGAGGCATAGTGGTCGCCGGAAAAGATATGGCCGAACTGGGTCGGCCGGTGCCGCAGCGCGATTTCCGCGGGCATCCCGATCTTCTCCAGCTCGGCGCGCTCGAACGCCCGCACATCCGGGATCGCGGAGGCGGGCTGGGTGTGGAACTCGAGATCGATCAGCGCCGAGGAAACGAACTCCACGGTGGCAAAGCCCTGGTTGAATTTGCGCGCGGCGATGAAGCGTTTCAAGAGATCGTCCGGCAGCGGCTCGCCGGTCTGGTAATGCCGGGCGAATTGCCTGAGCACTTGGGGCTGCTCCTGCCAGTGCTCGTACAGCTGCGACGGCAGCTCGACGAAATCGGTGAACACCGAGGTGCCCGACAGCGAGGGATAGGTCACATCCGACAGCATGCCGTGCAAGGCGTGGCCGAATTCATGGAACAGGGTCCGGGCGTCGTCGGGCGACAGCAGCGACGGCTCCCCGTCGGCCCCCCTGGAGAAGTTGCAGACATTGAGAATCAGCGGCGCGACCTCGCCATCGAGCTTCTGCTGGTCGCGCAGCGACGTCATCCACGCGCCCGAGCGCTTCGAGGGCCGGGCGAAGTAGTCGCCATAAAACAGCGCCTTGTGCTTGCCGGCGGCATCCTTCACTTCCCAGACCCGGACGTCCGGGTGCCAGGCCGGGATATCCTTGCGCTCGGTAAAGGTGACGCTGAACAGGCGCGTGGCGCAGTCGAAGGCGGCGTCGATCATGTGGTCGAGCGAGAGGTACGGCTTGATCGCGGCGTCGTCGAAATTGGCCCTGATCTGCCGCAGCTTCTCGGCGTAGTAGCGCCAGTCCCACGGCGCCAGCGCGAAATTGCCGCCCTCTTCGGCGACCAGCGCCTGCAGGGCGTCGCGGTCGGCGAGCGCCCGGGCCCGGGCCGGCTTCCAGACCCGCTCCAGCAGGCCGCGCACCGCCTCGGGCGTTTTGGCCATCGAGTCCTCCAGCCGGTAGGCGGCGAAAGTGGCAAAACCCAGCAGCCTGGCGGTCTCCTCGCGCAGCTTCAAGATCTCGAGGATGGTTTCGTTGTTGTCGTTGGCGTTGCCATTGTCGCCGCGCGCCGTGAAGGCCTTGAACACCTTTTCGCGCAGGTCGCGGCGGGTCGAACTCTTCAGGAACGGCTCCACGAAGGAGCGCGACAGCGTCATGACGGCCTTGCCGGCCATGCCGCGCTCCTCGGCGGCGGCCTTCGCCGCCGCGACAAAACTGTCCGGAAGGCCGTCGCGGTCGGCCTCGCCGAGCTCCATGAACCAGTCCTGCTCGTCGCCGAGCAGATGGTGGCTGAAGGCGGTGCCGAGATGGGCCAGCCGCTCGTTGATTTCGGCCATCCGCTTCTTGGCAACTTCGTCCAGCCCGGCGCCGGCGCGGTGGAAGCGGGTATAAGTGCGCTCCAGCAGCCGAAGCTGTTCGCCTGTCAGCCCGAGGCTCTCGCGGTTGTCGTGCAACAGCGCGATGCGGCCGAACAGCACCGCGTTCATCATGATCGGGTTCCAGTGCCGCGCCATCCGCAGCGACACTTCCTTGTCGATCTCCAGCAGTTCCGGATTGGAGTGTGCCGAGACCAGGTCGTAGAACACCGCCGCCACCCGGGAGAGCAGCTTGCCGGAGCGCTCCAGCGCCGTGATGGTGTTGGCGAAATCGGGGACCGCCGGATCGTGCTCGATCGCGACGATCTCGGCGGCGTGATCGGCGAAAGCCTGCTCAAAGGCCGGCAGGAAGTGTTTCGGCGCGATCTCGGGGAACGGCGGGGTCTCGAACGGTGTCTGCCAGGCCTTCAAAAGCGGGTTTGCCTGGGCCTGCGCAGCGGCCGTCATTTCAGAGCTTTCCGACATCAGGATTTCCCGTTCTGGTCGCGAATGAATGCAGGGGACCTATATCACGCGATGGGGCTTTTTTAGGCCCTTTTGCGCTTGATAGCAGGGGCCTTTTCATAGAGATTGCGCCCGCAACAGGACCTTGGCCACATGAACGCGCAGCCCTCCCCGACCGCTCCCCGCCGGATCATCTGGCCCAGCGTCATCACCGTCGTCAGCGCCGCGATCCTGATCGGCGCCGAGGTGTTCGGTGCCGCGTTCGCCGGCGGCTGGGCGCTCGCGATCCTGTTCGGATTGGACGACACCGGCGCGCACATCCTGCAGGCGGTGCTGTTCGCAACCGGCGTCTTCATCATGGTGGCATTTGTCCGCAACGCCCAGCGCATCGAGCCGTTCACGCGCCGCGGCTAAGGTCGGCGGCACAACAAGGCCGCGCCGGCCCCGTGAAAATACTTGCAAGCTCCTTGCCGGCCTTCGCAGGTCCCTGACAAAACTTAACGTCTGTTCACCTTCAGCGCCGCTGGCGCGTGCCGCGAGCAACACTGCAAGCAGATGTTAGGCAAACTTGCGCCCAGCCTAAAAAAACTATTGCGAAGCAGGATCAAAACACCTATTTGCACTCTTGCCCAATTTCGCACGTGCCTGTGGTCGTGTGTCAGTCGGTAGGTATCCGGACAAGAGGCCGGACAGCCGCCAAGGGACGAAGAACCGAGGGTCGCTCAAGTCGCGAGATTTGAGAGGCCAGCATCTCTCTCAAGAGATGCCGTTGAAGGTCTCTTCGATCCTTGCAACCGTGACTGGCAGCCGGAGGCGAACCGGCGCACCTCGTTCTCAACGGGGGACGCGACTTAAAGCAACGACGGATCGGGCTTTTTTGGTCTCTGCCGGCTTTCCATCAGCCGGCGCGAATACCGAAGAGGCTTGTCCTTCATTGCCAGGTGTGCGGGCGGGATCCTTCCCAACCAATCCACGGCAGCACAGTTCGGTCTGAGTTTTTGGCTGCGTCGCGCCTCCATCGCGCAACGTGGCCGAAGCGCTCTGATCCGAGATCATTTTTTGAACGTGTCTCCGTGGCGGGGCCGTTTGGGAGGGTGCTACTATGACTGAACGGATCCAGGAATTCCTGCGCAGCCGCCGCAACGAGGGCCAGGACGTCGAGCCGTGCCTCGTCGTCGACCTCGAGGTCGTGCGCGACAATTACCAGACCTTCTCCAAGGCGCTGCCGGACAGCCGCGTGTTCTATGCGGTCAAGGCCAACCCGGCGCCGGAAGTGCTGTCGCTGCTGGCTTCGATGGGCTCGTGCTTCGACTGCGCGTCGGTCGCCGAGATCCAGATGGCGCTGGCCGCCGGTGCGACCCCGGAGCGTGTCTCCTATGGCAATACGATCAAGAAGGAGCGCGACATCGCGCGCGCCTTCGCGCTCGGCATTCGCCTGTTCTCGGTCGACTGCACCGCCGAAGTCGAGAAGATCGCCCGCGCCGCCCCCGGCGCCAAGGTGTTCTGCCGCATCCTCTATGACTGCGCCGGCGCCGAATGGCCGCTGTCGCGCAAGTTCGGCTGCGATCCGGAAATGGCGGTCGACGTGCTCGACCTCGCCAAGCGTCTCGGCCTGGAGCCCTATGGCATCTCGTTCCATGTCGGCTCGCAACAGCGCAAGGTGAAGGCGTGGGACCGCGCGCTGGCGATGGCCTCGTCGGTGTTCCGCGACTGCGCGGAGCGTGGCATCAACCTCTCCATGGTCAACATGGGCGGCGGATTCCCGACCAAGTACCTGAAGGAAGTTCCGGCGGTCGTGCAGTACGGCCGGTCGATCTTCCGCGCCCTGCGCAAGCATTTCGGCAACGCGATCCCGGAGACCATCATCGAGCCGGGCCGCGGCATGGTCGGCAATGCCGGCATCATCGAGACCGAAGTCGTTCTGATCTCCAAGAAGAGCGACGAGGACGAGGTGCGCTGGGTGTATCTCGACATCGGCAAGTTCGGCGGTCTCGCCGAGACGATGGACGAGTCGATCCGCTACGCCATCAAGACGCCGCATGACGGCGCCGAGATGACGCCGTGCGTACTCGCGGGGCCAACCTGCGATTCCGCCGACGTGATGTACGAGAAGCTGCCGTACCCGCTTCCGGTGACGCTCGAGATCGGCGACAAGCTGCTGATCGAAGGCACCGGCGCGTATACGTCGACCTACTCGTCGGTGGCGTTCAACGGCTTCCCGCCGCTGCGGACGTATCACATCTGAGGCGCGGTCAGCGCTGCTGCTCTTACCTCTCCCGCTTGCGGGGGAGGTCGGCGCGAAGCGCCGGGTGGGGGAACCGCAAGCTCCGTGCTCGCGGTGACACCCCCACCCCGGCCCTTCCCCGCAAGCGCGGGAGAGGGTGAAGAAAACCGGGAGCCGGTGCGCCGGCTCCCTCCCCTTGATCTGACTATTGCTGACAACGCTCCGCTGGCTCACCCCGGCCGGAGCGAGGACTGACGTGCCATGACTGCTTTGCGGAACACCTCTGTTGCCCTCATTTCCGATGCCGCCCCGTTCGCGATCCGTGCGGAGCGAGCCTCGGACGTCGTTGCGCGTGAAGCGCTGCTGGATGCCTGCTTTGGCGCGAACCGCCATATGCGCACCTGCCAGCGCCTGCGCGATGGACGCGCGCCCGCCGAAGGCCTCGCCTTTTCGGTCGTGCGCCAGGGCAAATTGGTCGGAACCGTGCGGTTGTGGCACGTCAGCGCCGGGGGCGTCCCCGCGCTGGTGCTGGGCCCGCTGGCGGTCGACGCCTCCTGCCGCGAACTCGGCGTCGGCGCCGCCCTGATGAACCACGCGCTGGCGGCGGCGAAAGCGCGCGGCCATGGCGCGGTGATCCTGCTCGGCGACGCACTTTATTATGCCCGCTTCGGCTTCGCGGCCCTCAAGACCGGCGAGCTGTCGCTGCCCGGTCCGTTCGAACGCGACCGGCTGCTCGGCCTCGAGCTGCGCCAGGGCGCGCTCGACGGCGCCTGGGGCATGATCGCGGCAACAGGCGCGGAGGCGCCGCAAGCCAGGCTGCGGCCGGCCGGAAAAGCTCGCAAACTGGCCGCTCACGCCGCTTGAACCAGGGTTGAAAACGCGACATTGCATGGCCTCGGCACAGCGATGCGCGATGTTCCCGACGGAGGTGCACGACATGTCTCGCCGCCTGATTTCCACCGGCTCGCCGTTCGAAAAGACCGCCGGCTACAGCCGCGCGGTGATCGACGGCGATTTCGCCTTCGTCGCCGGCACCACCGGCTACGACTACGCAACGATGACAATGCCATCCGACGTCACGAGCCAGTCACGGAACTGCTTCAGGACCATCGAGGCCGCCCTCAAGGAGGGCGGATTCGAGATGGCCGATATCGTCCGCGCCACCTATTACGTCACCGACGCCGGAGACGCCGATCAACATTTCGCGGTCTGCGGCGAGGTGCTCGGCGACATCCGCCCGGCCGCCACCCTGCTCGTCGTTGCCGGGCTCTACAAACCCGAGATGAAGATCGAGATCGAAGTCACCGCCAGGCGGCGCACCGCCTGAACCAGCCCTTGCCCTTTACCGCCAGCACGTTCCGGAGAAACCTTCCCATGAGCCCCACCTCGCAGATCCACGCGAAGATCAGCGGTCCCATTGTCATGATCGGGTTCGGCTCGATCGGCAAAGGCACGCTGCCGCTGATCGAACGGCATCTCGATTACGACAAGTCGCGCATTACCGTGATCGATCCCAAGGACGAGGGTCGCAAGGCGCATTGCGAAAAACACAATGTGCGCTTCATCCAGAAGGGCGTGACCAGGGACAATTATCGCGAATTGCTGACCCCGTTGCTCACTGAAGGCGGCGGCCAGGGTTTTTGCGTCAATCTCTCGGTCGATACCGGCTCCACCGACATCATGGAGCTCTGCAACGAACTGGGCGCTCTCTATATCGACACCGTCAACGAGCCCTGGCTCGGCTTCTATTTCGATTCGTCGAAGGGCCCGGAAGCGCGCTCCAACTACGCGCTCCGCGAAGCGACGCTGGCCGCCAAGAAGGCGCGACCCGCGGGGTCGACGACCGCAGTCTCCTGCTGTGGCGCCAATCCGGGCATGGTCTCTTTCTTCGTCAAGCAGGCGTTGCTCAATGTCGCCGCCGATCTGAAGCTCAATGCCCCGAAGCCGAAGACCAAAGCCGAATGGGCGGACTTGATGCGGCAGGCCGGTATCAAGGGCATCCACATCGCCGAGCGTGATACCCAGCGCTCCAAGTCGCCGAAGGAGCCGGACGTCTTCGTCAACACCTGGTCGGTTGAAGGTTTTCTGTCGGAAGGCGTGCAGCCGTCCGAACTCGGCTGGGGTACCCACGAAAAATGGATGCCCGAGAATGCGCGAACCCACGAGGCCGGCTGCGGCGCCGCCATCTACCTGATGCAGCCCGGCGCCAACACGCGCGTGCGGACCTGGTGCCCGACCCGTGGCGCGCAGTATGGCTTCCTCGTTACCCATAACGAGTCGATCTCGATCGCCGACTACTTCACCGTGCGGGACGCATCGGGCGCGGCGGTCTATCGGCCGACCTGCCACTATGCCTATCATCCGGCCGACGATGCCGTGCTGTCGCTGCATGAAATGTTCGGCCGCGCAGCGAAGATGCAGGAAAAGCACCACATCCTCGATGAGAACGAGATCGTCGATGGCATCGACGAACTCGGCGTGCTGCTGTTCGGCCATGACAACAATGCCTACTGGTACGGCTCGCAGCTCTCGATCGAAGAAACCCGCAAACTCGCGCCTTATCAGAACGCCACCGGCCTGCAGGTGACCTCTGCCGTGCTCGGCGGCATGGTGTGGGCGCTGGAAAACCCGAATGAGGGCATCGTCGAAGCCGACGAGATGGACTTCGATCGTCTGCTGGAAATCCAGATGCCGTATCTCGGCCCGGTGAAGGGTTTTTACACCGACTGGACGCCGCTGACCGACCGGCCCGGGCTGTTTCCGGAGGATATCGATACCAGCGATCCGTGGCAGTTCCGGAACGTGCTGGTCAGATGATTGATGTCATTCGGGGGCGATGCGCAGCACCGAACCCGGAATGACGACGCGGCGGTCGAACGATGCGGCCTGTCATAACCAGCCATTAACCCTGACGTGCCACGCTGAGGGATACTTCTTGCGAGGCCTGGAGCCGTCGCCGCATCTTCGTTTCGAGCGAAGGGCTCCTTTTGGGGAGCGCTGACCATGCGCGCCATGATCGCTATCGTTCTGTCCGCGGCGGCACTGGCTGCCTGCTCGCCTGATGATGACGTGACCGGCTCGATCGGCTGCGCCCGGAAGCTTTACAGCGCGTACAATCCAAAGGACATGAAGCAGTGCGTAGGCGCCTGCATCGCCTGCGACCGCGGTGTGACCACGACCTGCTCCACCGCCTGCACGCTCAGGGGCGCGCGCTGACGCACGCCTGTCGGACCCGCGCCCGGGGATGAGCGTGAGCGCGAATCAGAGGCCGCTACCGGTCCTTGATCGGAGCTGCGGTCTTCTCGGCCGGGGCGGGCGGCAGCGCGGGCTGTGCGCCGGCTTTTTGCGCCTCGGCATCGGGCCGCGCGGGCTCAGGTGCGACTTCGAGAGGCCGCGCGCCTGTCGTCGTGGGCTCGGCAGGAGCTGGGGGCTTGTTCTCCGCGCCGGGCGTCGATTGCAGCGGCTGTGTCGCCTGCGCCATCTGGGGATGCGGCTCGCTGGAGCTGAAGCTGGCCAACGACAGGCCGGTGATGGCCAATCCGGCGATCACCATGGCGCCAGCCAGCAGCAGATCCTTCCTGTAGGCGCGTTTCCTGTCGTCCGGAGACATTGAGATCACCGTTGGTTCACCGAGAATTGGTTCACGATATCAATGGCTGCGGGAAGAAATTGTTCCCGCGGGAATCCGGCGAGCGGCCCGGATGGCGGTCGACGCCGGTCCCGTGCCGGACGACACACCGATGCCCATGATTCTCGCCGGCTCACGGGAATGGGCAATTCGTTCAATCACCGATAGAATGCACCCATGCTTCCGAGTGGAGACGGCCGTAATGAAACTCGCCTGGCTTGCGATGGCGCTGCTGCTTTTTCAATGCTGGCCGGCCGCCGCCGCCGACCCGGATTGCATGAACGATTATTATCGCAGCAAGCCGGCAGGCTGCGTCGACAGCATATTGTCGCAACTCAGGGCCGCGCCGCGGTCGAAATCCGATCCCTCTACGGTGATCGGGTTCCTGGCGCAGCTGTTCGTGACGTCGCCGGCGGAAAAGGCACGCATTCTCGACAATGAGCCTTCCGCCTACATCCAGTCGGTGGAGCTCGTCGCGCTCCACCGCGCCGGCCTGCCCGACGACAGCAGGAAATTTGCCGAGAAATACCAGCTCACCGCCCTGCTTCAAAAGCTGGAAGCCGGCCGGCTTGCACCGCTTGCCGCCGTGAGCCCGTCGTCAATTCCAGCGGACAATGATCTGTTGATCGGCGCCTACATGGCGTCGGGCGACACCGCCCTCATCGATCGAATTCTCGCCAACTTCTCCAGCGCGGATGACGGCATGGCGGGCGACGCCATGCGTCTCGGGCTCGTGAACGGCAAGTTCGGCCCGAACTTCACCCCGGCGGGGCGGGACAATGTGATGATGCCGGCGGCGTGCGCCAAATACCAATGCAAGACCGACCGAACCAAATTCCTTCGCCTCCTGACGCTGGCGAGCGCTTTCTGGGCCCTGCAGTCGCTGGGGCAACAGGACGAGGGCATCAAGAAGACATTCGCCGGCTTTTTCGAACGCGATGCCCGCCTCAAGAACCTGCTTGCCGGCGAAGAGGCGGCGTTCGGAAATTATCTGACCGCGATTGCCGTGTTTGCCGCTTTCAAACCCGACCAGGCCGGCGACGCTGACCAAACGTTTACGTCCATGAACAAGGCCGCCCTGGCCTACGAAAATCTCGAACCGGCAAACAAGGTGTTCGAGCCTATCGAGGCCTATGTCAAAGCGGGCAAGCCGAAGAAGTGAAGGTTTCGCTGCCGCTTTACCTACCTCGCCCCGCTTGCGGGGAGAGGTCGAAGCCGAAGCGCAGCGCAGGCTTCGGGTGAGGGGAAGCCGCCGCGAGCGAGGCGTACAACGCGCACCCGGATCGCTGCAACTCCCCCTCACCCGGATCACATCTATCGATGTGATCCGACCTCTCCCCGCAAGCGGGGCGAGGTTAAGCGATCCGCTCTACAGCGCCAGCAGCCCGGCTTCGCCATCATCAGCGGCAAACGCCAGTTGCGTGCCCTTGGCGTTCCAGGCGAGGCCGGCGACCTGTGCGCCGCCGTTCCTGCGCACCAGGATTTCCGCGCCGTCAGTCAGCCGCACCATCAGCACGGTGCCGTCGCTGTAGCCGGCCGCCAGAATATCCTGCTTCGGATGGCACGCGACCGCGCAGACCCGCGCCTGCAGCGGCGCCAGCATCGCCGGCTCCTTGCCCATCGGGCCGTCCTTGCTGCCGAACGGCCAGACGATCACGGTATCGGCGCCCGATGTCGCCAGCGCCTTGCCGCCGGCGCTCCATGACAGCGACCGGACGCGGCCGGGATACCCGGTCATGCGCATATGCCTGCTATCGGCGAGCCGCCAGCCATGCAGCGCCGGCTCGTGCATCGCGGTGACCAGGAACTTGTTGTCGGGGCTGAACACCACGCCGAGATGAGAGCCGGCCCATTCCAGCACTTCGGCGTTGGCGGCCATGTTGGGAAACCACAGCGTCACGCCATTGTAATGCGCGATCGCGAGCCGCAGCCCCTTCGGCGCAAACGCCAGCCCGCCGACGGTGGACGGCACTTCGAAGAACTTGTCTTCGCCCTTGCCGCCGCGAACATAGGCGGTCTTGCCGGCGGACCATGCGAACGCACCGTCGGGATGAAGTGCGACATTGTCGATCCAGCGCCGCTTGGCGTCGGTCGCGAGCAGCGTGACCTCGCCCTTTTTGTCCAGCGCCACGACCTTGCCGTCGTCGCCGCCCATCACGATGCGGGCGCCATCGGTCGCGGCGCAGAGAATGCCGCCGCTGTGGACCGGAGCGAGCGATATGCCGCCGTCGGCGCCGACCAGCGCCACATTCTCCTCGGCGCCGACGAAGGCCGCGATGTCGCCGAGAAAATGCACTGAGGTGACGGGCATGCCGATCGCGAGCGGGCGCACCCGCTCGGTGACCGACACGATGGAGGCGGCATTCTGGCCGGGATCGAATTCTTTCATCACGTGGTGATACAGTTTTCGAAGCCGTCGCGGATCATCTGTTCCGGCAATTCGCGGCCGATGAAGACGAGGCGGCTCTCGCGCGCTTCGCCCTCCTTCCAGGCGCGCTGGTGGTCGCCCTCCAGCATCATGTGGACGCCCTGAAACACATAACGGTCGTCATCGTCGCTGAAGGCGAGAATGCCCTTCGAGCGCAAAATCTTCTGGCCCTCGCTGGCGACCAGGTTCTGCAGCCACGGCATGAATTTCGTGGCATCGAGCGGCTTGTCCGAGCGCAGGGACAGCGATTGCATGTCCTCGTCGTGATAGTGCTTCAGGCCACCATGGCTGTGGCCGTGATCGTGGTCGTGACCATGGCCGTGATGATGGTCGTGATCGTGGCCATCGCCGCCGTCGAGAAACTCGGGCTCGAGCTCGAGGATGCGGTCGAGATCGAACGCGCCGCGCTCCAGCACGTCCGAAAGCTTCACCTCGCAGCGCTCGGTGCGGTGCAGCTTGGCGTAAGGGTTGATGGCACGGATCCGGGCCTCGACTTCGGCGAGCTCCGCCTTGCTCACGAGATCGGTCTTGTTGAGCACGATGACGTCGGCGAACGCGATCTGGTTCTTGGCCTCGGGCGCGTCCTTGAGCCGGTCGTTCAGCCATTTGGCATCGGCCACCGTCACCACGGCATCGAGCCGGGCATGCTTCTGCACATCCTCATCGACGAAGAAGGTCTGCGCCACCGGCGCCGGATCGGCCAAACCGGTGGTCTCGACGATGATGGCGTCGAACTTGCCCTTGCGCTTCATCAACCCGTCGAGGATGCGGACGAGGTCGCCGCGCACGGTGCAGCAGACGCAGCCATTGTTCATCTCGAACACTTCTTCGTCGGCACCGATGATCAGGTCGTTGTCGATGCCGATCTCGCCGAATTCGTTGACGATGACGGCGTACTTCTTGCCGTGGTTTTCCGACAGGATGCGGTTGAGCAGGGTGGTCTTGCCGGCGCCGAGATAGCCCGTCAGCACCGTCACGGGAATTTTTGGGGACGAAGGTTCAGCCATAATCACTCCGGAAGGGCGGTATTCGGCGCTGCTGTGCCGGCGGCAGGGAGGGCCCCTGCCCTATTTGGCGAGCGCGCTGGTCAGGGCCTTTATATTGTGCCTGACCATATCAATGTAAGTGGGCGCATCGCCCTTTTCGCCCGTCAAACTGTCGGAATACAGCGTTCCGCCGACCTTGGCGCCGGTCTCGGCCGATATCCGCCGGATCAGCCTGGAATCGCTGATGTTCTCGAGGAAAACCGCCGGGATTTTCTGGGTCCTGATCTGGGTGATGATGCGGGCGATATCGCGCGCGCTGGCCTCGGATTCGGTGGAAACGCCCATCGGCGCCACGAACTCGATGCCATAGGCGGCTGCCAGATAGCCGAACGCATCATGGGTCGAGATCACCTTGCGGCGGTCTTGCGGGATCTGCGCCACCCCCGCCCGCACCTCGCTGTCGAGCGCGTCGAGTTTCGCCAGATAGTTCTCTGCATTGGTGCGATAGACCTCGGCCCCCGCCGGATCGGCGGCGGCGAGCGCGTCGCGAATGTTCGCGACGTATTTCTTCGCATTGACGACCGATTGCCAGGCATGCGGATCGGCGTGGGAGCCTAGCTTGCGCGGCGCGAGGCCCCTGGTCGCGGTGACGATGGTCGCCTTCTTGCCGGAGGATTTCACCAGCCGCGACAGCCAGCCTTCGAAGTCGAGGCCGTTGACGATGACGAGTTTCGCGTCCGCTACTTTCCTGGCGTCCGCGGGCGCCGGCGTATAGACGTGCGCGTCGCCATCGGGACCCACCAGGGTCGTCACGCTGACGCGGTCGCCACCGACATTGCCGACGAAATCACCGAGAATCGAAAAGCTCGCGACCACGTTGAGGCGCTCCTGCGCGTGGGCAGGCGAGATGGCCATCGCAAGCAGAAGGCAGATCAGCCAATTACGCCGCATGACTGGACTCCGGTTGATCTGGATTGGGGCTCTGGCTCGATGCCGCAACAACGGCGGTGAGCCCCCTCTCCCCTTGTGGGAGAGGGTTGGGGTGAGGGGTTCAGGTCTGTCGACGGAGCAAGACCCCTCACCCGGATCG
>JBDRNF010000089.1:0-55817 GCA_043811435.1 Pseudomonadota bacterium
GGCGAAGGCGTCGACCTGATCGTCGACCAGATCTCGGGTCCCGTCGCCAACCAGAATTTGAAAGCCACCAAGGTCCTGGGGCGCATCGTCAATGTCGGCCGGCTCGGCGGCACCCACGGCGATTTCAATTTCGATCTGCACGCCGCGCGTCGCATCAGCTATATCGGCGTCACCTTCCGCACCCGCTCGATCGAGGAAATCCGCGAGATCTTCAACGAAGTCCGAAAGGACATCTGGCCCGCAGTGGAGTCGCGAAAACTGCAGCTGCCGATCGACAAGGTGTTCGCCTTCGACGATATCGGCAGGGCGTTCGAACACATGGAAGCCAACCGGCACCTCGGCAAGATCGTGGTGACACTGTAGCAACCGGCCGTGTCCCGGACGCGGTGCGGCACCCCCCGGCGATGCGAAGCATCGTCCGGTGTGCCGCTCCGCAGAGCCGGGACCCACACCTTCGTCCCGCGCATCGTGGACCCCGGATCAGCAGCGCACCGCGGAGCCTGTGCTCGGGCCGCGCGACGCGCGGACCCGAGTGCGCTGCGCAGCGTCCGGGGAACGCCATCGGCAGCGCGTAGGGTGGGCAAAGGCGCGTCTTCGCGCCGTGCCCACCAGCTATCCGAACGTTATCTTGAATGGTGGGCACGCTTCGCTTTGCCCACCCTACGCGCCGCTTCTTGAATCGGAACAATTCGCAACAATCCTTGCTGCGAATGAGTTGCGATTTCCGATCCGCGCTTTCAACCGCCATGCCGGGCTGCTACACGAGCGCATGGTCCACCCCGTTCACAACGTCAAATCCCGCGTCGCGGCGATTTCGATTTTCGCCAGCGCCGCAATGGCGGCGGCGAAACTCGCGGTCGGCATCGCCATCGGCTCGCTGGCGCTGATCTCGGACGCGTTGCACAGCGCCATCGACATGGTGGCCACCATCATCACCTGGGCGGTGGTGCGGGTTTCCGACCGCCCGGCAGACGACGAGCATCATTACGGCCATGGCAAGTTCGAAAGCCTTTCGGCGCTCGGCATCACCGCCCTGCTCTATCTGCTGGCAGGCGGCATTCTGGTCGAAGCGTGGGGCCGCCTCAGCGAACGCGCGCCACCGCCGACCATCTCGGCAATCCCCTTCATTGTGCTCGTGATCGAGATCGCCGTGAACTTCTGGCGCGCACGGGCGCTGCACCGTGCCGCCCGCGATACGCGCAGCCAGGCGCTCGCAGCCGATGCGCTCCATTTCGCTTCCGACATGTTCGGCTCCTTTGCCGTCATCGCCGGCCTCATCCTGGCCGGCCTCGGCTTCTGGTGGGGCGATGCGGTTGCCGCCATCGTGGTCGCCCTGATCATCGGCCTGCTCGGCGTCAGGATGACGCGTTCCACCGTCGAGACCCTGCTCGACCGCGCGCCCGAGGGCGTCTCGGAGAAAGCCGCCGCCGCGATCCGGACGGCGCCCGGCGTGGTCGATATCGAGCGGCTGCGGGTACGGATGGTCGGGCCGACCCACTTCATCGACGCCATCGTGCAGGTGCCGCGCACCTATCCGATCGACCGCGTCGAGGAGATCAAGCGAATGGCGCAGGCCGCAGTCAGCAAGGCGCTCGGCGACGCCGACCTGACCTTCACCGCGGTACCGGTCGCCCGCGACAATGAAAGCGTGCGGGAACGCATCATGGTGATCGCCCGCAATTCCGGCCTCGCGGTCCATCACGTCACGGTGCACGACCTCGGCGGCAGGCTGACTGTCAGCATCGACCTCGAAGTCGACGGCGACATGCCGTTGACGGCGGCCCACGACATCGCCCACGGGCTGGAGCGCAATATCCGCGACGAATTCGGCGAGGACGTCGAGGTCGACACCCACATCGAGCCGCTGGAGCCGGAACTGCCGCTGGGAACCGACGCCGCGCCGGATCGCGTCGAAACCATCAAGGCGGCGCTGTCGCGCTTCGCCGCCGACGGCGCCATCCACGACGTGCACAATGTGCGGGTGCGCAACACCGATGCCGGCGAGATCGTCAACTTCCACTGCCGCGCCGCTCCCTCGATGAGCGTGATCAAGGTTCATGAGAACGTCGACGAGATCGAGCGCGCGTTGCGCCGCGCCTTCCCGACGGTGAAGCGCGTCATCAGCCACGCCGAGCCGCCGCACGCGCGGTGAAAATTCCGGCAGGATCGCGCGTTCTCCTTTCGGACTCACCTCGCCGGTAGTTTTGCGGGCAAACTGGAGTCCCGATTCGCCGTTGGACAACATTTATTTCAATTAACGAATCGTTGACTCTCGACAGCCCGGCCAAACTGGATTCAAATCGCTGTGATTCGGAAGTGACTGGGGCCGCTTCCGAACCGGTGCAGAAAAGTTCTCCGAGGGGGTCTAGGTATGGCGCGCGCACCCGCGGCGAGCCCATGCGTCCAATCCGATTCGATCAAGGGATTGGCGCAGTCGATCGCGAAACCGGCCTATCATCGGCTGTTGGTCGCGGAGCCAGCGCTCCGCCGCGCTGTGCCCACCCTGATCATTGCGTTCCTGATCACGATTTGCCTCGGCGCATTCGTCCAGGTCCTCGATCAGAACCGCCAGAAGCGCGGCACGCTCAAGCGCGACCTGGCGGCGGTCGCCGATCTGCTCACCGAGCGTCTCGACCGCATCGCCTCGGTCCGGCAGGATCGGGCCGCGAACATCGGGCGCCTGCAGAGCCTGCTGCCCGGCCTCATTCCTTCATGGGGCGTCGCCGCCGGCCGCCACGTGATCATCACCGGCGCCGACCAGCGGGTCCTCGCCCGCGTCCCGATCGAAACCACGCTGGGCGACAGCACCGGCATTCTCGAAGCCATCAGCGCCGCGCTGGCGCTGAGCGGAACGTCGCAGCAGGGTATCGTGACCGACATCGTGCTGCCCAACGGCAACGGCGCGCTGGCGATCCAGCGTGTCGTCAGATCGCTGCCCGGCCAGGTCATCATCATCCAGGAGAAGGTCGATTCGATCTGGCGGTCGGATGCCGCTTTGTCGGTGACGCTTTCCGCCACCACCGGCTTTGTGGTGCTGATCCTCGGCTTTGCATTCCACTGGCAGTCGACCCGCGCACGGGAGGGCGATCTCATCAATGACGCGGTGCGCGGCCGGATCGATACTGCGCTCAATCGCGGACGCTGCGGATTGTGGGACTGGGACCTGTCGCGCGGCAGGATTTTCTGGTCGCAATCGATGTTCACCATGCTGGGGCTCGACACCCGCAACGACCTGCTGACTTTCGGCGAGGTCAACGCGCTGGTGAAATCCGACGACATCGACCTGTTCGCCATCGGCGACCAGCTCATTTCCGGCAAGATCGCCCACATCGACCAGAGCTTCCGGATGCAGCATTCCAACGGCCACTGGATCTGGCTGCGGGTTCGCTGCGAGCTCAGCCAGGGCCAGGGCCAGAGTCAGGGCGATGCCGGCCTGCACCTGATCGGCATTGCCGTCGACATCACCGAGCAGAAGAGCCTGGCCGAGCGGACCGTGGAGGCCGATCTGCGGCTGCGCGATGCGATCGAGACCATCCCGGAAGCCTTCGTGCTGTGGGACGCGGAAGACCGCCTGGTGCTCTGCAACTCGCACTTCCAGCGCCTGCACCGGCTGCCGGATACCGCGGTGACGCCGGGCACCTCCTATGAAACCGTGATCGAAGTAGGCTCCATGCCGGAGGTCCGCACCCGCCTGCATGACAGCGCCAGCCTGGCGCCGGGCGCGCGCACCTTCGAGGCGCAACTCGATGACGGCAGCTGGCTCCACATCAGCGAGCGCCGCACCAAGGATGGCGGCTATGTTTCGGTCGGCACCGACATTACCCGCATCAAGGAACATGAGCAGAAACTGGTCGACAACGACCTTCGCCTGCGCGCCACCGTGATCGATCTGAAGCGTTCGCAGACCACCCTCGAATGCCAGGCCATCGAACTCGCCGACCTCGCCGAAAAATACTCCGAAGAAAAAACCCGCGCCGAGGAAGCCAATCAGACCAAGTCCAAATTCCTTGCCAACATGAGCCACGAGCTGCGCACGCCGCTCAATGCCATCATCGGATTCTCCGAGATCATGGGAAGCGGCATGTTCGGCACGCTCGGCTCGGAAAAGTATCAGGAATACTGCCACGACATTCTCACCAGCGGGCACTATCTGCTGGAAGTCATCAACGACATCCTCGACATGTCGAAGATCGAGGCCGGCCGCATGAAGCTCGACATGGAGCAGCTCGACCTGTCGAAAACATTGGCGGAATCGCTGCGGGTGGTGTCCGGACGGGCCGACGACAAGCACCTGTCGGTCAACGCCTATATCGACGGCGCCATCTCGGTGGTGGCCGATCGCCGCGCGGTCAAGCAGATCATCGTCAACCTGTTGTCCAATGCGGTCAAGTTCACGCCCGACGGCGGCAGGGTGGTGGTGCGAAGCCGGGTGCTGACCGATTCCATCGTGCTGATGATCGCCGACACCGGCATCGGCATCGCCCCGCATTCGCTGCAGCGGCTGGGCCGGCCGTTCGAGCAGGTCGAGAGCCAACTGACAAAAACCTATCACGGCTCCGGGCTGGGGCTGGCGATCGCGCGGTCGCTGACCAACCTGCACGGCGGATCGATGAAGCTGCGCTCCAAGCTCGGCACCGGCACCGTGGTCTGCGTCTCGCTGCCGCGCGACGCCCGCAAGCCCAGGGCGAAGATGTCGGTGGCGGCTTAGCGCGCTTTACGATTCACCGGAGCCAATGCGCTTTTCTTCTCCCCTCCCCCCGCGAAGCGGTGGGGCCCGAGGCGAGCGAAGCTCGCTCTCGAGGTCGGGGGTGGGGGGTCTATCGGGTACTCCGCTGGCAGCGAATTTACTGAGACACCCCCCACCCCCGACCCCTCCCCACCACGCGCAAGGGCGCGTGGGAGGGAGGGGAGAAGAGCATCGCAATGCGATGCGTTCCAAAGAATGATGAAGCGTTAGACGCGCAAATTGCTCGAGCTAAATCAGCTCCGGCCCTCGACGATATCCCGAAACACCCGCCTCACCTCGGTCTGGGTCTCCTTGACCCGCGCCTCGAGCGAGGAAAAGTCCGGTGCGTCGCCGGCGCGCGCCAGAACGCGCAGCAAATCCTCACCCGAGGTTTCCGGCTTGAATTTTTCGGTGACGCAGAGCCGCAGGATTTGTGTGAGGTCGTGATAGAGCCGCGTCGCCGAACGCAAGGTCTCCGCGGCCGGTTGCGGCAGCACGCCGAGCCGTACGGCGCTGTCGAGCACCTGCAGCGTGGAGACGTCAAGAATCTCCGGGCTTTCGGCAGCGTGAACCAGCTGGAGATATTGCGCGATGAAGTCGATATCGACCGTGCCGCCGGCGGCGTATTTCAGATCCCAGACATCGTTCTCGCCCTTCTCCAGCGCGATGGCGCGGCGCATGTCCGCGACGTCGCCGGCGACGCCGGCGCGGTCGCGCGGCCGCGTCAGCACGGCGCGGATGACGCCCTCGATCCGGGCGCGAAGCTCCGGCGGCGCCGAGATCACGCGCGCACGGGTCAGCGCCATGTGCTCCCAGGTCCAGGCCTCGCGTTCCTGATAATCGGCGAAGGAATCGATCCGCGAGGCCACCGGCCCGGCGCGGCCCGACGGACGCAGCCGCATGTCGACGTCGTAGAGCACGCCGTAATTGGTCCGCGTGGTGAAGGCGCTGATCAGCCGCTGGGTGAAGCGGGCAAAATATTGCGCGCCGTGCAGCGACCGCTCGCCGTCGGAGTCCGGATGTTCGTGATCAAAATCATACAGCAGGATCAGGTCGAGATCGGATGACGCCGTCATCTCGCGGCTGCCGAGCCGGCCCATCGCCAGGATCGCGGTCTGCTGCCCCTTGATGCGGCCGTGCTGGGCCGCGAACCGGTCGGTCACGAGGCCATGCACGGTGTGGACGATGCCCTCGGCGACGGCGGCGAAGGCGACGCTGGCCTGCTGGGCGGAGACCGTGCCGGACAGGATTCGGGTGCCGATCAGGAACAGGCTTTCCTGGCCGAACAACCGCAGCCGGTCGAGAAACTCCTCGTAGGCATTGGCGTCCTCCAGCGTCGCCGCGAGCCGCATGGACAATTCACGCTGGTCCGGCATGGCGCCGAAGAAGCGCGGATCGATCAACCCGTCCATGATCTGCGGCTGCCGCGCCAGCATGTCGCCGAGCCGGGGCGCCGCGCCGAGGATCAGCGCCACCAGCGCGACCAGTTCGCGGTTCTGGCTGAGCAGCGAGATCAGCCGCCCGCCGCGCTGCAGCGCCCCAAGGAAACGATCGAACGCCGCCACCGCACTATCAGGCTCTTCGGAATGCGCCAGGCCGTCGATCAATCCCGGGATGAACTCGACGAAAGCGTTGCGGGTCGCTTCGACGCGCAACGCGCGATAGTCGCCGGTCAGCCATTGCTGGACCGTTCCCGCCACCGCGACCGGCTTCTTGAAACCGAGCGAGACCAGATGCTCGATCAGCCTGGGATCGTCGGGACCGGCGCTGTAGTCCGCGGCCGGCAATTGCGCGGTGCCGGCCGGATCGCCCTCGAACAGCTTGCCGTAATGCCCCTGCACGACGTTGAGATGCACCAGCAGGTCGCTGGCGAAGGCGGCGCGGCTCCCATAGCCGAAGAAATTGGCAAAGCGCTCCATCGCCTCGGCGTCGTCGGGCAAGGCATGGGTCTGCTCGTCCGCGACCATCTGCAGCCGGTGTTCGACCCGTCGCAGGAAGAGGTAGGCCGCGGTGAGCTGGTCGCGCGCCTCAAAGGTGATCCAGTTGCTCGAGGCCAGCACTTGCAGCGCTTCCAGCGTCGGCCGCACCCGCAATTCAGGATGCCGGCCGCCGGCGATCAATTGCTGGGTCTGCGCGAAAAACTCGATCTCGCGGATGCCGCCGCGCCCGACCTTGACGTTATGCCCTTCGACCGCGATCTCGCTCTGGCCGCGAAACGTCTGCATCTGCCGCTTCATGTCATGGACATCGGCGAGGGCCGCGAAATCCAGATGCTTGCGCCAGACGAAGGGCGCGATTTCCGCCACCAGCGCCTCGCCGGCTTTGGCGTCGCCGGCGCAGGGCCGCGCCTTGATCATGGCGGCGCGCTCCCAGGTCCGCCCGTCCCGCTCGTAATAATGCAGCGCCGCGGCCATCGAGATCGCCACCTGCGTCGAGGATGGGTCCGGCCGCAGCCGCAGATCGACCCGGAACACGTAGCCGTCGCCGTTGCGCTGCTGCAATATCCGCGCGAGCGCCTGGGTAACGCGCACGAAGAATGTCTGCGGCTCGATGTCGGGCGCCAGCGTCGGCGCTTCGGAATCGAAGAACACGATCAGGTCGATGTCGCTGGAATAGTTCAACTCGCCCGCGCCCATCTTGCCCATCGCGAGCACGACGAGGCCGCTGTTGTCTTCGGGAGAATCGAAACCGGGCGGCATCAGCCGGCCGCGGCCGGCTTCCTGGCGCAGCAGGAAGCGCAGCGCCGCCTGCACCGAGGCGACCGCGAGATCGGTCAGCGCCGCCGTTACCTGCATCACCGGCCAGAGGCCGCCGATGTCGCACAGCGCGATCAGCAGCGCCGCTTCCGATTTCATGCGGCGAAGCAATTGCATCACATCGGCTTCGCTGGACGCGGCCGCGACGTCGCGGCAGGTGGTTTCGATCAGCCGGGCCAGGTGCGGCTCCGGCTCGCATTCGAGCAGCCGGACCGCGCGCGCGCCGTCGGCGCGCAGCAGATCGAACAGATAGGGCGAGGCTTCGGCGATGCCGAGCAGAATGGTTTTGGCGCGCGGGAACCGGCCGGTCAGATCGGCGATCGCAGCCGTCTGCGCCGGCGCCAGATCGGTCAGCCAGTCTGCCAGTCGCTGTTCGGCCTTATCGGCAGCGGACACATGCGGTCCGTCCACAAACCGCGCGGCCAGACGATGTCGGTCCGCGTCGCCCTTCGCGAATGAGGTCATGCCACCTTCTGTGGCACATCCGACGTTTGAGCCGCAAGCCTGTCGCTGGCGCCGGCCCGGGCCGGGATCGCCAGTGTCGCCGTCAGGCCGGGATTGCTGTCGCCGAGCCGGAGTTCGCCGCCATGCAGCGTCGCCACCGCCGACGCCAGGCTCAGGCCAAGGCCGGAACCGGGCTGGGTGCGGCTGGCCTCCAGCCGGACGAATCGCTCCACCGCGTGGCCGCGGTCGGCTTTCGGTATCCCCGGCCCATGGTCGGTGACGCCGAGCAGCACGAAAGCGCCGTCGCGCCGCGCCTCGATCAGGACTTCATTGGCGCCATCAGCCGCGCCGGCTCCAAGTGGTTGAAGGGAGGGAAGCGGCTTGCCGTATTTGATTGCATTCTCCACCAAATTGGCCAGCGCCTGGCTGAGCAATTCGCGGTTGCCGTGAACGGGTGCCGGCGCGGTCTTGACGCGCAGGGTCACGCCGCTGTCTTCGGCCAGCGGTTCATAGAGTTCCTGAATGCCCCTGGCGACGTCGGCGGCGTCGAAATCGTCCATATTGCCGCGCGCCTGCCCGGACTCCGCGCGCGCGATCATCAGCAGCGCATTGAAGGTGCGGATCAGACCATCGGATTCCTCGATGGTTCGCTCCAGCGCGCTGCGGTATTCCGCCTCGCTGCCGGATTTCGCCAGCGCCTCTTCGGCGCGATTGCGCAGCCGCGTCAGCGGCGTCTTCAGATCATGCGCGATGTTGTCGGAAACTTCCTTCAGCCCCATCATCAGGGCTTCGATCCGCTCCAGCATGGCGTTGAGGTTTTCCGCCAGACGGTCGAGTTCGTCGCCGCTGCGCCCGACCGGCAGCCGCCCGGTCAAATCGCCCGCCATGATGCGCTGGGCAGTACCGGTCATGGCATCGATCCGCCGCAGCACCCGCCGCGCGACAAAGATGCCGCCACCGAGCCCGAGCACCACGACGACCAGCAGCGACCATTGCGCGGCCTTGGCGACGATGCCGAACAGCCGCCGCCGTTCCTCCAGGTCGCGCCCGATCAGAAGCCGGAAACCGCTGGTGAGTTCGCTGACGTTCACCAGCGCGCGATGGTGACGGCTGTCCTGCTCGTCGAGCCGGCGGTAGGCGGTTTCCGACCAGCCCTGGGTTGCCATGACGCCCGGCGACAGCGAACTTACATTGCCGGCGACCGCCTGCCCCGTCGGCGTGGTCACGAGGTAGAGATTGGCGCCCGGCCGCAGCGCCCGGTTCTCGATGGTGAACACCAGCCCGCGCAGGCCGCGCCGCGCATAAATGTCGGTGACCTCGCCGATTTCCGCATTCACCGTCGTGGTGATCTGCTCGGTGATCAGCCGGCGCGTGTTCCAGGCGAAATAGCCCAGCAGCGAAGCCGCAAACAGCGCAAACAGCAACAGATAGACCAGCGTCAACCGGAACGCAGTGGTGCGGATCAGCTTACCGAATGCCGTCACGGATCATGTCTCTTAAACAGTTGATCTTGCTAACGTCTTGCATTCCGCAAATCTACCCGCTTCTTGGTTGCGCCTGAAGTGACAAATGGTTCACGTGCGCACGGCTCTAAATGTTGTAACGCTACGATTTTACACGTTAAAGTACTCATAAGACACATTGGAGCCCCAGAATATGGACTTGGACCGATTTCTTACAAAGATTGTGAAGCTGAGCACGCAACACAGGCGATTTTACCATTTTACGGACAAGAAGAATCTTCCGCTGATCAAACAGCACGGACTCCTGTCTACGAGTGAACTTAAGGCACGTGGATTGTACGAAGAGGTAGTCACTGGTGGAGACGCGAATAGCCTTGAGAGCGATCGCCAAAAAGGCACCGATCAATTCGTATGTCTATGCTTTACCGACAGTCACCCTATGGAATACGTGGCTAGGACCGGCGACCGAAAGCTCAATCCGGCCTATCTTGGAATCGATCCAGAGGTGATCAAGCTTCCGGGCGTAATGATCACAAGCGCGGCATCAAATCAGGACGGTGTTGAGCGGATGGGGGCGGAGGCTGGTTTGGACGAACTCGACTTGCCTGTAATTTACAATTGGATGGACTGGAGGGATTCGAAGGTCATGGACAGGCTAAAATTAGCGAGAAAATACGAAATTCTTATCCCTACAAGCGTGGCGTCTCAGTATATTGTAAAGGGGCTCTAATTTGAATAACGGCACCCAAAATGGCTAAGCGACCCGTGTTTGTCCCATCGATGTTGGGAACTCAGATTGTCCAAGAAATTCCTGTCCAGTTTCACTGGCACCCTGGGCTTGCCCCATCTCAGAAAAAGAAGAACGTTCTCGAATTACATCGAGCGGCTTCGAATCTTGGGTTTTCTCCGTTACTCGAAATATCAAGTAAATCAGAACTCGAAGTTGGCCGCAAACTCAGCGCATTCCATTTGAAGGTTGAAGTGGAGGGACGGACGACGACCGTGGAATGCGCCTTTCAAGGCAGCAAAGTTTTCGAACACGGCGGCCCCTTCGTGGACCTTTATTGGAAAGACAGTAGGGAAGCGAAACGTGATGAGCGACTGAGAAATTCCGGAAAATTAATAGGCTTTAGATTCGAAGGGAAAGACTTTCCAATTTCACCAACAACAGTCTTTTACGACTGGCTTTACTTCAAAGCGTTGTACCCACACCGAGAATGGCTTAAACGTCGCGACGAATGGGCTGGCTTCACAGATATTGAATTCAATCCTGAGCGCTCCCTGAATTGCCAAGCGCGCTCATTTGCCGCTTTCATCGCTTTGCAGAAGCGGGCGTTACTAGAAGACGCCCTGTCGTCGTTCGAAAACTTTAGATCACTTATGCAATCGACAGCCATATAGGTCCAACCGGGCGGGATGGCAGGTTGCGGGTAGTCTTGAAGACGCGGTGAAATCTACCAATAGGATAGACACGTGCCCGTCATGACGAAGGCGCCGCGAGGCGATCATATTGTGATCCTGTCCCGTGCCGAGTACGACGCCTTGACTGCCGGCCGGCGCGAAGACGCCGCCGATGCGGCCCATGCCAACAACATCCTGGCCGAGATTGCGAGCGGCACTGACGCCCTGTTGACCAATGAACAGGCGAGCCAACTGCTCGATGCCAAAACTCCGCTGGCATTCTGGCGCAAACATCGAGGCATGACACAACAGGGATTATCGAAGGCGATCGGCGTCGCTCAGGGCTTCATCTCCGCGATCGAGAACGGCGCAAAGACAGGCGATGTACAAACCCTCGCCGCCATTGCGAGGGTGCTCGCGATATCGCTGGATGACCTGGTCATTCCGAAGCCCGTCAAATCAGCGATGAAGCGGGAGACAAGAGCGCTAAAAATCTTCACCGCAAATTCAACCGGGCGGAGCCGCACACGGCCGCGCCCGGCAAAACGGAGTTCGAGGCCGGAATCAGCATCAACGGACTGAGCTACCGAATGCCGTCCCGAATCATGCATCGCCGCGGAATTTATTCCTTGTCTAACAATAACAACTAGCTACGCACGAAAATGGCTAACCGTCCCGGATCACAATAAGTCCAGCGGCGAACGACTCATTGCTTGAATTCGCGCAACCTAGTCCGGTCTATGGACGGGCTACGCCTTAGCCGAGCTCCTGATAGTGGACCTTCAGAAATCGGTTGCTCTTTGTGAAGGACGCTCTGATGGTCTGCTCGAGTTCGTAGAACCAAACTTCCTGTCTGCAGTGCTCAATTCGATCAACGTTTAGCGTTAATATGTATTGCTGATCGTCCTCGAATTCCGCCCGAGTGAGCAGGAACTCCAGGCTCTTTTGCAGTGTGTCGTCATCCACATCGAAGATGTTGTCATGCACCAACAAGCCAGGATGGCGAACCTTGGTGAAATCGTTCAACATCAGCGCGATGTCATAGATGAACACCTTTTCCCTCTCAACACTATGGCTGCCGTCGTCGTCGATCCGTAGGACAATGTCGATGACATGCTTTTTATTTGTGGTCCGCACCTCGAACGACGCCTTGCGGCTTCCTTGGATGAACTGGTGGATGGCAAGGATTGTCCGCTCGAAGGAGCGAATCCGATCCGCGGCGCTTGAGATGCTGGCTTGGAGCCTCAGCCTTTCGGCCTCGATCTCAGACTTCTTGGTTTGCCGGTCGATCAGCAGTTGATCGTAACGGCTGAAGAAGCTCTTGAGCTGACCGAGTTCGTCGCTCTTGGCTTGGAAAGAAGCGTATGACTGGCGCAGATTGCGCAAATCGCCCTCCTGATCGAGGACGGCCAACAGCTTGCCGTACCGCCTGTCGAACTCGGCGAGTTGCTTGTTGAGGTCTCGGATCTCCACATCGAGGACTTTCGACTTCTCGTTCAAGAGATGACGCTGGAACTGCTCGATCTTCGACTTGAACGAGATAACCTCCGTTAACTCGCGCACGATGCTGGTGCCCAGGCCCGCACGAAGCTGGTCGTAAAAGTCGCGAATCTCGTCACTGTCAATGCTGGGCTCAACGGCTATCGGTGCCAGATTTGCGGATCGGCGGACTAGCACCTCCTTGCGGCGACGCAGATCTCCCATTCGGTCCTCGATCTCGAGAATCTCGTCCTTTACGATGTCGTAAGCTGGCGCGTTCTCTAGGGCGTCGATACCCTGACGGATTATCTCGACCTCCTCATCGAGGGCATTGAGGTCAGACCTAGCATCGTCGAGGTCCTTCTGACGAACAAGCCTCACGCTTTCCTTAATCCGATTCTCCTCGATGGCGATCGCTTCGAGTTCCTTTTGGATAAGCTTGATTGAGCGATAGATGCCGAGATCAATTCCGAGCAGCATGAGGTGGGGCGCGTAATTGTCCGGGATGCGGGCCTTGGTGTCGAAGCAGGCCACGATCGACTTGAATTCGGAACGTTCGTCTCGGATCAGAGGACCGAGAATTTCGCGGAAACCGACCCGTGCATCATGGGTGGGGAACAGTCTAGCCGTGAGGAAAGCAGTTGCGTCCTCGACCTTGGCGTAAACGGTCTCGTGGCCCTCCACCACGATACGCGGATGCTCGGACTCCTCAAGGGATCTTTTGATCGTGTAGAGCACACCCTCCAGCTCGAAGTCGACGCAGACGAGAGTTCTTGGATCGAAACTCGCCTTTGGAACCTTAGCAACTCGACTCTCAGCCTTGCGTTTTAGGAGAGCAAAATTCAGAAACTCGATGCACAACGACTTGCCGACGCCATTGTTCTTAGAACTGGTATCGTCACTCTCGCCCAGTATCACATTGACCCCGGGCGTGAAGACGATGGGATCTATGCTTTGGGGCTCGGTATAGAGGCGGCTAATCCGCATCGCGGGCGATCAAGTATGGTTCGTCGAAGTCGACAAGACCGACGGCGTATAAGAATGTCAGACCATAAAGGAACGAATTCGACGAGAACCAGGTCTCGCGCTTGAAATGATCGACGACATCGAAAATACTTGTACGACCCCCACCAGACTTCTTGAGGTAGCGCGCGATCTCAAAGCCGATAATCGCCGGCGCCTTATTCAGAGCTTCGTCTTTGAGAAAGATGTTAGGCATCGAGCGCCCGCTTGTTGGGGAAGACGTTACACGCGATTAACTGGTCGATAAGATAGTACCGAACGGCTCCATCATCAAACGGCACATCGCTGGTGCCCATCATCGCGATGACCTTCCGAACCAGCAGATCAAGGGCAACTTGGGGGTCGCCTCCGCAGTCGGAGAGTACACGGTCGCTCCAGTTCATGAGGTAGACTTGCAGCTTGCGTATACGGACGTGCCCAAGGTCGGATTGCTTGTTCACTTCTGCTAGCGTGCGCCCATATATCTCATGTAGGTCCACGTACTGCTGCTCAAGGAACTCTGCATGATTTGCGAATCGGTCACGGATCTTCCCCTCAGGATCGGGATCCTCCCTGTTGTCAGCAGCTGACAACCCTTCTTCGACGGCGCTGAGGACCTCGATAACCCGGATCAAGGTGCCAACCTCATTCGCTTGACGAGGCATCGCAAGAGCGAGTTCGTCGCGAAGGAAGTCCCGGCAGCTTTCGAGCTGAGGCAAGGACAAATCGCCAATTGTCCTCAACAGCTCAGGAATGTCCCAGACGTCGTCGGTTAGCGACATGCTAAAGCTGCCACCTCCGCCGAGGACCTGCTCGCGGTAATTTTTCTTCTCCCCGATTATTAGGACAACCAACCGATCGTACTTGGCGTCGAGCCCACCGGCCACGAAACCCTTATGGGTATGCTTGATTTTGGCGATTTCCGAAGTCGAGGTCACTTGGATGGCAATCCGCTTGCCTTCGTCGCCCAAATCAATGGCCCGGGCATTCTGCTCAACAATGTTGATGTTCTTAAGCTGGTAACCCAGCGCCAAGTTTAAGAAATCACGGAAGAAATTCTCTGCGTGGACGTTGATATCCTGGAGATTGAGGCTGTTTAGGTGCTCAACGGATACTCTCAAATGCGTCAGATAGAAGGAAATGTCTTGGAGAAGGCGAGCGCGGTTCATGGCGATTGCAGACCAGACTCAAGGGACTTCGCTAGTGTTACCGTCAAGGCAACTCCTTTGCTACCTCGAAATTGCATGGACAACCTAAGGTCTCCATGTCACCGCGCCCGGTATCACGAACTCAGCTAGGTCTAGAATGCAATAAACGGTAAAATAGTGGTAGGTGGACTTGATGGGACTTCAGGAGACGCCTGTAAAAACTGGGGTCTCAACGAATCCCGTCACGGATCATGTATCCCGCGCCGCGGATCGTGTGCAGCAAGGGCCGCTCGAAGCCCTTGTCGATCTTGGAGCGCAGCCGCGAAATATGCACGTCGATGACGTTGGTCTGCGGATCGAAATGGTAGTCCCAGACATTTTCCAGCAGCATGGTTCGCGTCACCACCTGCCCGGCATGTTTCATCAGATATTCCAGCAGCCGGAACTCGCGCGGCTGCAGCGTCAATTCGTCCTTGCCGCGCGCCACCCGGTGCGACAGCCGGTCGAGTTCGAGGTCGCCGACGCGGTAGCTGGTTTCCTCGGCCGGACCGCCATGGCGGCGCGACAGCACCTCGACCCGCGCCAGCAGTTCGGCGAAGGCATAGGGCTTCGGCAGATAGTCGTCGCCGCCGGCGCGCAGGCCCTTGATGCGGTCGTCGACCTGCCCGAGCGCCGACAGAATCAGCACCGGCGTGCGGTTGCCCTTCTCGCGCAGGCTCCCGATCACCGACAGGCCGTCGCGCTTCGGCAGCATGCGGTCGACCACCAGCACGTCGTAGTCGCCCGACTCGGCAAGCGAAAGGCCTTCCTCGCCGTCGCCGGCGAGATCCGCGATGTGGCCGACCTCGCGAAACGCCTTGACCAGATAATCGGCGGACTCGCGGTCGTCTTCGATGATCAAAAGGCGCATATGGCGATCGGGTGCGGTCAGGGAAGTTGAGCTTTCTATCACCATGGCGCGGCCGGCATCCTCATGCAAGGCGACCCGTCGCCTCGCGGTTAAACGAAAAAAGCGGGCGGTGAAGCTGGGGGACTTCACCGCCCTTTGCCCTTCCGACGGAGGGGGGCGTATTCCATCGAAAGGGAACTGTGGGAAGCGGGTTTTGAGGCCCGCCCCCCGGAAAGCGCCGTCGGCGGGGGCGACTATGCCGGCGACACCCTCCATCTCTTAAATATCGATGCTCAGCCTTTCGCCAAGGGCACCGCGACAAAACGCGACGACCCACCGGTCTTGACCCGCATCAGCACGCTGTTCTTGTTGTCGGCGCGCGCGGTGTTGATGGCTTCGCGCACGTCTCCGGCATTGGTGACGCTCTTGCCGGCGACCTCGAGAATCACGTCGCCTTCCTTGAAGCCGCGCTCTGCCGCCGCACTCTTCGGAACGACCTCGGTCACGACGACGCCGTCCTTGCCGGCGCCGGCAACGCTGTTGGCCGGCGCGAGCGTCAGGCCGAGCCTCGGCTCGTCGGTGCCCTTGGTCGCGCCACCCTTGTCGGTGTCGGCCTTGGCTTCCACCGTGTTCGGCAACTGGCCAAGCGTCAGGTTCACGACCTTGTCCTGGCCCTTGTGCAGCACGTTGAGCTTCACCGCATTGCCGGGCGCGAGGGCGCCGATGGTGCGGGCGAGTTCACGGGCATCCTTGACCGGTTCGCCATTGACCGCCGTGATCACGTCACCGGATTCGATACCGGCCTTGGCCGCCGGACCGTTGGCCTGCGGTTCCGCCACCAGCGCGCCTTCGGCCTTCTTGAGACCGAGGCTGTCGGCGATGTCGGGCGTCACCGGCTGGATCTGGACGCCGATCCAGCCGCGGCTGACCGAGCCCTTGTCCTTGAGCTGCGCGATCACGCTCCTCACGGTCGAGGCCGGGATCGAGAACGCAATGCCGACGCTGCCGCCGGACGGCGAATAGATCGCGGTGTTGACGCCCATCACCTCGCCCGAGGTATCGAACGCCGGGCCGCCGGAGTTGCCCTTGTTCACGGGCGCGTCGATCTGGATGAAATCGTCATACGGACCGTTGCCGATGTCGCGGCCGCTGGCCGAAACGATACCGGCCGTCACCGAGCCGCCGAGCCCGAAGGGATTGCCGACCGCAAGCACCCAGTCGCCGATCCGCGGCTTGCCTTCGGAAAGCTTGGCGAACGGGAAGTCGGTGCGTCCGGCGACCTTGATCAGGGCGAGGTCGGTGCGCGGATCGGTGCCGATCACCTTGGCGGTGTAGGTCTTGCCGTCGTCCATCGTGACTTCGACCTTGTCGGCGCCGTCGACCACGTGGTTGTTGGTCACGGCATAACCGTCGGCCGAGATGAAGAAGCCCGATCCCTGGCCCGAAACCGGGCCGCGACGGGGGCCGCCGCGCAGGCCGGGGGGCAAGCCGTCAGGCCCGCCAAAACGCTTGAAGAAGCGCTCCATCGGTGAACCCGGCTGGAACGGCGAGTCGTCGTTGGAGCTGTCGTCCTTGGCGAGCTTCTCGGCGATATTGATCTTGACCGAAATCACCGAGGGCTTCACGCGCTCGACGATGTCGGCAAAGCCGATCGGCTTCTCAACCTTGCGGACTTCGGCGCTGACCTGCGCGTGCGCGGCGCTGCTGAAGACATCGACCGGGCCGTGCGACGGACTGAAGCCGTAGACGGCGATGCCGAGGCCGGCCACGACCGAGGCCATCAGCGCGAACTTGCGGGCGGAAAACAGCGAGCGACGGGGCGCGCGATACGACGGAAGCGACGAGTAATCGGTGGGACGTTCGGTCATGTAGCAAATCTCCAGAGCCTGTTTCGACGGTGCGGGGGGCTGGCACCTTACGGGTCTGAAGATGGGACTTTCAGCCTTACCGCGCGCTGGCGGGGGAATTAAACTTTTGTAATGAAGGGAAGTGCTACTGCGGCGGAATATCGCAGGACAGACAACGGGTTAGCCACGCGCCCCGCGAATTCAGCCCCGCCGTCAAGCGGTCCGAGCTTCAGATCGCCCTGACGCTCATGATGAAGCCGTCGACTTCCCGTTTCAGGGTTTCGGCCTGCTGCGAAAGATCGACCGCCGAATCCCTCGCATCGCTCGCCATCCGCCCGGTTTCGGACGACGTCGAGGTGATCTGCGCGATATGATTCGAGACGTCCAACGTGCCCCGGGCCGCGTCCTGGACGCTCCTCGAAATGTCCAGCGTCGCGTTTCGCTGCTGCTCGGTGTCAACTTCGATGCCCGACATGATCGCGCTGATTTCGGCGATCGTATTCGAGATGTTTGCCATCGCTTCGCGCGTCTCACCCGTGATGCCCTGAATGCTCGCGACCTGGGTGGAGATCTCGTCGGTCGCCTTGCTGGTCTGATGGGCGAGATTCTTCACCTCCGAAGCGACCACCGCGAAGCCCTTGCCGGCCTCGCCCGCCCGCGCCGCTTCGATCGTGGCGTTGAGCGCCAGCAGATTGGTCTGGGATGCGATCGCCTGGACCAGTTGCACGACCGCACCGATCTTTTCGGCGGCTTCCGAAAGCGCATGAATGGTGTCGCCGCTCTTGCGGGCCTGGGCCGCCGCCCCCTCCGCCCGCTGCGTGGCATCGGTAACGCGCCGGCTGATGGTGCCGATGGAGGTCGTCATCTCCTCCGCCGAACCGGCCACGGTCTGCACGCTGGTGCTGGCCTGGCTCGCGGCGCTGGCGACCGCACTGGCCTTGGCGCTGGTTTCGTTGGCGGCCTGCGAGAGCGTTTCCGCATTGCTCTTCAACCGGACCGCGGAAGAAGCGACGCTGCTGACGACATTGGCGACAAGGCCGTTGAAGGCCCCGATCTTCTCGTCGAGATAACGGGACCGCTCGCCCTGACGCTGGGCTTGCTGCAATTGGTGCTCGGTCAGGCGCTGGCGCTCGATACCCGTCGTCTTGAAGACCTCGAGTGCACCGGCCAGCAGGCCGATTTCGTTGGCCCGCCCCAGTCCGGGGATCGGGGTTTCGTATTTCTGATCGGCGACCTGCCGCATCGCATGCACGATGGCGGCCAGCGGTCCCATGATGCCGTTGCGAACCGCAAAATAGGTGGCCAGGCAAACGACGCAGGCAAACACCGCAATGGCAACGCACGCCATCAGGAAGTATGAAAATGCCGCCTGGGCCTGCTGATAGATCTGCAGCGCATGCTCGCGGCTCGGGCCGCTCAGCGCTCCGAATTCGGCGGACAGACTCGTGATTTCATTGTTGAGGTAGAGGACGGCGACAAATCCCGTGCCTCCGCCGACGGCCAGCAACAGCAACAGGGCCGCCACGACGGCCCCGATCAGGAAGCGGATGGTCAAATTGCTGTTGGAGAACATGGGCATGCCCGGGCAAGAGAGATATCTGATTGCCCAGTGAAGTATTCAGACAAAGGTCAAAATTACATGAAGTTTGGCCTCGCGGCCGGCCGAACCGGCGCGGTCAAACTGCAATTCGTTCCCATTCGTGAGGAAGAGCCCGTAACAATACCTAGACTGGTTTCTCCGGCGGCCTCTCGTCCGACATCAGCGCCTGAACCCGGGCTTCCTCGTCCGCCGTCAGCTTGAGCCCGGATTCGTCCGCTACGGCGGTTCGGGAGCGCCGCCGCATATTGACCCAGAGCGCCAGCCCGCCACCGGCCAGCGCCAGCGGCGGCAACAGCCACAGCAGCAGCGTTCGGGAGTTGAACCGTGGTTTCAGCAGCACGAATTCGCCGTAGCGCGCCACCAGGAAGTCGATCACCTGGGCGTCGCTGTCGCCGGCGGCGATCCGCTCCCGCACCAAAAGGCGCAGGTCGCGGGCCAGCGGCGCGTCGGAATCGTCGATCGACTGGTTCTGACACACCATGCAGCGCAATTCGCGCGACAGCTCCCGTGCCCGGGATTCCCTGGCCGGATCGGACATCACCTCGTCGGGCTGCACGGCATGGGCCGCCTGCGAGCCCACGATCATGGCAATGGCAAACACGCAAGCGCGGATTTGTTTCAATCGCTTACTCCGCCGCCTGCAAGCCGCGCAGAGACTTCGCGGGCTTCGGCGCCCCGACCCGCAGCCTGCGGTCCGACAACGACAGCACGCCGCCGAGCGCCATCAGAATGGGACCCCACCAGATCAGCAGCACCATCGGCTTGTGATAGATGCGCACCGCGATCGCGCCATCGGCGGCGGTCTCGCCCAGCGAGACATAGACCTGGCTGGCGCCGTTCGTCAGCAACGCGGCCTCGGTGGTCGAGGATGCGCGCGCGGCGAAATTGCGCTTCGACGGCGTCATGTCGCTGAGCCGCTGGCCATCGAGGCTGACCGTGAACCGCGCCTGCATTTCGCTGAAATTCGGTCCCTTCCGCTGCGTCACGCCGTCGAGCTTCAACTCGTAGCCGGCGATTTTCGCGACGTCGTCGGGCCGCATCGTTCCGATATATTCGCTGTTCCAGGTGGTTTCGCAGACGATCCCGATCAGGGCGACGCCGACGCCGGCGTGGGCGAACGCCGAGCCCCAGGTCGCGCGCGGCAATCCGCGCGCGCGCCGCGTGGCCGTGGCGAACGGCACCCGGAACAGGCCGGTACGCTCAGCGAGGTCGGTCAACGCACCCGCGATCACGAAGACGGCGAGCCCGATGGCCAGCGGCGCGAACGCATTGCCGCCGCGCGTCCATGCCCACAGCATGGCGACCGCGAGCAGCGCGGCTAGTCCGGCGGCGGTCAGCCGCTGCGCCGCGCCGAGCAGATCGCCGCGCTTCCACGCCAGCAGCGGCCCGAACGGCACCGCGATCATCAGGGGCAGGAACAGCGGGCCGAAGGTCAGGTTGAAAAACGGCGCGCCGACCGAGATCTTGTCGCCGGTCAGGACTTCGAGCGCCAGCGGATACAGCGTTCCGATGAACACGGTCGCGCACGCCGCGGTCAGAAACAGGTTGTTGAGCACCAGCGCGCCCTCGCGCGAGATCGGCGCGAACAGCCCGCCCTGCTTCAGCGCCGACGCCCTGAAGGCATAGAGCGAAAGGCTGCCGCCGATGAAGATGCACAGGATCAGCAGGATGAAGACGCCCCGCGTCGGATCGGTCGCGAACGCATGCACCGATGTCAGCACGCCGGAGCGCACCAGGAAGGTGCCGAGCAGCGACAGCGAGAAGGTCAGGATCGACAGCAGGATGGTCCAGACCTTCAGGGCGTTGCGCTTTTCCATCACGACGGCGGAATGCAAGAGCGCGGTGCCCGCCAGCCACGGCATCAAAGAGGCGTTTTCGACCGGATCCCAGAACCACCAGCCGCCCCAGCCCAGTTCGTAATAGGCCCAGTACGAGCCCATCGCGATACCGAGCGTGAGGAAGATCCACGCCACCAGCGTCCAAGGCCGCACCCAGCGCGCCCACGCCGCATCGATCCGGCCTTCGAGCAATGCAGCGACGGCGAACGAAAACGAGATCGAGAATCCGACATAGCCGAGATAGAGCATCGGCGGATGCACTGCGAGGCCGATGTCCTGCAACACCGGATTGAGGTCGCGGCCCTCGATCGGCGGGTTGGCGATGCGCAGGAACGGGTTCGAGGTGATCAGGATAAACAGATAGAACGCGCTGGCGATCCAGCCCTGCACCGCCAGCACATTGGCGCGCAGCGACAGCGGCAGGTTGTTGCCGAAGGCGGCGACCAGGCCGCCGAACAGCGCCAGGATCGACACCCACAGCAGCATGGAACCCTCATGATTGCCCCATACGCCGGTGATCTTGTAGAGCAGCGGTTTGGTCGAATGCGAGTTCTCGTACACGTTGACGACGGAGAAGTCGGACGTGATGTACAACGCGGCCAGCGCCGCGAACGACGCCGCGACGAACATGAGCTGCGCCAGCGCGCTGGTGCGCGCGACATTCATCAAAGCGGGATCGCGCCAGCGCGCGCCGAGGATCGGCACGGTGGACTGGATCAGCGCCAGCGCCAGCGCCAGCACCAGGGCGTAATGTCCTGACTCCGCGATCACTGCGAAACCCCTTGTTTCGCAGGCGAAACCCCCTGTTTCACCGCCGCGCCCTGCGTCGCGGCAGCGGGTTTGGCACTGTAATCCGGCTTCTTCGCCTCGTAATCGTCTTTCCAGTGCCCCTGCTTCTTCAATGCGTCCGCGACTTCCTTCGGCATGTAGGTCTCGTCGTGCTTGGCCAGCACGGTATCGGCCTTGAACACCCCTGCTGCATCGAGGGCGCCTTCGGCGACCACCCCCTGCCCTTCGCGGAACAGATCCGGCAGAATGCCCTTGAACGAGACCGGCAGCGCGGCGTTGCCGTCGGCAACCTCGAATGTAACCGCAAGATTGTCGCCGCGGACCAGCGATCCCGGCTGCACCAGGCCGCCGAGCCGGAAACGCTTGCCGGCGGCAACCGGCTTTTCCGCCAGCATGGTCGGCGTCGAGAAGAACACGATCGAATCGCGCATCGCGTTCAGCACCAGGGCCGCCGCGACAGCGAGCACCGCGAGCGAGCCCCCGATCATTGTCAAACGCCGTTGCTTGCGCGTCATGCAAAGCCTCTAATTTTGCGCATGATGTCATCCGAAAACCGCTTCGCACGTTTCGGCATCATGCTCATCCGTCGAGCCCGAGATCTTTCAGGCCCTCATTCAGTTTCCGCAGCCGCTCGGCATCGTTGGCGACCGCCTGACGGGCGTCGCCGAGCGCGCCTCTCGCTCTGTCGCGATCGCCCATCACCATATAGGCCCGCACCAGCCGCAGCCATCCCTCGACATCGTCGCCATTCTGCTTCAATCGGGTAGCGAGGCGCTCGACCATGCCACGGATCATTTCGCCGCGGTCGGTCTCGTTCATGTCCTTTGCCGCCGCGATCGCCTCATTGGACAGCGCCGGCGCTCCGGGCGACGGAGCCGGCGCGCCGCCGACCCGCACCAGGGCGGCCTGCACCAGCGGGCGCCACGGCGCATCCGGTGGCGCCTTTGCCAGCATGGCGCGCCAGATCGAAGCGGCCTCGTCGCCGCGGCCGTCCTGCTCGGCGGCCAGCCCAAGGAAGTAGCTCGCCTTGACCTCGTCGGCGTTGAGCGCAACGGCACGCTCGAATTCGGCCTTGGCTTCCGCGGTGACGACGCCGCCGGCCGCGGCGGCCAGCGCTTCGCCGAGGTCGGACCGGCGCTCGGAACTGTCGCCATTGTAGGTGATCGAATTGCGGTAGGCGCGGGCCGCTTCCTCGAAGCGGCCGAGCCGCGCCAGTACCGGTGCCAGCACGTTCCAGCCCCGTCCGTCGGTCGGGTTCTTTTCCAGATGCGCCTCGACCTGCGCCACCATGTTTTCAAACGGCTGGGCCGCATCAGGCGCGCGGGCGCGCTGGGCCAGCGGAAAATCGCCGAGCCGGGGCGATCCCAGCGGGAGGTAAATCATCACCGCCACGATCGGGAGCCCAACGAGGGCCAGGATGGCCGCGAATCGGCGCAAGGCGGTGCTCGATACGACGGGCGGACCGTCCTGGCTGTCCCTTGCGGCGAGCAGCCTGCGGCTGATCTCGACACGTGCGGCTTCAGCTTCCGAGGAACCGACCAGTCCGCTGGCGACGTCGCGGTCGATCTCGCCGAGTTGGTCCTTGTAGACGGCAGCCTCGCTGCCTTCGCTCGGCGGCCGGCCCGCCCGGCTTAACGGCCAGAGCACGGCGAAGATCGCCGCGACCGTCATCAGCGCGAACACAAACCAAAGCATCATCAGTCAAGTTCCGGTGAAACGGCGCCACGCAGGCACCGATGCGCCGCTTTACACCACGGGCGGCGACCCCGGCAATTGACAATTGTCAAACTGGCGGCGTGGCGAGGAACCTGAAAACCCGCAGAAAACCGGGGTCAGCTCACATAAAATTCGACGGTTTGCGCGACCGGGGCGCCGTGGCCGTTCAGCGCTTTCAGATAATAGTCCCCCGGTTTGACCGTGGCCGGCAGCCTGATCCTGAGTGAGCCCGCGGGAGCCGGCGACGCGATCGTCGTGATCGGATCGGGCAACTGCTGATCGCTGGCCTTCTCGACCAGGACGACCTTGGCCCCGATCATGAGATTTCTATATGTTGCTGAGACGACGCGATTTTCGATTTCGACGTAGTTGATGACTGAGTTCATATTTCAAAATTCAATGACTTGATGAAACGGGCACGGCAAATGTGTATGGCCCGCACCGGATTCAGTCAATCAAAATTACAACCTATAATTTCACCACATGTTTAACTAGCGCGCGACGGCTTGCGCTCGACGGTCTGCGCGTTTTCGGCAGCCCTGCTCATCAGCGATGCATAGTCATCGCCGAACAATACCTGGCAGAAGCGGATCGCCGCCTTGACCTGCATCTGCCGGTAGCCTCGCGTCCTGGCGTCGCCGCCGCGCAGCGATTGCACCAGCGACTCGGTGGACTTCTCGACGTATTGCTGCAGGTCGGAATAGGTCCGCAGCGTGACCTCGTTGATCGCGAGTTCGCTGGCATAGGTGCGGCACACCGCGACGAAATCGATCAAGGCCGCGGTTTCATCGACATCAGCGGGGTCGATCTTGGCGCCGGCAGGAATATCCTTGTCGGCGCGTTGACGCAGCAGGCGCCGGACCCGGCCGGGCACGCTGTCGATTTCCGATTGCAGGGCGTTGGAAATTTCGGCCCGGATCGACGTCAGCTGCTTGCCCCAGGTGGAATCGTTGCGCAGATCGAGTTCGGTCCGCAAGCCGCGTACGCCGTCGTGGAGGGTCTTGAGCTGGTCCGTAACGGTGTCGAAATGGCCGCGCTTGATGTCGGTCCGCAGGTTGGCGGCGAGCAACGACAGGTCCTGCAGCGCGATGGTAACGGCAACGCCGTAAGGTGTCGCGGCAACGCGGATCTCGTCGTCGGACGCGGCCATCTTGATGGCGAGGCGGATGATCTGCCACGGCGCGGGCAATCGCTGCATCACCAGCGACAGCGCGAACGGCAGCAATTGCGGGGTTTGCAGCGAAGGAACGTTGAGGCACGCGCTGATCGAGGCGATCTGGGAATCCGCGAATACGCGCAGCAGACTGGGAAGCCGGCCGTTGAGGGTATCGATGGCTTCGCGGGCCTGCAGCACCGAGCCGATCGGCAACACATCCTCGATCACCTTGGGCGGACCGATCCGGCTCAGCGCGCGCTGATGGTCGCCGCCGGGAACCGGCTTGGCGATACTGAAGATCGCATCCGCCGCGGCGTGCTGAAACTTGCGGACGGCCACTTCGAGATCGGACTTCGACCCTGCTTCCTGGACCCGGGCCAGCGCCGCCTCGAATTCCCGCGCCTGATCCGGCGCACCCTCGCGGATCAGCCATTGCCAGACCGGCAGCAACGAGGTGCGGCGGATCTGTCCCGGCCGCACCGGAGCATTGCCTTCGACCAGAAACGGCTCGAGCGGGCGGAACAGCAGCCGGGCCGGATCGTCGACGCGCGGCCGCGCCTCCTCGTCGGTCCCGCGCACGATCTTGCGCAGTTGTTCGAGCACGAAGGTGGCAACCGTGGTGTCTTCGCCCTGTTCGATGGCGCGTTCGAACTCCCGCATCAGCAGCGCCTGCGACTGCGGCGGAAGCTGCGCGAGATAGTCCCTCAACCGCTCGATCGATGTCTGGCCCATGCGCCCGGTGGATGCGTGTTTCGCTCGGACGGCAGTAAGCGTCCACCGGTCATCTTAAATGCCCCGATGTTAAGAAGCCGTTTAGGAATAATGCATTGGCCGGCACTTCAGGGGCTGGGCTCCCCGTCAATCTGCAAGGTTTCGGGCACACGGCGGGGCTTACACCCCCGGCAGCACCAGTTCCGCCCGCAATCCCCCGATCGGCGCATTGCCGAGGGCAAGGCTGCCGCCGTACAGGGCCGCGAGGTCGACCACGATCGACAGTCCCAGTCCCGAACCCGGCTTGGATTCGTCCAGCCGCTGGCCCCTGCGCGAGACCAGCGCCCGCTCGGTCGCCGACAGGCCGCGGCCATCGTCGTCGACGATGATGCGCAGCATCGGACCGGCGCCCGGCTCGGCCGCCGGCTCCACCGACACCTCGATCAAGACCTGCGACGCCGCCCATTTGCAGGCGTTGTCGACCAGATTTCCGGCCATTTCCTCGAGGTCCTGCCGTTCGCCGCGAAACTTCGCACTCGCGTCGGCCTTGACGCCGATGGCGATATCGCGATCCCGGTGGATCTTCTCCATGGTCCGGCGCAGCGCCTCGATCGCGGGCGCGACCTCGGTGACGGTGCCGATCACGGTCAGCCGCGCGGCGATGCGGGCGCGCTCCAGATGGTGCGCGACCTGGTCGCGCATGATGGCGGCCTGCTCCAGCACCTTGGCCGCGAACGGGTCGGCGCCGCGCGCGGAGGCTTCGTTGACGATGACCGACAGCGGCGTCTTGATGGCATGCGCGAGATTGCCGACATGGGTGCGGGCGCGTTCGACGATTTCCCGGTTGGCGTCGATCAGCGCGTTGGTCTCCCGCGCCAGCGGCGCGATCTCGACCGGGAACTCGCCTTCGAGGCGCTCGGCGCGGCCGGAGCGGACATCGGCGATCGATTCCGAAATGCGCTTCAGCGGCGCAAGCCCGAAGCGGACCTGGAAGATGGTGGTCAGCACCAGCACGATCGACAAGGCGGTGAAGGTGCTGCCGAGGTAGTAATCGAAGCTGCGGGTTTCGTCGAAAATCTCCGTGGCATCGCCGGCCACGCTGACCAGGAACTTGCCGTCGATGCCGAGGTCGACCGGCCGTTCCACCATCCGCAACTTCTGGCCCTCGGGGCCATCGACATAGCCGAGGCGGACGCCGGCCGCGGTCAGCTCGGCGCCATGCTCTTCGAGCTTCGGCAGCTTCTTGTCCCACAGCGAGCGCGACGCGCGCAGCTCGGGCTTGTCGCCGTCGGCGCGCGCGATCTGCCAATACCAGCCGGACAAGGGCAGTTCGAACAGCGGCTCGCCGAGCGACTGGAGCTGATCGGGCCTGCTGTCCGGCGTCGCCACTTCCGCGATGATGGTGCGCAGATAGAGATTGAGACGGCGGTCGAATGCGCGCTCGGTCGCGTCGCGGTAGACCGACGACAGCACGATGCCGGTGAGGAGCAGAATCACCACCACCCAGGCGGTCGCCGACAGGAACAGCCGGGTGGCAAGCGAGCTGCCGCGCATCAGGACGTCATCCCGAAACGCAGGTTGAAACACGGGGCGAAATACAGGTCCCCTGGACACGCCCCGAGCGACGGATACCGGTTTTCGGACAGGATCATGCCCGGACCAGAGCGCAAGCCGGGGGCCCGATCAACACCTTTGATCAGGCGCCCGGGGTGGGCGGCGTCAGGAGATAGCCGAGCCCCCGCACGGTCTGGATGATATCGACGTCCAGTTTCTTGCGGATGCGCCCGACGAACACTTCGATGGTATTGGAGTCGCGGTCGAAATCCTGATCGTACAGATGCTCGACCAGCTCGGTGCGCGAGACCACGCGCCCGGTATGGTGCATCAGATAGGCCAGCAGGCGGTATTCGTGCGAGGTCATCTTGATCGGGTTGCCAGATACGCTGACCCGGCCCGTCCTGGTATCCAGCGACACCGGTCCGCAGGTCAGTTCGGACTGGGCGTGGCCGGCGGAGCGGCGCAGCAGCGCGCGGATCCGGGCCAGCACTTCCTCGAGGTGAAACGGTTTTGCGACATAGTCGTCGGCGCCTGCGTCAAAACCCTGCACCTTGTCGCTCCAGCGGTCGCGCGCGGTGAGGATCAGGACCGGCATGATGCGGCCGTTGCGGCGCCACGCCTCCAGCACCGAGATGCCGTCCATTTTCGGCAGGCCGATGTCGAGCACGACCGCGTCATAGGGTTCGCTGTCGCCGAGGAAGTGCCCCTCCTCGCCGTCGAAAGCGCGGTCGACCACATAGCCGGCATCGCTCAGTGCCGTCGTCAGCTGACGGTTGAGATCCGGGTCGTCTTCAACGACGAGCAGGCGCAAGCTGGTCTTCCCCAATATGTCCCGGCACAATCGCCGCCATCCAGATGAGGCGTTGCGGCGTGAATGCCGGATGAACAGCAATCGATTCGCATTATTATTTTTTCTTCACGCCCGCGTCGACTCTCCACAACCGCATCGACCGCCGGTACCCTGCCGGCTGCGGCACCCGCCTCTGGAGGCTTGCAAAACCAGGTGCGCGCCTTGCACAGGAACGCACGCCCGAGTGCGGTCGGTCACAGTTGAGCGGCACTCAGGTGCGGAAGAAAACGAACCAGACCACGCCGAGGATCAGCACCGCGAGTCCGGTCGAAACCGCGAGCAGGGCAAGCACCGACGGCCCCGGCTCGGCACCACGGGCTTCCCTCGCGGTTTCCACGATCTGGTCGCGATCTTTCGTTGCCATGGGTGCGCTCCTGGGGTCCCGAAACAGAAAGCCATTGCGGCGTGATGTCCCGGAAGCAACGCTTGGTGTCGGATCAGGTTCCTGGATTCGAGCCTGCGCTGCCAGAACGCCGCCCCCCGTGTCAGGCGCGGACCGCCGCGCGACCCCTGCCCGCTCCGATGCAACCATCCCTCCCCGTCCCGGTTAACGCCGTTCGGAGATTCCCGGTCCCGTCGGCTTGAAACCGGGCCTCCCGGTGGTATCCTCGATCCCTTGGTCCGTTGCGTTTTCGGAGTATCCCATGGCCCCCCGCGCCAACTGGAAAGGCTTCTTGCGCCTTTCGCTCGTGACCTGCCCGGTCGCGCTTTATCCGGCGACGTCGGATACCGAGAAGGTCTCCTTCAACCAGATCAACCGCAAGACCGGCCACCGCATCAAATATGCCAAGGTCGATGCCGACACCGGCGAGGAAGTCGCCGCCGAAGACATCATGAAGGGCTACAAGATCGACACCGACACCTACATCGAGGTGTCGAAGGACGAACTCGACGACATCGCGCTGGAATCGACCCGGACCATCGAGATCGACGAGTTCGTTCCGAAAACCGATATCGACAACCGCTATCTGATCCGCCCCTATTATCTCGTGCCCGACGGCAAGGTCGGCCATGACGCCTTCGCCGTCATCCGCGAGACCATCCGCAGCATGAACAAGGTCGCGATCGGCCGCGTGGTGCTGACCAACCGCGAACACATCATCGCGCTGGAGCCGCTCGATAACGGCTTGATGGGCACGCTGCTGCGCTACCCCTATGAGGTGCGCAGCGAGAAGGAATATTTCGAGGACATCCAGGATGTGAAGATCACCAGGGACATGCTGGATCTCGCCAAACATATCGTCGAACAGAAATCCGGCTCGTTCGAACCGGACCAGTTCGAGGACCGCTACGAATCCGCGCTGATCGAGCTGATCAATCAGAAGCGCAACGGCCTGCCCATCGCAGCGAAGGCCGCGCCGAAATCGAGCGGCAACGTCATCAACCTGATGGACGCGCTGAAGCGCAGCCTCGCCAGCGAGAAACAGCCCGCTCCGGCCGCCGCCAAAGCCACCGGCAAGGCCAAGGGCAAGAAGCCGCGCAAGGCCGCCGCCGGCCAGCGCGAGATGCTGCTGCCGATCAGCGGCAGCGGTCAGCGCGCGGCCAGGCAGGAGCCGAAGCAAGATCCGAAGCAAGGTCTGAAGCAAGATCTGAAGAAAGCCGAGAAGCCGGCGCGCGCGCCGGTCCGGTCAAAAAAGGCGGGCTAGATGCGCCGGCGCGCGTTGCGGCGCGTAATCCTTCGAGGTCAGGGCGAGATCGCGCCATTGCCGCAACCGACCGCCTGAGATGCCGTGGTCGACGCCGTTCGATGAGCCGATACGCCTGCGCGGCGGCGCCAGGCTGACCACGCTGCAGCATGCCGCGGATCATGTCATGAAGCTGCCGAAGGACGTTCAGCAGCAGGAACGCTGGCAGATTGCGGTGGAGAACCTGATCAATGCCGCCGAGATCGGCGGCGGCTGGCTGATGTTCGCGCGGATCGGGATGTTGCGGGCGCTGAATGGCGATGACGAGGGCCGGTGACGGCCGGCTCCGCTCCCGCCGCAGCTACCCCCTCCCGGCATTTCCACCGTTACTTCAACGATGTGTTCACCGAGGCGAAGCCGCCGTTGAGGGAGGTACCGATGCCGTTGACGGCGGCGATGATCACGAAGGCGATCCCGGTCGCGATCAGGCAATATTCGATGGCGGTCGCGCCGGACTGGTCACTGATAAATTCTGAAAAGAGCCGTCGCATCCAAAACTCCTGTCGACGCGCCACGGGTTTCCCCCGTGCCAATATGCGCCAGAACCTAGATTGGATTGGTTGACGGTCGATTGATGAATACGCTGAACGGACGATTAAGGCCGAACCCGACATTTGCCGGATGCGCGGCCGGTATTCATACGGGACCGAAAATTTACCTTTGGTTTCACGCTGGCTCACATGGTCGCCCCGTGGAGTAAGCAGAATGCCGGCCCAACAGCAAAACCTGAGAAAGAACTATATCGGCATCGTGAACGACAGGGTCACGGAGCAGCATGCCGTCGAATCACTGGCAAAATCCGGTCACCTCCTGAGAGACTATTTCCTTGCGCTGATGGCAGCCGTGCTGAAACGACGAAATGGGGCGAGAAGCTGACCTTGCCTCTCGCCCCGCCTCGCCTCACTTCACAGCATCACTGAAACAGGATGCTCGCGATCAGAAATTACGCTGGGCGCGAACCTGCAGCAGGAACGCATCCTGGTCCTTGAACTCGTAGAGCGCGTTCGGCTTCGGCGAAGCGGCGCTGAAGACCGCGCTGCCCGCCATCTTCTGATCGAGGTGGAACCAGGTGGCTTCCGCCGAGAACGTCAGGTTCTTGACGGGAGTCCAGCGGGTGAGCAGACCGAGCTGCGAGACGTTGAAGTCGGGGTTGCAGCTGAAGGTGCCGGCATTGCTGGCAACACCAGTCTGAGCCGCCACGCCACCATGCGAGGCCGCGAAGGCCGCACAATAAGCGCCCTTGGCACTGCTCGTGCCGATCCCGGTGAGGTTGTCGTCGGCGCCGCCGTCATAACGAACCGCGGAGTAGCTTCCGAACAGGCTGGTCGACCAGTACGGATCCCAGTTGTGGTTGAAGGCACCGCGAATGCCCCAGGCGGTCGTCAGCTTGAGACCGTTGGTGCCGCCAGCGCCGGGAAGATAAACGGCGTCGGTGGTCGCGCCAAAACCGACGCTCTGGTAGCCGAAGTTGCTGTCGCCGAACATCGCGAAGCTCGGCGAGCTGCCGGAGGTCGAGATCACCTGCTTGGTGGCTCCCTTGGCGTAGCTGACGTCGATCTTGATGTCGTCGCCCTTGCCGGTGGGGAGGTTCTTGATCTGCAGCGCTGCCATCACCGATCCGCCCCACTTGCTGTCGGGGTGACCGCTGAGTTCGGAAAGGTTGTTCGCCACCGCGCCGGCAGAGAGCGTGTTGTAAGTCGCATTCACGAGATGCGCCCTGGCCGAGAGCTGGAACAGGCCCCAGGCCTGATCGATGCGGATTCTGCCGACGATGTCGGGGGCGAATTCGCCGCCATAGGCGCTCGATCCCGTTCCGTTGGAGCCGATCGCGTTGGGAATGCTCAGGTTATAGACGGCCGTGCGGTTCCACACGGTCGAATCGTCAAGGCCGATGCTGCCGGAAACGCCGTTGCCGAACTGCGCGGTGTACTGGATGTTGTTGACGCCGGTATCGGTGACATGGCCGCCAAGCAGGTTCGAATTGATGTTGCCCGGGCCGCCCTGCCAGGGCGACGCATAGGCCGAGGCGGATTTACCGAAGGTGAAGCCGGCGAACTGGATAAAGAGGAATTCGACCGCGACGTAACCGCCGCCCGCACCCATGAGCGCGTTCGAACCGGAGCTCGCAACCGACGGGTTCGAAGATCCGAAATTGTTGAACTGGAAGTCGCCCTGACCGAAGGTGCGGACGACGCCGTATTCGGTGGCGGTGCGGGTATCGACCTGCAGCGCCATGCGCGAACGGGAAACGAAGTTGTCGGCATAACGGTTATTCTGGCCGAGATCGCCGTTCCAGGACGGCGCACCATGCGCACCGCCGTTGAAGGTGGTGTCGACGCGCAGATAGCCGCCGAGCTTGATGCAGGTGTCGGTGCCCGGAATGTAGAAGAATCCGGCGCCGTAGAGCGAGCAGATCCTGACATACTCGACTGCCTTGGCCTTGACCGGCAGGTCGGCTGCCTGGGCTGCGCCGATGGCGAGAAAACTCGCCGCCGAGCCGAGGATTAGTTTTCGGTACACAGTCATTTTTATTCTCCGGTATGAACTACGAGCCTGCATTGCAAGGATTCGATGTGTGCCGGTTGAGTAGCGCAGAATCCGTTAGGGACAATGACAGCTGGGTGACACGCCCCAGTTTGGACGCACCTGTGTTCTTTGTGCAACGCACCGACGCGGCAACGGCAGAGGGAGGCTTCGCGCCATCCAAACAACCTGCGCCAACAAAAGCGTTGGCGAAGCCGTTCACGTCATCGAAGGTACTTGACTGTAGCGATGGCGACGCCATCGTCATCGCGACAGACCGGGATTTCCATCGAACGATGTCGATCAGAAGTTGCGCTGGGCGCGAAGCTGCAGCAAGACCGTATCCTGGTCCTTGAACTCATAGAGGGCGTTCGGCTTCGGCGCGCTCGCAGTAAACACCGAACTACCCGACATCTTCTGGTCGAGGTGAAACCACTGGACTTCGGCCGTGAATGTCAGGTTCCTGACCGGGACCCAGCGGGTCGCCACGCCAAGCTGCGAGACGTTGAAGTCGGGGTTGCAGGTATAGGCGCCGGCAGCATTGCCGGCCGGAGCCTGACCGGGATGGCTCGCGGCGAAGGCGGCGCAGTAGGCACCCTTTGCCGTGGTGGTGCCGAGTCCGTTGATGTTGTCGTTCGCGCCGCCATCATAGCGAACGGCGGAGTAGCTTCCGAACAGGCTGGTCGACCAATTGGGATTCCAGTTGTGGTTGAAGGCACCGCGCAGACCCCAGGCAGTGGTCAGCTGGATTCCGCCGGTACCCGCAGCGCCGGGGAAATAGACGCCGTCCGTGGTCGCGCCGAAGCCGACGCTCTGGTAGCCGAAGCCGCTGTCACCGAACATCGCGAAGCTCGGCGAGCCGCCGCTGGTGGCGATCACGTTCTTGGTATGGCCCTAGGCATAGGACACATCGAACTTGATGTCGTCGCCTTTGCCGGTCGGGAGGTTCTTGATCTGCAAGGCTGCCATCACCGAACCGCCCCACTTGCTGTCGGGGTGACCGCTGATCTCGGAGAGGTTGTTCGGCACCGCGCCGGCTGCAAGGGTGTTGTAGGATCCGCTGACCTCGTGCGCCGCGGCCGAGAACTGCAACAGGCCCCAGGCCTGATCGATGCGGATTCTGCCGACGATGTCGGGGGCGAATTCGCCGCCATAGGCGCTCGATCCCGTTCCGTTGGCGCCGATCGCGGCGGGGATGCTCAGATTATAAACGGCTGTGCGGTTCCACACGGTCGAATCGTCGAGGCCGATGCTGGCGGACACGCCGTTGCCGAACTGCGCGGTGTACTGGATGTTGTTGACGCCGGTATCGGTGTTGTTGCCGCCGAGCAGATTCGAATTGATGTTGCCCGGGAAGCCATTCCACGGCGTCGAGTAGGCGGACGACGACTTGCCGAAAGTGAAGCCGGCGAACTGGATGAAGAGATACTCGACCGCGACGTAACCGCCACCCGCACCCATGAGTGCGTTGGAACCAGAGCTCGCGACCGACGGGTTTGAAGATCCGAGATTGTTGAACTGGAAATAGCCCTGACCGAAGGTTCGGACGACGCCGTATTCGGTGGCGGTGCGGGTATCGACCGACAGCGCCATGCGCGAGCGGGAAACGAAGGAATCGCGGAAGCGGTTCTGCTGGCCGAGATCGCCGTTCCAGGCCGGCGCACCATGGGCGCCGCCGTTGAAGGTGGTGTCGGCGCGCAGATAGCCTCCGAGCTTGATACAGGTATCGGTGCCCGGGATGTAGAAGAAGCGGTCGCCGTAGAGCGAGCAGATCCTGACATACTCGACCGCCTTGGCCTTGATCGGAAGGTCGGCCGCCTGCGCGCCATTGACCAGCATCAGCGCCGCCGCCGAGCCGAGGATGAGGTTCCTGGTCGCCATGGATATCCCCTGATTCACAATTCATGCAGATGCATGTGTCATACGCTGGTAACGCAAAAATCGCCGGCGGCGATGACAAGATCGTGAGGCGACGGTAATTTGGCGAGCGCTGTGTTTTCTGCGCCACGTCCGGCGAAATACGGGCTTTGTCTTCGCGAAACAGGCAGCAAGAATTCACGGGCGAGGTGCGCTCGGGATCCAGCGGTTTCAGTCAGCCATGTTCACCAATCTCGATCAGGTTGACGTGGCCTTCGCCCATCCGCGCCTGGATCGCGCGCCGGGATTCCGGCCAGCCGCGGTCTGCCTGCAGGATCGCGTCGGACGCCGCCGCGATGCATATCAGGGCCTCGCTGGGCAGGCGGCGCGCGCGCTTTACCCAACGCCGAATTCCTGTTCCAACTAGCCGTCACAGGTCGAGCCCGCAACATCGGCCATTTCAAGGGGAGAACGGCATGAAGCTCGGCACCGCCATCGCGGAAATCATGAAGCGGGAGGGTATCGAGATCCTCTGCGGCTACCCGGTCAATCACCTGATCGAGCACGCCGCCGCCGCCGACATCCGCCCGGTGATGGTGCGACAGGAACGCATCGGCATCCACATGGCGGACGCGATCTCCCGGGTCACCTCGGGGCAAACCATCGGCGCCTTCTGCATGCAGCACGGCCCGGGTGCCGAAAACGCCATGGGCGGCGTGGCGCAATGCTACGGCGAGTCGGTGCCGGTGCTGGTCTTGCCGATGGGCTATGCGCGGCGGCTGGCCAATATCGATCCGAACTTCAATTCCAGCCAGGCGATGCGGGCTTTTTCGAAGTCATCCGAGCCGATCAACATTGCCGCCGAAGTCTGCAACATTTTTCGACGCGCATTTACCAAACTGAAGAACGGCCGTGGCGGCCCGGTGATCGTGGAAATTCCCGCCGATATGTGGAACGAGGACGTGCCGGAGCCGCTGAACTACACACCGGTGCTGCGCACCCGCTACGGCGCCGATCCCGTGCACGTCAAGGAGGCCGCCGCCGTGCTGATGGCGGCGAAGCGCTCGGTGATCTATGCCGGACAGGGCGTGCATTACGCCAGGGCCTGGCCGCAGCTGAAGCGGCTGGCCGAACGGCTCGCGATTCCCGTCACCACCAGCCTCGGCGGCAAGTCGTCGTTTCCGGAAGACCATCCGCTGTCGCTCGGTTCGGGCGGCCTGGCCGTGCCGCGGGCGGTGCCGAAATTCCTCGGCGAGGCCGACGTGATCTTCGGCATCGGCTGCTCCTTCACGGAAACCTCGTTCGGCATCGCCATGCCGAAGGGCAAGACCATCATCCACTCGACGCTCGACCCCAACCATCTCAACAAGGACGTCGAGGCCCAGATCGGCCTGGTCGGCGACGCCGGCCTCGTGCTCGATGCGCTGCTGGAAGAGATCGACAAGACCGTCAAGTCAGATCGCGACGCCACCGCGGTCGCCGCCGAGATCGCAGCCTCGCACAAGGAGTGGCTGGCGAAATGGCTGCCGAAGCTCACGCTCAACGAGGCACCGCTCAACCCCTACCGCGTGCTGTGGGATCTGCAGCACACCGTGGACATCAAAAACACCATCATCACCCATGATGCCGGCAGTCCGCGCGACCAGCTCTCGCCGTTCTGGAAGTCGGTCGAGCCGTTGTCCTATATCGGCTGGGGCAAAACCACCCAACTCGGCTACGGGTTGGGCCTCGCCATGGGCGCCAAGCTGGCCAAGCCGGACAAGCTCTGCATCAACGTCTGGGGCGACGCCGCGATCGGTTTTACCGGCATGGATTTCGAGACCGCGGTGCGCGAGCGGATTCCGATCATGTCGATCCTGCTGAACAATTTCAGCATGGCGATCGAATTGAAGGTGATGCCGATTTCGACCGAAAAATACCGCTCCACCGACATCTCCGGCGACTACGCCGCGATGGCGCGCGCCTTCGGCGGCTACGGCGAGCGGATCACAAAACCGGAAGACATCATCCCCGCGATCCAGCGCGGCATCGCCAAGACCAAAGAAGGCATTCCGGTGCTGCTGGAGTTCATCACGTCAAAGGAAACCGAGGTTTCAAGGCCGGGGACGTGAGCGACCTTAGCTTCTCCCCTCCCCCCGCGAAGCGGTGGGGAGGGGTTGGGGGTGGGGGGTCTATCGGCGTATTCGACTGGCAGCGAATTTACGGAGACGCCCCCCACCCCCGACCCAGAGAGCGAGATTCGCTCGCCTCGGACCCCGCCACGCGCAAGGGCGCGTGGTGGGAGGGGAGTAGAGCATCACCAAACGACAGGTCTGGAAGGATTCAGCATTGGAATGTAAATTGCCCTATGGTCCAATCCGGACATCGGTGCCGATACCGTCCAGATAGAGGGACAATTCGTTCACCCACTTGCGCGACACATCGTTGTCGGCGCTCCCTGCGGCCTTCTCGAGGGCGGCGCCGATGTCGGTGATGGCCTGAAATCCATAGGCGCCACCGGACCCCCGCATCTGGTGCCCCAGACTGGTGACGGTCTCGAAATCAACGCGATCCAGCGCATCCCGCATCGTGATGACATTCTGCCGGCAGTTCCGCAGAAATTCGGGGATCCGGGCCGCCAGCCTGGCGTTCACAAGCTCGAGGATCGGGTCCATCTGGCTGTCATTGTCTGCCGGGGACACGAGATACGGCAAGGCAACGGGAGCGGCCCTCGAGTGATCCTTGATCGCCTGCAGCAGCACGTCCTGCTTGATCGGCTTGGTCAGAAACGCCGTGCATCCCGCCGCCAGACACTTCTCCCTGTCCCCCTTCAGCGCGGCAGCCGTCAGCGCAATGATCGGCGTCGGCGGCCGGTGGTTGGCTTGCTCCCATGCCCGAATTGCCCGCGTTGCCGTCAAGCCGTCCATCACGGGCATCTGCCGGTCCATCAGGACGAGATCGTAGTCTCCCGCGGTAAACTTCCTGCAGGCGATGTCGCCATTTTCGGCGATGTCGACCCGGTACGGCGTGTCCTCCAGATAGGCCATCGTGATGGTGCGGTTGTCAGGAGAATCCTCCACCAGCAGGATATGCAGCGCCGGCAGTGGCGGCTCCGGCCCCATGCCGACCGGTGTCACCGCCGGCCGGTTGACCGCCGCGGCGATCTCGAACGGCACGGCGAAAACAAACACGCTGCCTTTCCCGACCTCGCTTTCGACCCAGATGCGCCCGCCCATCAATTCCACCAGCCGCTTCGAAATCGTGAGCCCCAATCCGGAGCCCCCGAACCTGCGCGTGGTGGATGAGTCGGCTTGTGTGAAGCGTTCAAACACCCGGCTCAGTTTCTCGTGGGGAATGCCGATGCCGGTATCGGTGACGGTGAACCGCAGTGCCGTCGGAATGGAAGAATCCGCATCCGGGGTTACCCGAAGGGACACCCCACCGGCTTGCGTGAACTTGATGGCGTTGCCGATCAGGTTGAGCAGCACCTGCCGCAGCCGTGTCGGGTCGCCAACGAGATTGGTCGGCACATCCGGCGCGATCTCGCACAGCAGGGAAAGCCCTTTTTCGTCCGCGCGGCCCACCACCATCTCCGTCACCTTCTCCAGGTGATCCTTCAGCGAGAAGCTGGTCCGCTCCAGCTCCAGCTGCGAGGATTCGACCTTGGAGAGGTCGAGAATGTCGTTGATGAGATTGAGCAGGTTGTCGCCGGCGCGGCGGAAGATCTGCACATACTTGTCCTGCTCCGGCGACAGCGTGGTCTTCGCCAGAAGGTCGGCGATGCCCATGATCGCATTCATCGGCGTACGGATCTCGTGACTCATGCTGGCCAGGAAATCCGACTTGGTCCGGCTCGCGCTCTCGGCGGCGGCCGTGGCCTGCTGCAACTCCGCCTCCACCCGCTTGCGCTCGGTGACGTCGCGCGCCGCGGCGAACACGCCCTGCAGGGTACGGTTGCGGTCGTAAAACGTGGTCGCGTTGTACGACACCACCGTCTGCTTGCCGTCGCGGGCGCGCGCCGTCAGTTCGTAGTCGGTGACTGACTTTTCGCTCAGCACGCGCCTGATCGCCGCCTCGGCGCGTTCCGGATCGGTGAAGTAGCCCTTGAACGGCGCACCGATCAACTCGTCGCGCGTGCACCCGGTCAGCGCCTCCATCTGCTTGTTGACGTCGGTGATGATGCCGGATGGATCGGTGGTCATGATCGCGTCGATGTTGGCCTCGATCAGCGAGCGGGTGTAGAATTGCTGGTCGCGCAGGCGCTGATCGGACTTCTTCTGTTCCTCTTCGACCAGCTTGCGTGCGGTGTTGTCGGTGCCGATCAGGAGGTAGCCGATGATGGTGCCCTGGGCGTCGCGCAGCGCCGTGACCGATACCACCGCCGGAAACCGGCTGCCGTCCTTGCGGATATAGGTCAGTTCGTAAATGTCCTCGATGCCGCGCGAGGCCTTGAACACCAGCGCCTCGAAGCCGGGCGTGATCGGGGTCGCGAACTCGACGCTGAGCGCCTTGGCGCGCGAGATCAGCTCCGGCGGATCGGAGATGTCGGCCGGCGTGATCTTGTTCATGACGTCGGCGGCGGCGTAGCCCAGCATCCGTTCGGCGCCGACATTGAAGATCTGGATGACGCCCCTGGCGTCGGTGGCGATGCTGGAGAAGTTGGCGCTGTTGAAAATCGCGCTCTGCAGCGCCCCTGCCTTCAATTCGGTGCCGATCAGGAGATAGCCGATGATGGAACCCTGCGCGTCGCGCAGCGCCGTGACCGATACCACCGCCGGGAAACGGCTGCCGTCCTTGCGGATGTAGGTCAGTTCGTAAATGTCCTCGATGCCGCGCGAGGCCTTGAACACCAGCGCCTCGAATCCCGGCGTGATCGGGGTCGCGAACTCGATGCTGAGCGCCTTGGCGCGCGCGATCAGCTCCGAAGGATCGGAAATGTCGGCCGGCGTGACCCTGTTCGTCACCTCCGCGGCCGTGAAGCCAAGCATCCGCTCGGCCCCGACGTTGAAGATTTGAATGACGCCCCTGGCGTCGGTGGCGATGCTCGAGAAGTTGGCGCTGTTGAAGATCGCGCTCTGCAGCGCGCCCGCCTTCAGCAGAACATCTTCAGCCTGTTTCGGCATGGCGTCTTCCGTGCTCTCGCCGATGCGTGTCCTCGTCCCGTCGTCTGCAAGGCTCAAGGTACTCTCCCGACATCCATGTTAGCCCCGCTCAACGGATCGATTACGCAGGACTCAAGGCTACCGGTGCGAGCAATACTTCGACCGAGCTTTGCAATTGAGATCGGGTGTACGGCTTCTGAAGGAAGTGCGCGCCGTCCACAAACATGGTCTTCATCTTGTCGTCGATGGTGGTGCCGGTCGTATAGAGCACCGGCAAATTCAACCGGAGCTTGATGGCCTGATCGGCAATCTCGTAGCCACCCAGGACGGCGCGCTTGAGGTAGATATCGGTGAACAGGGCATCGATCCGCCGGGACGAACGCAGCAGCAAGAGCGCCTCGTCGACGTCGCTGGCCGAAAGAATACCGTGACCCAGGTCCTGGATCATCGTCTCCGCGTCCTCGCGGAGAAAGCCATCATCTTCGACGATCAGTATCACGGCCATGAAAGCTGTTTCTGCCGTGACAACCAGAATCGCGACTATTCGAGCCCGTTCGGCCGCGACACGGCCATCGGAGCTCTTCCGAGCGCTATCAGGGCTGAGGCAGACGCGCGCGGAGGCAAAAGGTTCCCTCGTCGGCGAAATAATTCCCGCATCTGAATCTTCTTAAATATCTATATTATATCAATGACTTATGAGAAAATCAGGATGGGATTGGGTTGAGTGCTGCAGGTCGGGCCTCTTACTGTACATGGGGTTGTTTTCGCGTTTTTGTCCAAGCCCCCGGCGTGCACCGCGGACGGGACGGTTACGGCTTGAAAAACGCGGGATCGTTGAGCGCCTTGATCATGGTGTCCACCATGTCGGCGGCGGCGTGATCCTCGCGCTCTTCCAGCAGCTCCCACATCTTGCGCAAATTGGCCCGCATCGGCGCCTTCAGCGACGGATCGCGTTCGATCAGGGTCCGCGCGATGCAGAAGGCGATCCCCTCGGTGCCCATTTTGGTTTGTTCAACGGTCGCTTTGCTCATGACGAGCTCCTGTCGGGTTCCATGTCTTTGATACTGCGGCCGCTGTTAGATGAATTGGCGGCCGATAGATAGCCGCACGGCCGGCGTGGCAGGATGCCGGTGCGAGCGCGCCCTGCTCCGCCAGCCCTATTCCGCCATCTCGGTCGGGACCGTGGCCGGGCCGGCCAGCGGCTTTTCTTCCATCAGGATCATGCACAGCAGTGAGGTGGCGATCAGCGCCGTGGCGGCGCCGAACACGTAACGGAACGCCGTGACCAAGTCGGCGGCGGCAATCGAATTCACCGGACCGCGATGCTCGCCGAGGGTGATGTCGGCGCCGAGCGACATCAGCAGGATCGCGCTGAATGCAGCCACCATGAAGGACGCCATCAGCGCGCGAAAGAAGTTCATGGCCCCGGTGGCGGTGCCGATCTGGAATCGCATCACCGAATTCTGCACCGACACCACGCTGACCGGAAATACCGTGCCGAGCCCGAGCGCGTACACCGACAGCAGCGCCAGCAGGCTCCATAACGGCATCGGCGCCAGCGTGAGCCCGGCTCCCGCCAGCACCGCACATCCGGTTCCGGCGATGGCTACCCGCTTGTAATGTTTCGCGCGGGCCATGGTCTTGCCCGCGATCGCGGCGCCGACGGTGGAAACCGCCGCCAGCGGAATCAGCGCTAGGCCGGCCTCGCTGGCGCTGAGATGATAGACCACCTCGTAATACAGCGGCAGATGCACGGTCAGCCCCAGCATCGCGCCCATCGCACAGCTGCCGGCCGCCATCGCATAGGGCACCACCGTGCCGCTCATCAGCGGCAGCGGCAGGAACGGCTCGTCGGCATTGCGGGCATGCCACACGAACGCCAGCGCGAGGGCTATGGATGCGCCGATCATCGACATGATGACGGGCGACAGCCAGAGGTAGCGGTTGCCGCCCCAGGTCAGCACCAGCATAATCACGACGGCGGACGCCATCAGCAGCACACCGCCGAGCCAGTCGACCTTGCGCCTGCGGTGAAACACCGGGATCCTGGCCATCTTCGGCAGCAGCAGCGCCAGTGCACCGAGTGCCAGCGGCACGTTGATCCAGAAGATCATCGACCAGTGCAGGTGCTCGGCGAACACGCCGCCGAGGATCGGCCCGCCGATGCCGCCGATCACCCATACGCCGCTGAACCAGGCCTGGTACTGGCCGCGTTCGCGCGGGCTCACCACGTCGGAAATCACGGTCTGCACGATCGGCATGATGCCGCCGCCGCCGAGTCCCTGCAGGCCGCGCGCCAGGATCAGCACCGGCATGTTCGGCGCCAGCGCGCACAGCACCGAGCCCGCGACGAACAGGCTGAGCGAGACGATGATCATGGCGCGGCGGCCGTAGATGTCGCTGAGCGTGCCGAATACCGGTGCCACCGCGGTCGATGCCAGCAGATAGGCCGAGATCACCCAGGACAGGCTGGTGACGTCATTGAACTGGCGACCGATGGTCGGCAGCGCGGTGGCGACGATGGTCTGGTCGAGTGCTGCCAGAAACATCGTCAGCAGCAGGCTCATCAGGATGGTGCGGACTTCACTTGGCGTCAGCGGCACCTGCGGCGCGATCGGCGGCGCATCGCTGAGTTCGATGACCTGCCCCGGCAACGGCGTGGCATCGCCGGCGGTCGTCTCGGGCAACGTCTGCTGGTCAGCCGGGTGATGGCCCGGCCGTTCGAACTTGTTCATTTGGCCGCGTGTGATCGGGGCGCGCGGCAGACCGCGCGGAATCGCTGTATTCAGCACCGTATAAGAGGAAACTCCGGGCTGCGGCAGCGGGTTACACGCATGGGTGCATCCCGCGAAGCTGCCATCGGACCGGTCTGACCGGCAGCCGGGGTCGCGGCGCGAGCCGCTGGCCGCCACGTCGAGGCACGCCAGCTGCGAGGCTACAGTTCCACCGGATCGAGCAGATCGATCATGTGCGGCTGCGCTTCATGCACGATCCTGACCTTGGCACCGAACTTCGGATTGTCGCTGAAAAGCGCCGCCAGGCTGTGCTTGGCGGGCGACCAGTTCTCCCTCACCGGCTTCTTGCTCGCCGGATTCTTTTTCTTGCGGGCCTTTTCCTTGGCCTGTTCCTTTTCCCAGTCCGCCTGACGCTCGATATCGATCTCGTCGACCTCATAGGTGAGATGAATCGTGTATTCAGCATCGACGCCCCGGGCTTCCAGCAGCATTTCCAGCGTCTCGCGCTCGGGATTGCCGTGCTCGCCGTCGCCGGAGAAAACGTAGTGGTCGGCCGGCAGGCGCTTGAAGAAGTCGGTCTCCATATTGTTGGCGCTGCCGTGATGGGGCACCTTGAGAAGATCGAAGTGCCGGTTGCCGCCGGGAGTGAGAAGCTTGATGAGTTCAAGCCCTTCCAGGATCTTGTCGCCGCGTGCGTCGCCGGTCAGCAACATGCTCTTGCCGCCCAATTCGGCGAGCACCACGATGCTGGACAGATTGGGCACCGACTTATCGGTGAAGGCCGCCAGCATGGCCTCCGGCGTCTTCTTCTTTCCGGCCTTCTGTTCGCGCAGCCATTTGTCGTGTGCCTGCTGCAGCGCTTCCAACTCCGGTTGCATCGGTCCGGCCACGGTCATCTTGAGACCGCCATCGAGCATGACCGGCTCCGAATTCGCGGTTGCCAGGATCAGTTCGCCCTCGAATTTGTGATTCAGCTTCCACTGCCGCCGTGCCGTCGATCGCCGTTGCAACACCTCCCGGTCATCGCGCAATTGCCGACCTTGCGATATGCTGGCCAGCACATCGACGGTCTGATGGACATCTTCCTCGTCACTTTCTCCGTCCGGCTCGATGCCGTCGAAGTCCGGTTTGCGGGAGGCGCCGGCCTCAAATGATGCGAGTCCGAAACCGGACAGCAATTCCTCCGGTGTGTTGGCGAGAAGATCGTCGAAGCTGTTATGCCAAAGGCTCCCAACCTTGAGGCGAACGTCCGGGCTGTTGCCGAGTTGTTCCGCGGTCAGTTCGAGAATTCCCCTGATGTGATCGTCGTCGACGTGGCTGACCATCACGACGTCCACAGGCAACGGTTGGCTCGGTTCAAGCCCGCGCGAGGCGTGAACCTGCTCGATCCGCGGCTTCAGATGCGGTTGGTAGACCTTTGCGGGCCCGCCATCGATCAGGACCAGGTGCGGATCGCCCTCGGTTCCGAAATGAAGTATCAGACAATCGCCCTTGCGGGCACGCAGGACGTCCAGGCTGAAATGCATATCGCACCTCTTCAGATGGATTGAAGCGCCCGCAAAACGTCGAGCATGCCGTGGCCCTGAAAACTTCGTTCGCGGCCGAGGTCGGTCGCGCTCTCGCACAGAATACGCTTGACCCGGCGCGGCTGCCCGATCAGCTCCTCGTAGCGCGCCAGCAGCATTGCCGCGGCACCGCTGACCAGCGGCGCAGACATGCTGGTGCCGGACTCGGGAGCCCAATCGTTGCCCGGGACCGTCGACAAGACCCTTTCGCCCGGCGCGACAAGGTCGGGTTTGGCGCGGCCATCGCCGGTGGGGCCGCGGCTGGAGAAGAAGCTGACGCCATAGGTGTGCGGCCAGGTTCCATGCGTCGATCCCACGGTAATGACGCCGTCGGCGTTGCCGGGGTCGGTAATACTGAAGGCGGCGTAGCTTTCGAATGGCCCATCCCTGGTTTCGAATCTCTGGTAGCCTCGGTTACCCGCCGCCGCCACGACCACCACGCCGCTCTCAACCAGCCGTTCGCATTCATTGCACACCGGCGTGCGTCCGCAGGCGAAATTGCGGACGCTATGCGGGATCGACAGGCTGAGATTGGCGCCATGGATCGTGATGTAATTGTGCCGCTCGTTGACGTAGCGAATGTATTGCAAGGCCGCGATCACCGCGAACTCGGTGTCTTCCTGACTTTTGCCCAGCACGCGGAAATCGTAGAGGCCGATGTCGGGGCACATTCCGCCGGCATATTTGGCATCGGTCTTGTTGTTCCCGAACTGGTGGGCGCCGATGATCCCCGCAACGTGGGTACCGTGCGGACTGCCCAGCTTTTCGGACTTGTCGGGCTTGACCATGATCAGCTTTTCCACGGTGGCCCAATCGAGCGGACGCTCGTGCTCGAAATCCAGGGCAATTGTCTTGAGATGTTCGTCGACATTCTCCGCAGAGAGGCCGGTCGTGTCTTTGAGTTTTTTGAGAGTCTCCGGGTCGACATCGGCCGTTTCGCTGCTGACGATCTCGCGGATATTCGTGAAGTCGAAGATCTTCCTGACACGCGATTTGCGTTTTGCCGGATCGTCCTCCGACGTCATGAACGCGTCGTGATCGTTCTGAATACCGGAATCGAGAACTGCCCAGACAATGTTCCTGCAATTGACCCTGAACAGCGAATGCGCCGCGTCGGCCTTCACGGCCGGCACGGATCGCTCGAGCGCAGGAGTAGCAATACGATTGAGCGAGACCTGAAAAATGGCGACCGGGTTGTCGTCGGCATCGTCCCGCTCTTTGGAAACAGTCGGGGCGAGTGCCTTCGGGTTCTCCTTAACGATCGGGTAGAGTTTGAGCATGCTGGCGACTATCTCGCCCATGAAAGGCTCGTATAGCTGAAAAGCCTGATCGACGGTCCGCAGTTCCAGGTCTTCGACTGGTTTGGCGGTGCGGGGATCAATGGGACGTTTGAGTGTGCCGACCCAATGGATCAGGCCGGCGAGCGCAATGTATCTTTGCAGCGAGGTAAAGTTTTCCGACACATTGTCCGACGCCGTGGTCGATTTCTTGGGAGCCCGCGCGAGCAGCTTCTTCAGCATGCCCTCCTTGCCGTCCGGGCCCACGTCAACCTTCGCGATTCGATCGGTCACCTTTGGCTCGTGCCACCACTGCGTCCGGGGCACGAGAATTCGCAGCACCTGATCGAAATAAAGCCTGGCTCCTACCAGGCCTTGCAAATAAGCAACTTTGGGCCGCACGCGGGGCCGATCGGCCGGCGCAAATTCCGCTACTCGCCCGCGTTCTCCGGCCCAGACGTCGATGGCCTTGGGGATCGCCCTGGCGATCCGCGCCGCGGTTGCATTCTTGTGCGGCGTAATCAGAACATCCTGGACTTTGCCGGGATCAAGCGCATAGGCGGCCCAGACATCGCCGAGCAGCGGCGAGTCCTGCAGCACACGGCGATCGTCTGCGGGACCGAGCAGGAGGTGCTCGACCAACTCCGGCGGAATCGAGAATTGTTCGGGTCTCTCATCACCCTGGGGCTTTGGGTCATCCGCCACTTTCGGCTCCTTCCCTCGCGGCGCCGCGCGATGCTTCGTTACCTTTTTCTTGCGCACTGCTTTTGCCATCCGCGTCAGACTCCCGAACTTGGATAGGGAAACGCAGTTGGCGGCTTCAGAGTTGGGTCCACATGCCTGCGCAGGGCCGCGTCGCAGACCGCGTAGCCCCAGTTGATCAGCCGCTCCTGCGTCGTAGCGTCGAGCCGCTTCAGGCGCGTCGGCAGTTCCGCAAGCTGAGTCGTTCGATCAAGCGGACAAGGCAGCCCATCAGGCAGTTCGTAGTCTGCGATATTGGTGCGGATGCCCCAATAGGCCCCCTTCCGCGCCTTCGCTTCGAACGAGTCGATGACTTGGCGTTTGCGCAGCGAGCGCACCTGATTATCGATCAGGTTCAGCACTCGGTAGGAATGCCGCGCCCAGTCGGTCTCGGGCGCCTCTTCCGCCTCGGTCTTGCCGCCGGCGTCGCTGACGAACACCGTCTCATGCCGCTTCCATGCGGTCTCCAGGCCGAGATTGTCATAGACGCCGCCGTCACTGAGAACGACGTGCGTCGTGAACGGCGGCCGCTGCAGGTCCATCCCCGAATTAGGCTCGAAATCGCTGTCCTTGAGACGCAGTTTGAACGGCGACAGCACTGGTGGAAAGGCGGAGGATGCAGCAACCGCTTGCGCCAACGGGACCTTCGGCCTGGAAACCTTGCCGACGCGATAGTCCCTCATGTAGGGCTTCATGAAGCGCCAGAGCACGCCGGATTGCACGTTGGTCGCGTTGATCACGAAACGCGGCTCGTCCGGCATGTCCTGCAGCGTCTTGCCGTGGAACAGGTGCTCGTCATAGGCCTCGGCGATGCGATCGCTGATGCTGCCCGGCAGCAGCGCGCCGAGCAGAACGGATTCTGCGTCGATCGTCACACCGGCAAAGGCGCGCAGCGGCGCGACGAATTTCGGGATGAATTCGCTCTGGATGGTATTCGGCGCGAAACTGAGTTCGCGCCATTTCAGCGCCAGCACGCCGGCCGTGATCGAACCACCTGAAACGCTCGATATGCGTTTGACGCCGGCCAGCAGTCCGGTTTCATAGAGCCGCCACAGCACGCCGACATGAAAAACCATTGCGCGATAGCCGCCACCCGACAGACAGAGCGCGGACGTCGCTTCCAGCTTCTCGATTGCAGGATCAGTGGGGATACCGACAACAGGAGCGTCGGGCATGCGCGCACCTCCGGAGGCAATGAATTGCTTCAATTTGTCAATTCAAATAGACTACTTAGAGATGAAATATACTTCAACTACCTCTGCAAGTTATCGCGCTTTATATGAGATGTGAAGCCTGATTTTTCTACGGGACGCGCCAGTGGCGTCTCAGGTGACCGGCCGCTTCTTCAGCCGGGCCCGCTTCGGCAACAGCCCTGGCCATTGCACGATGTGGTCCTCGAGGTCGGCATCCGGGATCTCGTTCTCGGTTCCCTGCACCCGCCCGCGCACCGAGACGCCGGCTTCGTGCACGGTATTGGGATCGCCGGAAATCAGCGGGTGCCACCAATAGAGATCGCGGCCCTCGGCCACCAGTTTGTAGCCGCAGCTCGGCGGCAGCCAGTTCAGGGTGCGGACGTTTTCCGGCGTCAGCCGGACGCAGTCCGGAACCTGATCGGAGCGGTTCGCATAGTCCTTGCAGGCGCACAGCCCGGCATCCAGCAGCTTGCAGGACACGTGGGTGAAATAGATCTTGCCGGTATCCTCGTCCTCGAGCTTCTCCAGGCAGCAGCGCGCACAGCCGTCGCACAGGCTTTCCCATTCGGCGTTGGACATCTCTTCCAACGTCTTGGTTTTCCAAAAGAATCCCTCTTGATCCGAGGGCGGCTTGGGCTGGGCGGTCATGATTCCCCGACTGGCGGCAGTTGTTCGAGCCCTTCTACAGCGTTTTCAAGCGACGTGGGTACCCGGTAAGGCCCGGTAGCGCTTAAAGCCGCCGCCGGCGTTAGCCGTGCTGTTCAAAATCGCGAGCCAGACCATTGGTTTATGGCCTCCGCTCGGTTAGATAGGGAACGAGTCCCCGATGGCGTAAGAGCGCCTTGGGTTTGCCGCAACATTCCCGCATGACGTTTCGAGCGTGCCCGGCGGGGCACCCTCAAGCGCTGCGAATTGACCTGGGGTCCCGGTGCGCCAGATCGTACCACCACACTGGAAGACGAAGATCCGGCACTGGATGCTGGATCTGGATGCACGCATCGACTCGACGCTGTTCTCCTCCGGCAAGGGCGTGCGCGAGCTCTATGAGCGGTTTTCCACCTTCATGGACCGTTTCTATGTCGGCCGCTGGAAACGCTGGGTTTTCATCGAACCTCTGTCGGAGGCTGCGACCATCGGGCTTGTCGGCCTGATATTGATGCTGGCGCTGGCGGTGCCGGCATTTCGCGAAACCGCCGATGACGACTGGCTGAAGAAATCGGATCTCGCGGTGTCGTTTCTCGACCGCTACGGCAATCCGATCGGCAACCGCGGCATCAAGCACAATGATTCGATTCCGCTGGAGGATTTTCCCGACAATCTGATCAAGGCGACGCTGGCCACCGAGGACCGCCGTTTCTACGACCATTTCGGCATCGACATCGCCGGCACCGCGCGCGCCCTCGTGACCAATGCGCAGGCCGGCGGCGTGCGGCAGGGCGGATCGTCGATCACCCAGCAGCTGGCGAAAAACCTGTTCCTGAACAACGAGCGCACTATCGAACGCAAGGTGAAGGAAGCGTTCCTGGCGATCTGGCTGGAAACCCGCCTCACCAAGAACGAGATCCTGAAGCTGTATCTCGATCGCGCCTATATGGGCGGCGGCACCTTCGGCGTCGACGGCGCCGCGCATTTCTACTTCAACAAATCGGCGCGCGACGTCACTCTGGCGGAATCCGCGATGCTCGCCGGTCTGTTCAAGGCCCCGACCAGATACGCCCCGCACATCAACCTGCCCGCCGCCCGCGCCCGCGCCAACATCGTTCTGGACAATCTGGTCGATGCCGGCTTCATGACCGAGGGCCAGGTGTTCGGCGCACGGCGCAATCCTGCCATCGCCGTCGACCGCCGCGACGAGAATTCGCCGAACTACTATCTCGACTGGGCGTTCGACGAGATGCGCCGGCTGGTCGATACGTTTCCGAAATCCTATGTCGAGCGCGTCTTCGTCGTCCGCACCTCGATCGACATGAACCTGCAGCGCGCCGCGGAAGCCGCCGTCGAAAACCAGTTGCGCCAGTTCGGCCGCGACTATCACGCCACCCAGGCCGGAGTCGTGGTAGCCGATCTCGACGGCGGCGTGCGCGCGATGGTCGGCGGCCGCGACTACGGCGCCAGCCAGTTCAACCGTGCGGTGGACGCGATGCGCCAGCCCGGCTCGTCGTTCAAGCCTTACGTCTACGCCACGGCGCTGCTGAACGGCTGGAAGCCGAGCGATACCATCATCGACGGCCCGGTCTGCATCGGCAACTGGTGTCCGCAGAACTACGGCCATTCCTACTCCGGCAAGGTCACGCTGACCACGGCGATTACCCGTTCAATCAACGTGGTGCCGGTAAAGCTGTCGATCTGGCTTGGCGGCAAGTCGCCAAATCCGGCCAAGGCCGGCCGCGCCAAGATCACCGAGGTAGCGCGCAAATTCGGCCTCACGGCGCCATTGCCGGATACGCCGTCGATGCCGATCGGCTCCGATGAAGTGTCGGTGCTCGAACACGCGGTGGCTTATGCGACCTTCCCGAACAAGGGCAAGTCGGTGACGCCGCACGCCGTGCTGGAAGTCCGTACCGGCGCCGGCGACCTGGTCTGGCGTTTCGACCGCGACGGCAAGAAGCCGGTGCAGGCGATCCCGGCGTCGGTCGCCGCCGACATGTCGGGCATGATGAGCCACGTCATCAGCGAGGGTACCGCGCGACGCGCGCGGCTTGACGGCATTCCGACCGCGGGCAAGACCGGGACCACCAACGCTTATCGCGATGCCTGGTTCGCCGGATTTACCGGCAATTTCACCTGCGCGGTGTGGTACGGCAATGACGATTACTCGCCGACCAACCGCATGACCGGCGGCTCGCTGCCGGCGCAGACCTGGCACGACATCATGGTCGCGGCCCACCAGGGCGTCGAGATCAAGGAGATTCCGGGCGTCGGCGCCGGCACGAAATTGCCAGCCGCCGCGGCCTCCGCTGCGATGGCGGCCAACGGCGGGCTGAAGCTTCCCGACATCAAGCCCGGACCGCCGCCGATCCTCACCAAGCGCGGCGCGGATATTCTGGTGCGCGTTGAAAAGATGCTCGACGAGGCCGGCAAGACCGCAGGCAAGACCTCGTCCAGCGAACCGCCGAAACCCGTGCGGCCGTTGTCGTCCACTTCGGTCGCATTCCCGGACAGCTTTGCCGCGGCTGGGCCGGGCGAAGCCGCGGCGACACCTCCGCCGCGCAAGAACTGACCGTGCGGCTGATCTTCATCACACTGCTGGCACTGATCCTCGCGACCGTCGTCGGCCTTGGCGCGACCTGGCTGACGGCGACGCGCGGCACCGATCTCGGCACCCTGACGATCGGCGCCTGGACCGCCCGGCCGAAGACCGGCACCGCCGATGTCGATCCCTATTCGCGCGCCTCGATCGCCCGCAGCGGCGAGCTGCCGGTCGGCACCGGCGACGGCGTCGCCTTCACCGCGACCACGGACGACCGCAACAAGCCGCTCGACGGGCGCTGCGACGTGGTGGTCAGCGGTGTCACCCCCGCGGCGCGGTTCTGGACCCTGACGCTCTACAATACCAAGGGACATCTGGTCGCGAATTCGCTGCAGCGCTACGGCTTCACCAGCCAGGAAATCATCCGCGGCGCCGATGGCGCCTTCGAGATCCGGGTGGCGTCGCGCTCGCGCGCCGGAAACTGGCTCCCCACCGGGGGCATCGAGCGCTACGCGCTGACGCTGCGGCTGTACGATACCCCGGTCGGCGTGGCGACACGGACGCAGCGGGATGCGCCGATGCCCTCGATCGCGACGGTGGGCTGCCCATGATCCGCCTGCTGTTCACCATCATCGCGGGCGTGCTGCTGGGCGGTGTCGTGCATCTCGTCAGCGTACTGGCGTTGCCGCGAATCGCCACCCAGGACGCCTATTCGCGCCTCACGCCGATGACGACACTCAACGCGGTGACCGCACTGCCGCCGGCGCAACCGAACAACGCCCCGCTGCCGTTCATGGATCCCGCCTTCGCGATCGCGGTCTGCCGCTACGATCTGTCGGGCGGCCCCATCAAACTCACGGTGCCGGTCAGCCAGGCCTATACCTCGGTGTCGTTTTATACCCGCAACGAAGTCGCCTATTACGCCATCAACGATCGGTCGGCCGGACGCCGGCTGATCGAACTCGACCTGATGACCGAGGCGCAGCACGCCGAATTGCCCGAGGACGAGGAAATCACCGCGGCCGATCGGTTGATCATCGACTCTCCGACCGCGACGGGGCTGATCGTGCTGAAGGCGCTGGCGCCGGAGCCCGGCCTGATGCCGCAGGCGCAAGCCTCGCTCGCGGCTTCCAGCTGCAAGGTGCAGACCGAGCCGCCGCCGGCGAAGGAGGAAGAGCCAGCGCCACCACCGCCGGCGCCGCGGGCCAAGCGCTGATCCGATAGCCGGACCGCAGCAGCGCCTGGCCACGATGTGAGCGGCAACGCTCGGGTTTGATGAAAATCCATCACACGCGCTGCGTAAGCCATGCTGACCAAATGCAGCGGCGCCGTCCCTGCCCAGCTTTCGCCAAACATTCGAATACAAATATAGAACGCCTTGTGGCGGCCTCCGCCAAACGCGACCGATTGATCACAGCCAATAATAAAATCAGGAGGAGATGGCTCACAGAAATCCCAGCCAGGCCAGACAGCAGCAAGGAATTTCGAAGCGACGGCGGTGAGCGCTCATCCCTCCTGTTTTCCCGCTCACGTCGAAGCATCCATCAGCAGCTTATCAAGAGCGAGGATCGATCATGATCAAGGTGAAGGTGAACGGCCAGCAAAGAGACTGGGATGGCGACCCCGATCTGCCGCTACTGTGGTATCTCCGCGACGAAATCGGATTGACCGGCACGAAGTTCGCCTGCGGCCAGGCCCTTTGCGGCGCCTGCACCGTGATCGTCGACAAGCAGGCGGTCCGCGCCTGCATCACCTCGGTTTCCGACGTGGTCGACCGTGAGATCACCACGATCGAAGGCCTTCACCCGACGGGCGATCACGCCGTTCAGAAGGCCTGGCGCCAGGTCAACGTCCCGCAATGCGGCTTCTGCCAGGCCGGCCAGATCATGCAGGCGGCCGCGCTGCTGATGGAGAACCCGAAGCCCAGTCACGACCAGATACGCGAAGCGATGGCGGGCAATATCTGCCGCTGCGGCTGCTACCAGCGCATCGAAAACGCGGTCCATCTCGCCTCGACGGGGGTCTGATCATGAATATCATCACCAATCCCGGCATGCTTCGCGGCATCGAGCGCCGCGTCCAGGTCGAAAAGATCTCCCGCCGCGGCGTCCTCAAGGGCCTCGGCATCGCGGGCGGACTCGTGCTGGCCGCACCTGTCATGTCGCGTCATGCGTTCGCGAAATATCAGACCGGCGCCGGCAAGATGCCGCACGGCACCGTGGTCGATCCCCGCGTGTTCGTCGCCATCGCATCCGACGGCACGGTGACGATCGTGGCGCACCGCGCCGAAATGGGAACGGGCGTGCGGACCAGCCTGCCGTTGATCGTGGCCGAGGAAATGGAGGCCGACTGGTCGCGCGTGAAGGTGCAGCAGGCGCATGGCGACGAAGCCAAGTTCGGTAATCAGGATACCGACGGATCGCGCAGCACCCGGCATTATTTGCAGCCGATGCGCGAGATCGGAGCATCGGCGCGCACCATGCTCGAAACCGCCGCCGCCAAACGCTGGGGCGTGCCGGCAACGGAGGTCAGGGCGGTCAACCACGAGGTGGTTCATTCCGCGACCAGCCGCCGTCTCGGGTTCGGCGAACTCGCCGCCGATGCGGCGAAGGAGTCGGTGCCGAGCGTGGAGGGATTGAAGCTCAAGGATCCGAAGAATTTCCGCTATCTCGGCAAGGGCCAGATCGGCATCGTCGACCTTCGCGATATCACCATCGGCACCGCGCAATATGGCGGCGATGTCACCCTGCCCGGCACCAAGTATGCCGTGATCGCACGTCCGCCGGTGACCGGAGGCAAGCTGAAATCGTTCGACGCAACCGCTGCGATGAAGGTCTCCGGCGTGGAGAAAGTGATGGAGGTGCAGGGCTGGCCATGGCCGTCCAAGTTCCAGCCGGTCGGTGGCGTCGCGGTGATCGCCCGCAATACCGGTGCCGCCATCAAGGGACGCGATGCCCTGAAGATCGTCTGGGACGACGGCCCCAACGGCAAGTACGAATCGACAGCCTACCGTGCCCAGCTCGAGGAAGCCGCGCGCAAACCGGGACTGGTCGTGCGCAAGGAAGGCGACGTCGACGCCGCCCTGAAAGGCGCCGACAAGGTCATTGTCGGCGAATATTACCTGCCTCACCTCGCCCATGTCGCGATGGAGCCGCCGGTGGCGCTCGCCAACTTCAAGGACGGCAGGTGCGAAATATGGGCGCCGGTGCAAAGTGCCGGCGGGACCCGGGAAGACGTCGCCAAGACGCTTGGAATCCCGCAGGAGAACGTGACCGTCAACGTCACCCTGCTCGGCGGCGGCTTCGGGCGCAAGTCGAAATGCGACTTTGCCATCGAGGCGGCGCTGCTCTCGAAGGCGATCGGTGCGCCGGTGAAGGTGCAATGGACCCGGGAAGATGACGTCCGCAACGGCTTCCTCCACACCGTGTCGGCCGAGCGTATCGAGGCCGGCCTCGACAAGAGCGGCAAGGTGGTGGCCTGGCGGCACCGCAGCGTGGCGCCGAGCATCGCCTCGACCTTTGCCCCCAACGCCGTGCATGCGCTGCCGCTCGAACTCGGCATGGGGCTGATCGACATGCCGTTCGAGATTGCCAATATTCAATGCGAGAACCCGGAAGCCGCCGCGCATGCCCGCATCGGCTGGTTCCGCTCGGTGTCGAATATCCCACGCGCCTTCGCGGTCCAGTCGATGGTGGGCGAACTCGCCCATGCCACCAACCGCGATCAAAAGGACATGCTGCTCGAACTGATCGGCTCGCCGCGGATCGTCAAGCTCGACTCGGTGAAGGACCCCTGGAACTACGGCGAGCCTTACGAAAGCTATCCGATCGATACGGCGCGACTGCGCCGCGTCGTCGAATTCGTCGCCGACAAGGGCGGCTGGGGACGGGCCATGCCCAAGGGACACGGACTCGGCATTGCCGCGCACCGCAGCTTCGTCAGCTATATCGCGACCATCGTCGAAGTATCGGTCGGCGAGAAAGGCAAGCTGGTCGTCCACCGGGTCGATACCGCGATCGATTGCGGCACCTTCGTCAATCCGGAGCGGATCGAGTCGCAGATCGAGGGCGCGGCGATCATGGGCCTGAGCCTCGCCAAATATGGCGAGATCACCTTCAAGGACGGCAAGGTCCAGCAGGGGAATTTCGACGACTTCCCGGTGATCCGGATGGACGAAGCGCCTCGCATCACCCATGTGCACATCGTGCCCGCCGATGCCGACGCGCCCCCCAGCGGGGTCGGCGAACCCGGCGTGCCTCCGTTCGCTCCGGCCCTGATCAACGCCATCTTCGCAGCGACCGGCAAGCGGATCCGGGCGTTGCCGATCGGCAAGCAGCTCGAAACCTGAGGCGGGCTCGAACGTATTGCTCCCTCGAGCGGAGCAAACGATGAATGCAGCAATGACGACGCTCGCGGCACTGCCGTCGGGCGTCCGGCTCGTCGTGCGCCGGGAAAGAGACCGGCGCCGACGTTCCGGTCTAGGGGCGCATGAACATGAAATCCGTCCCGGGATCGCAATTCTCGGCGACAAAGCGCAGCTCCGACTGGACGTCGGCGACACTCCTGCTCTCGAGATATTTGGAGACGACGAGGCCAAGCAGCGATCGGCAGACGCTGTCGTGGCCCATCCCGGCGGCTTCCGCTTCAGCGATAGCCGCGGAGAAATGACGATTCGCGATCTCGGTTGCGGACATCCCAGCTTCCTGTTTTTTGCCCTTGTGTCACCAAAGCTTCGAAGGTCGTTTGATCTGCGTCAAACGCTCTCGACGCCGTCTTCGACGCGACATCTCCCGATTTGTTGACTTGCCGGGCCGCGAAACTAAGGTTGCCGCCGCACGGAAGGAAATGAATCGCATGACGTTGCCGATGAGCTGGAATGAATGGGCGCAGCACGATGGCGTGGCGCTGGCGGCGCGCGTCAGGAAGGGCGAGTTGACCGCCCGGGAATTGGCAAGTCAGGCGGCCGCCGGCATCGCCAGGGTGGATCCCGCGCTGTCGGGCGTGGTCGAGGTCTTTGAAGACGCGATTGCCGATCCCGCCGGGAACGGCGCCAATCTGGCCGGGCCGTTTGCCGGCCTGCCGTTCCTGATGAAGGATTTGGGCCCGACCATGAAGGGCCGGTTGCAGGAAATGGGCTCGCTGCTGATGCGCGGCAACCGCGCCACGGCCGATACTTTCCTGACGGCGAAGATGCGACAGGCCGGACTCAACCTGATCGGACGGACCACCACGCCGGAGTTCGGCGTTTGCAGCTCCGCCGACAATCCCGCCGTCTACGTCACCCGCAACCCGTGGAATACGGATTACACGACATGCGGATCGTCGGCCGGCAGCGCCGCCATGGTCGCGGCGGGCGCCGTGCCGATCGCGCATTCAACGGATGGCGGCGGCTCGATCCGCATTCCGGCCGGGGTCAACGGCAACATCGGCCTCAAGGTTTCGCGCGGCGTGTTCTCGCTGGCGCCGCACATGTCCGACTTGACCGGGCTGGTATCGATCCAGGGCTGCCAGTCGCGTTCGGTACGCGATACCGCGGCTTTCGTGGATGCGTGCCGCGGCCCGGCGTCAGGCGAATTCATGCCGTTCTGGACCGCGCCGGAGCCCTATCTGGACATGGTCCAGCGCGATCCGGGACGGCTCCGAATCGCGCTTTCGCACCAATGGGGCGACTACCGGGCAACGCCGGCGATAGCGGCCGAACTGGAAAGAACGGGAAAATTCCTCGAAAGCCTCGGCCATCACGTCGACCACGCGCTGCCCGCGATCGATTATCGCGCCGCCTTTGACGCCCAGACCACCTGCTACATCAGCAACTTTGCCATCGTGATCGGCAACATGCTGGCGGCGCGCGGGTTGGACCGGCCGCCGGCCGATCTGGTCGAGCCCGTCAACATCCGGATCTGGGAAGCCGGCCGCCACACGACATTCGCCGAACGGGCGCGCATGCAGGCGGTGTTCAACACGACATCCCGCGGCTTCGGCGCGTTCTTCGAGGACTGGGATGTCATCCTGACGCCGATCACCGCGCTGCCGACACCCAAGGTCGGCACGACGGAATATCTGACGATATCGGACAATCCATCGGTGCTGGACTGGTTCGGCAATCTGTGGCGCAACTTCGCCTTCACCCCGCTCGCCAATCTCTGTGGGCTTCCGGCGATCTCGCTGCCGCTGGCGCAACACGAGAACGGGTTGCCGCTCGGCATTCAGGCCATCGCCAGGCAGGCCAACGACGGACTGCTGCTGCAGCTGTCGGCCCAGATCGAGCGGGCAGTCGGCGGACAGTGGAATTCCGGACGCACGCCCGGGGTGCACGTGACCAACGACTGAATTCTTCTCCCCTCCTCCCGCTGTGTCCGCCGAAGCCACTTGGCGAAGGCGGGCGCAGCGGTGGGGAGGGGTCGGGGGGGGGGGGTGCTTCAGCCAATTCGCTGTGGGAAGAATGCGCAGACTCGCGGCCCGTCGGATGCGCTGCGCTTACCCCCACCCCCCACCCCACCCCACCCCCCCCCAGAGCGGGGGGGTGGGGGGGCGAAAAGCATAGCCGTTTTGTGCCCCCGCCAGATTGCGTAGAACACCCGCAAGGACCAAACCCCCC
>JBDRNF010000090.1:0-7852 GCA_043811435.1 Pseudomonadota bacterium
AGCCGCAGCAGCGTGGTCTTGCCGGAGCCGGAGCCGCCGACGATGGCGAGAAATTCCCCCTCGGCGACCGCGAGCGAGACATCGTCCACCGCCCGAACCGCTTGCGCGCCACGGTCGCCGGCAAAACTCTTGCCGACATGCGTAAAGGCTATCTGGGTAGCATTTTCCATTAAGCAGGACCGCGGTTCCTCTTACCCTCCCCTGGAGGGGGTGGGTCGCTGCGAAGCCGGCGATGCGAAGCATCGTCCGGAGAGCGGCGGGGTGGGGTGAAGGTCTCTCGCCTCGAACAGTGATCGAGGTGAGAGACTATCACCCCACCCCGTCGCGCCTCTGGCGATGCGAGCCGACCCTCCCCCTCCAGGGGAGGGTAAGGAAGTCGTCGTCCGCTGGACCAATCGCTCACTGGCCGAGTTCAGCCAGCAGCTCGGGCGCCGGGGTCATGATCGGCGCCCCGCAATAGACGAAGGTACCGACCCCCGGCACGTCGCGCTCGGCGGCGCCTGCCAGCGAGGACCCGGTCAGGACCAGCACCAGGACAAACATGTAGCTGAGAGTTCGCATCGGACTTCTCCATCAGGCATCTGTCCGCATCAGACGTCGGCCAAAACGATGGGGTTCAAGCGAGCCTGGATTTGAAGCCCGGGCCCGATTTTTTAATCTTTCTGTGGTGGAGAAGGCCTCAGCCGCCCGCCACCATGAACCGAAGTCGCTCGGCGACCGTCTCACACCAACGACGTGCAACCTTTCGCATTGGATGCGCGTTGTGACCTGAAATTAGGCAAAGGATAGCAGTCGTGGGCAACATCGATGTTGGCAAGAAAACCTCGGCCTGCACCCCCGACCAGCCGCTGATCGAACGCCTGGCCCGAACCGACGGGACTCCCAAATTGCGGATCGAAGCTCCCAACACCGCCAGGATGAAACGGCCGGTAAATTGTGGCGCAATGTCGCAGCAATGCGGCGACAGCGGCAACTATTCGACGCCCCAAAAATTGGTCCAGCTGGTGGGCTGCCGTGACCCCAAGGCCCGCTCCGAGCCATGGGTACGCCCTGATCCGGCCAAGCCTTAGAAATCAAGCCTTAGAATTAAGCGTTGGAATTAAGCCACGGCTCAGTGGATGAAGTCGCCGCATTTCTGAACCGCGGCGGCGTCGGCGCCCCACGGCATGATCGGGACCGAAGAGGTCGAATTCTTCGGCGACCCTTCGATGATCCTGTCCGAATACACCATATAGACCAGCACGTTCCGCTTGGCGTCGCAGCCGCGGACGATCTGCATCTTCTTGAAGAACAGCGAGCGCCGCTGCCGAAACATATCCTCGCCCTGCTCCGACTTGGCCTTGAAGCGGATTGGACCAATCTGGCGGCATGCCAATGAAATATCAGAGACTTCCTCGGCAAGCCCGAGCCAGCCCTTGAAGCCGCCCCGCTCCGGTACCGTGAAATGGCAGGCCACGCCCTCGACCTCGGGATCGTCGACGCCATAGGTCGCCAGCTTGTCGTTGGGGCTGAGCCACTTGAATACGGTCGAGCGGCGGAAGATCAGATCCGGCTCATCGGCCGCATAGGCCGGCGCGGCGGGCCACAGCGACACGCATACCAGTGCCAACAAGGCGCAAAGCCTCCATTTGACGTCATACTGGCGGAAGGCTTGGGATGTCATGGATATCTCCGTGGCGGGTTGCCATGCATGTAGGTGCGCCGACGCTCCCCGGTAAGGCTTGCCGATAGCTGGACGAGCGCGGCCCGTTTAACCGAATGTGAGGCTTTTTTGCTACGGTTGGAGCGAAAGTCGCAGGGCTCATGGGGCCTACGCTGGTGAACGTGTTGTGCCTCTGCGACAACCAAGTATTGCTGGGTATCGAGGATATTGCGCGTGAGCGGACATCGGATTTCTATTGCCAACATTGCGACCGAACGGTTTTGGCAAGTTGCAGTTTTGGCGGCGGCCGGGGCGATCGGCCTCGCTTCCCCTGCCGAAGCCTCTCGGTATTATCGATACTACGGGTCGGATTACGAGCCCGGTTATGTCCAAAGCCGGCCGGCGCCGGTGCCACGGCGTCCGCAGCGGGTTCGCCCGCGCCAGGCCAAGAAGGTCGAGCTGCCGAAGGATTCGGTCAAACCGCAGGGTCCGCTGACCATCGCCATCTCGATCGAGCGGCAAACCCTGAAAGTCTACGACGCCAACGGATTTTTCGCGGAGTCGCCGGTCTCCACGGGCACGAAGGGCCATCCGACGCCGATGGGCGTCTTCAGCATCATTCAGAAGCGCAAGTTTCACCGTTCCAACATCTACAGCGGCGCGCCGATGCCGTTCATGCAGCGGATCACCTGGTCCGGCATCGCGATGCATGCCGGCGCGCTGCCGGGCTACCCGGCGTCGCACGGTTGCATCCGCATGCCGATGGCCTTCGCCGCCCGGATGTGGAACTGGACCAGGATGGGCGCGCGGGTCATCGTCACATCAGGCGAAATCACCCCCGCCAGATTTTCGCATCCCCTGCTCGCCGAACAGAAGGTCGCGCCGCCGCCGCAGCCGACGGTTACCATCGAGTCTGACCCGGATGCGCCGCCGGCCGCGAAAGCCGACAAGGGCGCGGGTGCGACGGTCAAGCCCGCGATTTCAGAGGCGAGCCTCGAACTCCGATCGACCGTCGGCCATGACGGCGTGACGGCCGTGGAGGCCGGCGATTCCAGGCCGTTGCGCGATCAGACCCGTACCGCGGACGCCAGCGGCGCCAATGCGGCGATCACGATGACCGATGCCTCGTCATCGGCAGCGCACCCTGCTCACAGCCAGCCGCGTGATGGGGCCGAGGCCGGCGCCTTCCCGCTGATCGCCGCGGACGCCGCCGCCGCTGGGGTTGGCGATACACCAGTTGCCGCGGCGAAAGCCGAAGCCGCAACAGCCGGGGCTGCACCTGCCGCGGCAAATCCCGACCAGATCAATTCATCCGATGCCCAGTCCGTCGAGACCAAGCCGTCGGAAGCGGCGATCGCTGAAATCAAGCCTGCCGACGCGGAAGCCGCCGACAAGACCGAAAAGAAACCGGATGAGCCGCCCGCGACATCAGCCCAGGCGAGCGGCGATGCTGTCAAGGCCGCGACAACCGAAAGCGCAAAGTCCGAGGATAGCGTTACCGCGGCGACCGATCCTCGCCCGACCTCTCCCGAGGTGAAAAAAGACCAGACCCGCCTGCCCGACGCCGAGAAGGCGGTGGTGGCAAAGCCCGAGCCGCCGAAGCCTGCCGGCCGGATCGCGGTGCTGGTCAGCCGCAAGGACGGCAAGCTCTATGTCCGGGAGAATTTCAAGCCGCTGTTCGAGGTGCCCGTGACGATCGCGCCGAGCGAGCGCCTGCTGGGAACCCATGTGTTCACGGCGCAAGTCGACAAGGACGATACCAATCTGCTGCGCTGGTCGGTGGTCTCGCTGCCGGTCTCGGCACGCAACGCGCAGAAGCGCGGCGACGACGAGCGTTCGTCGCGGCGGCGAAAGATGGCGGGCGTCGTGCCGGCCGAAGTGAAGCAGCCGTTGCCGCTGCCGAACAGCCCGGCCGAGGCGCTGGACCGCATCACGATCCCGCCGGAAGCGATGGCCCGCATCGCCGAGGCGCTCGGCACCGGTGGCTCGATCGTGGTCTCCGACCATGGCATCAACCAGGGCGGTGAAACCGGCGAAGGCACGGATTTCATCGTTCCGCTGCGCTAAAAGTCCTGTCGTTGCGGCTGCGGCCATTCGTGGTCGCTTTGAGGCGACATCTGGGCTAAAATGCGGCCCACATGACTGAGATTCTCACCCCGGCCCGCACGACCGCGCCGCCGATCGCTGCGGCAGATGACGCCTTTGACCGGCTCACTTTCCTCGGCTGGCGCTGGGGATTGACGGCCATCGTCGCCGGGATGGCGGCATCGTTTCTTCTGTTCGGCTACGCGCTGGTCTACTGGCGCAATGCCGACATGGATTTCATGGTGGTTTACAACGCGCTTATCCTGAATGAGGGCAAGCCGCAGCGGTTCTTCGACCACACCGCTTACATCACCATCCTTTCGGTGCAGTACTGGTTTCGGCTGCTGCATGGGCTCGGCCTGCTCGACGCCTGGACGCTGTCCGCCATTCCGCAGGCATCGGATGCTGCCGGCTTCGACGCGGCGATGACTAGCGCGGTCCGGGCCGGACGCCTGCTGGCCCTTTTCACCGTGACGGGCTGTGTGCTGATCTTCGCCAGCCTGATGCGCCGCGTGGTGCGCGACTGGCGGATCGCGATAATGGCGATCGTCGCCTTCGCATTCTCCAGCGGTGTCGCCGTGCATTCGCGTATTTTGCGCAGCGAACTGGTGGCGGCCTGCCCCGTCATCTTCGCGCTGCTGATCCTGATCGTGGTCGGCCGCCACGCCGGCCTTGCGCGTCCGCTGGCAATGGCGGTCGCAGCGGCATTGTGCGTGCTCGGCCTCGAAAACAAAGTGCAGGCGATCCTGCTGGTCGGCGTGCTGCCCATCGTGATCCTGCCGTTCGGCAGCGCCGCCGGCGCCAGCGTGGCGTTCTGGCGCGATTCGCCGTTGCGCTGGCTGGCATTGGCCATCGCGGCCGCCACCGCCTTTGCCGCCCTGATGGCGGCGTGGCCGATCATCGCCACCGGCCTTGACCGCGCCTTGCTGGACGCCGCCCAGTTCCGCCCCCTGTTGCTGGGTCGCTTCGGCATCTATCAGGCCGCGCTGCTGATCCTGATCGGCGGCTGCATGGTCGCTTATGCCGCGATCTGGCGCGTCAGCGTCGCCGAGACGCTGGCCTCGATGTTCACCATGGCCGCCGGCGCATCGATAGCGCTGCTCGCGCTTAATTTTGAATACAGCACCAGCAACGTGATTGCGGTGGTCAATCCGCTGGAGAAAATGCTGACGTTTGCCGATCCGTACATCACCGACGTCGCGAGCGAGCCGAACCCGGCGGCAGTCCTCGTGCTGCTGTTCAAGGGGATTGGGTCAGTACTGGCGCGCTATGCGTTCATACTGCATCCCTCCCCGCGCCCGACTGTGTTCCTGATCTGGTTCCTCGTCCCGTGTATCGTCTATGCTTGGTCGCGCTGCGAAAGACGGGTCGCGGTCCAGGCCCTGCTGCTGCTGCTGGCCGCGATCGGGATCGACACGCTGGGTGTGCGCCGCGGACTGAAGACCGAATATTTCATCTTCACCGATCCGCTCATTATCATCGCATGCGCGATCCTGCTCGCGGCCGCGAGCGATCTGCGCTTTCACAAATGGACCTTTCCCGTCGCCGTGGCCCTGTTCTGCCTGCATATCGCGGTCGGCCAGGCCGAGGCGGTGAAATACGCGACCAAGCGCAGCGGTGCGGAATCGATCTGCGAATGGAACAGGCAGTACCTGCCACTGCTGCCGCTGCCGTGGTGCCCGATCCCGTCATAACGGGTTGTTGAAAGGCGGCCGCGCGCCGGTTGCGCTATCTTCGCCCGAGGCCAATCTGCGAGAGAAGCCTGAGAGGGTGACCATGATCGACCGCAGGACAATCCTCAGCCTGACGCTCGCCGCCATCGCAGGCCCGGTCTCGACACGAAGCGCGCTGGCGCAAGCCGCGGTCAGCCGGATCACGGCCTATGCGTTTTCGTTTCCGGCGCTGGCGGGCGGCGATATCCGGCTTGCCGACCATGCCGGCCGGCCGCTTCTGGTGGTCAATACCGCGTCGTTGTGCGGCTACACCCCGCAATATGCCGGGTTGCAGGAATTGTGGACGGAGTTTCACGGCCGGGGCCTGATGATACTGGGCGTTCCCTCCAACGATTTCGGTGGACAGGAGCCCGGCGGCGCGACCGAGATCGCGAACACCGCGCAGCAGCATGGCGCCACCTTCCCGATCGCGGCGAAGGCCATCGTGAAGGGCCCGAACGCGCATCCCTTCTACAAGTGGGCCGCCGAAGCCCGCCCCAGGGATGTTCCGCGATGGAACTTTCACAAATATCTAATCGGCCGCGACGGCTATATCGCGGACGTCTTTCCCGAGTCCGTCGCACCATCCGATACGCGCGTGAAAACCGCCATCGCGCGGGCGCTCGCGGCCTCCTGACGAACCGAATCAGCGGGTCCACCGACAAACCGAAGCGTTGGATAAGAGCCGTTGCCGTGGCGGCACGCGTCCAAATAGGCTATTAGGATCAAGGCAGGAAACGGCCCTGGCACGTTCGGGGCGCGGGATCAATTTGAGGGAAATCAGATGCGTATTGCGGCAGGTTTGATTTTTGCGGGCGCGGTTTCGCTGTGTGCAACGGGCGCGGCATGGTCGCAAGCTGCCGGCGCCGCGAATGCGGCACCGCAAGCTGCCGCCGCGGCGCCAGCCCCTGCTCCCGCGCCGGCCCCGGCCCCGGCGCCCGCGAAAGCCGCTTGCGCCAATCCCGACGCGCTGGGCCTCGGCCGCATCGTGGAAATCGACACCACCGGCGGACCGGGTTTCGGTTTCGAGCATTTCAAGCAGCTCGATTTCCTGCGCGACAAGGAAGTGGTGCTGACGTTCGACGACGGCCCATGGCCGGTCAATACGCCCTCGGTGCTGAAGACCCTGGCCGAGGAATGCACCAAGGCCATTTTCTTCCCGATCGGAAAGCACGCGACCTATTATCCTGAAATCCTGAAGCAGGTGGCCGCCGCCGGACACACGGTCGGCTCGCACACCTGGTCGCACGCCAACCTCAACAACAAGAAGCTGACCGAGGCGCAGCGCAAGGAAGAAATCGAAAAGGGCTTCAGCGCGGTGAAATGGGCGCTCGGCGCCTCGCCCGCGCCGTTCTTCCGCTTCCCGGCACTGCAGCATCCGCCCGAGATGGTCACCTATGCCGGCGAGCGCAACATCGGGATTTTCTCCACCGATCTCGACTCCTTCGACTTCAAGGCGAGGAAGCCCCAGACCATCATCGACACCGTGATGCGGAAGGTGGACAAGATGGGCAAGGGCATCATCCTGATGCACGACTTCCAGAAGCACACCGGCGAAGCCCTGCCCGAGCTGCTGCGCAAATTGAAGGCCGGCGGTTACAAGGTCGTGCACATGAGGCCCAAGGCGCCGGTGGTGACCCTCGCGGAATACGACGAGAGCTTCATCAAGGACATGAAGCTTCCGACCGTGAGCGGCCGTCCGCTGAGCAGCGTGGTGCAGACCGTTTCGGAATAACCCAAGCCGCAAGCGACGACGCCTGTGTCAGCATTGCGCATCGACGGCTACGTCATCGTGTCCGCGGACGGCATGCTGGCGAATGCCGATCGCGTGATGCCGAACGAACTGAAATTCGAAGGCGACAAGCGGTTCTTCACGACCGCCCTCGACCACGCCGACCTGATCGTGCATGGCCGCAACTCCTATGAGGATCAGCCAAACTCGCCCGGCCGCAAGCGGATCATCCTGACCCGCTCTGTCGGCTCACTCGCGCCCGATCCTTCCAATCCCAATGCCACCCTGTGGAATCCCGCGGGAGCCTCGTTCGAGGCCACCTGCGAACGCGCCGGCGTGCGCGCCGGCACCATAGCCGTGATCGGCGGGCCTGTTGTCTTCGAGATGTTCATGGATCGCTACGACACGTTCTGGCTGTCGCTGGCACCGCGGGTGAAGCTGCCTGATGGCGAGCCGTGTTTTCCCGGCGTGCCGGCGCGCTCGCCGCAGGAAATCCTGGGCGCACACGGCCTCAACGCCGGCGAGGCCCGGATCCTGGACCCGGCCGATGGCGTCAGCGTCACGCCGTGGCGGCGGACGGGTCAGACATCGCCGTAGGCGGGTTCCGGCGTCTGCGACGTCCGGCCGTAGCCTGCAATGATGAACAGCGCGCCGATGATCGACAGGTTCTTCAGCGCCTCG
>JBDRNF010000091.1:0-37764 GCA_043811435.1 Pseudomonadota bacterium
CGCTATCCCATCACCAACAAATTCCGCGACACCGGGAAGTCGCTGCCCGCGCCCGACGAGGCGCTGGTGTCGCGCGCGGCTCCTCAGGATGAGGTCGGAATTTGGGGGAGCATCGCGAACGGGAGGCGCGAATGCGCGCCGTTGAAATCGCCTAGCGCGCCGGTGGATTGGTCGGGATGAAGATCGGGCCGACCGAACGGATCGGTTTATCCTTGGCCGCGCCGGTTGCATCGGCTGCGGGCGCTGCCGGCGGTTCGGACCCGCCGGCCTTCGTCGCTGCGGGCGCGGCGCCCTTTTTGGCAGAGGCGGGAGCCGGCTTCGGCCGCGCCATCTTCTTTGCGCTCTCCTCGGTGACGATGATGTCGCCCTGCTGTTCGGCGGCAGCCTTGTCGTCGATCGACTTCAGCGCGTCGGACCAGGTCTGCCCGACCGCCTTGCAGCCGCAGGACGGATTGAACTCGGTGCGGAACTTGAACGCATTGGGCAGGGCGGAATATGGCTGGCCGTCGATCGAGACCGCCTGGGTCATGTCCTCGCCGGGATTGCGGTACGCGAACAGGGTAGCTTCCGCCGCCGGGCAAAGCGCCTTGCAGCTCCGTTCATCATCCGGAAACCGGGCCGGGACGGTGGCGAACGACACCGGGAAATAGGCGCCGTCGCAGCTCCGGACACAGACCGTCCGGTAGGTTCCGGATTGCGGACCGAGATCGGAGCCGGGCGCGTTACCGTGGTTGCCGAACAGATTTTCCAGGAAGTTGCCGCCGCCGCGCGCGGCATTGGCGTATTGCGGCCCGCAATTGTTCTGGGCCAGCGCCGCCAGCACCGAGCGGCGCTGGTTTTCGCGCTCGGCGCCGCCGAAGCCGCCACGCAGCCGCTCAAGGCTCGACATGATCTGGTCCAGATTGCCGCGCATCTGCTGGATCTGGTTGTTGACCGGACCGCATTGCGCCGACTGACCCGAGAACAGCGAGAAGAACCCGGAACTGTCGCAGCCCATCCGCTTGGCCTGCGAGGTGACGCGATCCAGTTCGCCCTGTTGCCTGGAAGCGGCTTCCTGGTAGCGGCGGATCTGGTCTTCCTTGGCCGGATCCCCGCCGCCGCGGTCGATGGTCGCCAGTTGCGATTCCAGCCGCGGGCACACCGGATTGACCGCCATGCCGCCCTGGGAGGGCGGCGGTCCCGGGTATGTCTGCGCGGAGGCGCCAGCGCTCAGAACCACCGCGCCGAGCAGTGCAGCGCAGGCCAGGATCCAGCGGGAGGAGAAGGGGGTAATCAACGTTTCAGCCATATCCAGCCATGATAGCAGGCCGAAAAGCGCGGCCGATGCGGCCCCACATACCCGCTTCTCGGGGCAGCGTCACGTCGTTTCCGGGGCGCCGGTGTGGCGGACCTGGCGGAGACCTCGGCCTCGAGGGAACGGCGTCAGCGCTGGCAGGTGATGGCGACGTATTCGTTGCAGCCGGCGTGGTTGCAATTGCCGCCGGCGTTCCTGGGAACGGAGCCTGTGATTTCATCGGGATCGACCCGCCGGTACGACACCGCCTGGGCGAAATCCCGCGACTGGCAGTAGGAGCGGGCGGCATGGGCGCCGCATTTCTCGCCCTTGGCGAGGCACTGGTCGACGCCGTAGCCGTCGGCCTGGTTGGAAATGATGAAAACCCGGCTGTCGGCCGATGCGGCGGTCGCGGCGAGCAGGGACATACAGGTCAAAAGGGCTGACAGGAATCGCATGTTGAACCGATCAATGAGAGGAAGCGCCCGTAATTGTCCGGACTGAAATAAACCCAAAAGGTTAAAAATGATTAACCATGGCGGAGGGGCCGTTTGGCCGGCGAATCGGACGTTTGCAAGACCTTTGGTAAGCCCTTGACGCCGTCCCCCGGGCTGGCCCATGGTGGTTCCATGAACGGCCACCTCGCCATCTGCAGCATTTGCCGCGAGATTATGAGCTAGCGATTCGCTGGCTGAGGCCGTCTTTTCTCACACGAGATCACTGGACGCCCGGCCGCAACGGACGGGATATCCATGCAATTGCGACTCTACGATACGTTGACCAAGGAGAAGCGGCCGTTCACGCCGCTCGATCCCTCCAACGTGCGCATGTATGTCTGCGGGCCGACGGTCTATGACTTCGCCCATATCGGCAACGCGCGCCCGGTCATCGTATTCGACGTGCTGTTCCGGCTGCTGCGGCACATCTACGGCGCCGACCACGTCACCTATGTCCGCAACATCACCGACGTCGACGACAAGATCAACGACCGCGCGGCGCGGGATTTTCCCGCACTGCCGCTGAACGAGGCGATCCGCAAGGTCACGGAACTGACCGAAAAGCAGTTCCATGACGATGTCGATGCGCTGGGCGCGCTGCGGCCGACGGTTGAGCCGCGTGCCACCGAGCACATCGCGGAAATGCGCGCCATCATCGAGAAACTGGTGCAGGGCGGCTTTGCTTACGTGGCCGAAGACCACGTGCTGTTCTCGCCGCAGGCGATGAATGCGGCAAATTCGATTCTGCCGCGCTACGGCGCGCTCGCCAACCGCTCGCTGGACGAGATGATCGCCGGCGCCCGCGTCGATGTCGCGCCCTACAAGCGCGATTCTACCGACTTCGTGCTGTGGAAGCCGGCCAAGCCGGGCGAGCCGTCATGGCCGTCGCCGTCGGGCATTTCGGTGCCGGGCCGGCCGGGCTGGCACATCGAGTGCTCGGCGATGGCGTGGAAGCATCTCGGAGAGCAGTTCGACATCCATGGCGGCGGCATCGATCTGGTGTTCCCGCATCACGAGAACGAACTGGCGCAAAGCGCCTGCGCGTTTCACAGCGACCGCATGGCCAATGTCTGGATGCACAACGGCTTCTTGCAGGTCGAAGGCGAGAAGATGTCGAAGAGCCTCGGCAATTTTGTAACCATTAGGGAAATTTTGAGCGGTGCTCGAGGATTGCCGTGGATGGGCGACGCGATTCGTCTCGCGATGTTGATGACCCACTACAGCCAGCCAATAAATTGGACGGAAGAGAAGCTCGCAACTGCAGGTGCAAATCTCCACACGTTCAAGGCTGTTGGAGCCCGAGCTCTCGGTCTAAACGATGACACTAGTCTATCCGACATACCCGAAATATCGGAAGGCCGAGTAAGCGACGGTCTTATTGAAGCTCTTTCTGATGACCTCAATACGCCTTCAGCAATTTTCACTCATTTATTTTCTCTCGTGAGAGCAGCGGATAAGCCAGGAGGTATGCTCTTCGAGCCTGCCCGGCAGCTACTAATAGATTGCTTCTTTTTGGGGCTAGACCCATTTCGTTACACCCGCGAAACGGAAAAGGCGTTTAGGGAGCACAAGGGAATCGATCCAAACGTTATCGAAGATCTAATCGCCGCGCGCGCTCGTGCTCGGGAACGGAAGGATTTTAAGGAATCCGACCGCATTCGAGCGGATCTTGGCTTTATGGGTATCGTGCTGAAGGACGGCAAAGACGCCGACGGCAATCCAACCACCACCTGGGAGATCGCCCGATGAGCAAGCCCGATACGCCATTTCCAAAACACTGGCTCTATTACATCGCGCTGAAGATCGTGCTGATCGCCGGCGCGGTGGCGCTGGTGCTGAAGCTCTATGGCATGTGGTGAACGTGACGATGGGACAGGCAATGCCCAAACCCGCGCTGCGGCCGTTCCTGGCGGCGGATACGCCCGTGCTGGCGGCGATCTTCGTCGCCGCCATCGAGGAATTGACCGGCGATGATTACAGCGAGGCGCAGCAGCAGGCGTGGGCGAGCGCGGCCGACGACGAAGAGGAATTCGGCAAGCGGTTGGCCGGTGAGCTCACTTTGATCGCCACGATCCAGAATTCGCCGGTCGGATTTGCCTCGCTGAAGGGCGCCGATCATGTCGACATGCTGTTCGTGCATCCGAGCGCGGTCGGGCAGGGCGTGGCCAAAATGCTGTGCGAGGCGCTGGAAAAACTCGCCGGCGGCCGTGGCGCGAAGAGCCTTACGGTCGACGCCAGCGACACCGCGGTCGAATTCTTCGCCAAACGCGGCTACGAGCCGACACGGCGCAACACCGTGACGGTGGGCGGCGAATGGCTGGCCAATACCACGATGCAGAAGACGCTCGGCGAGGGCGCTGCATCAGGAGTCTCCCCATGAGCCGCGAACGCCTCTATCTGTTCGACACCACGCTGCGCGACGGCGCGCAGACCAACGGTGTCGATTTCACGCTGCATGACAAGCACCTGATCGCCGGCATGCTCGACGAACTCGGCATCGACTATGTCGAGGGCGGCTACCCCGGCGCCAATCCGACCGACACCGAATTCTTCGCCGCGAAGCCGAAGCTCGAACATGCGAGCTTCACCGCGTTCGGGATGACACGGCGGCCCGGCCGCTCGGCCTCGAATGATCCCGGCCTGGCGGCGCTGCTGGAAGCCAAGGCGGATGCGATCTGCTTCGTGGCGAAAGCGTCGGCCTATCAGGTGCGGGTGGCGCTGGAGACCACCAACGAGGAAAATCTCGCCTCGATCCGTGACAGCGTGAAGGCGGCGAAGTCGGCGGGCCGCGAGGTCATGCTCGATTGCGAGCATTTCTTCGACGGCTACAAGGAAAACGCCGAATTCGCGCTGGCCTGCGCCAAGGCGGCCTACGATTCCGGCGCGCGCTGGGTGGTGCTGTGCGACACCAATGGCGGCACCATGCCGCATGAGGTCGAGAGCATCGTCGGTGAAGTGACAAAGCAGATTCCCGGCGATCACCTCGGCATTCACGCCCATAACGACACCGAGCAGGCGGTGGCCAATTCGCTGGCCGCGGTACGGGCGGGGGTGCGGCAGATCCAGGGCATGCTGAACGGGCTCGGCGAGCGCTGCGGCAACGCCAATCTGTGTTCGCTGATTCCGACGCTGAGGCTGAAGTCCGAATTTGCCGACGCTTTCGAGATCGGCGTGTCCGTCGACAGGATGGCCACCCTGATGAAGGTGTCGCGGACGCTGGACGACATGCTCAACCGCGCGCCCAATCGCCATGCGCCTTATGTCGGCGAAAGCGCGTTCGTGACCAAGACCGGCATCCATGCTTCCGCCGTGCTGAAGGATCCGCACACCTATGAGCATGTGTTGCCTGAACTGGTCGGCAATCACCGCAAGGTGCTGGTGTCGGACCAGGCCGGCCGCTCCAACGTCATCGCCGAGCTCGACCGCGCCGGCATTCCTTACGAGAAGAGCGACCCGAAACTGGCGCGGCTGGTCGAGGAACTGAAGGAGCGCGAGGCCGCGGGTTATGCCTACGAGTCCGCCAACGCCTCGTTCGACCTGCTGGCGCGGCGCACGCTCGGCAAGGTGGCGGAATATTTCCGGGTCGAGCAGTTCGACGTCAATGTCGAGCAGCGCTACAACGCCAACGGCCAGCGCGTCACGGTGGCGCTGGCGGTGGTGAAGGTCGACGTCGCCGGCGAGCGGCTGATCTCGGCCGCCGAGGGCAACGGCCCGGTCAACGCGCTCGACGTGGCGCTGCGCAAGGATCTCGGCAAATACCAGAAATACATCGATGGCCTGAAGCTGGTCGATTACCGCGTGCGTATCCTCAATGGCGGCACGGAAGCGGTGACGCGGGTGCTGATCGAGAGCGAGGACGAGGCGGGCGAGCGCTGGACCACGATCGGCGTGTCGCCCAACATCATCGACGCCTCGTTCCAGGCGCTGATGGATTCGGTGGTCTACAAGCTGGTGAAATCAGGCGCGCCGGTATAATCGTCATTGCGAGCGTAGCGAAGCAATCCATCTCACGGCTAGGAAGATGGATTGCTTCGTCGCATCCGCCTTCGCCCGAAGGCGGGCTTCAGCGGACAAGAGCGCTCCTCGCAATGACGTTGAGAGATTGGAGCGCTGTGTATGATCGATCACATCTCCGTCGGCGTCAGCGACCTCGAACGATCCGCGCGCTTCTATGAAGCAACCCTGGCGCCGCTCGGGCTGTCGCGGCTGGTGACGCGGCCGGCAACCGTCGGTTTCGGCAAGACCTATCCCGAGTTCTGGATAAACTTCCGCGCGGGCATGGCGCCGGTCGCGCCGGAGAGCGGCGTTCATATCTGCCTGCGCGCCAGGGCCACCGCCGATGTCGACGCGTTTCATGCGGCGGCGCTGCGTGCCGGAGGCCGCTCCGACGGCGCTCCCGGTCTGCGCCCGCACGACCGCGTGAAATACTACGCCGCCTTCATCATCGATCCCGACGGCAATCGCATCGAGGCGGTGACGTTTCCCAGGGACGAAGCGGGATAGGCCTTAGAGCTTGCTCGCCAGTTCAGGCGTCAGTTCCTCGGTGCCCTCAGGCGCACGTGCCGCGGCGGCGCGCAGGCGCGGCAGGATATCCTCGACCCGTTCGGCTTTGAGAATATCGACCTGCAAATTGGGCCGGATGAATTCAGTTTCGCGCATATGCGCGAGCAGCGCCAGCAGGGGCTCCCAGAAGCCTTCGATGTTGGCGAGCAGCACCGGCTTGGTGTGGCGGCCGAGCTGTTGCCAAGTCAGTTGTTCCACCAGTTCCTCCAGCGTGCCGACGCCGCCGGGCAGCGCCACGAACGCGTCCGAATGCTCGAACATCAGCCGCTTGCGCTCGTGCATATCGGGCGTGACGATCAATTCCTGCACGTGCTTGAGCGCGTTTTCGCGGTTGGTCAGGAACTCGGGAATGATGCCGGTCACCGCGCCGCCGTGATCGAGCACGGACCTCGCCACCGCGCCCATCAGCCCGATCGAGCCGCCACCATAGACGAGGCGGATGCCGTCTTCGGCGAGGGCTTTTCCAAATGCGGTGGCGGCTTCGACAAAGCGGGGGTTTGTGCCGGGGCCGGAGCCGCAATAGACACAAACGGTTTTGATCGTGGTCATATTGGCCATGTGGCACTGCAACGTAGGGGCGTCAACCCTGACGGAATCACAAAGACGATGAATCGTGCCGTAAATGGGGGAAATCGCGAAAGATTTGCCGCACTTGAGGGTGCACGCGGCGTGCAAACGCTCTATATGACGCAGCATGCCAACGAACCGAAAATCAGGCGCGACAGCGGGTCGGCGCAGCGTTTTGCCTCAGGTCTTGCTTGATGGCCCACGCTAACCCGCAACCCGGCGCCGCGGACGCGCCGTCCTCCCAGGGGACTTCTGGAGGAACTCCCGCAGACAAGTCGCTTGAACAGGCTTCCTTGATGGGGACGCTGGCGCATCTGTGGCCATATATCTGGCCCGGCGACCGCGCCGATCTGAAGACCCGCGTGGTCTGGTCGATGGTGCTGCTGCTGGCAGCCAAGCTCGCGACGCTGACGGTGCCGTTCACCTTCAAATGGGCGATCGATGCGCTGACCGGCGCCGACAGCGCGCCGGTGCAGGCGTCGAACTGGATGCTGTGGCTGATCGCGTCGCCCCTGATCATGACGGCGAGCTATGGCGGCCTGCGCGTGCTGATGGCGGTGCTGACCCAGTGGCGCGATGGAATTTTCGCGCGGGTGGCGATGCATGCCGTGCGCAAGCTCGCTTATCTCACCTTCGTCCACATGCACGAGCTGTCGCTGCGCTTTCATCTGGAGCGCAAGACCGGCGGGCTGACGCGGGTGCTGGAGCGTGGCCGCTCCGGCATCGAAGTCATCGTGCGGATGGTGATCCTGCAACTGGTGCCGACCGTGGTCGAGGTGACGCTGCTGATGGCGGTGCTGCTGTGGCAGTTCGACTGGCGCTACGTGCTGGTCACGCTGATCACCGTCGTGATCTTCATGTACTACACCTATGTCGCGACCGAATGGCGGATCGAGATTCGCCGCAGGATGAACGAGTCCGATACCGAGGCCAACACCAAGGCGATCGACTCGCTGCTGAATTACGAGACGGTGAAGTATTTCAGCGCCGAAGAGCGCGAGGCCAGCCGCTACGACCGTTCGATGGAAGGCTACGAGCGCAACAGCGTCAAGACCTATACCTCGCTGGCGGTTCTCAATACCGGGCAGGCGATCATCTTCACCGCGGGCCTTACCGCGACCATGCTGATGTGCGCGATCGGGGTACGCAACGGCACCAACACGGTCGGCGATTTCGTCATGATCAACGCCATGATGATCCAGCTGTACCAGCCGCTGAATTTCATGGGCATGGTCTACCGCGAGATCAAGCAGGCGGTGATCGACATCGAGAAGATGTTCAGCGTGTTGTCGCGCAATCCCGAGATCAAGGATGTGCCCGGCGCAAAGCCGCTGATCGTGACGTCGGGCAGCGTGCGTTTCGACGAAGTGAAGTTTTCCTACGATCCCGACCGCCAGATCCTGAAAGGTCTCAGCTTCGAGGTGCCGGCCGGCAAGACCGTGGCGATCGTCGGGCCCTCCGGCGCCGGCAAATCGACCATCTCGCGGCTGTTGTTCCGGCTCTATGATGTCTCCGGCGGCAGGATCCTGATCGACGGCCAGGATATCAGGAACGTGACGCAGTCGACGCTGCGGGCCTCGATCGGCATGGTGCCGCAGGACACCGTGCTGTTCAACGACACCATCCGCTACAACATCCGCTACGGCCGCTGGGACGCCACCGATGCCGAGGTGGAGGAGGCGGCGCAACTGGCGCAGATCGACGGTTTCATCAGGATGTCGCCGAAAGGGTACGAGACCCAGGTCGGCGAGCGCGGCCTGAAACTGTCGGGCGGCGAGAAACAGCGCGTCGCGATCGCGCGCACGGTGCTGAAGGCGCCGCCGATCCTGGTGCTCGACGAAGCGACCTCGGCGCTCGACAGCCACACCGAGCAGGAAATCCAGGACGCGCTGGAGCGGGTGTCGCGCAACCGCACTTCGCTCGTCATCGCGCACCGGCTGTCCACCATCGTGGGTGCCGACGAAATCATCGTGCTGGACCAGGGCCGCATCGCCGAACGCGGCACGCACTCGCAGCTTTTGGCATCGGGCGGACTTTATGCCAGTATGTGGAACAGGCAGCGCGAAGCCCAGGAGGCGCGCGAACGCCTGGCCCTTATTGCCGACGAGAACGCAGCGCCGAACCGTACCCCGCCGCCGGTCGATGACGCGCTGGTAACGCCGGCCAGGCCGGAATTGACCGAAATCTGATCCCATCTTCCGCTGGGGAAGACGGGCAACCGACAGTGAACCTCAAGAATGTCAATCGCCAATTCGATCCGCGCGCAAATTCCGCCCATTCATCCCGAGGGCTATCCCTTTATCGGCGGCTTTGCGCTGGCGAGCCTGTTCCTGTTCTGGCTCTGGACCCCGCTGGGCTGGATCGGCGTGCTGCTCACCGTCTGGTGCGCGCTGTTTTTCCGCGATCCGGTGCGGGTGACGCCGGTGCGCGAGGGCATCGTGGTGTCGCCGGCCGACGGTCGCGTCTCGCTGATTTCGATGGTGTTGCCGCCGGCCGAACTCGGGCTCGGCGACAAGCCGCTGCTGCGCATCTCGGTCTTCATGAGCGTGTTCAACTGCCACGTGAACCGCAGCCCGGTGGCCGGGCGGATCGACCGGATCGCGTACCGGCCGGGCGCCTTCATCAACGCCGAACTCGACAAGGCCAGCGAAGACAATGAGCGCAATTCGCTTGTCATCTCGACGCCGGACGGTCGCATCGGCGTGGTCCAGATCGCCGGGCTGGTAGCGCGGCGAATTGTCTCGTTTGTCCGCGAAGGGCAGTCGCTGGGCGCCGGCGAGCGGTTCGGGTTGATCCGTTTCGGCTCGCGGCTCGACGTCTTCCTGCCGGAGGGCAGCAAAGCGCTGGTTTCGGTCGGCCAGACGGCGGTGGCGGGGGAGACCGTGCTGGCCGATCTCAGGCTCGGCGACGGCGGCCGGACCTGGCGCGCCGATTAACCATTTCAGCTGGCAGTCGGCCCGGCCGGCCGCCACCCGACCGCCACAATGGCGCAGCGGCCGGCTAGTTGCTATATCTTGACGATGCACACACCCATCGATCCCAAATCCCCGGAAATGCGGCGCCGCCGGTTTCGCCCAATCCCGGTGCGGTTGCTGGTGCCCAACGTTATCACGCTGCTCGCGATCTGCGCGGGCCTGACCGCGATCCGCCTGTCGACCGAAGGGCGGATGGAGCTGGCCGTGGCGTTGATCGTGTTCGCCGCCGTGCTCGATGGCGTCGATGGCCGTGTCGCCCGCATGATCAAGGGCCAGTCGAAATTCGGCGCCGAACTCGACAGCCTCGCCGATTTCGTCAATTTCGGCGTCGCTCCGGGTCTGATCCTGTATACGTGGACGCTGCACGATCAGGGCAATGCCGGCTGGATCGCCGCGATGACGTTCGCGATCTCCGGCGGCCTGCGGCTGGCGCGCTTCAACGCCACCATGGACGATCCGAACAAGCCGGCCTTTGCGGCGAATTTCTTCACCGGCGTTCCGGCACCCGCCGGCGCGATCCTGGTGCTGCTGCCGATCTATCTTTCATTCCTCGGCGTTCCGGTGCCGCCGGTCGAGCTGACCACCGCCTACACTCTGCTGATCGCCTTCCTGATGGTGTCGCGGCTGCCGGTGTTTTCCGGCAAGACCGTACGTCTGCGGGTGCCACCGGCGATGGTGCTGCCGGTTTTCGTCGGGGTGATCTTCTTCGTGGCGTTGCTGATCGGTTACCCTTGGCACATTCTGTCTGTGGGGTCGGTGCTCTACCTCGCGAGCCTGCCCTGGGGCTGGAAGACCTATCGCGACCATGAGCGGGCCGCCGAAGCGCTGGCCGCGGCGCCGCCGGCCGATGCCGCCCCGTCGGATCCCGCCGCGCCGCCATTCGTGCCACCGGCCGCCGAGCCGGCGAAGGATGACGACCGTCCGGCCCGGCTGAACTGATCAGCCGGCCTGTCGATTTCTCCTTTGGATATCTGCCATGAGCTGCCGCCGAGTTGGGTTCGGTCCCAATCTCGGCTATAGGCAGATCAATGGGCGGCTTCAAAAACGGCGGCCCTTCAAATCCGGAGAGAAACGCCCGTGACGAAATCCGCATCTGCGCCGCTGCCCGCATCCGTCCTCGAAGCCCTGGCGCGCTACGACACCCCGACCATCTGCAATGCGATGGAAATCGTCGCCCCCGAACGCCGCCTGATCGGCTACACCACCAAGCCGCTGGTCTGTCCGTTCCCGGATCTGCCGCCGATGGTCGGGTATGCGCGCACGGTGACGATCCGCTCGGTGGTGAAGTCGGGGCTGCCGGCCGACGAGGCGTCGAAGCGGCGCATCGACTACTACGAATATGTCGGCACCGGCCACGGCCCGCGCATCACCGTAATCCAGGACATCGACGGCCCCGACGTCGGCTACGGTGCGTTCTGGGGCGAGGTGCAGAGCAACGTGCACAAGGCGCTGGGCTGCCTCGGCGTCATCACCGACGGCTCGATCCGCGACATCCCGCAATGGGCGCCCGGCTTCCAGGCGCTGGCAGGCTCGATCGGCCCGTCGCATGCCTGGGTTCACGCCGAGAGCTTCGGCGGCGAAGTCCGCGTCGCCGGCATGACGGTACGATCAGACGATCTCATTCACGCCGACAGCCACGGCGCGATCGTGATCCCGCACGATATCGCAGCCAAGGTGCCGGATGCCTGCGAACTCTGCGCCCGCCGCGAAACCCCGATTCTCGAAATCGCGCGCAGCAAGGATTTTTCGCTCGAGAAACTGAAAGACGCGCTGAAGCGCTCCGCCGAAATTCACTGACCGGGAAGACGCGGCTTACGGCATGGAGATGGACGGCAAAACGGTCCTGATCACGGGCTCGACCGACGGCGTCGGCCGCTACGTCGCCGCCAGACTCGCAGGATCCGGCGCCAGGGTCCTGATCCATGGCCGCGACGGCGCGCGGGCCAAAGCCCTGATCGAGCAGATCAGGCGGGCAGGGGGTGCTGAGCCCGTGTTCTATCAGGCCGATCTTTCCTCGCTTGCCGAGGTGCGCAGGCTTGCCGGAGCGGTGGTTGCCGACCACACGCGGCTGGATGTTTTCGTCAGCAATGCCGGGATCGGATCGCAGAACGAAGGCCCGGCGCGGCAAACCAGCCGGGACGGTCACGAACTGCGCTTCGCCGTCAATTATCTCTCCGGCTTTCTGCTCGCGCATCTGCTGCTGCCCTTGTTGCGGGCAAGTGCGCCGTCGCGGATCGTCAACGTCGCTTCGCTCGGTCAGCACCCGATCGATTTCGATGATGTCATGATCACCAGGGGCTACAGCGGCGGCCGCGCCTATGCGCAGAGCAAGCTGGCGCAAATCATGTTTACGATCGATCTGGCGAGAGAACTCGCGGGATCCGGCGTGACCGTGAATGCGTTGCATCCCGCCACCTATATGAACACCACCATGGTGCGCGCCGGCGGCGTGACGCCGATCTCCACGGTGGAGCAGGGCGGCGAAGCGATCCTGCATCTCGCTGCCGGCGACGATGTCGCTGACAAGAGCGGACTGTTCTTCAACGGCATGAATGAGGCGCAAGCCCATCCGCAAGCCGGCGACGAGGACGCCCGCCGTCGGCTGCGCGCGCTCAGCCTCGAACTGACGGGCATGGCTGCGGGCTGACGGCGTCGGGGAGCCAAACACTCCTCTCCGGCAACGGGGGTGCGCCGGTCCGCGGCTCATGGTTAGCAAGACCTTTACGCGGCGCGGCGTCGAGCGGCCGCTGCTGCGGTCTATTACTGCTCGCCGGCCCTTATCCTTTACGCGTCTTTAATGGCAGCGACGTAGGGTTCCCGTTGCGCGGCCCCGGATGGGCGGCGTCACCGCCCAGAACGGCCGGTCGAGTGCGTACGCGTCGGAGTATATGATGGATATCGCCACCCTGCTTGGCCTGGTCGCCGGCGCGATCGTACTGTCTACGTTGATCCTGATGGGCGGCGACTTCCGGATGTTCTACGACATCCACGCCGTCATCATCATCTTCGGCGGATCGTTCGCCGCGACGCTGATCCGCTTCCCGATGTCGGCGATGATTCATGGCTTGCCTCTCGGCGCCAAGCTCGCCTTCACGCTGAGCAGCCTCTCGGCGCGCGACCTGGTCGACGAACTGGCCCGCATCGCCGAGATCGCGCGCAAGCAGGGTCCGGTCGGCCTGGAGAAGGTCGAAACGTCGGAGCCGTTCCTCGCCAAGGGCATTCGCTACGTGGCCGACGGCTACGACCTGGAATTCATCCGCGACAATCTCGAGCGCGACCGCGACAATTTCCTGCTGCATTTGAACGAAGGTTCCAAGATCTATCGCGCCATCGGCGACTGCGCGCCGGCCTTCGGCATGATCGGCACGCTGCTCGGCATGGTGCAGATGTTCTCGAACATGTCGGATCCCTCCAAGCTCGGCACCTTCATGGCGGTGGCCTTGCTGGCGACGCTTTACGGCGCGCTGGTGGCGAACCTGATCTGCCTGCCGATCGCCGACAAGCTGCATGGCAGGCTGATCGACGAGGAAACCAACCGCACGCTGATCATCGACGGCATTCTGATGATCCGCGATTCCAAGAGCCCGACGCTGGTGCGCGAAATGCTGCTGGCCTATCTGCCCGAAAAACATCGCCACGAAGAGGGCGAACTGGCTCCCGCTTGATAGACGGCGAGATACAGGCGCGGACATAGAACATGGCCAAGAAAAAACGCGAAGAGGCACATGGCGGTCACGGCTGGTTCGTGACCTTTGCCGACCTGATGGCGTTGCTGCTGGCGTTTTTCGTGATGCTGGTCGCGTTCTCCACCCAGGATTCGGCGAAGCTGAAGGTCGTCGCCGGCTCGATGCGCGACGCGTTCGGCGTGCAGACCGAAGCGCGCTATTCCGGCATCATCGAATCCGATGGCCTGCCGACCCGGGCAAAGCTGAAGAACGCCGCGCATATTCCCCCCGAAGAGGCCTCCAACACGCCGACGCCGGATGAGAAGGAAAACAGCCTGGCGCAGGGCGCCCGGCTGAAAATCGACCGCGAATTCGCGCTGGCCTCGGCTTCGCTGCGCCAGGCGCTGCAGGACATGCCGGAGCTGACCGAAATTTCCAAACACATCATGTTCGAGGAAACCAATGCGGGCCTCAACCTGGAAATCGTCGACCAGGACGGCCGCTCGATGTTCGCCGACGGCTCCAAGGTGCCGTATGAGCGCACCCGCCGGCTGATCCAGAAGCTTGCCGGTCCGCTCAAGGCGACGCCGCTGCGCATCTCGATTATCGGGCACACCGCGGCCGGCTTCGTGCCGTCGCGCAACGAGTATGGGCCGTTCGATCTTTCGGCGGACCGCGCCAACGCCGTGCGCCAGATCCTGGAGTGGGAAGGCGTGCCGTCCTCCCACATCTTTGCCGTCTCGGGAAAGGCCGACAGTCAGCCGCTGTTCCCCGACGATCCGACGCTGTCGGCCAACCGCCGCGTGACCATCACCCTGATGCGCGAAGATCCGCCGCTGCCCCCCGGTCTGAAGCCGTAGTACCGCTACCATATTACCTTTTATGCGGTGAACAAGCCTCTTTTGCGGGCGAGTTCCGCATGGCCAGCGGTGCTAGTGTGGGTCGGTTGACAAGCTTCGCAGGAAGGCGTCGATAGCCGGCCCGGGTCACATCAACCGACAGAGCGTTTTCAGCATCATGGCTCTCAGTGCTCCACCAACCGAAGCCCCTGAGGCGGCGCCGGCGACCGCCGGCTTTTGGGCCCTGACATTGGGCAGCATCGGCGTGGTGTTCGGCGATATCGGCACCTCGCCGCTGTATGCGTTTCGCGAAGCCGCCCACGCGGCGGCGCATGGCGGCCCGGTAACGCGCGACATCGTGCTCGGCGTTCTCAGCATGATCCTGTGGTCGCTGTTCATCGTCGTCACCACGAAATACGTGCTGCTGTTGCTGCGCGCCGACAACAACGGCGAGGGCGGCACGCTGTCGCTGATGGCGCTCGGTCAACGCGCGCTCGGCCGGCGAAGCTGGGTGTTGCTGGCGCTGGGCGTCATCGGCGCCTCGATGTTCATCGCCGACTCCATGATCACGCCGGCGATTTCGGTACTGTCGGCGGTCGAAGGCCTCAAACTCGTAACGCCGGCGCTCGAACACTATGTGGTGCCGCTGACGATTTTGATTCTGGTCGGGCTGTTCTCGGTGCAAAGCACCGGTACCGCCCGCGTCGCGGCGGCATTCGGGCCGGTCATGATGATCTGGTTCGTCACGCTGGCGGTGTTGGGCCTGCTGCATATCAGCGATGACCCCACGGTGCTGGCGGCGATCAATCCCTGGTACGCGATCCAGTTCCTGTTCTCGCATGGAACCATCGGACTGGTAACGCTGGGACTGGTTTTTCTCGCGGTGACCGGCGGCGAGGCGCTGTATGCGGATCTGGGGCACTTCGGACGCAAGCCGATCCAGGCCGGATGGTTCTACTTCGTGTTGCCGGCGCTGCTGATCAACTATTTCGGCCAGGGCGCATTGGTGCTCGCCCATCCCGCGGCGATCGAGAACTCGTTCTACCGGATGGTTCCGGAAATAGCGCTGATACCGCTGGTGCTGCTGGCGACCGCGGCGACGGTGATTGCGAGCCAGGCCGTGATTACGGGGGCCTTTTCCCTGGTCCGCCAGGCGGTGCAGCTCGGCCTGCTGCCGCGCTTCGAGGTCCGCTACACTTCGGAGGCGCATGCCGGCCAGATCTATCTGCCGCGCGTCAACCGGCTGTTGCTGATCGGTGTGCTGCTGCTGGTGCTGCTGTTCCGCACCTCGAGCGGGCTGGCCTCCGCCTATGGCATCGCCGTCTCCACCACCATGGTGGTCGACGGCATCATGGGTTTCGTCGTGATCTGGAAGTTGTGGAACTGGAAAGCGGCGACGGCTGCTGCGGTGATCGTGCCGCTCATCGTCGTCGACATGACGTTCTTCGCCGCGAATTTCCTGAAGCTGCTCGAAGGCGCCTGGGTGCCGCTGCTGTTCGGCCTCTTGATGGCCGGCATGGTCTGGACCTGGCGCCGCGGCGCCGCGATCCTGATCCTGAAGACGCGGCGCATCGAGGTGCCGCTCGATGACCTGATCAAGAGCTTGGAAAAGCGCCCGCCTCACATCGTCAAGGGCACCGCGGTATTCCTCACCAGCGACCCCAGTTTCGTGCCGACCGCGCTGTTGCATAATCTCAAGCACAACAAGGTGCTGCACGAGCACAATGTGATCCTGACCATCGAAACCGCGCAGACGCCGCGCGTCGACGTCGCCGAACGTGTCCGGATGGAGAAGATCAGCGACAAATTCTCCACCGTCCGGCTGCGTTTCGGCTTCATGGAAGACCCGAACGTGCCGAAGGCGCTGGTGATCGCGCGCAAGCTCGGCTGGCAGTTCGACATCATGGCGACGTCGTTCTTTGTGTCGCGGCGCTCGCTGAAACCGTCCCCGAATTCCGGGATGCCGCAGTGGCAGGATCATTTGTTTATCGGGCTGAGCAAGTCGGCCAACGACGCCACCGACTATTTCCAGATCCCGACCGGGCGCGTCGTCGAGGTCGGAACGCAGGTCATTATCTAGCTTCAGGCGCTCTCAAACGGACCTCCAGCGCTTGATTTTCGTCGCGCCAGAGGCGACTTTGGCGCCAAAGCGAACGGGATACGCGCAGTCGGGATGCGCTTGGATTGCGGGGGAGATTTTCAGTGGCGGACCAGGGTCATCAGGTGCACGATTTGACGCCGGAGGAGGTATCGAGGGGCATGGCGGAGGGCCGCTATCTGCTGGTGGATGTCCGCGAGACCAATGAGGTTGCCGTCGAAGCCTATCCCGGTGGCGTCGTCGTTCCGCTTTCGACCTTCGATGCGAGGGAAATTCCGGATCCGCAGGGCAAAGAGGTGGTTTTCGCCTGCCGCTCCGGCAAGCGATCGGTGACGTCCTCGCTGGCGGCGCAGGCCGCGGGCTTTGCCTACGACAAGCATCTGGCCGGCGGTATCATCGGCTGGAAGGCCGCGGGATTGCCGACCAAGAGCGGCGGCTGACCTCTGCCATGACGTCCATGAACAAGGTTTTCGCGGATCTGCCCGTCACGGTGTTCGAGGCGATGTCGCAGGCCGCCCGCGACAACAACGCCATCAATCTCGGCCAGGGCTTTCCCGACCATCCCGGACCGGAGGATCTCAGGCGTGCCGCGGCGGACGCGGTGATGGACGGTTACAACCAGTATCCGTCGATGATGGGCCTGCCGGAGCTGCGGCAGGCGATCGCGGCCCATTACGGCCGCTGGCACGGCCTCGAACTCGATCCGATGACCGAGGTGATGGTCACATCAGGCGGTACCGAGGCGCTGACAGCGTCCATTCTGGCCGTGGTCGAGCCCGGCGACGAGGTGGTGTGCTTCCAGCCGGTCTACGATTCGTATTTGCCGATCATCCGCCAGGCCGGCGGCATCCCGCGGCTGGTGCGGCTGGAGCCGCCGCATTGGCGGCTGACCGAGGAGGCGCTGCAGGGCGTCTTCAACCACAAGACCAAGGCGGTGCTGTTCAACAATCCGCTCAATCCCGCGGCCGTGGTCTATCCGCGCGAGGACCTCGAACTGCTGGCGCGGTACTGTCAGGAATTCGACACGGTCGCGATCTGCGACGAAGTCTGGGAGCATGTGATTTTCGACGGCCGCGAACATATCCCGCTGATTACCATTCCGGGCATGCGCGACCGCACCATCAAGGTAGGCTCCGCCGGCAAGATTTTTTCGCTGACCGGCTGGAAGGTCGGTTTCGTCTGCGCCGCACCGCCGTTGTTGCGCGTCGCCGCCAAGGTGCACCAGTTTCTCACCTTCACCACCGCGCCCAATTTGCAGGTCGCGGTCGCCTACGGCCTCGGCAAGCCGGCGGATTACTTTCTCGACATGCGCAAGCAACTGGCGCGCAGCCGCGACCGGCTGACAAAGGGCCTGGAGCGCATCGGATTTCCGGTGCTCAGATCGCAGGGTACGTATTTTCTCACGGTCGATCTTTCGCCGCTCGGACTGAACGAGAGCGACGAGGCGTTCTGCAAGCGCATCGTCACCGACTACAAGGTCGCGGCGATCCCGGTGTCGGCCTTCTATGAGGAAAATCCGGTGACGTCGGTGGTGCGGTTTTGTTTTTCCAAGAACGATGCCACGCTCGACACCGCGCTGGAACGGCTGTCGGACGCGGTGCATCGCCGTTAGAAGGAAAGCCGGGATGCGCAACCGCTCTTGCGTTCCATTCGCCGCGGCAATGGCCATGGCGCTGGCGTTGTGTTCGCTGCCCGCGAAGGCGCAGCAGCGCACCGTCAATTTCTACAATTGGTCGAACTATATGGCGCCGGGGGTGCTGGAGGATTTCACCAAGGAAACCGGCATCAAGGTCGTCTACGACACGTTCGACGCCAACGAGACCCTGGAGACGCGGCTGCTCGCCGGAAAATCCGGTTACGACGTCGTCGTTCCCACCGGCTATTTCCTGCAGCGCCAGATCACCGCGAAGGTTTTTGCAAAACTCGACAAGTCGAAGCTGCCGAACCTCGCCAACGCCTGGCCGATGGTGACCAAAAGGCTCGCCACCTACGATCCCGGCAACAACTACGGCGCCAACTACATGTGGGGCACCACCGGCATCGGCTACAACGTCAAGATGGCGCAAAAACTCCTAGGGCCCGACGCCAGGATCGACAGCTGGGACATCGTCTTCAAGCCGGAGAATTTGGCGAAGTTTCGGGAGTGCGGCATTCACATGCTGGATTCCGCCGATGATATCCTGCCCGCGGCGCTGGGCTATCTCGGACTCGATCCCAATTCCACCAAAGCGGCCGACCTCGACAAGGCCGCCGATCTCGTCGGCAAGATCAGGCCCTATGTTCGAAAATTTCATTCGTCGGAATATCTCGGCGCGTTGGCAAGCGGCGAAATCTGCTTCGTGGTGGGCTGGTCCGGCGACATCATGCAGGCGCGGAGCCGCGCGGCGGAGGCCAAAAACGGAATCGAGATCGGCTATGCGATCCCGAAAGAGGGCGCGCAGATGTTCTTCGACAATCTCGCGATTCCCGCCGACGCGAACAACGTCGCCGAAGCCTATGAGCTGATCAACTATCTCTACCGGCCCGAGGTCGCGGCCAGAAATTCCGATTTCCTGTCCTACGCCAATGGCAATCTGGCCAGCCAGAAGCTGATCGATCCGAAGATTCTGAACGACAGGAACATCTATCCGGACGAGGCCACGATCGCAAAACTGTTCGTGATCACCGCGCGCGATCCGGCGACCCAGCGCGTCATCAACCGATTGTGGACCCGGGTGAAGACGGGGAGGTAGTTCTCGCTCTTGCATCCGTCATTGCGAGCCACCGGGTCGCGCGAATGCGCGCCCGATGACAGGCTCCGCGAAGCAATCCATCTCACAGCGGAAAGAAAGAATGGATTGCTTCGCTGCGCTCGCAATGACGTTGAGGTAGTGAACGTAGCCCGGATGGAGCCAACGGGTCGGCGCGAAGCGCCGAGGCGATAGCGCAATCCGGGGCCGGCGTTGCGTTACGCGAAATCCCGGATTGCGCGCCACGGGCGGCGCTTTGCGCCGACCGCTGCGCTCCATCCGGGCTACGGCATGCTTCAGTTTCGTAGCCCGGATGGAGCCAGCGGGTCGGCGCGAAGCGCCGAGGCGATGGCGCAATCCGGGGCCGGTGGTGCGTTACGCAAAGTCCCGGATTGCGCGCATCGGACAGCGCTTCGCGCCGGCCTCTGCTCTCCATCCGGGCTACGGCGTCACCGCCACCTTCGATGCAGCCACAGCCACTGATCCGGATATTCGCGGATCCAGCCCTCGACCACCGAGGTGACCGCCTGCATCGTGCCCTGGATGTCGACTTTGCCGTCCGCGTCGCGCACCGGCTTTACTTCTTCCGACAGTTCGGCGCGAAAGCGGTTGCCGGGCAGGCGGATGATGCGGGTGCCGTGGATCGGGCAGTCGACCTGGCGCAGCAGGCGCGCCAGCATCGGGTTGGCCCTGGTCTTGCGGCCGAAGAACGTCACCTCGACGCCGTTGGTGAGATACTGGTCGACCAGCATGGCGACGTGCTGGCCCTTTTGCAGCGCTTCCGCGAGCTTCAGGGGCGCCTCGCGGCCTGCCGCGATCAGGGTGCCCATCTTCACCGTGCGGATGCGCTCGATGGCGCGATCGGCGGACTGGCTGTTCGGCCGCCGGAACAGGATGGCGGCATCCAGCCCGTGCGCAACCGCGGCCAGTGCCGGCAATTCCCAATTGCCGAGATGGCTTGCGAAGATCAGCGCCGGTTTGCCGTCGTTCTTGAGCTGGGCAAACAATTCGTGGGTTCGCTGCGGGATTTCCACCCGGCTTCTCTCGGGATGATCGATGTCGTAATCCCAGATGTGGTCGAGATGGGCGAATTCGGCGCCGATGCGGCCGAGGTTGTCCCAGACGCCGGCCAGGATCTTCTCGATCTCTTCAGGGGATTTTTCGGGAAAAGCGGCCTTCAGGTTTTCACGGCCGATCCGGTCTTCGCGCAGCCGCGGACCGATGAACCGCAACGCGCGGCCGAACCTATCAGCGGTCTTGAAGGGGTCGAAAAAGCGGGTGGTGCGCAGCAGCCCGATCGTCAACGCGCCGACGACGGCATCGCCGGCCGCCTTGGCCGCATTGCGCAGGCGGAGTTTGGTGCGAAGGACCAGATGGCTCATCGGAATCGGGCGGCCGGCCGTTAGATCGGTTCGCGCGTCAGGATCAGCGAGGCGTTCTGGCCGCCGAATCCGAACGAGTTCGACATCACGGCGGTGACGCGCGCGTCGCGGGCGACGTTCGGGACCACGTCGAACGGAATCGCGGGATCCGGAATATCGTAATTGATGGTCGGCGGAATCCGCTGATGCTCGAGCGTCAGCAGCGAAATGATCGCTTCGACCGCGCCGGCGGCCGAGATGGTATGGCCGATCATCGATTTGTTCGACGACACCGGAATCTGCGTGGCGCGCTCGCCGAACACGGCGGAAATCCCGACAAACTCCATCTTGTCGTTCTCGGGCGTAGCGGTGCCGTGCGCGTTGATGTGGTCGATCTGCTCGGTCGTCATGCCGGCATCCGCCAGCGATTTGCGGACGCAACCGATGATCGGTTTGCCGTCGGGGCTGGAGCGGGTGCGGTGAAACGAGTCGGTCAGTTCACCGCAGCCGGCCACGACTCCGAGAATGGTCGCGCCGCGCGCGACCGCGGCTTCATAACTTTCGAGCACCAGCGTGCCGGCGCCCTCCGCCATCACGAATCCGTCGCGGTTCTTCGAGAACGGCTTGGAGGCGGCCTGCGGCGGATCGTTCTGGGTCGACAGCGCCGACAGCAGCGAAAACCGGATCAAGGCCTCCGGATTGACCGAGCCGTCGGTGGCCACGCACAGCGCCGCGTCGGTCTCGCCGCGGCGGATGGCTTCGACGCCGAGCTGGATCGCAGTGGCGCCCGAGGCGCAGGCGGTCGAGAGCGAAATCGGCGATCCCTTGGTGCCGAATTTCTCGGCCAGATGACCCGCGACCGAGCCGAACATGAAACGGTGATGATACGCCGCGAATTTCCCGCCGCCGCTGATGGCGAGGATATCGTTGACGTCGAAATCCGGCTTGCCGACGGCGCGGCCGACTTCCAGCCGCTGCGGCCACTCGACCTCGACCGGCGCCACCGCCAGGAACAGCGGTCCGGGAAAATCGCCCTTGCGGCCGATGCCGGATTGCTCGAGCGCTTCCTCGGTCGCGATATCGGCGAGGCGCTCGGTCAGGCCGGTCGACGAGTAAGGCTCGACGGCGACGAAATCGACCGTTCCAGCCATCGTCGACCTCAGGCCGTCGATCGGAAAACGCGTAACGGTCCGGATGCCGGATTCGCCCGCGGTCAATCGCTTCCAGTTATCGGTCTTGCCGGCGCCGAGCGAGGTGACGACGCCCATTCCGGTAACGACGACGATCGGCCTGCCGAATTTGTCGCGTGGTGCTGTCATGATATCCCCGTCGATCCCGCGCCGTCGCTACTTGATGGCCTCGACCAGGGCCATGCCCTCGCCCTGCCAGTGACCGGCTCCCATGACAACAATCTGGGTCGGCGCATCAGCCATTTCAACCTCGAGTCCGGTCGGATCGTTGGGCGGAAACAGCGCCCCGCGCGAAATCGAAAGCGCTGCCAGCGCCAGCCCCAGTGGAAACTGCGTCTCCAGCGTGTGGCCGAACGAGGTTCCGGAGGCACGAACCGCATAACCGGGGTGTCCGTTCAGAAACGCTTTTTCCTCTGACGTGACCGGCTCGACGCCTGTCGCGCCGGATATCAAGGCGCCATTGTCAGCCGGGACGCCGAGCTGCGACCACATCGCTTCCAGCGACTTCGTCACCGCGCCCGGCTGCTTGCGCTGCGCCAGGTCGGCGACGACCTTGGTCAGCCTGGCGTAAGGCTTGGCGCCGCGGGCCTCGGCGTGCTCCCTGGATTCGATGACCAGGAAAACGCCGGCCGAACCGAGCGCGAAGCCGCTGTGCTTGTCGCGCGCCCAAACCGGATCAAACTTGTCCTTGAGATTGAAGTCGCCGAATTCATAGAGGATCAGCAGGTCGGTCCGCTCGCCATTGTGGGCCGCGCCGACCAGGGTGATGTCGCTCTGACCCGATTCGACCCGCGCCAGCGCGATCCGCGCCGCGTCGATGCTGGCCGCTTCCTCGCCCATGAACGTCCGCGAAGTGCCGGAAACCCCGTGAACGATGGCGATGTTGCCGGCGAGCAGGTTGGAAAGCTGGGCCAGGAACAGCGTCGGCCGCAGATCGTTCAACAGCCGTTCGTTGAGAAAGCCGGGAGCCGAGTTGCCCGTCGTAGCGGCGTTGAGAATGGACATATCGACCGCAACGTCGCGTTCGCCGCCGCCGGCCGCGACGATCATGTCCATCCGGCCGAGGATTTCCCGGTCGCCCTTGACGCCCGCGGAGTCCAGCGCCAGCCCCGCGGCGTAGGTGCCGATGCGCTGCCAGGCTTCCATCTGGCGCTGGTCGCCCTTTTTCGGGATCTGCGCATCGAAGCTGACCGGCGCCAGCGGGTGGACGATATAGGGCGCAAACCGCTTTTCATCGACATTGATGCGGCGTGCATTGAGGGCATCCCAATGCGCGTCCAGCCCTTCGCCGAGCGACGAGACGATACCGATACCGGTGATCCAGGCTTCCTTGGGCTTGTTCATGGCGTCATGGCCTGCAACGGAAAGCCGATCGCGTTGGCCACTGCGTCCATATGGACGCGCAGCGACGGATCGGGGAAGGGGATCTGGCGGAAGGTGAGGTCGGCGCTGCATTTCAGCTCTTTGCCGACCCGTGCCTTGGCCGAGGTGACGGCAAAGCCCGAACCTTCGTGCTCGATCTTCGCTTCGATGGTCAACAGCTGGCCCGGACTGACGAAACCGCGCATCTTGGCTTCCTTCACCATCGCCAGGAACGGCATGCGCTCGAACCTGGTCACGCCGAGCAGCAGCCAGCCGGAGCTCTGCGCCATCGCCTCGGTCAGCAACACGCCGGGCATGATCGGAAAGCCCGGGAAATGCCCCTCGAAGATGGTGTGGGCTTGCGGAACCTGGGCCTCGACGACGATCGTCCTGGCCTCGAGGTCGAGCTCGACGATGCGGTCAATCAGCCTGAAATAATCGAGTTGCATGGCGGGCGACTAGGCGCCCGCGCTCTTGGCCGCGACCAGTTCGTCGATGCGGGCGGCGAGATTCTTCAGGACGAAATACTGCTCGGTGGTCGCCTTGCCGTCATTGACCTCCTGGGTCCACTTCTCGAGCGGCATCTTGATCCCGAACGCCTTGTCGATGGCAAACGCGATGTCGAGAAAATCGAGGCTGTCGATGCCCAGATCGTCGATGGCGTGGCTCTCCGGCGTGATCGTGTCGCGCGGGATGTCGCAGGTTTCGGCGATAATCGTGGCGATCTGATCGAATGTGGAAGACATCATTAAGCCTTTGATATATTGGAGGTAAATCCGATGTCGGCACGGGATATCGGCGCGGCACTCCGGAATGCCTCATCCCCCAGCCGGAGTTGAGTGCCCGTATATCGGAGCGAGGCCCCGAGTTCAATGGAGGCGGCCGCCGGGGGGCCGGATTTGCAGGGCAAAACGGCCGGATTCGCCTGATATTCAACGCGTTTTCGAGGGAAGGCCTGCCCGCGGCCGATGCGGGCGGCTACCGGTTCGCGTCAGGAATCAGCTCAAACCAGAAAGCTGGGAGCAGGTTCCGCTCCAATCGGAATCGAAAAACCGCTAGCTGCGCGGCGTCGATATCTGGGCGCAGTCATGCCGTCCCATCAGCACGCAATCCTGGGTCTTGCGCAAATCGGAGATGCTCACCGCCAGCCATATGCCGATCGCCGTCAGTGCGACGGTGAAGGCGAAGGCGGCGACGTTCGCCAGCATGCGATGCCGGAAATCGTCGGGCTCGTCGCGGTCTCGCTCGAACCGCGACAGATCGCCGGTAATATCCTGAGACTTCTGCCGGCCATCCTGGTGACGCGTCTGACTGTCCTGCTGGCCGGGCGGATGCGCCAGGGTGCGCGGCCGGAATTTGAGCACGCGATGCTCGTCGTCCGATGCGATGGGCTGCGACGTGATGGGCTGCCGGGTTTTCACTGTTGCCAGCTCCGGGAAAGACCGGTCACGTTTAGCACGCTTGCGATGCGTCTCACAGAAAATGTTGCCGGAAAATTTCACCTGGCACGGAAGCGGCCATCGACCGGTGGACCCCACGGCCGTCGCCCGTGGGCGACGCCGGATCACGCGCCGGTGCGGAGCCAGCCCGTAGGATGGGTTGAGCCCTTGCGAAACCCATCACCTTGCTCACTACGACCTCTCGCCAAAATCCCCGCCAAGATCCCTGGCATCGCCGGCCCAATCCTCCGGATAAATTCCAAGTTTCACCATACGATGGAACGACGAATACGGCCAATCGCTGGCCCGCGGCACCAGCCCATGCTTGACCGGATTGATGTGGACGTAGTCGATGTGCCGCGCGAAATCGTCTTCGTCGCGAATGGTGTGCTCCCAATAACGCCGCTGCCAGATTCCGCGCTCGCCCTTGGCGGCGCGGCTGTCTGAAATCCGTTCGCCGCTCGGCAGGCTGCGCGAAAACGTCGATTTGATCAGCCGCCAGCGGGTGGCAAAATCCGCGTCGCCCTCGGGCAGCGTCCAGATCGCGTGGAGGTGATCGGGCAGCACGACCATCGCATCGATCGCGAATGGATGCCGTTGGCGCGTCTCGCGAAACGCGCCGCGCAATTCGTCGATATGCTGCGTCAGCAAATGTAGCCGGCGCTCCGCCAGATTGACGGTGAAGAAGAAGCTGCCCCCGGCAATGAAGTTGCGACGGTAAAAGGTCATGTCGGCATGGTCCATGGCGATGCGACGACGGCATGGATACCGCGCAATTCGCTGTGTGGCCAGAGGCCGTAGGATGGGTTGAGCCCTTGCGAAACCCATCACATGTCGTGCCGGCCAGATGGGTTTCGCTTCCACCTTCGATGGATTTAGCTTCTGCGGGTGCGGTCGCTCTACCCATCCTACGGCTCTTGCTCCGGGCCGGCCGCGACGAAACGACCCGACGGGCAAATCACTTCTGTTTATCGGAATTCGTGTCAAGTCCCGCCGATAAAAATATTTCTGTTTTCCAGAAGTGAGAACCGGGTTATATCTCCGTCATCCCGTCCCACCGAGAGGGGCGTCGCGCAACGTACCAGCGCGGGGCGGGGAAGCGGTGGACGGGGATGGCGTGCTGACGAGGGCGCCTGAAGCGGACGGCGAAGTCATGTGGTCCCGACACCCCAAGGGCTGGTGTCAAGTTCGCAGCTTAAGGCAGCGCGAGCGACGGTGGCAAAAGCGCAGGGCTCACCGAGGAGAGCATGTATAAGCCGTAAACTGCCGCGCAGGGAAAGTCGGATGTTTCCGCTGGACCTGTATGCTCGTGTGCGCTTCTACCCCACACCATTGCACACGAGACCGCGGGTGCAGCGTGCATCCGGCTTTCCCTGCGCCCTCCGACTTGAGAGGGCGTGACGTTGATGGCAAACCTCGGGCGAATCGCGCCGCGAGATCGCGGACGCATATCTCTTGACGCGTATCGGTTGTCTGAAACTTGAATCAAAGCTCCATCAGCGTCATTGCGAGGAGCGCTCTTGTCCGCCGAAGCCCGCATTCGGGCGAAGGCGGATGCGACGAAGCAATCCATCCAGTATCGGGTACTCTGTGAAATGGATTGCTTCGCTTCGCTCGCAATGACGCTGATGGATTGATGCGTAGTCCCGTAGGATGGGTTGAGCCCTTGCGAAACCCATCTCATGCCGCGATTGCCGCGATGGGTTTCGCAAGGGCTCAACCCATCCTACCGTGGCCGCCTCAGCGCAGCGGCTTCTTCAGCAGCGAGAAGCGGTCGGGATCGAGTCCCATCGACGGCTGCAGCAGCGGCGCTTCCATGGTGCGGGGTTCCATGGAGCGGGCGGCGGGACGGTCGTTGATGGCGGGGTCGTTGGGAACGTCGCGATGCGAGGTGGCGCCGCGCCAGCGCTCCAGCACGGCGCTGACGAAATGCATGTCGTGGCCGGCGGCGACCGAGGGCACCGTCGAGATGGTGGCTTCGCTGCGCGGCAATTGATGCAGCGGCACTTCCTTGAAGCGCAGCCGCGTCGGCAGGGCGACGCCTTCGCCGAACGCCAGCACTTCGCGGGTGCCGAGCGAGGGCACGAACGACAGCAGGTTGGCCGCGGCGTCCGAGACCGCCGAGCGCAGCAGCGCCTGGTCGCGGTCGTTGGCCAGCCGCATCGCGAACAGTGTGTTGCACTGGGAAATGATAGTGGCGTCGAGTTCGGCGGGGCGTTGCGTCACGAGGCCGAGATAGACGCCGTATTTACGGCCTTCCTTGGCGATGCGGCTGACCGCCTTGCGGGTCGGGCCGAAACCGATGTTGCGGTCGGCGGAGGCGTAGCGGTGCGCCTCCTCGCAGACGAACAGCAGCGGCGAGACGCCGTCGCTCCACAGTCCGAAATCGAACGCCATCCGGCACAGCACCGACACCACGCTGTCAACGACTTCGGCGGGGAAGCCGGCGAGCTGCATGATGGTCATCGGCCGGCCATTGGCCGGCAGCCGGAACAGATGGCTGATCACTTCCGCCATGGTGTCGCCGCCGACATTGGCGTTGTCGAACATGAAGGCGTAGCGGGGATCGTTGCGCACCGCTTCGATGCGCGAGATCAGCTTGTGATAGATGATGCGCGACGAGCGGTTTTCCAGTTTGCCCATGCGTTCGTCGATCAGCGAGATCAGGTCGACGAGGCGATAGGGCACCGGGGTGTCGACGGTGTAGCCGATCGACTTCGGATCGATGCGCTTCAGCCCGACCCGGTCGGCGTTCTGGTACTGCGTATAGATGCCCTTCGCCATCGGGATGACCTCGGCGAGGATATCGAGTTCCTCGGGCACGCCGGGCCGGCCGGCAAACAGCACGTCGACGATTTCTTCGAAATTGAACAGCCAGAACGGCAGCTTCAGGTTACGCGGATTGAGCACGATGGCGCGGTCGCCGAAGCAGCGGCCATATTCGTTGTGCACGTCGAGCAGGAAGACCCGCAGATTGGGCCGCGATTTCAGGATTTCGTTCAGCAGCAGCGAGACGCCGCTGGATTTGCCGACGCCGGTGGAGCCCAGCACGGCAAAATGCTTGGAGAGCATTTCCTCGACATCGACATAGGCGATGACGGAGGCATCCTGCTGCAGGGTGCCGACATTGATCTGGTCCGATCCGGTCGGGGCATAGACCGTGCGCAGCTCCTGATTGGTGATCAGCTCGACGGCATCGCCGATGGTCGGATAGTTGGTGACGCCGCGCTGGAATTTGGGGCGCTCCGGACCGCCGAGGATCTCGCCGAGCAGGTCGACCCCGGCGCTGGCGATGTAGGCGTCGGAGGACGGCAGGTCCTCGCAAGTCACGTCGGTGATCATGGCGACGATGGTGGAATTGGCGCAGCGGATGCTGACGAAGCGGCCGACGGTCGCCCGCACCGCCGAGAGGCCGAGCTGGCTCGCCGCCAAAAGCCCGACCCGGGCGAGGGATCCGCGCACCGAAATCACACGTCCGAAGGATGTCACAGTGGTTGAACCTGGCATGTCACGAGTTTGGACCGGGGCTTCACTATGGCGGCGCTGGCTGGAGAAACGGTTAAACGCCGATAATTCGAGGTTCGCTAAATCTGCGGTATCTCGGTCAGGAATCCGTTTTGTTGCGCCGCCCCGCGCGCCGGTATCGGTGGATTTGGCGGCAAAATCGAGGTTTTTGCGGTGGTCCATAGTTTCCGGCGGGATGGCCCCTTAACCCCTCCTTTACCAAGGCGGGAAGAGGCCACGCCGCCAAGGTACCCATCACCGGCGAAGGTTTGATCCCGGAGTGTCGGCCGCGGGTGCGGGAGCGAACGCCTGGCGCGATTGACTCAGGCGACAGCGACGTTACCCTGCGTCCAACTTCCGGGAAGTGATTTCCGCCCAGGGAAATCGGCTTTTCCGGACCAACAAGAAACAGGGCAGGGTGGAACGCGATGAACCGCGGCACCGGAACTTGAGCGAAGTCGCGCGGCCTTCGGCGCTCGCACCCTTCCGTATCCGAAATTACCGTTTTCAGTGGCCCGCCGACCTGCTCACCTCCTGGGCGTTCGAGATGGAAACGCTGATTCTCGGCTGGTATGTGCTGGTCGAGACCGGTTCGGTATTACTGCTGACGGTGTTCGCGTCGCTCAGTTTTGTCGGCACCCTGGTCGCCCCGATGTTCGGCGTGGTGGGCGACCGCATCGGCCACCGCGACCTGCTGGCAATGATGCGGGCATTTTATGCGGCGCAGGCCGCCATCCTGATGACGCTGGCGCTGACCGGTAATTTGAATCCGGTCTACGTCCTCATCATCGTGGCGGTGATGGGCCTGGTCCGGCCGTCGGACCTCGGGGTGCGCGGCGCGCTGGTCGCCACCATCATGCCGCACGACCAGCTGATCGGCGCGATCAGCATTTCCAGGACAACGATGGACACCGCGAAATTCGCCGGCGCGCTGAGCGGCGCCGGGCTGTTCGCGGCTCTCGGCATGGGGCCGGCCTATATCGCGATCGTGGGCCTTTATCTCCTCTCCACGCTGCTGGGGCTGCGCGTCGTGGCGCCCTCGAAACCGCACCCGGCCGGCGAACTGATCGACGGCGCGCCGCTGCGCTCGACGCTGCGCGACCTGAAGGAGGGCGTCGCCTATGTCTGGACCACGCCGCGGATGCGCGCGGCGATCTGGGTCGCCTTCCTGGTCAACCTGACCGCCTTTCCATTGTCCAACGGGCTCCTGCCCTATGTCGCCCGCGACATCTACGGCACCGACCAGACCGGGCTCGGCTATCTCGCAGCCAGCTTTGCGCTCGGCTCGCTGGTCGGGTCGATCGCGCTCAGCCTGATCGGCGGCATCCGGGTGGCGCGGCTGATGATCGGCTCCACCATGGCGTGGTTCGCGACGCTCCTGGTGTTTGCGCACATGCAAAGCATGCCGGCCGCGCTCGCCTGCCTGATGCTGGCGGGCTTCATGCAGAGCCTTTCCATGATCTCGGTCGCCGTCATCCTGATGCGCGCGGCAAGCGAGCATCTTCGCGGCCGCGTGATGGGCGTGCGCATGCTCGCGATCTACAGCCTGCCGTTCGGCCTGTTGGCCGCCGGCAGCCTGATCGGCGAAATCGGTTTTGCCGCCACCGCCTCGCTCTACGCCGCCACCGGCCTGGCGCTGATGCTGGCAATCGCTGCGCACTGGCGCAAGGATTTGTGGAACGTGCATGCGCCGGCCAACGCGAGGTAGGCGAGGGACCGGAGGCCGCAGCTGATCATTCGCTACGCCGCCCACCAGCAGTTGATCCCCCGAGCCTTCGCGGTGGACGAGCTGCTTGACGAACTGACACGGGGGTCTGGGACTGCCGGCTGATTTGCCGGACAGAAAAGGCACTGAATTTAGGTAGGTGGTGAGCTGGCTGGGGAACTAGGATTCGAACCTAGACAAACAGAGTCAGAGTCTGTTGTGCTACCGTTACACCATTCCCCAATAATTTCAGACACTTGGGAGGAGATCTTGCGGTTCCGGCGACGGGCCGGCTGAAAGCCTCCAAAGCGTGCGTCCTTCTACCCGTTAGGTCCCGGCCTTGGCAAGCGCGCGGCGATGCGCTTGTTGCGGGAGGCCGGGCTCAGCCGGCCAATTTGAGGCGCGGGCCGCGCCGCAGTCAGGACTGGTGGCGAATGAGCGTGAACTTCGAAGAGCTGGATTTCCGCCCGACGCCGATGGGGGTGCTCAGCCTGCGACGCCGCAGGCTGCCGGGCACCGAGACCGATGTCTACGAAATCAAGCTCGGCGACGAGTACCTGATGTCGAGCCGGTTCACCGTTGCCGAGATCGAACTGGCGCGGCTCGGCCTGGCGGCGCTGTCTCGCGCGGATCTCGACGTCGTGGTGGGCGGGCTCGGGCTCGGCTACACCGCGCAAGCCGCGCTGGAAAACCCGGCCGTGCGGTCGCTGGTCGTTGTCGACGCATTGGCCGAGGTGATCGAATGGCACGAGCAGGGGCTGCTGCCGCTCGGCAGGCAACTGACCGGCGATCCGCGCTGCCGGCTCGTCAACGGCGACTTCTTTGCGATGTCGGGTTCGGCCGAAGGCTTCGATCCCGACAGGCCGCGTCGCCGCTTCGATGCGGTGCTGGTCGATATCGATCACTCGCCGCGAAACCTGCTGCATCCGCGCCACGCCGCGCTGTACGAGCGCGAGGGACTGGAAAGCCTGGCCGAACATCTCAATCCAGGCGGCGTGTTCGCGCTGTGGTCGAACGATCCTCCGGACGCGGCGTTCAGCGCGGCGCTTGCGGCGGTCTTTGCGACGTCGGACGCGCATGTCGTGAGTTTTGACAATTCGTTCGGAGACCACGATGCCAGCAACACCGTCTACATCGGGGTCAAGGCCGGTCTATCTGGCGCGGCCTCTTGAGTTGCGCGCCCGACGCGGCGGCGCCTTCATCTCGGCCTCGAGCAGTAGCAGAAGGCAGTCGCTGAGGCGCGACTCCATCTCGTCGTCGTGAACGGATAGCGGTCCGGGATTGTTGAGAATGGCGTTGACCAGGGTTCCCAGCACCACCTGAAAACCAAAGGCGATGGTCCGTGTCTTGGCGGCCTCGCGCCCCTTGCCCATGATGCGGAGCAGGGGTGGCGTGGCATGGCCTGTGGCCGCGCGCGCGAGGCCCTTGAAGGGGGTCCAGCGGCTCGGCCGTGTATCGTCGTGCTGGAGGGCCGCGCGCAACACGCCTTCATGGTTTCTGATCCAGCCGATCACCCCGCGGACCAGGCGGCGGCAAAGCCCGGCCAGCGAGCCATCGGCCGCCGGTTCGTTCTCGATCATCCGCGACAGCCCGCTCGCGCCGTCGCGCGCGGCGAGTTCGATCAGGGCGTTGAAATAGGCTTCCTTGCTCTCGAACCGGCTGTAGAAGGCGCCGACGGTAGCTCCGACCTCCGTGCACAGCGCCTCGATCGACAGTTCGGCGAGGCTGCGCGTGCGCAGCATCTCCGCGCCCGCCTTCAGCAGCGCCGCCGTCGTCTCGCGGCTTCGCTTCTGCCGTGACGGCGTGACGCCGGGGAGGTCGAAATCCGCCGATTCAGGCTGCATCGGATATTGCATCTCCGGCTGAATTATTCATAATCATAATTCGGATTATGGTTTTTGGCAATCGTTTGGATGGCCGGCGGCGGTGGCCGCAAAGGAGCGAACGGCGGATCAACCGCCGTCGCGGAGACAGGGAGAGACGCATGAGCGCGGGCAGCGAGAAGTCCTTTGGCGGCACGATCGGCAAGACCGTCGCCGGCTCGAAACCGTGGTGGCCGGCAGCGGTAAAGCCGCCCGCCGGCGCGCCCAACATCCTGGTGGTGCTGTTCGACGACGTCGGCTTTTCCGATTTCGGCTGCTACGGCTCGCCGATCAGGACGCCGGCCATCGACAAGATCGCGGCCGAAGGCCTGCGCTATTCCGGTTTCCATACCACGGCGATGTGTTCTACCACGCGCGCGGCGCTGCTGACCGGACGCAACCACCATTCCGTCGGCGTCGGCTGCCTCGCCAATTTCGATTCCGGCTATCCCGGCTATCGCGGCAAGATCGCGCGCGAGGCGGGGACGCTGGCGGAAATGCTGAGGGCGCACGCCTATCGCAATTACATGGTGGGCAAATGGCATGTCACGCCGCTGACCGAAAGCGGCGCCACCGGGCCGTTCGACGGCTGGCCGCTCGGTCGCGGGTTCGACCGTTTCTACGGCTTCCTCGACGCCGAGACCGACCAGTTCGCGCCGGAACTGGTGTCGGACAACACCCATATCGATCCGCCCGGTACCCACGCCGACGGCTATCACCTGACCTCGGACCTGGTCGACCAGTCGATCCGCTTCATCGCCGATCACATCGCCGACCGTCCCGATCTGCCGTGGCTGACCTGGGTCGCGCTCGGCGCCTGTCACGCGCCGCATCAGGCGCCCGCCGACATCATCAAGGGCTATGACGAGACCTTCGCGCACGGCTGGGACGTCGAGCGCGAGCAGCGCATGGCGCGGCAGAAGGCGATGGGAATCGTGCCGCAGGGAACGCGAATGCCCGCGCGCAACGACGGCGTGAAGGCGTGGGATGAGCACAGTTCCGATGAGAGACGCCTGTTCACGCGGCTGCAATCGGCATTTGCCGGCATGCTCGATCATGCCGACCGGCACCTGGCGCGGCTGATCGGGTTTCTCGATACCGCCGGCATTCGCGACAACACGCTGATCCTCGTGCTGTCCGACAATGGCGCAAGCCAGGAAGGTGGGCCGTTCGGTTTTGTCAACGCGATGGGGCCGTACAACTTCCGTCCCGAGCCGATCGCGGAGAAGGTACGAAAGATCGAGGACATCGGCGGGCCGGATTCGCACAACAATTTTCCGCATGGCTGGGCGATGGCGTCCAATACGCCGCTGCGCCGCTACAAGCAGAATACCCATGGCGGCGGCATCCGCGATCCCTTCATCATGTCGTGGCCCGGACGCATCGCTGCAAGGGGTGAGTTGCGTCATCAGTTCGTGCACGCCAGCGACCTCGTTCCGACCTTGCTCGACCTGATCGGGATCGGCGCGCCGCCGGTCATCGGAGGAATTGCGCAAATGCCGATCGAGGGCGAGAGCTTTGCACGTTCCATCACGGACGCATCGACGCCGTCGAAGGCATCGCCGCAATATTTCGAGATGTTCGGGCATCGCGGGCTGTGGCACGGCGGCTGGAAGGCGGTCGCCTATCATCCGCCGGGCAAGCCCTTCGAGGACGACAAATGGGAGCTGTTTCATCTCGACGGCGACTTCTCCGAGGTCGATGACCTCGCCGCGAAGCAGCCGGAGCGGCTGGCTGAAATGATCAAGCTGTGGTGGAGCGAGGCGGAGAAGCACAATGTGCTGCCGCTCGACGACCGCTTCGCCGCGCGCTTTGCCGAGAACGCCGCCCGGTTCCAGGGCGCGCGCAACCATTTCGTCTTTCACGCCGGCATGGGGCACGTGCCGACCGACGTCGCCCCCGACGTGCGCAGCCGCAGCTACACCATCGAGGCGCATGTCGAGATCGACGACGCCGGCGCCGAGGGCGTGCTGATCGCGCATGGCGACGCCACCTCAGGCTATAGTCTCTACATCAAGGACGGTTTTCTGGTTCACGACCTCAATATCGGGGGAGGGCACGAGATCGTCCGTTCGAGCCGCAAGGTGCCATCGGGCGCGCATCGGCTCGGCGTCCATGTCGAGCGCCTGGTGCGGGACAGTCCGCCGGCCAGAGGTTCACGGACCGGGTTCAGCGGCTACACGCTGCTGATCGACGGCGAGCCCGCGGGCTCGCTGCAGACCCAGCAGGGATTCCACAACTTCATCTCGTGGTCTGGCCTCGACATCGGCCGCGATCGCTCCAGCCCGGTGTCGCATTATGAAGCGCCGTTCGAATTCACCGGCCAATTGTTGCGGGTGACGGTGGCCATGCATAACGACCAGAAGCTCGACGGCGACGGCATCGGTGCGGCTGAAATGGCGAGGCAGTGAGACAGTGTTCAAGTCGTCATTGCGCACGAAGCGAAGCAAAGCAATCCATCTTTATTTCGGCAAGGCTGGATTGGTTCGTCGCTGCGCTCCTCGCAAAGACCGTCGATACTATTTGATCCTGTCGTAAGCCGCGGCGAAATCGGTCAGCGGGATCGGGATGGTGATGCTCTCCTTGCCGAGATTCTGGAACGAAACCTTCAGCTGCTTGCCGGATCTGAGAGCGGCGAGCAGGTCCGGGGCGATCGCGGAGCCGGCATAGCAGCCCCGGTTTTCGCAGGTCTGGATCTGCAGATCGGTCGCCTTGCCGTCATCGACCTGAAGCTTCGCGCCGCCCGGCAAATGAAGCCCGAGCGGCAGTTGCACCAGCGCGACCGGTGCGCGGGTGTCGGCGGGCACACGGATGTTGACGAGAACGATCAACTGCCCGGTCTTGCTGAGAACCGCGGTCTGCTCCATCGCGCATTCGAGCGGCGCAGCGCGGTTGGCGCTGGTGCAGCGTGCGTTCCAGCCCGGCTGTGCAGCCGGGGCAGGCTCCGCCTGGGGTGCGGCCGGTGTCGCCGCCGGTGCCGCTTTTGACTTCTGGGTCTGCTGGGCGTGGCTGAGTCCGATCGATCCGACGACGAGAATGGCGACGCAGATCGTGGTCTTGATTGAAAATTTCACTGAAGCAGCTCCGTGAGGAATACGACTCGGATGTGCCGTTGGGGGCTCAAAGTCAAGCCATTCGACGGCTTGTCCGGCCGATAGCCCGTTCGATCGATCGCGGCGCCCAGGTTCCGTGGGTCCTTTCGCAGTCGCCGGCAATGTAGGCTCATTCTAAACTGCACGGGCCCTCGCGTCTTTTTTTGGGCTGCGGAGCATGGTACGGAATGCTCACGCCGCGGCCTGTCTTCGATCTCGGCACCGCGACCCAGGGCCCTTGCGAACGGCTGGGGTGAGACGACCCTGAAACGGTCAAATTGGCCGGTACCCATCACAATCCTATTCGCCACTGGGCTGAAGTATGCAGATGTTCCCCTTTCGAACCGCCTTTGTCGTGATCGTCGCTCTGGCGATGGCGTCGCTGCCGACGCTCTCGCATGCACAACAGACGGCGGCGCCTTCGGCCTCGCAGGCGCAGGCGCCGGTTGCTCCGGCGCAGGCCGTGCCGCCAGCGCCCATGCCTGCGGCCGCCGCTCCATCCGCGCCCGCGGCGGCCGACGCCACCGCCATTCCCGCCGAGAGCAAATTGCTGCAACCGGTTGCCGCGGTGCCGGATATGTCGCCGTGGTCGATGTTCCAGTCGGCCGATGTGGTGGTCAAGGCCGTGATGATCGGGCTGGCTTTCGCCTCGGTCGTGACCTGGACCATCTTCATAGCCAAGATGATCGAGATGTCGCTGGCGCGGCGCAGGCTGCGCAAGGCGCTGCGCAAGATCGGCGAAGCGCGGTCGCTGGCTGAAGCGCAGTTCGCGCTCGGCGCCAAGGAGGGCGTGTTGCCGTCGCTGCTGGCGGTTGCGATGCGCGAGGCGCGGCTGTCGGCGGGAATTTCCAGCGATGCCGGCATCAAGGAGCGCGCGGCCTCGAGTTTTGCGGAGATCGTGCGCGCCGAAGCGCGCCGGATCCGGCTCGGCATGGGACTGCTCGCCACCATCGGTGCCACCTCGCCATTTGTCGGGCTGTTCGGCACCGTCTGGGGCATCATGAACAGCTTCATCGGCATCTCGAAATCGCAGACCACCAATCTCGCCGTGGTCGCGCCCGGCATCGCCGAGGCGCTGCTCGCCACCGCGCTCGGCCTGGTCGCGGCGATCCCGGCCGTGATCATCTACAATCATTTCGCGCGCGTGACGAAGGGCTACCTCGAACTGGTCGGCCGCGCCTCCGGCGCCTCGGCGCGGCTGTTGTCGCGCGATCTCGACCGCGGCCATGGAAGTTCCCTTGGTGGCGCGCATTCGCGCGCGGCGGAGTAGGCGATGGCCGTCTCGCTCAGCGAAAACGATCTCGATGACGACAATGATTTCGCGGAAAGCCACGAGATCAACGTCACGCCCTTCATCGACGTCATCCTGGTTCTGCTGATCATCTTCATGGTGGCGGCGCCGCTGTCGACCGTCGACCTGCCGATCGATCTGCCAACTTCGACCGCGACGCCGCAGAAGAAGCCGGACAAGCCGACCTATGTCAGCATCAAGCCCGACCTCGCGGTGGCGATCGGCGAGACCCTGGTCAAGCGGGTCGATCTGGTGCGCTCGCTCGATGCGATGGCCGATGCGAGCAAGGACCGCTTCATCTTTCTGCGCGCCGATCGCGCGGTGCCCTATGGCGAGCTGATGGACGTGCTGGAACTGCTGCGCGCCGGCGGCTATGCCAAGATCAAGCTGGTGGCGCTGGAAGGCGTTCCCGGCGCCGCGCCTGCTTCCGCCGCCGACAACCCGAAACCCTGACGCGGGAACGACGTCGAGATGTCCGGCTTCGAAACCGAACCAAAACCCTCGAGACGGCTGTGGGCCTTCGCCGCAGCGGGCGCGCTCGCGCTGCATCTCGGCTGCGGCGCGCTGGCGATCGCGCATTTGCGCGAAGCGGAAGCCGACGACGCGCTCGGCGCCAATGCGATCGAGATCGGGCTCGAATTCGCGTCGGTGCGCCGCGAGGTCACCGACCTGCCGCCGGGACCGGACGCCGATGCGTCGGTGGCGTCGCCGGCGCTGGCCGAGCAGCAGGCTGAGGTCAAGGAGACCGAGCTGCCGAAGGATATCCCGACCGAGACCGAAGAGGCCGACCGGGTGGTGACGCCGAACGAAACGAACAAGCCCAAGGAAGAGGATGCCAAGGTCGCCGCGGTGCAGACCCAGGCCTCCACCGAGTCGGTCGCTTCCGAAGCCATGGCTATGCCGAGCTCCGAAGCGATTCCGGAAGGACCGCGTTCGGTCGCGCCCGCGATCGGCAGCGGCGAGACCGCGCGGCGGGCGCGCGTGACCTGGCAGAAGGAACTGGTCGCCCATCTCGACAAGCACAAGCGCTATCCGTCGGTGCGCTCGCGGAAGAGCGCCGAGATCATGGTCTCCTTCGCGCTCGACCGCATGGGGCACGTCGTCTCGGCCACCATCGTCAAGGGATCCGGCGACGCCGCCTTCGATGAAGCGGCGCTGGCCATGCTGAAGCGCGCCGACCCGGTGCCGCAGCCGCCCCCGCTGGTCGCCGACGAGGGCTTGAGTTTTACGCTGCCGGTGATTTTTAGGGTCAAGGGCAAGAGCTGACGGGTGGGGGGCAGTTGAGCCGTGGGCAGACCACGCACGGACTGTGCAATCCGCCCTCGCTTGTCGTCCCCGCGCATGCGGGGATCCAGTACGCCGCGGCCTATCGATTCTATCACTGCTGTCTCTGGAATACTGGATCACCCGCCTTCGCGGGTGATGACAGTTGTGGGTGTGCGACCAACATGCCTTCGCGATCTCGCGGCGCGTTTCGCCCGAGGCTTGCTATCAAACTTCCTTGCCCTCCCATCAGAGGGCGCGGGGAGGCCGGGCGCCCGATGCGCCCGATAGCCACGTGTGCAATGGCAGAGTGGTAGAAGCGCACACGCGTTAGTCAGGTCACACCGGAATCACCCGGCACTCCCCGCGCAATGGTTTACGGCCTATACGTGCTCTCCTCGGTGAGCCCTGCGCTTTTGCCACCGTCGCCCGCACGCCTTAAGCTTGCGAACTTGACACCAGCCATTGGGGTGTCGGGACCACACGATT
>JBDRNF010000092.1:0-10279 GCA_043811435.1 Pseudomonadota bacterium
GCCTTACCCGACGGTTATCGACCCCGCGGATCCGCCCTTGCGGCCTGAACGCCACATCCCAAATTCGATCGCGACCATGCGTGCGCGCTTGATCAGGGCGCTCGTGGCTTCCCTCCCGCGATGTCCCTGTTGCGGCCTCCATAGCGTCCAATACCGCAGAGGAGTGAAACTGACGCAGTAGGACAAAGGCGCGCCCTTCGCGCCGTGCCCACCATCTTTGCGAGCGTGAACCAGATGGTGGGCACGGCGCAAGCGGCGCCTTTGCCCACCCTACAAGGTCGACTCCCCCAACGTCATTGCGAGCGAAGCGAAGCAATCCATCTTGTTTTCTTGTCGTTTCAAGCAAGCTGGATTGCTTCGTCGCAAGCGCTCCTCGCAATGACGTTGATAGGGCTCGGCCCTGACTACCCCCGCAACTCCGCCTTGATCATGTCGGCCGCCTTCTCGCCGATCATGATGGTCGGCGCATTGGTGTTGCCGCCGATCAGGGTCGGCATCACGGAGGCGTCGACGATGCGCAGGCCGTCCAGCCCGTGCACCTTCAATCTGGCATCGACCACGGCCATTGCGTCGCTGCCCATCCTGCAGGTGCCGACCGGGTGGTACACGGTATCGACGCGCCGGCGCAGCAGCTCGCGGATCTGGTCGTCGGTCTCGATGCCCGCGGTGAACATGTCCTTCTGTTGCAAGGCGCGCAGCGCCGGCGTTTCCAAAAGCCGCCGCGTGACCTTGAAGCCCGCGACCATGGATTCCAGGTCGGCTGCCTCGCCGAGAAAGTTCGGGTCGATCAGCGGCGCGGCAAACGGATCGGCGCTGCCGAGCGCGACGCTGCCGCGGCTCTTCGGCCGCAGCAGGCAGACATGCAGCGAAAAACCCGTGCCCTTGTGGCGCTTGCGGCCGTGGTCGTCGGCCATCGCCATGCCGAAATGCAGCTGGATGTCGGGCACGTCGAGCTCGGGGCTGGTCTTCAGGAAGCCGCCGCATTCGGCGAAATTCGTGGTCATCGGTCCGCGGCGTTCGCGCCGGTACTGGCGAATCGCGCGCAGCAGCCGCGGCATGCCCTTCAGCGAGATGCCGGCGAAATTCGGATTGTCGGACATGTAGCCGAACACGAAATCCGGATGGTCCTGCAAGTTCTGCCCGACGCCGGGCAGATGATGCACGCTGTCGATGCCGTGCCTGCCGAGTGCCGCGGCGTCGCCTATGCCCGACAGCATCAGTAATTGCGGGGTCTGGAACGCGCCGGAGGAAACGATCACCTCGCGCCGGGCGCGGAGCTGCTTCAGTTGCTTGCCCTGGCGGTATTCGACGCCGACGGCGCGGTTGCCTTCGAACAGGATGCGGGTGGCATGCGCACCGGTCTCGACGCGCAGATTGGCGCGGCTGCCCATGTGCGGATGCAGGTAGGCGCGCGCGGCGCTCCAGCGCTCGCCGTTCTTCTGCGTCACCTGGTAGACGCCGAGGCCTTCATGTTCGTCGGCATTGAAATCTTCGCGGATTCGGAACTGGCCCTCGCGCGCGCCTTGCAGGAAGATCTCCTGCACCGGATTGTCGGTGCGCAATTTGTTGACCGCCAGCGGCCCGCCCTTGCCGTGATACTCGCCGTCGAAATCGGCGTTGTCCTCGGAGCGCTTGAAATAGGGAAGTACGTCGTCGAACGACCAGCCGGGATTGCCGAGCGCGGCCCACTGGTCGTAGTCGCTGCGGTGGCCGCGGATATAGACCATGGCGTTGATCGCCGAGGAGCCGCCGAGCCCCTTGCCGCGCGGCTGATAGCCGATGCGGCCGTTGAGACCCTTCTGCGGCACCGTATCGAACGCCCAGTTGTTGAGCTTTCCCGGCACCATCAGCGCCAGCGCGAACGGCGTGGTCACCGCCCATTTGTCGTTCCGGCCGCCGGCGTCCAGCACCGCCACCGAAGTTGCGGGGTCCTCGGAGAGCCGGCCCGCCACCGCGCAGCCGCCGGAGCCGCCGCCCACCACCACGAAATCGAATGTATCGGTCACGCGTATTCCCCCCGGAAGTTTGTTTTTTGTTTCGTGCGTCATTGCGAGCGCAGCGAAGCGATCCATGGTGCAGCGGAAAGAAAAAATGGATTGCTTCGCTGCGCTCGCGATGACGACGATGATGCAATACTACGACATGAATCGCAGCAACTTTTCCAGCCGCGCGATCCTGGCCCCATAGGGCGGATAGAGATCGGCGAGGCGGTTGAACTTCGAGCGATAGAACACCGGCTTCAGCTTGCTCATGGTGTCAAACCCCCATTCGCCGTGATAGGCGCCGGTGCCCGACGCGCCGACGCCGCCCATCGGCTGGTACATCTGGGCGAAGTGAAACAGGCAGTCGTTGACGGTGACGCCGCCGGAGACGGTGCGGTCGAGCACCTCGTCGCGCGCCGCATCGTCCTTGCCGAACCAGTACAGCGCCAGCGGCCGGTCATGCCTGTTGATGTAGGCCACCGGCTCGCTGGCCTCCCGGTAGCCCATGATCGGCAGCAGCGGCCCGAAAATTTCCTCCTGCATGATCGCCATCTCTGATGTCGCGCCGACCACGATGGTCGGCGGAAACTTGCGCTTCGATTTCCAGGCGGGATCGTCCGGTGTTGTCACCTGTATGATCCTGGCGCCCCTGGCGGCGGCGTCCGCCACCAGGCCCTCGAGCCGGGCGTAATGCCGGTCCGAGACGATCGAGGTGTAGTCCTTGTTGTCAGGGTCGGTCCCGAACATCTGCCGCATGCTGGCCTGCACCCTGTCGGCGAATTCCTGCACGGACGCTTCCGGCACCAGCGCATAATCGGGCGCGATGCAGGTCTGGCCGGCGTTGAGCAGTTTGCCGTAGGCGATGCGCTCGGCGGCCTCGGCGATATCGGCGGAGCGGTCGATGATGGCCGGCGATTTGCCGCCGAGTTCGAGCGTCACCGGCGTCAAATTGCGTCCCGCCGCTTCCGCGACGAGGCGGCCGACGCGCGTGGAGCCGGTGAAGATCAGATGGTCGAACGGCAGCGAGGCGAACGCTCTGGAGATATCTTCCTCGATCCCGGTGACGATCATTTCGCTGGCGTCGAATTTGGCTGCGATCACTTCCCTCAGCAGCGCGGAAAACCGCGGCACCAATTCGCTCGGCTTGATCATGACCCGGTTGCCGGCGGCCAATGCGGCCACCGCCGGCGCCAGCGTCAGTTGCAGCGGATAATTCCACGGCGCGATGATGCCGACCACGCCGAGCGGTTGCGGCAGTAGCCGGTTTTTCGCCGGGAAGAACTGCAGCGAGGTCGCCACCCGCTTCGGCGCCATCCATGACGCCAGCGATTTGGCGGCGTGCTTGATCTCGCCGAGCACCAGCATGGTTTCGGCGATCGTGGTCTCGGTCGCGCTGCGATGGCCGAAATCCGCCGAGATCGCCTGCTCGAATCGGGTCTCGTTGTCGGAAACCGCCGCGCGCAGCCGCGCCAGCCGGTCCAGCCGCTCGGCGAGGTTAGGCGGAGGCGCGGACCGGGTCAGCTCGAACAGGCGGTGAAAGGCGTCCTCCAGGGCGGTCTGCCCGGGGCTCTTCAGGGGCTGGTCCATGGCGTTTCCTTCGGGTTCCCGGCCCGGAAGCTGGGCTTTTGCGCAGTTTCTGGCAAGAGCGGCGTCAAAGCGCTGATCTGGCGCAATAAACCCCCGTTTCGGCCGTCATAAAAAGCTCAAAAGATCGCCGACGGCCCTTTCCAAAGCGGGCTCACGTTGGTACATACCGCTCGCACCCGATGGCGTCAGCCATGGGCAGCCTTCTCAGGAAGCCTCCGGACCAGATCGATCGGCGCCCCCGGGCGTTGGCCAGATTCGTTCCGGTATGGTTTGGCAAGGCGTGCAAAGGTTTATCGCGGGGTGGAGCAGCCCGGTAGCTCGTCAGGCTCATAACCTGAAGGTCATAGGTTCAAATCCTATCCCCGCAACCAAATTTATGAGCTAAAACAAAGGGTTAGGCGCAAGCCTGACCCTTTACTTTTTCGTAGATGGCCTGGCACACGGCTGGCCCAAATTCGACCTTTCGGTTCCCACCGCTAAAATGCGCGTGGTGGACGTGCGGACCGTGCGAAGAGCACGATGTGTGCACCGAGAGATCCCTGGCGCTTGGGACGGACAAAAGCAGCGGGCTTGAAATGGCAACGGGCGTGGTGGCTGGTTTGCGGGTGGCGATCCTTGGAGCCTCGGTTCCCTGTTTCGATCTGGCGGACGCACTGACGGCGGATGGCTGCAAGCTGTGCGCCATCGTGCCGCCCCGAGGGTCTCTCGGCAGCGGCGTGCAGCGTCGGGCTGCTGCCCGGAATTTGCCGCTCCTCGATGTCGGTGTCTCGATCAACGCCCCGACAACCGTCGCGGCCTTGCGGGAGCTCGATGCGGATTTGTTCGTCAACTGGGGGCATCCCGAACGCTTTTCGAGCGAAGTGTTGGCGGCGACGCGGCGCGGTGTGCTCAACCTGCATCCGGGCGAGGTTCCCGGCGCCCGCGGGCTGGAGCCGGTGTTCGCAGCGATGGTCGAGGGCTGGCCGGCGATCACCCAGACCGCGCATTTGATGACCGCGGATTTCGATGATGGGCCGATCATCCGTACCCGGCGTATTGCGATCGACGATGAGCCCTACCGTGACGTGGTCGAGGAGCGGCTGCGCGACGGCGCCGTCGCCTTCTATCGCGACGCCGTGCATGCGGTGCTCGCCGGCGAGATCGGAACCATCGGCACAGGGCCGCGGCGCTATTTTGGCCGGCTCAAACCCGCGGACGATGTCCTGCCGTGGGGTGAGACGGGTGACGCCATCCTGCGGCGGCTGCGGGCGCTAAGCCCTTTCAAACCCGGCCGGGCCTTTGTTTTCGGCGAGTCCGCGCCGCTGCTGTTTTGGCGCGCGGAGCATAGCGCCGCCACGGTGACAGGTGCCGCGGCGGGGCAGGTCGTGGCGGCTACGTCGGACGGTCTTGAGGTCGCGAGCGGCAGCGGAGTCATTCGGGTGACCCAATATGAGTTGCCGCCGGGATTCATGGCGCGTCATCCTTCATCGCTGGTCGGCCTGCAACTGATGGCCGGGCTGCCCGATGGGGACGCCGATGGCTGGTGACGCCGATGCACTGGTCCATGTGGTGGTGGCGGAAGTCGACCGGCCGCCAGGTGCCTGGACCTGCCTTGAACCCTTTGAGCTCGCGCGGATCGAACGGCTGCAGCGTGCCGACGATCGCGCTGCTTTTGCCATGGCCCATGGTCTCGCGCGTCGGCTCGCCGCCGGGTTTTCGGGAATATCGCTGAACGACATTCACATCGGCTACGCAGCGACGGGACAGCCGCGGTTTGAACCACCTCTCGCGGGACTGGCGCTCTCGCTCTCCCATGCGCGCCGCATGGTCGCAGTGGCGATCGGCGCAGATGTGAAGGTCGGCATCGATGTCGAGACGCTCGATCGCGCGGCGCCTGAAGCCGCGGTGCTGGCCCGGGTGCTGAGCCCCGCGGAACAGGACGAGATTGCGAGCCTCGATACCGGTGCTGCGCGACAGGCGCGGTTCATGCGTTTCTGGACCGCCAAGGAAGCGATCGTGAAAGCCACGGGCGAAGGCATCGCGATGCGCGAATTGGCGGATATCAATCTTGCGGGAATGGCGACGGCCTTGTCAGACTTGGCGACGCGCGCGGGCCTCGCGGGCCGATGGCACCTCGAAACCAATGCGACGGCTGACAGGGTTTGGTCGCTTGCCGTTCGTCACCGGTCGGCCGCCTGTCGCGTGATCCGCCATGATATCGCAGCGCTTTTGGCAGAACCGGCGTCCTGAGCGATCAGGTTCGGTGCCGGCCTGAAGGCGGCTTGCCAGCGGTTTCCGTTTGCGGGCGCGAAGGATGCGATAGCCGAGCCGGCCTTCGTTCATGGCGACGTGCATTTCCGACCCCGGCCGCGCCACCACGAGGTCAAGTACCCTTGCGTCGGACTGGTCCGCGGCGTCGTCGGAACCTGACGCCGGCGCACCTTCGAGTTCGCCGAGCTGTACGTTTCCTTCCGCCGCGCGTGCGAGCAGCACGTTTTGCGTGATGTCGCGATCGATCAGCACGTCGAGGCCGCACTGTCCCATCTCCCGGCGCCGCTGCGTCACCTCGGTACTGTCGAACACGTCGGTATAGAGGAACGTGCCGCCGGGCCTGAGGACGCGGGCGACCTCACGGTAGAAGCGGGCGACGTTCGGATAGCAGTGAGAACTTTCGACATTGGTGACGATATCGAAGCTCTCGTCGGCGAACGGCAGCTGTTCCGCGTCACCTTCCATGAACCGGCTGCGGGGTGCGTCGACCGCTTTGCGGCAGAACGCGATGTTTTCGGGCGTGAGGTCGAGACCGGTAACCTGACGAGGGTTGAAATAGTCCAGCAGCGTCTGCACGGTCCCGCCGCGTCCGCAGCCGACATCGAGCACGTCCGTGCCCGCGATCCCGGTGTCGCCGACCAGTTCGAGGATCAGACGAACCGAGCTGGCGTTGACGGCGTCAGGCCTTGGCGTCTGCAGCGCCTCGTCCTGGCCGGACGGCAGGTAGCCCCAGTTCATGAACAGGCTGACCTCGCCGAAAGGCGAGCCGTCAACGCGCCGGTTCCAATAGCCGTAGAAGCGCTGGATACGCGCCTTGAATGCTTCCGGATCCGCGGTCTTGTCAGGCAGGTCGTAGATGTTGTTATCGGACATCGGATGCGCCGCCGTTACAGATCGACGCAGTCGGCGATCTTGCGGAACCGCAGGATGCGGTACTCGAACCGGCCGTCGTCGATGCTGTCGAAAAACTCGGACCCCTCGGGTGCCAGGAAATAGCGCATCAGCGCTGCGTGGGTCGGGTCGGTGGTGCCGGCGTCGTCGGCGTTGAAGGCGCGCAATTGAACCTTCGCGGCTTCGCGCCGGGCCGCAAGCACATTCACCGTGATGTCGCGGTCTGCCTCCAGCGCAAAGCCGTTGGCGGAGAGGAAGTCGCGGGCATGAACGAACTGGTCGGGCTGCAGCAGATCGGTGTAGGCGAAGTGGCCGCCCGGTCGCAACACGCGGTTCACCTCGCGGTAGAAGCGGTCGATATGCGGATAGGCATTGGAGGATTCGATGTTGGTGATCAGGTCGAAGCTGCCATCGCCGAAAGCGAGATCCTCGGCGTCGCCCTGGAAGAAGCGCAGGCGCGGATCGGCATGAGCTTGCCGACAATGGGTGATACTCATCGGGTTGAGATCGACACCGACGAGGCTGCGCGGCGCGAACCGGGCTGCGAGGGTGGCCAGCGTGCCGCCGCGCCCGCAGCCTACGTCGAGTACGTCGCGGCCATCGACGCCGATCGGTCCGATCAGTTCCAGCACGAGGCGGACCGCGTGGCGGTCCAGCATGGCGGCGGGCAGGCCACCCGGCCAGTCATTCGGGAATCCCTCGACAGGCAGGTAGCCCCAATTGAAGAACTGCACGTAGGCGTCGAGTGTGCTGTCGGCGAGGTAGGCATTCAGCCCGCTATAAAATGCGTGCACCCGCGCCTTCAATTCGTCGGCGCCGACCCCAAGTCGCTGGTCGAGGCCGACAGGCGTGTTCGACGTGGTCCGGTCGGGTGGGCTGCTCATCGCAGGCTTCGCCTCCTGTCGGCAAGCGCGAGGCGCCGGCGGTCGGCGCGGACATCCACGTCCGGCCCTCGCGGTGCGCTGTCCTGTTCGCCGCCGGCGAGTGCCGCCTGGGCAGCGATGGTGGTGGCGCGGAACAGGTCGACCAAAGCGAGATTGCGGCCAAAATGGCCGTTGATGCGATGAAGCAGCCGTACCAGCAGCAACGAATGGCCGCCGGCGTCAAAGAAATTGGTGGTGCGGCCGATGCGATCCCGCTGCAGCAGGTCGCGCCAGATGGCATGGATCGCATGCTCGGCATCATCGGCCGGCGCTGCCGGTGGCTCAAGGTCCGGCGTCGACGCGATCGATGGCAGCGCGCGCCGATCAATCTTGCCGGTGCGGGCCAGCGGCATCCGGTCGAGCACCGCGATCTGCGTCGGGACCATGTAGTCCGGCAGCAAGCGGCCGAGATGCGCCACCAGTTCGGGCACGAGGCTGCGGCCGACCGCGGTCTGCAGCGGATTGTTGGAAAGCTCCGCCCATGGCCGGTCGGCAACCGAGGCTTCGAGCGCAGAGACCGGTCGCGCGCTGCCGCCTGGGTACAGGAGCAGGTCGTACACGCCGTCGCTTGCACGTGCCGACATGGCGAAGTCGACCTCGAAGCCGGCCGCCGCCGCGGCTGTCGCAAGGCTTTCCGGATGCGGCGCGGTGTCGATCGCTGGCGCGGTGTCCGGGTCGACCGACGCGAGCGTCCGCAGGTCGTCGAGGAGGCGTCCCTCGGGAACGCCGGTGATGCAGATCGATCCATCGGCAGCGCGGGCCTGGGCGATGATCGCCTCGATCGGCGCGAGACCTGGATCGAGCGCTGCCCAGGCGATGGAGCGGGCCGGCGGCTGGCCGCCGTCGCGGCCGGTGTCGATCAATACCTCGTAGCGATATTTGGTCAGCTCATTGATCGCTGCTCCGCGCTTCAGTGCGATCCTGACCGTGCCCTGGCCAGGATCGGCGGCGAAGCGCAGGAAGAAGCCGGGATCGAGCACCAGTTCCTTGTCGAAGCGGACGCGATTGGCCGCCCGGGCCAATAGCGCTGCGGGATTGAGCGCGTGCTGTCTTGCCTCGACCGAGACCGCGAACAGGCGCTGCAGCGAAAGCGAACGCACGTCGCCGAGATAGATCCTGCCGCCCGGCGCAAGGCAGCCCAGAGCACCTTGCAGCACGCGCAGGAGATAATCCCGGCTCGGGAAATACTGCACGATCGAATTGAGGACGATGAGATCGAATGCGCCTTGCGGTTGGCCATCGAAGCGGTCGGCCTCACGCTGCTCGATTGTCACGTGATCCCAGCCCTGGCTGCGCGCGAGCGCGCCGGCATGGGCCACCGCCGCCGGCGAGAAATCGGTGCCGTGATAGTGCTCAACGACTGGGGCGAGCCCGCGCAGGATCAGCCCGGTCCCGCAGCCGATCTCCAGTACCCGGCGCGGCCGCAGCGCGAGCAGCGCATTGGTCGTCATCGCCTGCCATTCGCGCATCTCGTCGACCGCGATAGGCCGGCCGGTATAGCTGTCGTTCCAGCCGGCAAGGTCGGCGTCGGGCGACGTTGCCGCCGATACGTCATAGGTGGTCTCGTACAATTCGTGCCAGTCGGCGATGAAGGCCTGGCCGTGGACATCGCGCTGGTCGTCGGCGACCTCCGGCTTCAGCGTCACGAAGGCCTGGAGATTCTGGTCCTGGTTGACGCCCTGGACGATGACGGCGGCCTCGGCGACGGCGGGATGGTGTGTGAGGGCGAGTTCGATCTCTTCGAGCTCGATGCGATGGCCGCGGATCTTGACCTGGTTGTCGCGGCGGCCGACGAACTCGATATGGCCCGCTGGATCGAGCCGGACGAGATCGCCGCTGCGATAGAGCCGCGCGCCGTCAGGGGCGGTCACGAAGCGTGCGTCGGTCGCCAGGGGATCGCCGAGATAGCCGCAAGCGAGGCCATTGCCGCCGATGCAGAGTTCGCCGGGCACGCCGGCCGGCACGGCGCGCAGCTGCGCATCGAGGATGCGGCAGATCACGCCGGGCAGCGGTCGTCCGATCGGAACGGTCGCCGCCGTCTCCGCGACCGCATCGACCGGATGGAAGGTGGCGAAGGTGGTGGTCTCGGTCGGCCCGTAGACGTGCAGCAGGCGCGCCGGCGCGCCGGCTTCAAGCACGCTGCGCGCGCTGTCGGCATTGACGGCCTCGCCGCCGAACAGCACCAGGCGCAACGGCGCGAAGGCGTTGGGCCGCAACTGCGCGACCTGGTTGAACAGCGCCGTGGTCAGGAACATCACCGAGATGGCGCGGCCTCGCAGCTCGGTGGCGAGCGCATCCGGATCGAGCAGGGTCGAGCGCGACAACAGCACCACGCAGGCGCCATTGAGCAAGGCGCCCCAGATCTCGAAGGTGGCGGCATCGAAGGAGAGCGGGGCGGCCTGGGCGATGCGGTCGGCGGGCGAGAGCGTCGCGTAATCGGTGTCGATCACCAGATTGGCGACGGCACCTTGCGGGATCAGGATGGCCTTCGGTGTGCCGGTGGAACCCGAGGTGAAATTGACATAGGCCGGGCTGTCGGCGGCGATCTGGGCCGGATCAGGCAGCATCGCGATGGCGCCATCGCCGATGGCTTCGGCACTGCCGGCGTCGACCACGATGAAGCCAAACGATGCGTCAAGACTGCCG
>JBDRNF010000093.1:0-10528 GCA_043811435.1 Pseudomonadota bacterium
ATGGGTCCCTGCGTTCGCAGGGACGACGAGAGAGTAGTCGCGAGAGCAGGCGATTTGACCCAGATCAATACGCGACAGGCCGCCGCCTGCACCAATTCCCCAAACATGAGGGGAGGGATGGTCATGGCATCGGTTTCCGGCAAGGTCGATCCCGTGGTGCGGCGCATCACCGCCAGCGACATCGCCGAGGCGCTTGGCCGGGGCCTGCGCGATTTCCAGGCCATGCCGCTCTATGGCCTCGCGTTCGGCGCGATCTATGTGGCGGGTGGCATCGTCATTCTGCTCAGCCTGACGGCGTTCGGCATGGTCTATCTGGCCTATCCGCTCGCCGCCGGTTTTGCGCTGATCGGGCCGTTCGTGGCGATCGGCCTGTATGAAATCAGCCGCCGGCGGGAGGCTGGTGAGCCGGTCTCATTCGCCAGTATCTGGGTCAAGGTGAAGTCGCGCAGCGAACTCGGCTGGATGGCGTTCGTCACCCTGTTCATCTTCCTGATCTGGATGTACCAGGTGCGGCTGCTGATCGCGCTGCTGCTCGGACTCAATGCCTCGTTCGCGACCCTGCCGCAATTCATCACGGTGGTGCTCACCACCAATGAGGGACTGCTGTTTCTCGCCATCGGCAATGCAGTCGGCGCGGCATTGTCGCTGATACTGTTCTCGCTGACGGTGGTGTCGTTCCCGTTGCTGCTCGACCGCGACGTCGATTTCGTCACGGCGATGGTCACCAGCGTGCGCGCGGTGGTCATGAGCCCGCTGCCGATGATCGGATGGGCCGCCGTCATCGTCGTCCTGCTGATCGTCTCCGCGCTGCCGTACTTCCTCGGCCTGTTGGTGGCGCTGCCGGTGCTCGGCCACGCCACCTGGCATCTCTACCGGCGTATCGTCGAGCCGCTGCCCGGTTAGAACGCCGGCGCTGCGATCCGCTCAGCCCGCCTGCAGTACCGAACGCAGCATCAACGCCAGATCGTGCCGGCGGAACGGCTTGTGCAAAATCCGCGCGCCGGGCCCGTCGGCCCATCCGACAGGATGTTCGCTATAGCCTGAGGTGAAGAGAACCCTGAGTTCCGGGCGCAGGCGCGCGGCTTCCTCGGCGAGTTGCGGCCCGGACAGGCCGCCGGGCATCACGACGTCGGAGAACAGCAGGTCGATTTGTTCCGGCTGGCGCAACACCTCGAGTGCCGCCGGCCCGTTGGACGTCACGATGACGCGATAGCCAAGCGCCCTTAGCTCCTTTTCCACATACGAACGCACCATGTCGTCATCCTCGACCAGGAGAATGGTTTCATTGCCCGCGGGCGTGGCGATCGGGTCGAGGGGCTTCGAGCCGGTCGCGTCAGGCGCGCCAACCCGGGGAAAGAACAGCGTGATGGCCGTGCCGCGCCCCGGCCTGGAATCGATCTTCATCGAGCCGCCGGATTGCTGCGCAAAGCCGTACACCATGCTGAGGCCGAGGCCGGTGCCCTTGCCGACCTCCTTGGTGGTAAAGAACGGCTCGAAGGCGCGGGCGGCCACCTCCGCGGTCATGCCGCAGCCGCTATCCGTCACCGCAACCATGACATAGTCGCCGGGCCGCGCGTCGTTATTCTGCTCCGCATAAGCCTTGTCCAGCGATGCATTGCGGACCTCGACCGTCAGTCTGCCGCCTTCCGGCATGGCGTCGCGCGCGTTGAGCACCAGGTTGAGCAGCGCGGACGTCAATTGCCCGGGATCGACGCTGGCCAGCCACCGGTCCTCGTCGAGCAGGAATTCACACTCGATATGCTCGCCCAGGGTTCGCCGCAGCAATTGCTCCATGTCGAGAACCTGCCGGCCGATGTCGATGTCCTTCGGCATCAAGGGCTGTTTGCGCGAGAACGCCAGCAGGCTTCTTGTCAGTTCGGCGCCACGCTCGGCGGCCGTCACGATGCCATCGGCGAATGAGCGCAATTCGGCATGCGCCGGCAGCTTCTCGGCGATGTATTCCGCGTTGCCCAGGATGACGGTCAACAGATTGTTGAAATCGTGCGCCACGCCGCCGGTGAGCTGGCCCATCGCCTCCATTTTCTGGGACTGGCGGAGCCTTTGATGGAGGTCGTCGATCGCGGCGCGCTGGCGCTCGAGCGATTCGGCGGTGCCGTTGAGCAGCGTCATCAGTCCGCCGAGTTCGCCGCGCGGATGAGGCGGAGCGATCCGTGCGCTCAAATCGCCAAGTCCAAGCTTCGTCGCCATCGCGGCGAGGCGTCCGACCTGACGGCCGATACCCACCGTCGCCAGGATCCAGACGCCCGCCAGCAGCAGCAGCACGGCCACCGCGAGAATCGCCATGTCCTCGTAAAGACGGCGGTTGGCGGTCGCCATCAGGCTGTCCTTGGATAGTCCGACCATGATGTGAAGGCCGGCATCCCGGGTCGAAGGCGAGCGGGCGAGGGCCCAGGCGTAGGTCTGTCCGCCTGCATCGGTCACCTCGCGGACAGCTCTGCCAGCCGGTGCGGCGGCGAACCGGAACAACTCGGATTTCGCGATCGAGGCGCCCGCGGACCCGGTTCGATATTTTCCCGGATAGGAGACGAGGACCGTGCCTTTTTTGTCGACGAACAGAATTTCCCCGGCGCCGGCGCCTTCGCCGGTCAGGCGTGTGTAATGTTGCTCCGCGAACTTCTGCAGGTTGAGCGACGCGAGCAGGACGAACTTCAGTTCGGCGGTTTCGGAACGCACGGGGTAGGCGATCTGCAAGATCGATGTCCCCGTGATCCGGCCGAACACCGGCTGCAGCGTCACGATCCCGTTCGCGACCAGCGCCTGCCTGAAATATTCGCGATCCCGAAGGTCGAGGGTCCGGTTGCTCCGCAGCGAGTCGCAGAACAGGCTGCCGTCCGGTTTGATGGTCAGTATTCCGGTAAACTGCGGATACTCCTCCAGCACGGCGGAAAGGAAGGCCGAACAGGCCGCCTTGTCGCTTGTGTCGAGGTCGCGGGCGCGGGCCAGACCGTAGTGAAGCTGGGCGGTGCCCTGGATTTTCTCGTCGAGGTCGTTCGAAATGGCGTTGGCCACTGCCGATAGATCGACCATGGCGGTGTTGATTTCGCTGGCGCGGTTCTGGACAAAGCGCAGTCCCATCAGGGCAGCCGGCACCAGCATGGCCACGATCACCAATATCAACAGCCGGGTGCGCAGGCTCATCGGTCGGTCATTTCGTGCTCAAATCAATTTTCCGTACAGTCGCATAATGTGCGGCACGGGTATCGGTCGGTCCACAGGAGTCGAGGCCTGGAACAAAATGAGGCCGCGCGACTCCAGATGGGATTTGTACTGGAATACCCCAAAGGAAGTCCACAGGATTGACCGGCTCGCAAGCGAGCGCGGGGTAGGAACCTCCGCCCTCTCGCGGTCCCTGCGAACGCAGGGACGACGAGAGATTGGTGACGGATTAAGGGATCTTGATTCCCAACTCCTTCAGTGCCGCGAGCATCCGCTGCGGCGGCTCCATCCTGATGACCAGGGCCTCGCCGGTCTCCAACAGGCTCTTCAGACTCGACAGGATCGCCGGCCACCCCGTTCGTCCGCCGGACAGAATGTCCTCGCTGAGGGGGCGGTCGTGCGCCTGCGTCAGCATGAGCCGGATCGTGCCGTCGCCAGCGGGCTCGATTTCGTAGGTCACCAGCGTAACACCGAGCTTCTCCACCAGATCGGGCCAGTTGACGTTCCAGGTGATGGTGAGCTTCCGCGGTGGATCACATTCGATCACCTCGCCGCTGATGTGGATGGACCCGTCCGGCATGCGGACCACGAACGCGCCGCCGACCTTCAACTCGGTCTCCACGGCCAAGCCCGAAAAATACTTCCGGCTGAACTCCGCCGTCGTCAATCCCTCCCAGACCTTCTCCGGCGTTGAGGCGATGTAGATCGTGTAGACGAAAGCTGGTTTGAATTTATCGGTGTTCACGATCGGTGAACCCTTGGGTTTACTCATCACGCTTCTCCAGTTGCCGTTTCAATTCGCCGAGCGCGGTGAGCTTGCCGCGCTCGAATTTCCTGATCCACCGTTCGCCGATCTGATGGATCGGCACCGGGTTGAGATAGTGCAGCTTCTCGCGGCCATGCCTGATCGTGGTGACGAGGTTGGCCGCCTCGAGAATCCCAAGGTGCTTTGTCACGGCCTGCCGCGTCATGGCGAGGCCGTCGCAGAGTTCGCCCAGCGTCTGTCCGTTGTTGCCGTGAAGCCGGTCCAGCAGCGACCGCCGCGAAGCGTCGGCCAGCGCTTTGAAGACTTCATCCATGGCGGCGATAATAGGCAACCAAAAGGTTGCATGTCAAGGCAGAGAGCTCCACTTACCCTCCCCTGGAGGGGGAGGGTCGCTTGCGTTCGGCGATGCGCAGCATCGTTCGACGCAAGCGGGGTGGGGTGACAGTCTCTCATTTCGGGTGGTGTGCGGGTTGATAGACCGTCACCCCACCCCGGCTCGCATCTTGCGATGCGAGCCGACCCTCCCCCTTCAGGGGAGGGTAAGAAAGAAGAGCGCGATTTCCACCGCCGCTCCGTTGGTGCATAATCCAATCCTCACCCGCCCGAACCACGCGAGCCCCCATGTCCCTTCAAGTCTATCTCGCCTTTGTTGCCGCCTGCATCGGGCTGGCGCTGCTTCCGGGTCCCGTCGTCACGCTGGTGCTGGCCAATGGGCTGCGCTACGGCACCCGCGCGGCGCTGATCAACATCGCGGGCGTGCAGGCGGGCCTCGCGATCGTGATCGGCATCGTCGCGGTCGGGCTGACGTCGCTGATGGCGACGATGGGGTACTGGTTCGACTGGGTGCGGTTCGCCGGCGCCGCCTACCTGATCTGGCTCGGCATCAAGCTGATCCGCAGCCCCGTCGAAGGCGTCGATGCCGATGCGCCGCCGCCGCCGCCGCGCGGCGGATTCTTCCTGCAGGGTTTCGTGGTGCTGCTCTCCAACCCCAAGGTGCCGGTGTTCTTCGGCGCGTTCATTCCGCAGTTCGTCGACATGAGCCAGGATCATTTCTCGCAGGTGGCGCTGCTCGGCCTTACCTTCATGGTGACCGGTGCGTTCACCGATTCGATCTACGCGGTGCTGGCCGGCCGCGCGCGGCGGTTTTTCTCGGCGCAGCGGACGAGGCTGGTGTCGCGCATCTCCGGCGGCTTCATGGTCGGCGGCGGCATCTGGCTGGCGCTGACGCGGGCGCGGTAGATCCACCCCGGCGTTCCCGTCATTGAACCATCCGGCATCCCGGCCCGTCCAAGGCACGGGCGGTGTTCAGCGCCCGGTCTTCTCTGGGGAAATATCTCGTGCCGGATTTGCCGTGGTTCGTCTACGCGATGCTGCTCGCGCCGTTCGGGCTCATTCTCGTGGCAGCCGCCTACGAGACGCTGCGGGCGCGCGCGGCGCAGGAGTGGCCGTCGACGCCGGGCAAGGTGGTGGTCTCGAAGTCCGAACTGCGCGACGTCAAGGTGATCGACCGCGAGCGTGAGGACGGACGCAAGCTCGAGCAGCGCAATTTTGCGAATATCGTCTACGAATATTCGGTCAGCGGCCAGAAACTCCGCAACAACCGCGTCAGCATCGGCGAAGACCGCGGCAACTTCCAGGTCGCCGAAACCATCGCGAAATACCCGGTCGGCGCGGCCGTGACGGTTTACTACAATTCGCGGTATCCGCGCGAGGCGGTGCTGGAGCGCGACCTGCCGCAGGGCATGTGGGGCTGCCTCGGGATTGCCGCTGTCATCGCGGTGGTCGTCGTGTTCGGTGCGTCGATCGGATTTGCGCGCATCGCGGAAGCCGTCAGCGCGAGATTGGTCGACCCGCAGATGTCGGTGCCGGTGGTGGCGCTGGCCGCTTTCGGTCTGGTCGCGGCGTTGTTTGCGCTGATGCTGCACCGCCAGTCGGCGCAGGCGAAAACCTGGCCGGTGGTGCCGGGCGTGATAAAACTGTCCGGCCTGGAGGAGTACCGTGCGGCCCCCAGCGACAACGGCCGGCGCGGCTCCATCATGTATGAGCGAAAGGTGTCCTTCAGCTACCGGTTCAAGGACGTCGCCTATACCGCCGTGCACGGCAGCTTCTCCAGCAACACGAAGACGACGTCGCGCTGGGTGCTGCGGCTGTTCGGAATGGATTTTGGGAATGGCGCCGGCGTCAAGGTCTGGGTCAATCCTGTCAATCCATCGGAGGCGACGCTCAATCCCCGCGCGCCCTTCAACGGGCTGCTGTGGCTGATCGCAGCGGGGCTGTGGACGGCCGCGTACTGGATGGCGACGGCGGGGTAATACTGTCGTCGTCAATTCTTACTTACCCTCCCCTGGAGGGGGTGGGTCGGCTCGCATCGCAAGATGCGAGACGGGGTGGGGTGACGGTCTATCGTCGCCAATGGTGTTCAGTACCTCGTGAACCGATGTTGAGATCGCAGGAAGTTCATTCGCGGAGAGACTGTCACCCCACCCCGCTCGCTACGCGAGCGACCCTCCCCCTCCAGGGGAGGGTAAGAAGAACAGCTTCTGCGTCCGCATCATGGTTTCAATCTCGCCAAAGATCCGCGCCAGCCGGTCGGCCCATTGCTTTTGTCCAGCCGGATCCGCGATCAAATCCTGGCGGATTTCGATTCCGGTGTTCATCAGGCCGCGCGCTTCGCCGTGCACGGGGATGCCGTAATCGGTCGCATCGCTCACTGCATAGGGTTCGTTGTCGCCGACCACGAGATCGGTTTCCGCGCGCAGCAGTTTCAGCAACAGCGGCGGCAGCCTGGTGTCGCGGTGGTACAGCGTGCCGATGTGCCAGGGCCTGATGACGCCGGCATAGACCGGCGTGAAGCTGTGCAGCGCCACCAGCACGGTCGGCAGACCCTGGCGCAGCCGGGCGTCGATCGTCCCGGTGATGCGGCGATGGTAGGGATCGAAGATCTGCCGGCGCCGGGCTTCGGCCGCGTCGTGGCCAAGGTTTTGGTTGCCGGGAATGGCCGTCGCCTCCGACATCAGGGGAATCGAGCTTGCCGCGTCGTGCGGCCGGTTGCAGTCGATCACCAGCCGCGAATAGCGCTGCGCGATCAGATGCGCGTCGAGCTGGTTCGACAACGCCTCGGCGACGCCGGCGATGCCGATATCCCAGGCGATGTGCCGGGTCAGTTCACCCGAGGGCAGCCCGAGATCGCCGAGCGCGCGCGGGATCAGGCGGCCGTAATGGTCCGCAGTCAGCAGGAACGGCGAGCGGCCATGCGCATTTTGTTCGAGCACCGGCGGAACTTCATCATGGCCGAGGAGTAGGGATGTGTCGCCCGCATTGTCCGGAGTCATATCTTGCCTGTGCCTATCGAAGCAGCATACCGAGTTAGAAATGAGCAGAGATCTCTATAGATTGGATTGCCCGAAATCACGATGATTACCTCAACGATGCCGCTCCTGACGATCCATCACAAGACCGAATATCGCTACGCCCAGCCGGTGGCGTTCGGCGAACACCGCATCATGCTGCGCCCGCGCGACGGCCATGATTTGCGCATGCTGTCCGGCAGCCTCGAGATCGCGCCGCCGCCGATGTCGCTGCGCTGGATTCACGACGTGTTCGGCAACAGCGTCGCGATCGCGACCTTCGACGAGCGCTCGGAAACCCTGACCTTCACCTCCACCGCCACGGTCGAGCACAATCCGGTCGACGAGTTCGTGCCGACCGCGGACGATCCGGCGTATTTCTATCCGTTCCTCTACGACAATGACGAGTTTCCCGACCTCGTGCAGTACATCGCCCCGCAATATGGCGATCCCGATGGCGAGTTGTCGGCCTGGGCGCGCAATTTTCTCGATAGCGAGGGGCCGACGCCGACCTACAACATTCTCTCCGGCATGACCCACGGCATCCGCGCGCAGTTCACCTACCGCAAGCGGCATGAGCACGGCACCCAGCATCCGCTCGACACGCTGCAGACGCGGTCCGGCACCTGCCGCGATTATGCGCTGTTCATGATCGAGGCGCTGCGCCGGCTCGGCATCGCCGCGCGCTTCGTGTCGGGCTACATCTTCATTCCGGGCGACCGCGCCCATGGCTATGTCGGCGGCGGCAATACCCACGCCTGGGTGCAGGTGTATTTGCCGAGCGCGGGCTGGATCGAGTTCGATCCGACCAACGGCATCGTCGGCACCCGCGATCTCGTCCGCGTCGCAGTGGCGCGCGATCCGCGCCAGGCTATCCCGCTGCACGGCACCTATCTCGGCTCCGCCGATGCGTTCGTCGGCATGGAGGTCAGCATCAACGTCGTTTCGGTGAGCGAAGAGGAAAAGGTCTGATGCAGATCAAGGTGGGATTCGAGATTGCCTACGCCGCGGTGCAGCCGACGCCGATGGTGGTCATGCTCAGCATTCACCCCTCGCGTTTCCAGGACATCGTGGGCACCGAGAGCATCGTCGCCGAACCCGACGTGCCGATCGGATTCTACCGCGACATTTTCGGCAATGTCTGCGGGCGCCTGATCGCGCCGGCCGGCGGCGTCACCCTGCGCGGCCAGGCGCTGGTGCGCGATTCCGGGCTGCCCGACGTGGTGATGCCGACGGCGCAGCAGGTGCCGATCGAACTGCTGCCGGATGAACTGCTGCTCTATCTGATGCCGAGCCGCTATTGCGAGACCGACAAGTTGACCGACATCGCATGGTCGCTGTTCGGCAACACGGCGCCGGGCTGGCCCCGGGTCGCGGCCATCACCGAATTCGTCCACAACCACGTCACCTTCGGCTATCAGCACGCGCACCACATGAAATCGGCGCACGACGTCTACCAGCAGGGCGCTGGCGTATGCCGCGATTTCGCGCATCTGGCGCTGACCTTCTGCCGCTGCATGAACATCCCGGCGCGTTACTGCACCGGCTATATGGGCGACATCGGCATCCCCAGGGATCCGGCGCCGATGGATTTTTCCGGCTGGTTTCAGGTCTATCTGTCGGGTCAGTGGTACACGTTCGACGCCCGCCACAACCACCCGCGGATCGGCCGCATCCTGATGGGCACCGGCCGCGACGCCGCCGACGTGGCGCTGACCACGAGTTTCGGGCGGATGGACCTGGTTAAATTCGTCGTCGTCAGCGACGAGGTGATGACGGCGTAGGGCGCGCTCCGCCTTCTCAACGTCATTGCGAGGAGCGAAGCGACGAAGCAATCCATTCTTCCTTCGTGGCGGCATGGATTGCTTCGCTGCGCTCGCAATGACATAGAACTTCGCATGACCTCCGATCTCCTCTTCGTCTACGGCACCCTGATGCGCGGCTTCGACCATCCGATGGCGCAGCTGCTGTCGCGAGCTGCCGATTTCATCGGCGAGGCCCGCTGCCGCGGCCGGCTCTATCTGATCAAGCATTATCCCGGGCTGCTGCTGTCGGACGATCCCGCCGAGATCGTGTTCGGCGAACTGTACCGGCTGCGCCAGCCCGAGGCGCTGCTGCGCGAATTCGACATGTACGAGGCCTGCGGCGAGGGCTTCGCCGAGCCGACCGAATATACCAGGCAGATGCTGCCGGTGACGCTCGGGGACGAGACCGTCAGCGAGGCCTGGACCTATATCTACAACTGGCCGGTCACCGGCCTGCCGCGCATCGCCTCGGGGCGGTTTCTGGAGCAGTAGATTCCACATGTCCCGGACGCGGTGCAGCGCATCTTGCGCTGCTCCGCAGAGCCGGGACCCATACTTTCATCGATGCAGCGTGGGCCCTGGCTCAGCAGCGCATCGCCATAGCGCGTCGAAGACGCGCGTAAACGCGCTGATGGCGCTGCGCTGCGTCCGGGGCACGAGACCTGACCTACCCCGCGAGATCGATCCTTGCGACGCGGATATCGACCTCGCGCTCGACGTAAGTCCATTCCTCGGTGCCGCGCAGCATGCCGACCAGTTCCTCGAACAGGCCGGCATGCTCCGGCGCGTATTCGAACCAGGTGAGGAAGTCGAACGGCTCGCCGAGATCGCGGCAGTGATAGAGCTGCCGCGCGATCATGGGCAGGTATTTCAGCGTGCCGGCGATGTGGTGCGACTGGTCCTCGAAAATCCGCCGCCGCTCCTCCTGGGTCAGCTCCCACCACGCCGCCGATTTGCGGATCGGGATCAGCGCGGCACAGCTGGCCTCGGGGCGACCGAGCCCGGCCTGCACGGCAGCGAGTTGCGTCTTCTCGCCCCGCTCGACATAGCGCAGATGGCTGGCGACCCCGGCCAGCCGCCACGCGGTTTGCGACGGCAACAGCGGCAGCGCGATGGCCTGCGAATGCACCACCGACAGCGAAGGCATCGCCGGTAGCGCCGCGCCCTTCACGGCCGAAAACGCCCTAACCCGCCACGCGCCGCTCTGGCCGCCCCTGAAAGTCGTGAACATGCGCCATGGAAGCGCGGAACCGGGCGCGGTTCAAGTCCGGAGCGCGCGGCGCGCTCCTCTTATCCCTCCCCCCGGGGCGGGGGGGGGGGGGGGGGGGGGGGGGGGCGGGCCGCGGGGGGGGGGGGGGGGGGCCCGCTTCAGCAAATGATTCGGCAGCTGAATGCGTTGAAGCACCCCCCACCCGGCACATCGTTCGCTACGC
>JBDRNF010000094.1:0-9032 GCA_043811435.1 Pseudomonadota bacterium
CAGGGCGGCTTGCGGAATTGCGAGCTCCTTCGAAAGCGCCGCGCCCTCGGTGTCCTGCACGCAGTGATCGGGCCACAGCACCTGCTTGCCGTATTCGAGATCGACGGTCTCGAAGGGCTTTTTGCCGCCGTGGCTGGTAGCGAACGAGACATGGTCCGCGGTGTGCCAGTCCTGCGTCAGCACGACATTGGCAAACCCCCTGGCGATGCGATTGATCACGGGAACGACCCGGTCGCCGTCTTTGACGGCGAGGCTGCCGCCGGGCAGGAAGCTGTTCTGGACATCGACCACCAGCAGCGCCGAGTCCGCGGCGGGCTTGGTCGCGCCCGCGGAAATTTGCGTTCGGTCCAGCATGCTGCATTTCCCTGCAAGATACGGTGCCGCCAGCAAACCATCTCATCCGGGACGCGTAAAGCAGGTTTAAGCGCCGCCGCGGGCGCAAATCCCGTGCAGCTGCCCTGGGTTTTGATCGCCATCCTGTTTGTGGCTGCCATCGCGCTGCGACAGGTCCTGGCTGCGAATACCGATGTGAGCCGGCTGCTGACCGTCGGCGAACGGGTTCTCGGCGGTCAACGTTTGTATGTGGACGTGTTCGAGACCAATCCGCCGATGGCGGTCCTGGTCTATCTGCCGACGATCGTCATCGCGCGCGCTCGGGTTGCCGGCGGAAGCCGTGGCCGACGGCCTGATGTTTGCCGCGATATTTGCATCGCTTGCGATCGTGGCGCGTATCCTGAAGAACTCATCGGTTCTTGCAGGCGCAAACGGCTGGATACTGGCGCCGCTTGCATTTGCCGTATCGCGATCCTGCCCATGCAGGCATTCGGCCAGCGCGAGCAAATCGCCATCGTTGAACTGTTGCCGCTGCTTGCAGTCCTGGCCGACGGACCGGGCCGAACGTGGTGCTGGTGGACAATCTGATCGGCGAGTGGAGCGCATGGCTGCGAGCGCATCCCGAAATTTCCAGCCTGCTCAGCGATTATCAATTGGCGGAAACCGTCAATGGCATCAATATCCTGAGCAGAGTGCGCTGACGCCTAGCGCGGCTCGATGCCGTCGCGTACGGCGCGGAAGCGCGGAAATGCCTTGGTCCATTCCTCGCGCGGCGCGCTGCCGATGATGCGCAACGAACTCTGGCCGCCGAAGCGCAGCCACTGCACCACGGTGACGGGGGTATTGTCCTTGCCGCTTACCGCGTCGATGCGGGTTTCATAGCCGGGCGTGCCGTCGATGCGCTGCGGCTCCGACATCGTGATCCTGGCCTCGCGCACGCCGGGAATGGTGGTCGCGGCCTGCTGGGCGAAGCGTCCGCGATCCTCGGGCTGGATCGGGGTCGCCCCGATGATGCCGACCACCATGAAGGGGGCTGCCTCGAAACCCTTGGTCTCGTCGCCGTCGGCGAGCACGATCGCCCCGCCCGCCGCCAGCGTGCGGACGTTCTTGAAACCGCTCAATTCGCTGACCTTGAAGGGCATCTGGGCCAGCTGCTCCTCGACCGGAACTTCCTTGCGGACCGTCGCCGAGGCGAACATCTGCCTGACGGCGTCGTCGGTATAGATTTTGAAGGCGTTTTCCGGGACCTGCACGGCGATATAGCCGGAGAAGGCGCCGCCCGGCAGGATCATCGAATAGCGCCGCACATTGGTCGCGCCATCCTTGCCGGTTTCGATGGTGTAGTAGGCAAGGCCGGCCGCGGTCTCGATGCTCTCCGGCTTGACGCCGCCGGCGCCCGCCGGATTGTTCTTGAAGGCGTTCATGACCTCGGTGTAGGCGTCGGCCGGAAGCTCCGTCATCAATACCTTGACGCCCTGATCCTGCGTCTCGAATCCGACGAAGGTTTTGGCGCGGTTGAGCCCGACCAGCGGCGTAATGCCGACCCGGATGCCCGGCGGAAAAACCGGGTCGGCGGCAAGCGCGGGGTTCAAGGCCGATATCAGCAGGGCAAGCGTGAGGATCGATCGGATGAGCATCATGAAAAGTCTACTGGGTTTGCATTGAGGCCGTTCGATGGTCGGCCGGTGCGACCCTTTGCCGGGCCTTACGTGTCCCGCTTTTAGCGGTTTTGGCGGTCGGGCAACAGGGAGGGCCGCGATTCCGTTCCCGGCCGGCGGCCGAGATCGCGTTTTTTGCCCCGGCTCTCGCGGCCTGGCGGCCGGTCCGGCCGCACACCCCGGTCCGGCCGGCCTGCCCCGAAGGGAGACACTATCTTCCAAAGCTCAGGGTTTTCATGGGCTAAGGTTGCGGCCGGTCCTTGCAGGCCCCACCCCCCCTCCTATATGAGGCTCACCGTCGCAATATCGCGAGCAATTGATCGTTTGGGGGTTTGGATTGGTGTGCCGTCAGGGCCCAGCCAACCTGCCGCAAAAAGAAGGATATGAGGACCATGGGAAAGGTCATTGGGATCGATCTCGGCACCACGAATTCGTGCGTCGCCGTAATGGATGGCAAGACTGCGAAAGTCATCGAGAACGCCGAAGGCATGCGCACGACCCCGTCGATCGTCGCTTTCAGCGATGATGGCGAGCGCCTCGTCGGACAGCCCGCCAAGCGCCAGGCGGTGACCAATCCCGAGCGCACCTTCTTCGCGGTCAAGCGCCTCGTCGGCCGCCGCTACGACGACCCGATGGTCGAGAAGGACAAGAAGCTCGTCCCCTACAAGATCGTCAAGGCATCCAACGGCGACGCCTGGGTCGAAGCCGACGGCAAGACCTATTCGCCCTCGCAGGTCTCGGCTTTCATTCTGCAGAAGATGAAAGAGACCGCGGAAGCCCATCTCGGCTCGAAGGTCGAGCAGGCCGTCATCACGGTTCCCGCCTATTTCAACGACGCGCAACGTCAGGCCACCAAGGACGCCGGCAAGATCGCCGGGCTCGAAGTGCTGCGCATCATCAACGAGCCGACTGCGGCAGCCCTCGCCTACGGCCTCGACAAGACCAAGGCCGGCACCATCGCGGTGTACGACCTCGGCGGCGGCACCTTCGACGTGTCGGTGCTCGAGATCGGCGACGGCGTGTTCGAGGTGAAGTCGACCAACGGCGATACCTTCCTGGGCGGCGAAGACTTCGACATGCGCCTGGTCAGCTATCTCGCCGACGAATTCCAGAAAGAGCAGGGCATCAACCTGCGCAACGACAAGCTTGCCTTGCAGCGCCTGAAAGAGGCCGCCGAAAAGGCCAAGATCGAATTGTCCTCGACCACCCAGACCGAAATCAACCTGCCCTTCATCACCGCGGACGCGTCCGGTCCGAAGCATCTGACGATGAAGCTGACACGCGCCAAGTTCGAGGCGCTGGTCGACGATCTCGTGCAGAAGACCATCGAGCCCTGCCGCAAGGCGCTGAAGGATGCCGGCCTCACCGCCGGTGAAATCGGCGAAGTGGTGCTGGTCGGCGGCATGACCCGCATGCCGAAAGTCCAGGAAGTGGTGAAGCAGTTGTTCGGCAAGGAGCCGCACAAGGGCGTCAACCCGGACGAAGTCGTCGCCATTGGCGCCGCGATCCAGGCCGGCGTGCTGCAGGGCGACGTCAAGGACGTGCTGCTGCTCGACGTCACCCCGCTGTCGCTCGGCATCGAGACGCTGGGTGGCGTGTTCACCCGCATCATCGACCGCAACACCACGATCCCGACCAAGAAGAGCCAGGTGTTCTCGACCGCCGAGGACAACCAGAACGCCGTCACCATCCGCGTCTTCCAGGGCGAGCGCGAAATGGCTGCCGACAACAAGGTGCTGGGCCAGTTCGACCTGATGGGGATTCCGCCGTCGCCGCGCGGCATGCCGCAGATCGAGGTCACCTTCGACATCGACGCCAACGGCATCGTCAACGTCTCGGCCAAGGACAAGGCGACCGGCAAGGAACAGCAGATCCGGATCCAGGCATCCGGCGGCCTGTCCGAAGCCGACATCGAGAAGATGGTCAAGGATGCCGAGGCCAATGCCGCCGAGGACAAGAAGCGCCGTGCGGCGGTCGATGCCAAGAACCATGCCGACGCGATGGTGCATTCCACCGAGAAGGCCTTGGCCGAGCACGGCTCCAAGGTCGAGGAGAGCGAGCGCCGCGCCATCGAGGACGCCGTCAGCGATCTGAAGGAAGCGCTGAAGGGCGACGACGCCGAGGCGATCACGGCCAAGACCAACACGCTGGCGCAGGCTTCGATGAAGCTCGGCGAGGCCATGTACAAGCAGCAGGCCGAAAGTGACGCGGCCAAGGATGCCGCCAAGGACGACGTGGTCGATGCGGAGTTCACCGAGGTCGACGACGACGACAAGAACACCAAGAAGTCTGCTTAAGACGGCTGGTACCATGACCCTCATTCTGAAGAGCGCGCGGGTTGCGTCTCCACGGATGGGGGTCATTTTTCGTTAAGCCGGAGGCGGCATCCTCGACGATGCGTGGCCTCGGAACGAGAACGAATTTCGGGCGGATTTGACGGATGTCGACCACCAAGCGCTGCTACTACGAAACTCTTGAAGTCGAGCGGAACGCGGACGAGTCCAGGCTCAAGGCGGCATTCCGCAAGCTGGCGATGAAATGGCATCCGGACAAGAATCCAGGCGATGCCACCAGCGAAGTCCGCTTCAAGGAAATCAACGAAGCCTACGAAGTCCTGAAAGACGGCGGCAAGCGCGCCGCCTACGACAGGTTCGGCCATGCGGCGTTCGAACAGGGCCATGGCGGCGGCGGCCCCGGCTTCGGCGCCGGCTTTGCCTCGTCCTTCTCCGATATTTTCGAAGACCTGTTCGGCATGGCCGGCCAGCGCGGGCGCGGCGGTCGCGAGCGCGGCCAGGACCTGCGCTACAACATGGAGATCACGCTGGAGGAGGCTTTCCTCGGCAAGACCGCCCAGATCGAGATCCCGGTCTCGGTGACCTGCGAATCCTGCTCGGGTATCGGCGCCAAGGCCGGCACCAAGCCGAAGACCTGTTCGATGTGCGGCGGGGCGGGAAGGGTGCGGCAGGCGCAGGGCTTCTTCACGCTGGAGCGAACCTGTCCCGGCTGCCAGGGCCGTGGCCAGATGATCGAGGATCCCTGCCCGTCCTGCGCCGGTTCGGGCCGGGTGACGCGCGAGCGCAACCTGTCGGTCAACATTCCGCAAGGCGTCGAGGATGGCACCCGCATCCGGCTGGCCGGTGAAGGCGAGGCCGGCGTTCGCGGCGGGCCGCCGGGCGATCTCTACATTTTCCTGTCGCTGGTCACCCATGAATTCTTCCAGCGCGACGGCGCCGATTTGCATTGCCGCGTGCCGATCTCGATGGTGGCGGCGGCGCTGGGTGGCGAATTCGAGGTGCCGACCATCGACAAGGGCAAGACCAAGGTGAAGGTGCCCTCCGGAACCCAGTCCGGCCGGCGCTTTCGCATCGCATCAAAGGGCATGCCGGTGCTGCGTTCGCGCCAGATGGGCGACATGTACGTCCAGGTCGTGGTCGAAACGCCCCAGAATCTCACCAAGAAGCAGCAGGAGCTGCTGGCCGAGTTCGAAAAGCTATCGTCCGGCGCGACCCAGCCGGAAGCGGCGGGTTTCTTCACTAAGGTCAAGGACTTCTTCGGCAACCGTGCCAATCCCTGACGACTCTTCGTCTTGACCATATCGGCCGCTACCTATACGTCTTTATGACTATTTTCTGACACCCCGCCCAGCGTGTGGGTCCCGTCCGGTAGCGACATGCCATTGCAATCGTCTGTGCGTGCGTTGAAGAAGCCCCCTCGTCTTGACGATGAGGTCCGCTTCCTCCGTTCATGGATCGAGAAGCCGCTGCGGATGGGTGCGGTGATGCCTTCGGGCAAGATTCTCGCTCGCACCATGGCGCAATATGTCGACGTCAATTCCACGGCGCCGGTGATCGAATTGGGACCGGGGACCGGCGCGATCACCAACGCGCTGATCGAGCATGGCATCGACCAGAAGCGGCTCGTGCTGGTCGAATACAATCCGGGCTTCTGCGCGCTGCTGCGCGACCGCTACCCGCAGGCGAGGATTGTGCAGGGCGACGCTTATGCGCTGCGCGATTCGCTGGGGGACGTGCTGGTCGCGCCGGCTTCCGCCGTGGTGTCCGGCCTGCCGCTGGTGACCCAGCCGATGCTGAAGCGCCTGAAACTGATGCGCGATGCCTTCCTGGCGCTGGCGCCGGGCGCGCCCTTCGTGCAGTTCACCTATTCGGTGGCGCCGCCGATTCCGAAATCGCTGCCGGGCGTTTCCACCGAAGCCTCCGAGCGCATCTGGATGAATCTTCCGCCGGCCCGCGTCTGGGTGTATCGCAAGGGCTGATACTTCTCCGGCGCCCTGCCGCCGGTTCGCCCTGTCTTGCGATTGGTTCATGGCCGCGCTTAAAATCCTCATCATCCCCGGCTCGCTGCGCACAGGCTCGCACAATGCGAAGCTGGCCTCTGCGGCGGCGCATGAATTCGCGCTGGCCGGCGCCGAAGTCACCCGCATCTCGCTGGCGGATTTTCCGCTGCCGATCTATGACGGCGATCTGCAGAGCAAATCCGGCGTGCCGAAGCATGCGGTCAACCTGAAGCGCATGATGGGCGCGCATCACGGCGTCCTGTTGGTTTCGCCGGAATACAATGCGTCGGTCTCGCCGCTGCTCAAGAACGCCATCGACTGGGTCAGCCGGGTGCAGGATCCGCACGAGACCCGCGGCCAGGTGTTTCGCGAGCGGGCCTTTGCGATCGCCGCGGCTTCCGAGAACCGGCTCGGCGGAACGCGGGGCCTGGCGGCGCTGCGGCTGATCCTGACCGCCTGCCAGGCATTGGTGGTTCCCAGCCAGCTCGCGCTGTCATTCGCCAATGAGGCCTATGATGATATGGACAGGTTGAAGCATCCGGCCGATAGCGAGGCGCTGGCTGCGCTGGTGCGGCAGCTGATCGACATTTCCCAGCGCATGATGTGAGGTGACATGCAACCGTCCGAGATCGCTCCCCGCGACCGCCTGATTGTGGCGCTCGATCTGCCCGGCGTTGCTGCCGCGGAGGCGATGATTGCCCGGCTCGGCGACAGCGTGACGTTCTACAAGATCGGCTATCAGCTCGCCTATGCCGGGGGACTGCCGCTGGTCCGCCAGCTCGCCGACCGGGGCAAGAAGGTGTTCATCGATCTCAAGCTGCACGACATCGGCAATACCGTGGCGCGCGGCGTCGAGAGCATCGCCAAACTCGGCGCGACGTTCCTTACCGTGCACGCCTATCCGCAGACCATGAAAGCCGCGGTCGAGGCGCGCGCCGGCTCATCCCTGAAAATTCTTGGCGTCACCGTGCTGACCTCCTATGACGACGGCGACCTTCATGCCGCGGGCTTTCGGCTCGGCGTGTCCGATCTGGTCGAGGCGCGCGCCCAGCAGGCCCAGGTGCTCGGCGTCGATGGCCTGGTCTGTTCGCCGGAAGAGGCGGCTCATCTGCGCAAGGTGGTCGGTCACCAGATGAACCTGGTCACCCCGGGCATCCGGCCGGCGGGCAGTGCTGCCGGCGATCAGAAGCGCATCATGACGCCGGCGCGCGCCATTGCCGCCGGCGCGGACTATCTGGTGGTCGGGCGTCCCGTGCTGGAAGCCGCCGATCCCAGGGCGGCGGCCGAGGCCATCCAGGCCGAGATCGGGCAGGCGTTGGGCTGAACAACAACAAAAGGGAGAATGCAAATGGCAAAGGGCTACTGGATCGGTCGCGTCGACGTTCACGATGACGAAGGCTACAAGGCTTACGCCGCCGCCAACCCGGCCATCTTCAAGAAATTCGGCGGACGATATGTCGTGCGTGGCGGCAAGTTCGAAGCCGTGGAGGGTGCCAGCCGCTCGCGCAACGTCGTGATCGAATTCGCCGATTACGAGACCGCGCTGGCCTGCTATCGCTCGCCGGAATACCAGGAAAACATCAAGCTGCGGCAGCCGCATTCGATCGCCGAACTGATTGTCATCGAAGGCTATGACGGCCCGCAGCCGTAAGACTTCTTCCTCATCCGGAGAGGTCGTGAATGAATACCGACCTCATCCTGAGGAGCCGCGCGCGCTTCGCGCGGCGTCTCGAAGGATGGCAGCAGGCCATGTGCCCGATGGTTCGAGACGCGCGCCGGACAGCGCAAGGCGCTGCCCGACGCGCTCCTCACCATGAGGCAGTGGGGTGGTTCGCCCGAAGTGACGCATCAATTCGTTGCCGGAACAGCCCGCGCCCGCTATAGGGCAAGGGATAATCGAGGTTCACCCATGGCCGACATGCGTTTGATCGTTGCGGGAGCCGGCGGCCGGATGGGCCGGGCGCTGACGCGCGTCATCACGGAGACGCCGGGCGCCGTGCTCACGGGTGCGCTGGAAGCGCCGGGTTCGGCACTGCTGGGCAAGGACGCCGGCGTGCTCGCCGGACTGCCCGAAAATGGCGTGAAACTCTCGGGCGATTTGTGGTCGCTGTCGGCCAATGCCGACGGCATCGTGGATTTCACCGTGCCGGCCGCCACCATCGCCAATATCGCGATCGCCGCCGAGCGCGGCCTCGTCCACGTTATAGGCACTACCGGCCTCTCGTCGTCCGACGCCGCCGTGATCAAAAGCGTCACCGGGCGCGCCACTGTGGTGAAGTCCGGCAATATGAGCCTTGGCGTCAATTTGCTGGCCGCGCTGGTCAAGCGGGTGGCGCAGTCGCTCGACCACAGTTTCGATATCGAAATCCTCGAAATGCATCACCGCGCCAAGATCGACGCGCCCTCGGGCACCGCGCTGATGCTCGGCGAGGCCGCCGCCGCCGGCCGCGGCGTCGACCTCGACACCCATTCGGCGCGCGGCCGCGACGGCATCACCGGCGCGCGGCGGCCGGGCGATATCGGCTTTGCGTCGCTGCGCGGCGGCACCGTCACCGGCGATCACAGCGTGATCTTCGCCGGCGCCATGGAGCGCATCACGCTGTCGCATCATGCCGAGGACCGCATGATGTTCGCGCAGGGCGCCATCAAGGCCGCCCTGTGGGCGCGTCAGCAGAAGCCCGGACTGTATTCGATGGCCGACGTGCTGGGCTTGAGCGACTTCTGACGCTCTTCTCCCCTCCTCCCAC
>JBDRNF010000095.1:0-50675 GCA_043811435.1 Pseudomonadota bacterium
GCTGGGACCCATAACCACTGGTGGTCGTAACCGTAGCGAGATGCCTCACACCTTTTTCTCAGGGCCGCTGCCCGGCGTATGGGTCCCTGCGTTCGCAGGGACGACGAAAAATAATGCGCAATGCACTCATGATCGGAACAGCCGCGTATACTGCGTCTCGTGCCGCAGGCTGGCGAGATCGGCGCGGAAGGTCGTGCTGCCGAGATCGTCGAGCGAAGCCTGCAGCGCCCGCCTGGCGGTGGCGACCACGACCGGTTCCAGCTGCGCCAGCACGCGCTGGCTGTCGGTCTGCCCGAGCGGGACCAGCCGGGCGCCTGCCGAAATCCAGTTCGAGCTCAACGCGTGAAAGAACGCATGCAGGGTGGAGGCCAGCGGAATGTCGTGCGCGGCACTGACCAGGCCAACCGCGACGGGATAGACGATGGCGCCGTCGCATGCCGCGACCAGCTGGTCGAGCCCGTCGCAATTCCATGCCGAGCGCGCGATCTCGATGAAGGCGCGGCCCTGCGACGACGTCTCCAGCTGGCGCTCGCGCGACGGCACGAAGGCGGCGGCGAGTTCCGCGACCTCGCGCAGCAGTACCCCATCATGCGCGGCGGCGGCGCGCCAGGCGTGCGCCAAAAATACGCCGTCGCAAAAGCCCGAGCCGTCGACCAGCATCGAAGCGAGCCAATCGCTCAGGGAAGCGGCATCGGCGATATCGCCGGCTTCCACCGCCCATTCGATGCCGCTGGAATAGGAGAATGCGCCGACCGGAAAGGCCGGCGACAGCCAGGTCATCAGCCGGTACAGCGCCGCGCCCTCGGCCTCCGTCATCCCGCGGGGATGGTCCGGTGGCGGCGGCCTATTTGTGGTCATGAGCATGGGAATGACCGTGGTGATGGTCGTGATCGCAATGCTCGTCATGGTGATGGTCGTCGTGATGATGGCCATGATCGTGCGATGAATGATCGTGCGGATCGGCCTCCGCCGCATGGGCAGGGGAATGGGCATGGCCGCCGCCGGCATAGGCGCCGCCTTCGGGATCGAACGGCGCCTCGATCTCGATCACGCGCGCGCCGAGCCCCTTCACCATCGCCTCGATGACGTGGTCGCGCCGGATTCGCAGGCCCTTCGCCATGATCTGGGTCGGCAGATGGCGGTTGCCGAGATGCCAGCCGACCCGCACCAGATGCTGCGGGTCGGTGCAGCGAATCTCGATCAGCGGCTCGGGTGCGGCCACCACCTCGACCAGCCGGCCATCCTCCAGCACCAGCGCGTCGCCGCCGCGCAGCGCCACGGCGTTTTCGAGGTCGAGCAGGAATTCGAGCCCGCGGGTGCCGGTCATCGCCATCCGCCGCCGGTGCCGGTCGTCGAAATCGAGCACGACGGTATCGGCCGGCGCGACCTTCCAGCTGTTCTGGCCCTGGACTCGGGTGGCGCGGATCATCGTTTTAAAACTTCTCGACCTTGCCGTCGCTGATGATCTCGATCACGGTCGGCGAGGCCCGGTACGGCGCGGCATATTCGCGCCAGACCTTCATGTGCGGCGCCTTGCCATGCGCGTTAAGGTCCTCGCGGGTGTCCCAGCGCTCCACGACGACGTAGAGATTGGGGTCGTGAATGCTGGTGTGGCCTTCATACGAGATGCAGCCCTTCTCCTTGCGCGTCTCGGCAATGCATTCCTTGTGACCCTTGATGAAGGCATCGAGGCCCTCCGGCTTCACCTGCGTGGTGGCAATCACGTAAATCATCCGCCTTCTCCCTGTTCTTGTTTTCAGCGCACGGTGACGTCGGCCGGCGTGATGATCTCGATCTTCGGCGGCGCCGCCATGCATTTCACGGCGACGCGGCCGAATGTCTTCATGTGCTCCATGCCGCGATGCGGCACCAGCGCCTCGGCGTTTTCCCACTGCTCGACGAACACCATCTTGGCGGGATCGGTGACGCTCTCATGCAGGTCATAGGCGATATTGCCGGCTTCCTTGCGGGTATCCGCGATGCAGGCGGTGGCGGCGGCGATGAATTCGGCGCGCGTTTCAGGCTTGATGGTCAATGTGGCAACGACGTAGATCACGCAGTCCTCCCGGGCTTTTGTTCTGGCAGCCGGACATTACGGGCTGATCCATCCATATTGAAGCGTTTAGTTTCGTGTCCCGGACGCGGTGCGGCATTCTTCATGCCGCTCCGCAGAGCCGGGACCCACGTCGCCGCCCGAATCGATGGGCCCCGGCTCTGCAGCGCACCGCTTCGCAAGGGCTACGCGCTGCGCTGGGTCCGGGGCACGGATGTGTCAAAACATGAAATAGCGCTGCGCCATGGGCAGCACCTCGGCCGGCGCGCAGGTCAGCAATTCGCCGTCGGCGCGCACTTCGTAGGTTTCCGGATCGACCTCGATTTTCGGCGTGGCGGAATTATGGATCATGCTCTTTTTCGAGATGCCGCCGCGGGTGTTCTCGACCGCATAGAGTTTCTTGTCGATGCCGAGCTTCTTGCCGAGCCCCGCGGCCACGGCGGCCTTGGAGGAGAACACCACCGAGGACGCCGTCAGCGACTTGCCGAAGGCGGCGAACATCGGCTGGTAGTGCACGGGCTGCGGCGTGGGAATGGACGCGTTGGGATCGCCCATCGGCGCCGCCACGATCGAGCCGCCCTTGATGATGCAGTCCGGCTTGACGCCGAAGAAGGCCGGCGACCACAGCACGAGGTCGGCGAGTTTGCCCTTTTCCACCGAGCCGATCAGTTTTGAGACGCCATGGGCGATGGCGGGGTTGATGGTGTATTTGGCGATGTAGCGCTTGACCCGGAAATTGTCGTTGTTGCCCTTGTCCTGCGGCAGCGAGCCACGCTGCTTCTTCATCTTGTCGGCGGTCTGCCAGGTCCGGATGATGACTTCGCCGAGCCGGCCCATCGCCTGCGAATCCGACGACATCATCGAGAGCGCGCCGAGGTCGTGCAGGATGTCCTCGGCGGCGATGGTTTCTTTCCGGATGCGGCTTTCGGCGAAGGCGAGGTCTTCCGCGATCGAGGGATCGAGATGGTGGCACACCATCAGCATGTCCAGATGCTCGTCGATGGTATTGCGGGTGAACGGCCGCGTCGGATTGGTCGAGGACGGCAGCACGTTTTTCAATCCCGCGATCTTGATGATGTCGGGCGCATGGCCGCCGCCGGCGCCCTCGGTGTGGAAGGCGTGGATGGTGCGGCCCTTGAACGCCTTGACGGTGTCCTCGACGAAGCCGGATTCATTCAGCGTGTCGGAATGGATCATGACCTGGACGTCGTAATCGTCGGCGACGGAAAGGCAGTTGTTGATCGCCGCCGGCGTCGTGCCCCAGTCCTCGTGCAGCTTCAAGGCACAGGCGCCGGCCTTGACCATCTCGACCAGGGCTGCGGGCCGCGAGGCGTTGCCCTTGCCTGAGATGCCGAGATTGACCGGAAAGGCATCGAACGACTGGATCATCCGCGCCATGTGCCAGGGGCCGGGGGTGCAGGTGGTGGCAAACGTGCCATGCGACGGACCGGTGCCGCCGCCCAGCATCGAGGTGACGCCGGACATCAGCGCATGCTCGATCTGCTGCGGGCAGATGAAATGGATGTGGCTGTCGAACCCGCCGGCGGTGAGGATCTTGCCTTCCCCCGCGATGACGTCGGTGCCGGGACCGATCACGATGGTGACGCCGGGCTGGATGTCCGGATTGCCCGCCTTGCCGATCGCGCTGATGTAGCCTTCCTTGATGGCGACGTCGGCCTTGACGATGCCCCAGTGGTCGACGATCAGCGCATTGGTGATGACGGTATCGGCCGCGCCCTGCCTGTTGGTGACTTGCGACTGCCCCATGCCGTCGCGGATCACCTTGCCGCCGCCGAACTTTACCTCCTCGCCGTAGACGGTAAAATCCTTTTCGACCTCGATGATGAGATCGGTATCGGCCAACCGAACGCGATCACCGGTGGTGGGCCCGAACATGTCGGCATAGACGGAACGTTTTATCTTGACGGACATGTGTGGGCTCCAACTAGTCTTCGTAGTACGTTTCACGTACGCGACCTTGCCACCTGAGAATTACCTCGCGGAACGAGGAACTCTTTGATCTGCATTCGTCGGCGGTCGGCATCCTGTGCACGAATAAGTCCGTTACACCATTGTCGAATACACCGCCGCCAATCCCGGTCTCCTTGAAAACAAGGGTGGGGAGCTTTAGTGAGAACAGAATTCCAGCCTCCAGATGATTCCACGGCGTGGGATAGCAAACGTTTGAAAGCGACGTTTCCTCTGCGGTGCCCGGCTTTGAAACAACTACTGCAGCCGATTGTTGGACAAACCCTAAAATCAGCCCCCCTGAGCATTTCCGGGCCAAGCGAATGACCTCTTTTAGGGGAAATTCCGTAGGATAATCCGATCTTCCCAACGCCCGCCTTTCAAGTTGGAGGTCTTCAAGCAGTTCCAGAATTCCATCATATATGGACTTCTGCGCCGGATTGAGTTGCGTTGGTGCTGATACGAAAACAGGTATCCTCATCGCGTCACAGCTTGCCCTGTATCTCGCCACGGAAACCGTAGACGACACGCTTGCCCGCCAGCGCCACCAGCTGCACGTCGCGGGTCTGGCCCGGTTCGAAGCGCACGGCGGTGCCGGCGGCGATGTCGAGCCGCATGCCGCGGGCTTTCCGGCGATCGAATTTCAGCGCCGGATTGGTCTCGAAGAAATGGTAGTGCGAGCCGACCTGGATCGGGCGGTCGCCGCTATTGGCCACCGTCAGCGTCACGGTCTTGCGGCCGGCATTGAGTTCGATCTCGCCATCCTGGATGAAGAGTTCGCCGGGGATCATCGTGCTACCTCACAAACTTTGTCCCGTCATGGCCGGGCATGACGAAAATTAAAGACCGCGCGCACTTCATCGTATCGGCTCGTGCACCGTGACGAGCTTGGTGCCGTCGGGAAACGTCGCTTCGACCTGGATGTCGTGGATCATCTCGGCGATGCCGTCCATGCACTGCGCGCGGGTGATCACCTGCGCGCCTGACTGCATCAGCTCGGCGACGGTGCGGCCGTCGCGGGCGCCTTCGACGATGAAATCGGAGATGATGGCGATGGCCTCGGGATGGTTGAGCTTGACGCCGCGCTCCAGCCGGAGCCGCGCCACCATTGCCGCCATCGAGACCAGCAGCTTGTCCTTTTCGCGGGGGGAGAGATTCATGCCGACACTCTATTCAGTTGAACGATCTAGTTGAGCCACATCCGCGGCAGCGCCGTTGCGGAAGCACGGCCGAGCACGGCCATCATATCGGCGCGCAGCCGGGCCGCATCTTGGGCACAGAAGCGGGCCATTGCAAATCCATTCCAGGCGGAGATGCCGACTTCGCCACCGAGCGAATCTGCCACCTCGCGAATCCGCTCCACCAGCGCCTCGTCGCCGGGCACGATCAGCGCGGTGCCGATGGCGACGCCGCCATTGGCGACCGCGGACTTTGCCAGCCTGGCGCCGATGTCGCCGTCGAGCCGCACGGTTTCGGCGAACACCAGCTTGCCCGCACGGCGCAGCCGCCAGCGGTCGACGAATTCGCCCTTTTGCATGCGCTCGCCCATCGCGGCGCGGCCGAACACCACGATCTCGCAGAGCAGGAGCGAGGCGCCCTCGGCGAGGTCGATATCGATCCGCCGCGAGACCCGCGCACGGTCGAACAGGATGGTTTCCTGCGGCAGCCAGCTCAAATGCGCGCCGGCGGCGGCCTTCAGGGCGATATTGACGTCGGCGGCCGGCCCCTGCGCCCGGTAGACCTTTTCCGCCGCCGCCGTGGTCACCGCAAGGCTTGCACCCTCGCCGACCGCGATGTCGATATCGAAGCGGTCGCCGCCGGCAATGCCGCCGGCGGTATTGACGAACATGGCCGAGAGACCTTCCGCCTCGGGCGACGGAAAGCGGACGCGCAGCGAACCCGATTCATGCAGTTGGCGGCGGCGGGTGACGCCGTCGACCTGGTGCACGTCGAAGGTCACCGATCCCTGCGCCCGGTTGGCCGCGAAGATCGCCGCGGCAGCACTGCTGGGTTCGCTCCGCATCCGCCCCTCAAAATCTTCGCAATGGCCGTTTACAGCGCCATCTGGCGGCTGATTTCGGCGGGATCCATCGCACTGCGGTCGCAGGCATATTTCACCGCGCCCCGGTCCATCACCGCGAAATTGTCGCCGAGCTCGCAGGCAAAGTCGAGATATTGTTCGACCAGCACGATCGCCATGGTGCCGAGGCTGCGCAGATAGGAGATGGCGCGCCCGATGTCCTTGATGATTGACGGCTGGATGCCTTCGGTGGGCTCGTCCAGCAGCAGCAGTTTCGGCCGCATCACCAAGGCACGGCCGATCGCCAGCTGCTGCTGCTGGCCGCCGGACAAATCGCCGCCGCGGCGGCCGAGCATCGAGTTCAGCACCGGAAACAGCGAGAACACGTCGTCGGGAATGGTGCGGTCGTCGCGCTTCAGCGGCCCGAAGCCGGTCTTGAGGTTTTCCTCCACCGTCAGCAGCGGAAAGATCTCGCGGCCCTGCGGCACGAAACCGATGCCCTTGCGCGCCCGCTCATAGGGTTTCAGGCCGGAAATATCGGCGCCGTCGAAGGTGATGGAGCCCGAGGCGATCGGATACTGGCCGACCATGGCGCGCAGCAGCGAGGTCTTGCCGACGCCGTTGCGACCGAGCACGCAGGTCACCTTGCCGGGCTCGGCCGTGATCGAGACGCCGCGCAGCGCCTGGGCAGCACCGTAATAGAGACTGATGTTGTCAACTTTCAGCATGGCCTGGACCTCTCGTGTCCCGCGCGCGGTGCAGCACGCAGTGATGCACCGCAGATGCGGGACCCATCATTTCGAACGTGTGCGACATGGGTCCCGGTTCTACAGCGCATCACTGCGTGCTGCGCTGTGCCCGGGACACGGAATGGATGATCTGCTTTCACGCCTATCTTCCCAAATACACTTCGATCACGCGCTCGTTCGACGAAACCTGATCGATGGTCCCCTCGGCCAGCACGGTGCCTTCATGCAGGCAGGTCACCTTGACGCCGAGTTCGCGCACGAAGGTCATGTCGTGCTCGACCACCATGATGGTCTTGTCCTTGTTGATTTCTTTCAGGAGTTCGGCGGTCTGGTGGGTTTCGACGTCGGTCATGCCGGCGACCGGCTCGTCGACCAGCAGCAGTTTCGGGTCCTGCGCCAGCAGCATGCCGATCTCCAGCCACTGCTTCTGGCCGTGCGACAGGCTGCCGGCCAGCTTGTGGCGCGCATCCTTCAGGCGGATGGTTTCCAGCACGCGCTCGATGCGCTCGGACTCGTCCCTGGTCTCGCGCCAGAACAGCGTGCCCCTGACGCTGTGGTCGACATTGAGCGCCAGCAGCAAATTGTCCTGGATGGTCTGGCTCTCGAACACCGTCGGCTTCTGGAATTTGCGGCCGATGCCGAGTTCGGCGATCCGGGTCTCGTCGAGCCGGGTCAGGTCGGTCATGCCGTCGAACAGCACCTCGCCCTCGTCCGGCTTGGTCTTGCCGGTGATGATGTCCATCATCGTGGTCTTGCCGGCGCCGTTGGGGCCGATGATGGCGCGCATCTCGCCGGGCTCGAGCGTCAGCGACAGATTGTTGATGGCATGGAAGCCGTCGAACGAGACGTGCACGCCGTCGAGATAGAGCAGCGCCGAGGTGGTGCGGGTTTCCATGGCGTTCATGCGCTCACTCCGCCGGATTCGGTTTGCCGACGGCGACGCCGTCTTCCAGCGCCGCACTCTCGGCATTGGCCGCGATGCGCCGCGCCTTCCACGGCTCCCACCAGGCGTTGAAGGTACCGATGATGCCCTTCGGCAGCAGCAGCGTCACCAGGATGAACAGCGCGCCCAGCATGAACAGCCAGTACGCCGCCAGCGGACCCGAGGTGAATACGGTCTTGGCGTAATTGACCACGACGGCGCCGAGCGCTGCCCCGACCAGCGTGCCGCGGCCGCCGACCGCGACCCAGATCACCGCCTCGATCGAGTTGCCCGGCGCGAACTCGCCGGGATTGATGATGCCGACCTGCGGCACATAGAGCGCGCCGGCGACGCCGGCCATGCAGGCCGACAGCGTGAACACGAACAGCTTGTAGGATTCGACGCGGTAGCCCAGAAATCGCGTGCGGGATTCGGCATCGCGCACCGCGATCAGCACCTTGCCGAGTTTCGACGTCACCACCGCGCGGCAGATCAGGAAGGCAATGATCAGCGCCAGACAGCTCAGCAGGAACAAGGCCGCGCGGGTGCCGTCCGCCTGCACGTTGAAGCCCAGAATGTCCTTGAAATCGGTCAGGCCGTTGTTGCCGCCGAATCCGAAATCGTTGCGGAAGAACGCCAGCAGCAGCGCATAGGTCATCGCCTGCGTGATGATCGAAAGATAGACGCCGGTGACGCGGGAGCGAAACGCCAGCCAGCCGAAGCAGAAGGCCAGAAGCCCCGGCACCAGCAGCACCATCAAGGCTGCGAACCAGAACATATCGAAGCCGTGCCAGTACCAGGGCAGTTCCGGATAGTTCAGGAACACCATGAAATCCGGCAGGATCGGATTGCCGTAGACGCCGCGGCTGCCGATCTGGCGCATCAGGTACATGCCCATCGCGTAGCCGCCGAGCGCGAAGAACGCGCCATGGCCGAGCGAGAGAATGCCGCAATAGCCCCAGATCAGGTCGATCGACAGCGCCAGGATGGCGTAGCAGACATATTTGCCGAACAGCGCCACCAGATAGGTCGGCACCTGGAAGGCCGAGCCTTCCGGCAGCAGCAGGTTGGACAGCGGGATCAGGATGCCGACCGTGGCGACCACCGCGAGGAAGATGGTCGCGCTGCGGTCCAGCGAACGCGTGAGGATGTGCGGCATCATGGGTGACACGCTCCCGCCTGCGCTCGTTGAGAAACCCCCACCCCGGCCCTCCCCCGCAAGCGGGAGAGGGGGAAGAGCTGCGGTGCGCAGCAGAGTTTGATTTCAGAAGGCAGCCGCGCGCTCCCCTTACCTCTCCCGCTTGCGGGGGAGGTCGACGCACGAAGTGCGGCGGGTGGGGGAAGTGTCTCGGCAAACGCCGGCGCTCGCGGAGAGACCCCCACTCCGACCCTCCCCCGCAAGCGAGAGAGGGGGCGCAGCGGCGATCCGCAGCGAACACTGAATGCAACAATCGGCATCATGCTTCCACCGCCCGGCCCTTGAGTGCGAACAGGCCGCGCGGGCGCTTCTGGATGAACAGGATGATCAGTACCAGGATCGCGATCTTGCCGAGCACGGCGCCGGCGACTGGCTCGAGGAACTTGTTGGCAATGCCGAGCGTGAAGGCGCCGACCAGCGTGCCCCAGAGGTTACCGACGCCGCCGAACACCACCACCATGAAGCTATCGATGATATAGCTCTGGCCGAGGTTGGGGCTGACATTGTCGATCTGCGACAGCGCCACGCCGGCGATCCCCGCGATGCCGGAGCCGAGGCCGAAGGTCAGCGCGTCGACACGCGAGGTCGCGATCCCCATCGATGCCGCCATCCGGCGGTTTTGCGTGACCGCGCGCATCTCCAGCCCGAGCGCGGTATAGCGCAGCATGGCGAGCAGGATGGCGAACACCGCCAGCGTGAAGCAGAGGATCCAGAGCCGGTTGTAGGTGATGGTGACCTGCCCGAGCTCGAACGCACCGCTCATCCAGGAGGGATTGCCGACCTCGCGGTTGGTGGGGCCGAACATGGTGCGCACCGCCTGCTGCAGCACCAGCGACAGCCCCCAGGTCGCCAGCAGCGTCTCCAGCGGGCGGCCGTAGAGAAAGTGAATGATGCTGCGCTCGATCAGGATGCCGATTGCGCCTGCGACGATGAAGGCCAGCGGCACCGCCATCAGCAGCGAGTAATCGAACAAATGCGGGTAGCTGGTGCGGATGGTTTCCTGCACCACGAAGGTGACATAGGCCCCGATCATGACCATTTCGCCATGCGCCATGTTGATGACGCCCATCACGCCGAAGGTGATGGCGAGACCGATCGCCGCGAGCAGCAGCACCGATCCGAGCGACAGCCCGTACCAGGCGTTCTGCACCATCGACCACAGGGAGAGGCTGCGCTGGATCGCCGCCTTGGCGCTCGCCGCGGCGCTGGCGATCGCAGCCGGCTGATCCCCGGTCAGCCCGGTCAGCAGCGCCATCGCCTCCTGGTCGCCGCGCGCCTTGATGGCGGCGATGGCCTCGAGCTTCTCGACATCCGTGGCGTCGGGCTTGAACAACAGGATGGCCGCCCGTGCCTCGGTAAAGGCCAATTTGGCCGCCTTGACGGTCTCCTTCTTCAGGGCCTCGTCGACCAGCGGCAGCATGGCTTCGTCGTGAGTCTTGAACACCGACTGGGCGGCCTGGATCCGCTTGGCGGGATCGGGCGACAGCAGCGTCAATCCGCCCAGCGCGGCCTCCACGGCGCGGCGCAGGCGATTGTTGAGGCGCACGGCGGCGGCGCCGTCAGGCACCTTGTCCACCGCAGCACCGGTCGCGGCATCGATGACCTTGCCGTCGGGCTGGGTGAGGTAAACCTTCTTGCTCTCGGGATCGGCCATCAGCCGGCTGTCCTGCAGCGCACTGATGATGGCAAAGGCGAGCGGATTGCCCGAACTGGCCACCGCGCCGATCGCCTCGTTGGTGTCCGAAAATTCGTCGTTGGCAAACTTGCCGACCGCATCCTCGAACGGCCCGGCGAACGCTGGCAATGCGACGGCGGCGATCAACAGAAGCGAGAGGGCAAGCGCGCGAAAACGGTCAAGCAGTTTGGCAAACACTGGAGCACCCCGGCCGGAGTTAAGGAGAAGGCGGCATTGGCGCCGCCTTCTCCGGTAGCTCATATCAAGCAGGAGATCAGGAACCCTGACCGCCGCACTTGTTGGTCTTGGTGTTGTAGTTGCCGCACTTCTTGCCGACCCAGTCGCCGATCAGGTCCTTGGAGCCATCCAGCTCCTTCGACCATGCATCGCCGGCCACCAGGCCCGGGGTCTTCCACACCACGTCGAACTGGCCATTGGCTTTGATTTCGCCAATGAACACCGGCTTGGTGATGTGATGGTTCGGCAGCATCTTGGAGGTGCCGCCGGTCAGGTTCTTGGCTTCGATGCCCGGCAGCGCGTCGATCACCTTGTCGGCGTCGACCGACTTCACCTTCTCGACCGCCTTGACCCACATTTCGAAACCGATGACGTGAGCTTCCATCGGATCGTTGGTCACGCGCTTCGGATTCTTGGTGTAGGCCTGCCATGCCTTGATGAACTTCTCGTTGGCCGGATCCTTGATCGACTGGAAGTAGTTCCAGGCGGCGAGGTGGCCGAGCAGCGGCTTGGTGTCGATGCCGGCAAGCTCTTCTTCACCGACCGAGAACGCGACCACCGGAATGTCGGTGGCCTTGATGCCCTGGTTGCCGAGCTCCTTGTAGAACGGAACGTTGGCGTCGCCGTTGATGGTCGAAACCACGGCGGTCTTCTTGCCGGCGGAGCCGAACTTCTTGATGTCGGCCACGATCGTCTGCCAGTCGCTATGACCGAACGGCGTGTAGTTGATCATGATGTCTTCCTGCTTGACGCCCTTCGACTTCAAGTAGGCTTCGAGGATCTTGTTGGTGGTGCGCGGATAGACATAGTCGGTGCCGGCCAGCACCCAGCGCTTCACCTTTTCGTCCTTCATCAGGTAGTCGACCGCGGGGATCGCCTGCTGGTTCGGCGCGGCCCCCGTGTAGAACACGTTGCGCTCGCTCTCCTCGCCCTCGTACTGCACCGGATAGAACAGGATCGAATTCAGTTCCTTGAACACCGGCAGCACGGATTTGCGCGACACCGAGGTCCAGCAGCCGAACACCACGGAGACCTTGTCCTTGGTGATGAGCTCGCGGGCCTTTTCGGCGAACAGCGGCCAGTTCGACGCGGGGTCGACGACGACGGCCTCCAGCTTCTTGCCGAGTACGCCGCCCTTCTTGTTCTGCTCGTCGATCAGGAAGAGGACCGTATCCTTCAGCGTGGTTTCGCTGATGGCCATGGTGCCCGACAGCGAATGCAGAACACCGACCTTGATGGTGTCGTCGGCGGCCTTGGCACCGGAAAACGTGGACAGGCCCAAAATCAGCCCGGCAGTCGCCGCCAGCCAGCGGCGGCGGCTCAGTGGCGTCGCTATATCGTGAGTCAATTGAGTAAGCATGAGGTGTCATCTCCCTGACGCAGACGTTAAAACGCTGCGAAACGGCCCCACGGCCGCTTGCGTTAACGGAATCGCAAGAACCATGCCACCGGGCACAATCTGGCTAACTAAATGGCATCATTGAAGAATTTAAACGGCAGCCGCCAAATTGCCGGAATTTTTGCCTCACTTTTAGGCTGGAAAATTGTCCTTTAAAGCGGCACCCTGTATAAGTATTAAGCAAACTTAATTCTTTGACTAAATTTCCGGCACGCCGGTTTCGCACTGCAGCGTACACGCGCGCCCGATCTGCGACGGGTTTTCGCGGTTCCCTTAACCGCATCAAGGGATGGTCTCGCGATTCACCTTGAAAGCGCCGCGTTCGTGTTCCATATGACTATCACGACCCAGGGAATCACCGGGTCACTGCGAGCCGCGTGTTCTGAGCCCGTCCAACGGTTTCTGGCTTGCCCCTTCAGCTAACCAAAACCGACGCCCCAAACACGCGGGTGTCTCTGACACCCTCGCGCGCTCCTGGCTGAAACTGCCGGGCGCCTGCCTTTTATAATGGAAAGTACCCACCTTTTGACCTCCTTTCAGGATTTCGGCCTCGCCGAACCCATCTCGCGTGCGCTCAAGGAAGAGAATTATCTGACGCCTACGCCCATCCAGGCTCAAACCATCCCCATCGCAATTACCGGCCGTGACGTCGTCGGCATCGCCCAGACCGGCACCGGCAAGACCGCAGCCTTCGCGCTGCCGATCCTGCACCGCATTCTGGAAAACCGCATCAAGCCGCAGCCCAAGGCCTGCCGTGTGCTGGTGCTCTCGCCCACCCGCGAACTGTCCGGGCAGATCCTCGACAGCTTCAACGCCTATGGCCGCCACATCCGCCTCACCTCGGCGCTGGCGATCGGCGGCGTCCCGATGGGCCGCCAGGTCCGTTCGCTCATGCAGGGCGTCGAAGTCCTGGTGGCGACGCCGGGCCGCCTGCTCGACCTCGTGCAGAGCAACGGCCTGAAGCTCGGACAGGTCGAGTTCCTCGTGCTCGACGAAGCCGACCGCATGCTGGACATGGGCTTCATCAACGACATCCGGAAGGTCGTCGCCAAGCTGCCGATCAAGCGGCAGACGCTGTTCTTCTCGGCCACCATGCCGAAGGACATCGCCGAACTCGCCGAAGCGATGCTGCGCGATCCGGCTCGGGTCGCCGTGACGCCGGTGGCCTCGACGGTCGAGCGCATCACCCAGCGCATCATCCAGGTCGATCACTCCAACAAGCCGACCTTCCTGGCCAATCTCCTGAAGCAGGAGACGGTCAACCGCGCGCTGGTCTTCACCCGCACCAAGCATGGCGCCGACAAGGTGGTGAAGAGCCTGGCCCGCGCCGGCATCGCCGCCGACGCCATTCACGGCAACAAGTCGCAGAACCACCGCGAGCGGGTGCTGGCGGCGTTCCGCACCGGCGAGATCCGCACCCTGGTCGCCACCGACATCGCCGCCCGCGGCATCGACGTCGACGGCATCAGCCATGTGGTGAACTTCGATCTGCCCAACATCCCCGAGACCTACGTCCACCGCATCGGCCGCACCGCGCGCGCCGGCGCCGAGGGCGTCGCGATCTCGCTGATCGCGGGCGCCGAGGAAATGGGCTATCTGCGCGACATCGAAAAGCTGATCCGCATCGTCCTGCCGAGAGAAGATCAGCGCACCCCCGGCCATCGCGAAGCCGCACCGCCGCCGGCGCAGCATCGCGGGGCCCGGTCCGGGCCGCGCGGGCATGCCGGCCGGGGCAATGAAGCCGCTCCCGGCGCGAAAGGCCCTCGCCGTAACCGCCGTCCCGGTGGTAATGGTGGCGCGCCACAAACCAACCGCCACGAGACCAGCCGGCAGGAGCCGGCCCGTCCGTCGGCGCAGGCCAGCGACAAGGCCGAAGGGATGCAGGGGGTTGCGTTTTTGCATCGCGAAAGCCGTCCGAATACCCGACCCAACCGCACCCAACGACCGCGCTGATCGTCGATCGATCTGGAGACAACCATGGCTAAAGAAGAGCTGATCCAGTTCGAAGGACTGGTCACCGAAATCCTCCCCGATGCACGCTATCGCGTGCAACTCGATGCGGGACACGAGATCGTCGCCTACACCGCCGGCAAAATGAAAAAGAACCGGATCAAGACGCTGGCGGGCGACCGGGTGACGATCGAGATGTCGCCTTATGATCTGGAAAAAGGCCGCCTGATCTTCCGCCACAAGGACGAGCGTCCGGGTGGCGGGCCGCCTCGCGGTGCACCGCCGCGCGGTCAGTTCCGCCGGCGCTAAAATCGCGCAAACCGCGTGGCAAAACCATGGCGGCGCGTAGGCAATAGCCTCCAACTGCGATCCCGGACACGATCAAAAAATCGTGCACGTCAGGATTGTTTTGGAGGCTATTTTGCAATAATATAACCATATCGATTTTCGGCCGGACGACATTAGCTATCCACCGGTACAGCCGGTTTAGACGCTGACGACCCTTCCAAAAATTCGATCTCACCAGCCCGCCGCAAGTGGGCTTCTGTTATATCTATCTTGAGAAGGGACTACCCCCGTGAGCATGGGAACCGTGAAGTGGTTTAACGCGACCAAGGGCTTCGGCTTCATTCAACCGGATGACGGCGGCAACGACGTGTTCGTGCACATCAGCGCCGTAGAGCGCGCCGGCCTTGGCACGCTGCGTGAAGGCCAGAAGATCTCCTACGAGATCGTGGCCGATCGCCGCTCTGGCAAGTCTTCGGCCGACAATCTGCGCGCCGCTGGCTAACGGATATCTTCGGGCTCTGCCCGGGAAATCCAACCTGACTAATGTGAAAGGCCGCGCGGTGCGTGGCCTTTTTATTTGTATTTGTTATTTGCACGCAACGTTCGAATGACGCCGATCGCGATCACTCGAGCCCGCGGTCACGAGGTCGGGCAGTTCGGCAGCGAACCGGAACTCGGCGTCGGGTAGATCACGCAGGTCGACTGCCGCGGCCTTGTATAGGCGACGTCGGACAGATTTACCCCTGCCGGCGCCATCACATGGCCGATCGTCGGTACATAGCGATAGGCGACTTCGCTGAAGATCAGATAGGTGTTGGGGACCTTGAGCTCCTCCGGTATCGTGATCGAGCTTCCCGGCGCACGCGGCGCGTACCCCTTGCTCCACATCACCTTCACCACCTTCGACGCGTCGACGTACAATTCGGAAATCGTCGATTGTGTCGGCGCCGACGGATAGGGCGTCATGATTCCTTTGCTGGCGGCAAAGAAGCCGGTCAGGTCGGTGTCGTTGACCGACGTCGACTGCGACGTCAGATCGGACAACGTTCGCGCCATCAGGGTCACCTTGCGATTGACCGCCACCCCGGATGAGAACTCCACCGTACCGAAGAACATCACCAGCATGACCGGCACGATGACGGCGAATTCGGTCGCAGCAATTCCGCGGCAATCCGCGCGCATCCTGCCGGCGGTACGCCGCATGCGAAGCCAGATTGACAACATCGACGTCGCTTTCATCGCTTTATTCCGTCAGCAGGAGGACGTGGCGAGGAACGGCTCGTTACGAAATGCGGCGGTCGCGGACAACAGCCGCTTGCTGCCGGACAGGTTCGAGATGTTATAGCCAAGCCCGGTGACGAACAGCGGCCATTGATAGAACATCCGCACCACGACGATGTCGCCGCCCTGGCCGGGGCAATAGCTGGTGGGCGGGATGAAATTCTTGGAACCGTCGATCGGCTCGGTGATCGCGACATCGGGGAAAGTGGGATAACTCTTCGCTTCGATATAGAGATTGTTGCAGTTGAAAAGCACCTTGGCGAGGGCGCCGTTCGGGCAAACGACGGTATCCTTGAACTGAGCCTTGGTGTAGTTGGCGGTCTGCGCCTGGCCGGTCATGATCTTGCGCGCGGAGTCCTGGGTGACCGTCTCCAGCACCTGGCCTGCGAAAAACACGATCGCGGTCTCGATAATCGCAAACAGCAACGCGAAGAACACCGGCGCCACCAGTGCGAATTCGACGGCGGCCGAACCGCGGCGGTTGCGGCGAAACCTGTGCAGCGCGATTCTGAAGGAGCCTGGCGCGGCAGCGGGCGACGACGACATCGAACAATCCTTAAATCGCAGCAGCAATTTCCTGCCCGCGAGCTTTACCTCAAACAGATTGTTGAAGTGTTTCGCCGGATCGAAGCAGGGTGACCCGCTTCGTTAACCCGGCCTTAACCATTCCCGGAAGCGGCCGCGATGGACCGCCGCGCCGGCCGGCGCGGGCCATCAGTTCTGCGCTTTGCCCGCCGCCGCGGCGACGCCGCTGGCCTGGTTGGAGAGCGAGCCGGCCTGATCCATTGCTGCCTTGAAGTAGCTCTCGCCATCACCCAGGGTGACGCGGCGCTGGCAGATCGGCATGCAGCTGTAGGATTCGCGTTCGACGCCGCGATAGATGGTGACAAGCTGGTCGGTCGGGCCCTCGACCTGGATGATGCGGTCGACCAGGATATCGCCGGCGCGGTCCATTGCAATGAAGTTGGTGGCACCGTAGCCCTTGCCGGTGACGACGACGATGCCGCCGTTCTGCAGCGTGACGTCGGCAATCAGCGGGTTGCCGACCACGATGGTGGCGACGCGGGTGGGGAGTTTGACGAGTTTGGCCTGATCGACATTGACAAGAACGGCGTCGGCCGCAGGCGCGGCCAGCGCCGCCGCCGGCCACAGCAGCATCCCGATCGCGAGCGAACGGAATGAAAAAAGCGCGCGAGAGCGCATACGCAAGCAACTGAACGACATACTCTACCCCGGGGCGTTGACAGGCCGGCAAAAGCGATACGCAGCGGAACCGGCGCCCGACAGGGCAAATCTGACCTTAATGTGTGAACGAAGTGCAAACGGCGGCGAGATCCCCGCAGCCGCCTACGACTGCCGGAACGGATAGACCAGTTGCCCCGCAATCTCCGTCGGAAATGTCGCCTGGTCATCGACGCCATAATGGTCGGGCAGCTTGTTTTCCGGCATCCGGAAAGTCCCGAACAGGATGTCCCAGAGCGGAAACGTGCCGGCGAAGTTGGTGTTGCCGCCCTCTTCCAGCGCGGTGTGATGCCAGCGGTGGAACACCGGCGTGGCGAGCACGTATTTGAACGGGCCGAGCGTCCAGTTCAGATTGGCGTGCACGAAGGCCGAATGAAAGGTGGTGAAGGGACCGACCCACAGCATCACGTTCGGCGAGATCCCCGCCATCAGCAGGATCACGTCGACCATGATGGTGCCGAGGAACAGATTGACCGGGTGGAAGCGCGCCGCCGAGATCCAGTCCAGTTCCTCGGAGGAATGATGAATGGCGTGATACTTCCAGAACCCGCCGCCGTGAAACATCCGGTGCAGCCAGTACAGCATGAAATCCGACAGCACCACGAACAGCAGGCCCTGGAACCAGAGCGGCAGCCGGGCCAGCGGGCCGTGGCCGTTGTCGTAGAACGCGATCAGTTCGTCGGGGTCGTGAATATTGAAGATCACGCCGGCGCCGAGCACCAGGAAGCTGATCCGCAGGACCCGGGCAAATACTGGCACGAAGAACCAGTAGCAGGCGTCGGTGACGAGTTCCTTCTTGCGCCACCACGGCGTTCCCGGATTGCAGGCCCAGAAATGGGTCAGTACCGAGAACACCACAGCCAGGCCGATCGTGACGGGCACCACCTTGGCGATCGTCTCGCCAAGCATCACAACGACTTCCAGGGGCAAATTGGACATGGCAACCTCATCCGGCGGATCCCTCAAGGGGTACCCGTTCATGCTTAAGGAGCCATGAATCCGCGCCGGTTCGCTGCTTTGCAGCCCTCTAAATCGCCGGCAATCCGGCATCTGTCGAATTGCCGGCTCGCTCTTAATTCCACATTTACTCTGCTCAAGAACTGCCAGTTCCATCGAGGTTTACGCATTCGAATTAACTGCGCCGAAATTTCCCGACCTTAGGGTTGCGCCATGGTCACGGTGCTGAGAACGCCGGCGAGACCAAACCCTAGTCGACCAGCCACGTGTACACATGGAGTTACCTATGAAGAATCTGATTGCGCGTTTCGTGAAGGACGAGTCCGGCGCCACCGCCATCGAGTACGGTCTGATTGCAGCCGGCATCTCGCTCGCGATCATCGCTGTGGTGAACGGCCTCGGCACCAACCTGAACACCAAGTTCGCCGACATCAACACCTCGCTGAAATAAGCGCCCGTTGCGGAAAATGGCGAAGGCCCCGGTATTCCGGGGCCTTTGCTGTCTCAAGGCAAAGGCGTTGGCGTAAACATGCGTAAACCGATGACCTCCGCCGCGGCGGCCACGAATGCGGTCCCGCCGGCCGGCAGCCGCGACAGGCGTGCCATGGAACTGGTCTGCCTCGCGCTGGCGCTGGCGCTGCTTGCCATCGTCGTCCGGATCGCCAGTATCTGGTGACCGCTCCGGCGGTTTCCTTGCCGTTTCCCGATTGTTCATCTCTGATCGCTAGGCTCGGGCGATGCTCCGACCCCGCGTCAGCCACACGGGCCGCCTAGTCCCATGATCCTCGATATCGTTCGCCTCTCGCTGTTTCCGGCCCTGATGGCGTTCGCGGCAGCGAGCGACCTCTTCACCATGACGATTTCGAACCGGGTGTCGCTGGCGCTGGCGGCAGGCTTTCTGGCGCTCGCGCTGCTGAGCGGGATGCCGTTCCTGGACATCCTCTCGCATGTCGGCGCGGGCCTGACGGTGCTTGTCATCGCCTTTGGCTGCTTTGCCATGGGCTGGGTCGGCGGCGGCGACGCCAAGGTGGCGGCCGCGGCCGCATTGTGGTTCGGCTTCGGCCATCTGCTCAACTACCTGCTCTATGCCTCGCTGTTCGGCGGCGCCCTGACATTACTGCTGCTGCAGTTCCGGCAATGGCCGCTGCCCTGGCAGCTCGCGGGCCAGCCCTGGCTGCTCAAGTTGCACGCCAAGGAGACCGGCATTCCCTACGGCATTGCGCTCGCGATCGGCGCGCTGATGATCTATCCGGAAACCGAATGGATCAAGGCGGTAGACCTCACCCAGTTCGCCATGCGCTGAGCGCGCGTTCGGTAAACTCTCGTTAACGCGATTTAGATACGCCTCATTAACCATGCTTTGACGAATAGCTGGTCAACTCCCATCACGGCGACGGAAGCGTCGCGGCGTAATGTGGAAAGTGAAGCGTATGAATACCGCACGCATTGTGGTGCTGACGATCGCTGTCGGAGCCGGAGGCGTGGCCGCATATCTCGCGAGCGGATCCGACAAGGGCCCGGCGCCGGCTGCACCGGTCGCCCAGATGCCCACGGTCGACGTTCTCGTCGCCAGGGCAGACATCGGTCTTGGCCAGTCGCTCAAGCCCGACGACCTGCAATGGCAGACATGGCCGGCCTCGTCGAACAGCAACAGCTTCATCCGTCGCGGCGAACGTCCTGACGCCACCACGCAGGTGGCGGGCTGGATCGCACGCGCCCCCTTCATCGCCGGCGAACCGATCCGCGAGCAGAAGCTGGTCAGGGCCGACGGATCCGGCTTCATGGCGGCGATCCTGCCCACCGGCATGCGCGCCATCTCCACCGAGATTTCACCGGAGACCGGCGCCGGCGGCTTCATCCTGCCGAACGACCGCGTCGACGTGATCCTGTCCAAGCGCGACAAGGGCACCGACAAGAACGGTCCCGACATCGTCAACTCCGAAATCATCCTGAGCAATGTTCGCGTGCTCGCGATCGATCAGGCTCCGAAGGAAAAGGACGGCCAGAACGCCGTGGTCGGCAAGACCGTCACGCTCGAGCTGAGGCCCGAACAGGCCGAAACGCTGGCCCGCTCGCGCCAGACCGGCACGCTGGCGCTGGCGCTGCGCAGCATCGCCGACCTCAACGTGGTCGAGAACCGAACCGACGATCAAGCTCCAAAGCGCGGCGGAAGCGTCAACGTAGTTCGCTACGGCGTCTCCAGCCCGACGACGATGCAGAAATGACCGAGAGGACGCGCGAAATGAAGTGCAGGGGAAGTCAGCCGGCGATGCGGAGCGCGATGGTCCGCGCCCTGTCGTTTTCGGCCGTCGCGGCGATGATGTTCAATCAGGCTTCGATGCCGGTGCTGGCGAGCGACTATCGCGTCGCGGCGCCGGTTGCCGCCGACGGCCAGATGAACGCGCGGTTTCTCGCGCTCGGTATCGGCAAATCCATCGTGATCGACCTGCCGCGCGACATCAAGGACGTGCTGGTCGCGGATCCCAAGATCGCCAATGCCGTCGTTCGTTCGGCGCAGCGCGCCTATATCATCGGCGCCGCGGTCGGCCAGACCAATATCGTGTTCTTCGATGCCGCCGGCCAGCAGATCGCGGCCTACGATATCGCCGTCAAGCGCGACCTCAACGGCTTGCGCGCGGCGCTGAAGGGCTCGCTGCCCAATGCCGATATCCAGATCGAAGGCATCGGCGATGGCGTCATGCTGACCGGCTCGGCGGCAAGCCCGATCGAGGCCCAGCAGGCCGGCGATCTCGCCGCGCGGCTGGCGGGCGGCGCCGAGAAGGTGGTCAACTCGATCACGGTGCGCGGCCGCGACCAGGTGATGCTGAAGGTTACGCTCGCCGAGGTCCAGCGCTCGATCATCAAGCAGCTGGGCATCGACCTCTCAGCCTCCATGAATTACGGCACGGCCGTCGTTAATTTCAACAACAGCAATCCGTTCACCGCGAACAATTCAGCGCTCGTGGGCACCAACGCCCTTACCACGTCGTTCGGCGCGACGCCGTCGGTCCAGGCGACGCTGCGCGCGATGGAAAGCGCCGGTGTCGTGCGAACGCTGGCTGAACCGAACCTGACCGCGATTTCCGGCGAGTCCGCGACCTTCATCGCCGGCGGCGAATTTCCGGTCCCGGCCGGTTACAGCTGCGATCCCACCACGCGCATCTGCTCCACCTCGGTCAGCTTCAAGAAGTTCGGTATTTCGCTGAACTTCACGCCGGTGGTGCTGACCGAAGGCCGTATCAGCCTGCGGGTGATGACCGAGGTCTCCGAAACGTCGAATGAGAACGCCGTGACGATCAGCCAGGGGTCCGGCAGTTCGCTGACGATTCCCTCGATCAAGACCCGCCGCGCGGAAACCACGCTGGAAATTCCATCCGGCGGCGCGATGGCAATGGCCGGCCTGATCCAGGAACAGACCAAGCAGGCTATCAACGGATTGCCGGGCCTCGCGCAGCTGCCGGTGCTCGGAACGCTGTTCCGCAGCCGCGATTACGTCAACAGCCAGACCGAACTGATGGTGCTGGTTACGCCCTACATCGTGCGCGCGGTGGCGCAGAAGGACCTGTCGAGGCCGGATGACGGCTTCGCAAATGCGTCGGATCCGCAGGCCGATCTGCTCGGCAGCATCAATCGCATCTACGGCGTTCCGGGCCGCGTCGAACCGGCACGGAATTATCGCGGCACCTACGGCTTTATTACGGACTGAGGCGGGACGAGGACGAAAACGATGACAATCAAACTATCCCTCGATCGCAGTCGCGCTTTCCGCCTGACGGGAGCGCTTGTCGGTCTGACCGTCGTGCTGGGTGCTTGCAAGCACACCGGCGACGTTGCCGTGGCCGAGCCCTATCCCCACGATTATCGCCAGCGTCATCCGATCGCCATCGAGGAGGCCAACCGCTCGGTCGTGATCTTTGTGGGCCAGGCGCGAGGCGGACTTACCGCCGCTCAGCGCGCCGACGTGATCGGGCTGGCGCAGGTCTGGCGGCAAGAGGGCACCGGCGCCATCACCGTCGATGTGCCGGCGGACACGCCGAATGCGCGCGCGGCCGCGGACTCGTTCCGGGAAATTCAGGCGACGCTGGCTGCCGCCGGCGTGCCGCCGCGCGGGATCGTCGCCCGCCGCTACAAGCCGGATGATCCGCGTACGATGGCGACGATCCGGTTGAACTATCCGAAGATCTCGGCGGTCGCCGGTCCCTGCGGGCTGTGGCCCGAGGATCTCGGCCCCTCGATCAAGAACAAGAGCTATTACGAAAACAAGCAGTACTACAATTTCGGCTGCGCCTATCAGCGCAACATGGCGGCGATGGTCGACAATCCGGCCGACCTGGTGCAGCCGCGAAGCGAAACGCCGCCCTATACGGCCCGGCGCAGCGCCGCCTTCGAAAAGTATCGCAAAGGCACCTCGACCGCGACCGTCTATTCCGATTCCGACAACGCCAAACTCAGCAGTACAGGCAAATGATCAGCTACGCGCGCCAGGACACCGACCAGCAGCCGGACGCACCGCCGCTCGCGGACGATCACATCGCGCCAGCGCCGCGTGTGTCGGTGCAGGCGTTTTGCGAGACGGTGGAAACCGCGGCCGCCGTGCAGTCGGCCGGCGAGGACCGCCGCCTCGGCAAGGCCCATCTCAAGATCCAGATGGGCGGCATGGCAGCTGCCATCGAAGCCTATCGCACCGCGCCGACGCCGAACGTGATCATCCTCGAAACCGAGGGCCGCACCGACATTCTCGCAGGCCTCGATCAACTCGCCACCGTGTGCGATTCCGGCACGCGCGTGGTCGTAATCGGCAAAATCAACGACGTCACGCTATATCGCGAACTGGTGCGCCGCGGCGTCAGCGACTATGTGCTCGCGCCGGTCAATACGCTCGACGTGGTGCGCTCGGTCTGCAATCTGTTCTCGGCGCCGGAAGCCAAGGCCGTCGGTCGCATCATCGCCGTCGTCGGCGCCAAGGGCGGCGTCGGCTCCTCCACCATCGCGCACAACGTCGCCTGGGCGATCGCGCGCGATCTGGCGCTGGACTCCGTGGTCGCCGACCTCGATCTCGCGTTCGGCACCGCCGGCCTCGACTATAATCAGGATCCGCCACAGGGCATTGCCGACGCCGTGTTCTCGCCCGATCGCGTCGATACCGCCTTCATCGACCGCCTGCTGTCGAAGTGCACCGACCATCTCAGCCTGCTGGCGGCGCCGGCGACGCTGGAACGGGTCTACGACTTCGGCGCCGAAGCCTTCGATTCGATCTTCGACACGCTGCGCACCACGATGCCGTGCATCGTGCTCGACGTCCCCCATCAATGGTCGGGCTGGACGCGGCGGGCCCTGATCGGCGCCGACGACATCCTGATCGTCGGCGCGCCGGATCTCGCCAATTTGCGCAACACCAAGAATATCTTCGACCTGTTGAAGGCCTCGCGGCCCAACGACCGGACGCCGCTCTATTGCCTCAATATGGTCGGCATGCCGAAACGGCCGGAAATCAACGCCGGCGAATTCGCCAAGGCGATCGAGAGCCAGCCGATCGCGTCGATACCGTTCGACCCGCAAATGTTCGGCTCGGCCGCCAACAACGGCCAGATGATCGCGGAAATTTCCGCCAGCCATCGCACCACCGAGATCTTTCTGCAGATCGCGCAACGGCTGACAGGCCGCGGCGAGACCAAAAAACCGCGGGGTTCGTTCCTGTCACCCCTGATCGAGAAGCTGCGGGCCAAGTAACCCGCATGGAGTACCGTCGTGTTTGGTAAGCGTAGCGGAACTGAAGGCGATCCGCGGGCTGCGAAGCCCGCCGCAGGCGTGTCGTATCCGCCTGCCGCGGCTCCGGCCGCCGTTACTGCGCCCGTCGTCTCCTCACCACCGATCTCCCCGGCGAAATCGGCGCCACCCGCGCCCGCGATCGACTCGCGGCGGTCGGACAGCTATTACCAGGTCAAGGCGACGATCTTCGGCGCCCTGATCGAAGCCATCGACCTTGCCCAGCTCGCCAAACTCGACGGCGAATCGGCGCGCGAGGAAATTCGCGATATCGTCAACGAGATCATCGCGATCAAGAACATCGTGATGTCGATCGCCGAGCAGGAAGAACTGCTCGACGATATCTGCAACGACGTCCTCGGCTACGGCCCGCTGGAGCCGCTGCTGTCGCGCGACGACATCTCCGACATCATGGTCAACGGCGCCGGAACCGTGTTCATCGAAGTCGCCGGTCGTATTCAAAAGACCGGAATACGCTTCCGCGACAACCAGCAGCTCCTGAACATCTGTCAACGCATCGTCAGCCAGGTCGGCCGGCGCGTCGACGAATCCTCGCCGATCTGCGACGCCCGCCTCGCCGACGGCAGCCGCGTCAACGCCATCGTGCCGCCGCTGGCGATCGACGGCCCGGCACTGACCATCCGCAAGTTCAAGAAGGACAAGCTGACGCTGGATCAGCTGGTCAAGTTCGGCGCGATCACGCCCGAGGGCGCCGACATCCTGCAGATCATCGGTCGATGCCGCGCCAACGTGCTGATTTCGGGCGGCACCGGTTCCGGCAAGACCACGCTGTTGAACTGCCTCACCCAGTATATCGACGACGACGAGCGCATCATCACCTGCGAAGACGCCGCCGAACTTCAGCTGCAGCAGCCGCATGTGGTGCGGCTGGAAACCCGGCCGCCCAACATCGAGGGCGAAGGCCAGGTCACGATGCGCGAACTGGTCCGCAACTGCCTGCGTATGCGCCCGGAACGCATCATCGTCGGCGAAGTCCGCGGACCCGAGGCTTTCGATCTGCTGCAGGCCATGAACACCGGCCACGACGGATCGATGGGAACGCTGCACGCCAACAATCCGCGCGAAGCGCTGTCCCGCTGCGAATCCATGATCACGATGGGCGGATTCTCGCTGCCGTCGCGGACCATCCGCGAGATGATCTGCGCCTCGATCGACGTCGTCATCCAGGCCGCACGTTTGCGCGACGGTTCGCGCCGCATCACCCACATCACCGAGGTGATGGGCATGGAAGGCGACACCATCATCACCCAGGACCTGTTCATCTACGACATGGTCGGCGAGGACGCCAACGGCAACATCATCGGCCGGCATCGCTCGACCGGCATCGGACGGCCCCGTTTCTGGGATCGCGCGCGGTATTACGGCGAAGAGAAGCGGCTGGCGGCAGCGCTCGACGCCGCCGAAGTCATCGTGGAAGTCTGAGGGAGCGGCCATGAACATGCAAGCGCTCGCACTGGCTTTTCTCGCCTTCATCGCCATCGGCGGCGTGGCATGGGTATTTCTGTATCCGCTGCTGTCGGGAGAGCGAAAGGCCGAGCATCGGCGCGCTTCCGTCGCCAGTCCGGAGCCGGTTGCCCGCGTCGACAAGAGCCAGCGTTCGCGCCGCGAGCAGGTCGAGGGCTCCCTGAAAGAGCTCGACGCCCGCCGCCAGAAGGAAAAAAAGGTCTCGCTGAGCGTCCGATTGACCCAAGCCGGCCTGGACTGGACGCCGAAGAAGTTCATGACGATATCGGCCATCCTGGGGCTGGTGGCGTTCGCGGCGGTGATGTTGCCGTCGCTCAAGCCCGCGGACCAATCCGGAACGGCGCCGGTTCTGGTCGATCCGGCGTCGACCACCAGTTCGGTCGATCTTGGCCTTGGAAAATCGCTGGTGATCGATCTGCGCCGGAACATCACCGGTGTCCGGACAAGCAATCCGACGGTTGCAAATGCCAGCGTGCGGTCGGCACAGCAGATCTTCGTCACTGCCGCCACCGAAGGCCGCACCAGTATCGTGGCGACGGACGCCGCGGGCAAGCCGGTCGCGACCTATGAGGTCTTCGTCAGCGCCGAGGGTGGTATGCGCGCCCTGCTGGGTGCGCTGGGCCTGGCGTTTGCCGCGGGCCTTGGCCTGCCGCGCTGGACCCTGAGCTATCTCAAGACGCGCCGCGAGAAGGCCTTCCTCAAGGCGCTGCCCGACGCCGTCGACGTCATCGTGCGCGGCATCAAGGCCGGCCTGCCATTGTTCGAATCCATCAAGGTGGTCGCCGCCGACGCGCCGGAGCCGCTCCGGGGCGAATTCATGTCCATCATCGAAACCCAGGCGATCGGCATGCCGCTCGGCGATGCCTGTGTGCGCCTGTACGAGCGGATGCCGGTGCCGGAAGCGAATTTCTTCGGGATCGTGATCGCGATCCAGCAAAAATCCGGCGGCAACCTGTCGGAAGCGCTCGGCAACCTGTCGAAGGTGCTGCGCGACCGCAAGAGGATGGCCGAGAAGATCCAGGCGATGTCGATGGAAGCCAAGGCGTCGGCGGGCATCATCGGCTCGCTGCCGCCGATCGTCATGTTGCTCGTCTACCTCTCGACCCCCGACTACATCTCGTTGCTGTGGACCCATCCGACCGGCCAGCTGATGCTGGTCGGCTGCGTGATCTGGATGGGCATAGGCATTTTCGTGATGAAGAGAATGATCAACTTCGACTTCTGACGGTGCAGCATGATTGATTTCCTGGTCACGAAGCTCCACGACGCACGGTTCATGACCATGCTGCTCGCGGCGATTGCCGCGAGTGCGACGGCCTACACGCTGATCATGCCGCTGTTCGCGGGCGAGGGCCTCGCCAAGCGCATGAAGGCGGTTGCCAGCGAGCGCGAGCGGATCCGGCAGCGCGAGCGCGACCGCCTCACCAAGAACGAAAAGGTGTCGCTGCGCGCGACGCCGACGCAACTGGTCTCCAAGGTGGTGGAAGACTTCAACCTGACCAAATGGCTGGCGCAGGAAGCCGCGCGCGACAAGCTGACCATGGCCGGCTATCGCGGCCAGGCGCCCTACATCACCTTCCTGTTCTTCCGCCTGGTGACGCCGATCCTGCTGTTCATCGGCGCATTGCTGTATGTCTTCGTGATCTCGCAGATGCAACAATCGACGCCGGTGAAGATCGGAATGTGCATCGCCGCCGCCTATCTCGGCCTGCAGGCGCCGATGCTGTTCCTGAAGAACGCCATCTCCAAGCGCCAGCTCTCGATCAGGCGCGCGTTTCCCGATGCGCTCGATCTGCTCCTGATCTGCATCGAGTCGGGCATGTCGATCGAAGTCGCCTTCCGCAAGGTGGCCTCCGAGATCGTCAGCCAGTCGGTGGCGCTGTCGGAGGAGTTCACGCTGACCACCGCCGAGCTGTCCTATCTGCAGGACCGCAAGGTGGCCTACGAAAACCTGGCGAAACGCACCGGGCTGGAAGGCGTGAAGTCGGTCTGCCTGGCGCTGATGCAGTCGGAACGTTACGGCACTCCGCTCGGCACCAGCCTGCGCGTGATGGCACAGGAAAACCGCGACATGCGCATGATGGAGGCCGAGAAGAAGGCCGCCGCGTTGCCGCCGAAACTGACGGTGCCGATGATCCTGTTCTTCCTGCCGGTGCTGTTCGTGGTCATCCTCGGGCCGACCGGCATCAAGGTCGCCGCGATGCAGTGAGCTGCAGCTTCGCGCCGGGGCCGATCAGCTGATACACCCTCAGCCGCCCGCACATGGCGGGCTGGCCGGGGCCCCGAACCAAAACATCGAAAACAACCCCATGTACAGTAAGCCGAGGGTATTTTGACGCCTCCGGCGGCCCATGTCCGGGCGAGCGGCCAATGTCGACGTCGGGTTGGCTAAGCCAGGCGAAACTGTCATCGCCCGGCAAGAGCGCGAAGTCCTTCGCGCTCGAGGACCGGGCGACCCGGTACGCCGCGGCTTCCCGGCTTTGTCTTCATGTCTCTGGAATACTGGGTCCCCCGCTTTCGCGGCGGACGACAATCCGGGGCGGATGCGCGAGAGTCAGTGCGACCGGTTGAGGGCCGCCACCGGCACCGTTCCGCCACCACCCCCGCGCGGGTTGTCCTTGCGGGCGAGCATCTGCTTCAAATAGGCAACATTGGCGGCCGCTTCCTCTGCCGGCAGATCGGCCTTGACGATGCTTTCGGCCTCGACGAAACGGCCCTGCAGGCCGACCACGAGGCCGAGATTTTGCCGCACCCGCGCATCGGCGCGCGCGCTGCCGTAGGCGCGGCGGAGGGCCTCTTCGGCTTTCGGCAAATCCCTGGACAGCATGTAGGACAGGCCGAGATTGGACAGCACCGACGGCTCCTCGGGCACGATCGCCAGGGCGCCGGCATAATAGCGGCGGGCGTCGTCATGCCGGCCGAGTTGATCGAGCGCGGTTCCCTGCACCGACAGAATGCGCCAGTCCGGATTATCGGGCGAATGGGCGCGGGAAAGCACGTCGAACGCGCGCTGCGAATTGCCGTTGTCGGCAAGCGCGCGGCCGTAGCCGGCGAGCAGCACCTTGTTGCCGGCATGGGCTATGGTCGCCTGCTCGAACACGGCAACCGCCTGGGCGCGCTGCCCGGTGGCGCGGAGTGCCTGGCCGTAGCGCAGTGCGGCGTCGGCATCTTTGGGATTGGCGCGATAGCGTTGGCCGTAGACCTCGACGGCGCGGCGCGGATCGGCCTCGGCACTGGAATTGGGACCGGCTTCGGCTCGCGAGCCGATCGAGCCCGTGACGTCGGACATGGTCTTACAGCCGCCAAGGCTTGCGGCCAAAATGGCCGTCACAGCCGCGGATGCAAGGAACCGGGCGAGACTGGGGGGCTGACGCATGGCACATAACTCACGATATCGGGCTAATCGACCGAGCCGAACACCCCAGCAATAGACCGTTAACCCTAATGTCTGGTTAATTGGGGCTATACCCGCCCTGCCCTGCCCCCGTTGCCATGGAAAGCCGAGAACCGCATGCCCTCCGTGTTCGAGACCGCGCCCGCTTCGCCAGCCATTCCCATCACCTTTGCGACCAGGTCGACATGGGATGCGATCCGCGCCGGCCTCCCCGCCGAGAACAGGCAGTTCGCGCTGGCCAACAATTTCACCGCCAAGCCCGGGGCCTGCCTGGTGCTGCCGTCGGCGGAGGGTCACATCGCGCAGGTGCTGTTCGGTCTCGAGGAGGAAGCCGGCAAATCCCGCGACCTGTTCCGGCCCGGCGCCCTGCCCGGCCTGCTGCCGCCGGGCGTCTACCGGTTCGCCAATGCGCCGCATGATGTCAGGCTTGCGACGCTCGCCTTCGCGCTCGGCAGCTACCGCTTCAGCCGCTACCGCAAGAACGATGTGCCGAACGTCCGGCTGGTGCCGCCGGAGGGCATCGACATCGCCGATATCGCGCGGATGGCGGATGCCGCGAGCCTCGCCCGCGACCTCATCAATACGCCGTCGAACGACATGGGACCGGAACAGCTGGCGCGGGCCGCAGTCGAACTGGCCCAGCGCTTCGGCGCCAGCTTCAGCGCCATCGTCGGCGACGAACTGATCCGCCAGAACTTTCCGCTGATCCATGCGGTGGGAATGGCATCAACGCGGGCGCCGCGGCTGATCGATATCACCTGGGGCGACCCCGGGCATCCCAAGGTGACGCTGGTCGGCAAGGGCGTCTGCTTCGACACCGGCGGTCTCGATCTCAAGCCGTCCAGCGGCATGCTGATCATGAAGAAGGACATGGGCGGGGCGGCCAATGTGCTGGCGCTGGCGCAGATGGTGATGGATGCGAAGCTGAAGGTGCGGCTGCGGGTGCTGATCCCCGCCGTCGAGAACGCGGTCGCCGGCAACGCCTTCCGGCCGCTCGACATCTTCACATCGCGCAAGGGCCTCACCGTGGAGATCGGCAACACCGACGCCGAGGGGCGGCTGGTGCTGGCCGACGCGCTGGCGCTGGCCTGCGAGGAAAAGCCGGATCTGTTGATCGACATGGGCACCCTGACCGGCGCGGCGCGGGTGGCGCTGGGGCCGGATCTGCCGCCGTTTTACACCAATGACGAGACGCTGGCGCAGGACGTCGCAGCGCACGCGAAAGCGGAGAACGATCCGTTGTGGCGACTGCCGCTGTGGCCGGCTTACGATTCCTGGCTGGATTCGAAAGTCGCCAACATCAACAACGCGCCGTCGGGCGCCTTTGCCGGCTCGATCACCTGCGCGCTGGTCCTGCAGCGTTTCGTCGAGGACACCACACGCTGGCTGCATGTCGATATCTACGGCTGGACGCCGTCCGCAAAACCGGCGCGGCCCGAGGGCGGCGAATGCCAGGCCGCCCGCGCGGTCTACAAGCTCCTGGGCGAACGCTATGCATGATCCCCGCCTGACCCCGGCGCGCGGCGACCTCGCCGCGAAATATCTCGAAGGCACGATCAAGGCGGCGCGCTTCGTCGCTGGCGAGGAATTCGAGATCTCGGAAGCGATCGTGCCGCTGCGCAGCGGCCCGTCGTCCGACGCCGAACTCGCGACCCAGGCGCTGCTCGGCGAGCGCGTCACCATCTACGACCGCAACGGCGAAGGCTTTGCGTGGGGCCAGCTGAATGGCGACGGCTATGTCGGCTGGCTGCCCGACCGCGCCCTGGCAAAACCAGGTGCTGCGCCGACGCACAAGGTCACGGCGACAAGGACGTTTGCCTTCCCCGGCCCATCGATCAAACTGACGCCTGTCGAAACGCTCGTCATGGGAACGCCGCTGACGGTGGTGCGTGAGGAAGGCGTCTTCGCGGTGACGCGGCAAAACTGGTATCTGCCGCGGGTGCATGTCGGCGGCCTCGACGAGATGGCGGCGGATTTCGTTGCGGTGGCCGAACGCTTTGTCGGCACGCCGTACCTGTGGGGCGGCAAGAGCAGTCTTGGTATCGATTGCTCGGGCCTCGTGCAGGTATCGCTGAACGCCGCCGGCACCGGCTGCCCGCGCGACAGCGACATGCAGCGCGACGGCCTCGGCCGCTTGATCGGGCTTGCGGAGGCCAGCCCCTTGCAGCGCGGCGATTTGGTGTTCTGGAAGGGCCATGTCGCGATCGCGCGCGACGCCGGGACCATCGTGCACGCCAACGCGCATCACATGGCCACCGTGATCGAAAACACCCGCGGCGCCATCGCGCGCATCAAGGCCGCCGGCAGCGATGTCGTGGCGATCAAGCGGTTGATGTGAATGGGCCTGGAAAAGTCGGATCGAGACTTTCGCTCACGAGCCCGGCCTGCTCCCAACGGTCGCCCTCGCCGACGAGCAGGCATCTTCAGGGCGTCGCGGCATGTCCCAAACGTGCCAGAAGACATGGCAGTCATATGACAGAGGCGAATCAACGATAATCAGGATACCCGAGAGTGATCGCCAACGCCGCAGGACATTGTTCATCCATGGATATCAAGAGCCCTATTTCGTCAGACAGCGAGTACCGATTTCACCGAGGCCTGGTTGCCAGCTGTGTCGCCAACGGGATTCAGGCGGCAAATTTTCTCGGTGATCGTTTCCTGAGAAAGGCGCATCGCTCATCTTCAGGAATCGATGAACTGTATACCGACGCGATGAACAGCGCATTTTCTGCGACGGAATCCTTTCTTGTCACGGGAGCGCCGCACGCATCGGCATATTATCCGCGGGACTTTGCCTGGTTCTATCCCGACGTTCTCGATCCCGACACCATCATGGGTTCCGAGGATGCCATTCGCAGGGTTCGTTTGCTCGAAAGAAGTGTCCGGCTCATGCTGGAAGCCGTTCGCGCCGGCGTTGTCACGACCACTCTCATCCCGGCGGGACGCAATCGGTATATCGGCGTCGACTATTTTTCGCGGCCTTCAGATACGCTGTTGGGCATCCTCGCAGGTCTGGAGCAGATCATATGCGCCGACCAACGAGCGTCAGCGTCGTATCTGGGATTGTCACAAGGCGCCCACGCGGGCCGCTTGTTGCTGATCGAGTATCGCGAGGATCTGAAAAACGCGATCATCCAGCTCGCAAGATCGTTGGAGCCGTTCGATGATGACGGGACCGGCTATTTGCTTTGTGACGCAGCCGCACCTCGCTCGGCGGCGACAGATACCCGCGCCGAGCGCAGGCGTTTCGTCACCAATGCATGCGTCTACGCGACTTTTTTACGCGCCACGGAACTCGGGGTCATCGGCATCAGCGAGCTGGAGCAACTGCTCGGGCGCGAACTGTCGCAATATAAGGCGCAACTTCTCCGCCTGTTCGGAAAGCATGGCTATATCCGTCATTCCCTTGATTGCGATAACGAGCCGCCTGCGTCTTCCATCGCCCTGGACTTCGTCAATGTGCAGCGGGGATTTTGGGACTTGAAGGACCGGAGCGAACGCGCGCTGTTCGCAGCCACGACAGATCTGATCATCGCGGAACCGCGGTTTCGCGTGCCAAATACGTTTCACTTCCTGGTTTCCGCGAATAATCCGCGCAGAAGGATGCTCCACAAGATCGCGTCCCCCTCCTACCAGGGGCGCACTTCCTGGCCGACATTCAATGTCGAATTCGCGGACCGCATGCTGGATTACGACGCGTTTTCAGGGACCGATACCTACGGACCCTGCGCTCGGGATATCCTGAGCGACATTCGTGCCGCAACCGAATTGCATGGCGGATATCAGGAGCTTCTGACGGATAAGGGCCTCAAATATTGCACGTGGGCCTATCGGGGAGCTGTCGCTCACTCCTGGTTTCCTCGTTTCCTGTCCGTCTGGAAAAGGGCATTCGGGACCCCGCTGCTGGATTGGAAGTAGCAGCGGATCGACGCGGCGGATTTCATCAGGTGGCCGCTGCCCCGCCCGCTTCCGCTTCCAGCCGGAACGCGGCGGCGAACAGCGCGCGGGTGTAGTCGGACTTCGGATTCTTGAACAGCTCCGAGGCCGGGCCCTCCTCCACTACCTTGCCGTGGCGCATCACGATCAGGTGGCTGGCCAGCGAGGCCACCACGCGCAGATCGTGCGAGATGAACATGTAGGTGAGGTCGCGCTTGCGCTGCAGCTCGCGCAAGAGGTCGACCATCTGCGCCTGGAACAGCATGTCGAGCGCGCTGGTCGGCTCGTCCAGCACCACGAAATTCGGCTCGAGCACCGCGGCGCGGGCAATGCTGATGCGCTGGCGCTGACCGCCGGAGAATTCATGCGGGTAGCGGAAGCGCGTGGCCGGATCCATGCCGACGTCCTGCAGCGCCTTGATCACGCGTGCCTCGCGCTCCTCGTAGGAAAGATGGGGCTGGTGTACGCTGAGGCCTTCGGCGACGATGTCGCCGACCGACATGCGCGGGCTCAGCGCGCCGAACGGATCCTGGAACACGATCTGCATATCACGGCGGTGCGGCCGCATTTCCTTGAAGCGCAGGCCCTGGATATTGCTGCCGAGAAACACGATCGGGCCGTCGGATGAAATAAGCCGCAGCAGCGCCAGGCCCAGCGTGGTCTTGCCGGAGCCGGATTCGCCGACCACGCCCAGCGTCTCGCCCTTGCGCACGGAAATGCTGACGCCGTCGACCGCCTTGATGTGGCCGACCGTCTTGCGCAGCAGGCCGCGCTTGATCGGAAACCAGACCTTCAGATCGTCGGACGCCATCACGACGGGATTGCCCGGCCGCGGCGGCGCCGGGTCCACCTTCGGCTCCGCCGCCAGCAGGGCCCTGGTGTAGGGATGCTTCGGCGCGGTGAAGACCTCTTCGACCGGCCCCTGCTCGACGATCTCACCGCTTTTCATGACGCAGACCACGTCGGCGATGCGCCTGACAATGCCGAGGTCGTGGGTGATGAACAAAAGGCTCATGCCGAGCCGGCTGCGGATCTCCGCCAGCAGTGCCAGAATCTGCGCCTGCACGGTGACGTCCAGCGCCGTGGTCGGCTCGTCCGCGATCAGCAAATCGGGCTCGTTGGCGAGCGCCATCGCGATCATGACGCGCTGGCGCTGGCCGCCGGACAGCTGATGCGGATAGCTCTTGAGCCGGGTTTCCGGGTCGGGAATGCCGACCTGGCCCAGCAATTCCAGCGTCCGCGCCCGAGCCTGGGCGCCGCTGATGCCGCTGTGCAGTTGCAGGATCTCGCCGATCTGCGACTCGATCGTGTGCAGCGGGTTGAGCGACGTCATCGGTTCCTGGAAGATGATCGAGATGTCGTTGCCACGAATGCCGCGAATTTCGTGTTCCGGCAGGTCGATCAGCTCGCGGCCCTTGAAACGAATGCTGCCGGACGGATGCGACGCGGTTGGATACGGCAGCAGCTTCAGGATCGATAATGCGCTGACGGATTTGCCGGAGCCGGATTCGCCGACCAGCGCCACGCAGTCGCCGCGCCTGATCTCGAAGGAAATGCGATCGACCGCGACCGTCGTGCCGCTCGGCTGGTGAAACGCCACCGAGAGATCGCGGACATCGAGCAAAGGCTGGTTTATGGCGTCCATTACTTCATTTCTTCGATCAAACGAGACAGATTTTCGACCCCGGGAGAAATCACAGAATATCCAGCAGGAAGTTTCAGCCGCAAATCTGCCGAAAGAACTGTCCGGCATTCAGCGCGAATGGCGGTTACAACATGAATGGCATCTGGAAGTTTTGGCATACCGGCGTGCTTGCGATATTCTGCCGTCTCAATCAGGATATCCCTGCTTACGGGCTGAAGATCAAAAATCCGACTCCAGACGATCATATCGAGATAGTTACGCCGCTGTACGCTCGATCTGTTTGGCAACACCTCCGCAAGCGTTAGTTCGCTGGTAACGCCGACCCCGTGCCCGGCCCGAAAACGATCAAATAACCGCAGAAGAGGCTCAGCAACGTCTGGATTTCCCTCGATTGCGTAAATGAAGACGTTGGCATCGAGGTAGAGGCGCGGCACCGCATGACCGTCAGTCATCCCATTCATCTCGCTGACGACGCAAGTCGTCATCAATTTCCTTGGCGGTCTTGAAGGGAGGCGCTCGACGTGCCCAAATTTCCTCCAGGCTCATCACCTTTTCCGGCCGCTTCTCCTCTTCGGTGATCGTCACCGTGACGGTCGCGGAAGGATCGACGCCGCCCCGCAGATCCTCGGGAAGCTTCGACGCCGGATAGTGTTCGCGAGTGAACCTGTTCATGTCGCACCTCTGGCTGGTTGACATACCACAAATCTACCTGAACGTCTTGCGCGGATCGAACGCGTCGCGGACGGCCTCGCCGATGAAGATCAACAGCGACAGCATGATGGCGACCGCAAAAAATCCGGTGAAGCCGAGCCACGGCGCCTGCACATTGGCCTTGCCCTGCGACAGCAGTTCGCCCAATGACGGCGAGCCGGGCGGCAATCCAAAGCCGAGGAAGTCGAGCGCGGTCAGCGTCATCACCGAGGACGACACGATGAAGGGCAGGAAGGTCATGGTGGCGACCATGGCGTTGGGCAACAGGTGCCGGAACATGATTTTGGCATTGGAGACGCCGAGCGCGCGCGCCGCCATGATGTATTCGAAGTTGCGCCCGCGCAGGAACTCGGCGCGCACCAGGCCGACCAGCGACACCCACGAGAACAGCAGGAGGATTCCGAGCAGCACGAAGAAGCCGGGCACCAGCACCGAGGACAGGATCAGTAGCAGATAGAGCGAGGGGATGGCGCTCCACACCTCGATGAAGCGCTGAAAACCGAGATCGACCCAGCCGCCGAAATAGCCTTGCACGCCGCCGGCGGCGACGCCGATGATCGAGGAGATGATGGTCAGCGAGAGCCCGAACAGCACCGAGATGCGGAACCCGTAGATCAGCCGCGCCACCACGTCACGGCCCTGGTCGTCGGTGCCGAGCCAGTTGTATTCGAGATCCCGGCAGCCGGTCAGGCCCTTCTTCTGCACCACCTCCTTGCACTGCGCTTCCGTCAGCAGCCAGGTCGGCTTCGAGGGCGCCGGCGTCGGCAGATCGAGGTTGTGGGTGTCGTAGGAATAGCGGATCAGCGGCCACACCACCGTGCCGCCCTTGTCGGCGATCAGCTTCTGCAGATAGGGGTCGCGGTAATCGGCGGCGGTTTCGAAATCGCCGCCGAACGTGGTCTCGGAATAGCTGATGAAGGCCGGGAAATACAGACGGCCGTCGAACTTGATCAGGAACGGGCGATCGTTGGCGATCAGCTCGGCGAACAGCGAGACGAAGAACAGGATCAGGAAAATCCAGAACGCCCAGTATCCCCGGCGGTTCGATTTGAAATTCTGCCAGCGGCGGCGGTTGAGTGGCGACGGCGAGAACCAGTGGCGCGCGGGCGGCACCGCCTCGCCGAGCGGCGACTGCGTGGTGGTTTCGATCGGTTGCGGCGAGGTCAGGTTCATCAGACTTCCCGCGCCTCGAAATCGATTCTGGGGTCGATCCACATGTAGGCGAGATCGGAGAGCAGATTGACCACGAGGCCGACCAGCGAAAAGATGAACAGCGTGCCGAACACAACAGGATAGTCGCGATTCAGCACGCTCTCGAAGCCGAGCAGGCCGAGCCCGTCGAGTGAAAAGATGGTTTCGATCAGGAGCGAGCCCGAGAAGAAGGCGTGGATGAACGCGCCGGGAAAGCCGGCGATCACGATCAGCATGGCGTTGCGGAAGATGTGACTATAGAGCACCTGCCGCTCGCTGCAGCCCTTGGCGCGCGCGGTCATGACATATTGCTTGCGGATTTCGTCGAGGAACGAGTTCTTGGTCAGCAGCGTCATGGTGGCGAACGCGCCCAGCGCCATCGAGAACAGCGGCAGCGCGATATGCCAGAAGTAATCCAGGATCTTCCAGTACCATGGAAACTGCGCCCAGCCGTCCGAGGTCAGCCCGCGCAGCGGGAAGATGTTGAAGAACGAACCGCCGGCGAACAGGATGATGAGCAGGATGGCGAACAGGAACCCGGGAATCGCGAACCCGATGATGATCACCGCCGAGGTCCAGGTGTCGAATTTCGAGCCGTCCTGCACCGCCTTGCGGATCCCGAGCGGGATCGAGATCAAATAGGTCAGCAGCATCATCCAGATCCCGAGCGACATCGAAACCGGCAATTTCTCCTTGATCAGCTGCAGCACGCTGACGTCACGAAAATAGCTCTTGCCGAAATCGAACCGCGCGAAATTCCACACCATTAGCGCAAAGCGCTCCGGCGCCGGCTTGTCGAAGCCGAACTGCTTTTCGAGGCTCTTGATGAAATCGGGATCGAGCCCCTGCGCGCCGCGGTACTTCGAGTTGACCGCGTCGGCGGAGGCGCCGACCTGGCCTCGGGCGCCGAAATCGCCGCCCGAAGAGCCCGAGATCCGGGAACTGGCGCCGGTGTCGGCGCCGCTGAGCTGCGCGATCACCCGCTCGACCGGGCCGCCCGGCGCGAACTGCACCACGACGAAGGAGACGAACAGGATTCCGAGCAGGGTCGGAATCATCAGCAGAATGCGGCGGGCGATATAGGCGCTCATGTTCTATTTCGCCTGTTCAATCCGGGCCGCCTTGTTGGCCTCGAACCACCACGTCTCCGGCGCGCCGCGCGCGTAGCGCGGCTTGACCTTGGGATAGCCGAACTGGTCCCAGTAAGCGATCCAGTGCGACGCCTTGCTCCAGTGCGGAATCCAGTACCGGCCCGAGCGCAGCACGCGATCGAGCGCCCGGCACGCGGTATGGAGCTCTGCCTGGCTTTGCGCCGCAACCGCCTTCTCGACCAGCGCATCGACGACGGGATCGGCAATGCCGGCGAGATTGTTGGACCCCTTGGTCCTGGCGAACTCGCTGGAGAAATAGTTTCGCAGGGCGCTGCCGGGAATTTGCGGATAGATGAAACGCGCGATCGCGATGTCGAAGTCGAAATCCTTCAGCCGCTCCACCGCCTGCGACGGATCGACCAGCCGGATGTTGGCGTCGATACCCAGCACGCGAAGGTTCTTGATGAAGGTGGTATGATGCGGCTCGAACGAGCGCTCGGTCAGCAGGAACTCGATGGAGAGCTGCTCGCCCCTGGCGTTCACCCGCTTGCCGTCCTTGACGGTCCAGCCGGCAGCATTGAGCAGGTCACCGGCGCGGCGCAGCAGCTTGCGGTCCTGCCCCGATCCGTCGCTGATTGGCGGCACCCATGCCGGGCCGAACACTTCCGGCAACACGCGGTCGCGGAACGGCTCGAGCAACGCGATCTCTTCGGGCGACGGTTCGCCCTTCGCCATCATCTCGGAATTCTGGAACACCGAATGGGTGCGGTCATAGGCACCGTACATCAGGTTCTTGTTGGTCCATTCGAAGTCGAACGCGATGACCATGGCCTCGCGCAAGCGGCGGTCGGCAAACTTGTCGCGCCTGGTGTTGAGCAGCCAGCCCTGCGCGCCCGACGGGCGCTCGTCGGGAATCACCTCGCGCTTGACGCGCCCGTCGCGAAGCGCCGGGAAGTCGTAGCGGGTGGCCCAGACGCGGGAGGTGAATTCCTCGCGGAACAGATAATTGCGGCCGATAAAGGCTTCCAGGCCGACTTCACGGTCGCGGTAATACTCGTCGCGGATCAGATCGAAATTATACTGCCCGCGCGCCACCGGAAGGTTCTCGCCCCACCAGTTTTTCACCCGCTCGAATTCGATGTAGCGCCCCTGCTCGAAGCGCGCCACGCGATAGGGACCGGAGCCGAGCGGCGCCTCCAGCGAGGTCTCGTCGAACGGCCGTGCGCTGTAGTATTTTTCCGAGAAGATCGGCATCGATGCCGCCAGCGCCGGCGCATCGAGCCCGCGGGCCGGAGAGAAGCGCAGCACGACGGTCTGCTTGTCTTCGGCCACGATTTCGGCGAGCTCGCGCAACACAGAGGAATAGGCCGGATGACCCTTGGCCTTCAGCGTATTCAGCGAGAATGCGACGTCGGACGCGGCAATATCGGTCCCATCGTGAAACTGGATCCCGGGGCGCAGGCGAAAGCGGTAGAGCAACCCGTCGGCGGAAACCGTCAGGTCCTGCGCCGCTAGGGGATAGACCGCGTCCGGCTCATCGAACGCCCGCGCCATCAGGGACGCGAAAGTCAGGTTCATGTCGCTCGCGACATCGCCCTTGATGATGTAGGCGTTGAGCGAATTGAAGGTCGATCCGCCCGAGCCGACCAGTTGCGAAAACAGCCCGCCTTTGGGCGCGTCGACATTGACGTAGTCGAAATGGCGGAAATCCGCGGGATATTTCAGTTCGCCGAACGCCGACAGGCCATGAACCTTGGCGCCCGTATCGTTCGCCAGCGCCGGCCGAAGCCATGCCGCGCCGATGGCGCCGGCGCCGAGCCGCAGCACGTACCGGCGGTCGAATGGCGTCATGCGCGGAAAATCCCTCAAGATCGTTTGCCGATCCTGGCGGCCCTGTCGGCGTCATACCACCAGATCGCGGGGAATGCCGACTGGCCGTATTTCGGCAACTCGGCCGGCCGGCCGAATCGATCCCAGCGCGCGGTACGCGATTTGTTGTAGGTCCACTGCGGCACGACGTAATGATTCCACAGCAGCACACGATCAAGCGCCTTGGTCGCGGCGACCAGGTCGGCGCGATCCGTGGCATAAATCAGCCGTTCGATCAGCTTGTCGATCGCGGGATTCTTGATTCCGATGATATTGCGCGACCCCGCCATGTCGGCGGCCTGCGAACCCCAATACTCGCGCTGCTCGTTGCCCGGCGAAAGCGATTCCGGCCACGACGACACCACGATATCGAAATCCCAGTTTCGCAGCCGGTTCTCATATTGCGCCGGATCGATGGTGCGCACGCTGACCTCGATGCCGAGCCTTTCCAGCGAGGGCTTGAAGAACAGCATGACCCGCTCGAATGACGGATCGGCGCCAAGCAGTTCGATCGTGAATGGCGCACCGGTCTTGCTGTCGGTCAGCTTGCGCTCGCGCACCTCATAACCGGCGTCCTTGAGCAGGCGCATCGCCTCTCGCAGGTTTGCGCGCACCGCTTCCGGACTGCCGCCAACCGGGTTGGTATAGGCCGTCGTGAAAACCTCCGGCGGAATCTCGGCGCGGACCTTCTCGAGGATTTCCAGCTCCCTGCCCTGCGGCAGGCCGTCGGAAGCCAACTCGGTGCCATCGAAATAGCTGCTGATGCGCTTGTACTGGCCGAAGAAGATCTGCTTGTTCATTTCCTCGTAGTCGAATGCAAAATTCAGCGCGCGGCGCACCCGCGAATCCCGAAACTTGTCGCGACGGAGATTCATCGCGAACGCCTGCATGATGCCGGAACTGCGGTTTGGAAATTCCTCCAGCAGCACGCGCTTGTCGGCGACGGCAGGGAAGTCGTAGGCTGTGGCCCAGTTTTTCGCGCTGTTCTCGGTGCGCCAGTCCACCTGATCGCCCTTGAACGCCTCCAGCGCCACCAGCGAGTCGCGGAAATATTCGTAACGCAGCTCGTCGAAATTGTTGCGCCCGACATTGGTGGAGAGATCGCGGCCCCAATGATCCTTCACGCGCTCCACCGTGACCGACCGTCCGGCGACGAATTCCTTGATGCGATAGGGGCCGGAGCCGAGCGGCTTCTCCAGTGTCGTCGCGGAGATGTCGCGCTTGCGGCCCTCGCTGTCGGTTCCCTCCCACCAGTGCTTCGGCAATACCGTGAGCTGGCCCACGATGTGCGGCAGCTCGCGATTGCCCGGCGCATCGAAGCTGAACTTGATCTCGCGATCGCTGATTTTTTCGGCCTTCACCACGTGGCGGTAATAGGCTGAGTATTGCGGATGATGCTTCTTGAACGCATCGAGCGAGAAAATCACATCGTCCGCCGTCACCGGCTTGCCATCATGCCATTTCGCCTGTGCCCGCAGCCGATAGATGACGAAGGAAAAATCGTCGGGATGGCTGACCGCCTCCGCGAGTTCGCCGTATCCGGTCGAAACTTCATCGAGCGATGACGTCATCAGCGATTCATAGATGAGCTGGACCGCTCCCCCGAGCGAGCCTTTGACGCCGGCAACGGCGACATTGAAATTGTCGAACGTCCCGATCAGGATCTGGCGGGCGATGCCGCCCTTGGGCGCATCCGGATTGACGTAGTCGAAGCGCTTGAAGTCGGCGGGATATTTGACGTCACCGAACAGCGACAGCGCGTGGCGCCAGGCCGGCTCGCCGGCTGCGGATTGGGCGTGGGCCGGCTCAACGCTGGCCGATAGCCCGAGGGAGGGCGCGATGGCCGCAACAGCGGCGCCTTGCAGCAGATGTCGTCGGGTAATCGTCAAATGAAACATTCCTGTAGCTGACAGAGACACCCCTTAAGAGCGCAATATAAGGCAAGGTTTCGACCGATTATGTTGCTTTTTCCTCATGTTGCCAGCCTGATAAACGCGCCATGTGCGGCGAAAGGTCCCGATAACAAGGCCGCGATCATAGCAAAACGGCCAGGCAATGCCTGGCCGTAGACGCTGAAACCCTCGGTGGGCCCGCGGAATCCTATTTCGCCGCCGTCGGCAGCGGCGCCGGGCTGTCCGACAGGCTGCGCAGATAGGCGATCACGTCGGCGCGCTCGCTGTCCTTCTGGATGCCGGCGAAGCTCATGGCGGTGCCGGGCACGAAGCCCTTCGGACTGGCGATGAACTTGCTGAGGTCGTCGTAGGTCCAGGTGCCGCCCTTGGCCTTCATGGCGGCCGAGAAGTTGAACCCGCGTCCCTCGCCTTTCGGTGCGTTGAGGATGCCGTAGAGATTCGGACCGACGCGGTTGGGGCCGCCCTTCTCGAAGGTGTGGCAGGCCGCGCATTTCTTGGCCGCGCTGGCGCCCTTTTCGACGGAGGCGGTCTGCAGCAGCTTTTCGATCGGCTCCGACGGCGCCGGGGCGGCTTCCTTGCCACCGGCAGGCGCGGCTTCCTTGACGGCGATGTCGTAACCCGGCTTTTCCGGCATGTGGGGCGCGAAAATCGCGCTGGCGGTGAAGTTCGTCACCAGCAACAGCAGACAGGTGGCCAGAACGGCGCCCATAATTTTATTGAGTTCGAAGGAGTCCATTTTCGATCAGGCTCCAGGCCGGAAGGTCGACGTAAGGCCGCGAGACGGCCCGGATAAGCATCAGGAATCGGCTTTCGCACCGCACCCGAGCGACGATGAGATATCGGTTTGCCCGCGCTCTGGCAACCCGTATAAACGCCCCGACTTTCCGCCAATCCCCACCCATTTCCGATCATGTGAGCCGGGCCTGACCCTGTGACCGAGTCCCGCACCCTGGTGCTGATTCCCGCCCGGATGGCCGCCACCCGGCTGCCCGGCAAGCCGCTATTGGACATCGCCGGCCTGCCGATGATTGTCCATGTGCTGCGCAGGGCGGAAGCGGCCGGAATAGGCCGCGTGGCGGTCGCCACCGACACGCCCGACATCGCCGTCGCGGTGATGGCCCATGGCGGCCGGGCCGTCATGACACGGGCCGATCACCCTTCCGGATCCGACCGGATTTTTGAAGCGCTGGGCAAGCTCGATCCGGACGGCGAGGCCGACATCATCGTCAATCTGCAGGGCGATTTTCCGACCATCCACCCCGACAACATCCGCAGCGTGCTGGCGCCGCTCGACGACCCCGCGGTCGATATCGCGACGCTGGCAGCCGGGATCCATACCGAGGAAGAGGCCACCAACCCCAATGTGGTGAAGGCGGTGGGCTCGCCCATCGGCGCCGGGCGGCTGCGCGCGCTCTATTTCACCCGCGCCACGGCGCCCTGGGGCGACGGGCCGCGCTACCATCATATCGGGCTTTACGCCTATCGCCGCGCGGCGCTGGAGCGCTTCGTGGCGCTGCCCCCGTCGCCGCTGGAGAAGCAGGAAAAGCTCGAGCAGCTGCGGGCGCTGGAGGCCGGCATGCGGATCGACATCGGCATCGTCGACACCGTTCCGCGCGGCGTCGACACCCCGGCGGACCTCGAAACCGCCCGGCAGATACTGGCAAAAGGCTGAGCGGCTGATACAAGGCGCCCAGGAAAACATCATGACAAAAAAGCTGAAAATCGCATTCCAGGGCGAGCCGGGAGCCAATTCCCACATCGCCATCGCCGAAGCCTATCCCGACGCCGAGCCGGTGCCCTGCCCGACCTTCGAGGACGCGCTGGCCGCGATCGCCTCGGGGGAGGCCGACCTCGGCATGATCCCGATCGAGAACTCGGTGGCCGGCCGGGTCGCCGACATCCATCACCTGTTGCCGCAATCCGGCCTGTTCATCGTCGGCGAGTATTTTCTGCCGATCCATCACCAGCTGATGGCGCCGCGCGGCGCGAAGCTCGGCGACGTCAAGACCGTGGAGAGCCACGTTCACGCGCTCGGGCAATGCCGCAACATCATCCGCAAGCTCAAGATCAAGCCGATCGTGTCGGGCGATACCGCAGGCTCAGCCCGCATCGTCGCCGAGCGCGGCGACAAGTCCTGCGCCTCGATCGCCTCGAAGCTCGCGGCCGACATCTACGGCCTCGATATCCTGGCCGAGGACGTCGAAGACGAGACCCACAACACCACCCGCTTCGTGGTGCTGGCGCGCGAATCGACCTGGGCCAAACAGGGCTCCGGGCCGCTGGTCACCTCGTTCGTCTTCCGGGTGCGCAACCTCCCCGCCGCGCTCTACAAGGCGATGGGCGGCTTTGCCACCAACGGCGTCAACATGACCAAGCTGGAAAGCTACATGGTCGACGGCAATTTCTTCGCCACCCAATTCTACGCCGACGTCGACGGCCATCCCGAGGACAGGGGACTGGCCTTCGCGCTGGAGGAACTGAAGTTCTTCTCGCGCGAGTTTCGCATCGTCGGCGTCTATCCCGGGCATCCGTTCCGGGCGACGTTCAGGGAAGAGGCGGAATAAGTCTCTCGTGTCCCGGACGCGGTGCAGCGCTCTTGCGCTGCTCCGCAGAGCCGGGACCCATCCCGATGGACCCCGGATCTGCAGCGCACCGCTACGCGCTGCGCAGCGTCCGGGGAACGCCAGCCGCTACTACATATTCTGCCGTCATCCTGAGGTGCCGTCGCACTTGCGACGGCCTCGAAGGATGGCCGCGAGTACCCGGGCTTGTCATCCTTCGAGGCTCGCCGAAGAGGCGAGCACCTCAGGATGACGTTCTGTCAGGGAAGGCACTTTACGCCGCGGCCTGCTTGCCGAGCCCGAACGCATCCGCCAACAGGGAATACGATTTCTTCCGCGCGTCGTGGTCATACACCGCGGTGATGATCATCAACTCGTCCGCCATGCTGGCCTGGATCAGCGGAGTAAGTCTCGTGTCCCGGACGCGGCGCAGCGTCCTTACGCTGCTCCGCAGAGCCGGGACCCATCCCGATGGACCCCGGATCAGCAGCGCACCGCAACGCGCTGCGCAGCGTCCGGGGAACGCCAGCCGCTCCTACATATTCGACCGTCATCCTGAGGTGCCGTCGCACTTGCGACGGCCTCGAAGGATGGCCGCGAGCACCCGGGCTTGTCATCCTTCGAGGCTCGCCGAAGAGGCGAGCACCTCAGGATGACGGTCGCAAAAAGCTTTACGCCGCAACCTGCTTGCCGAGCCCGAACGCGTCCGCCAGCAGTGAGTATGATTTCTTTCTCGCGTCGTGATCATACACCGCGGTGATGATCATCAACTCGTCCGCCTTGCTGGCCGCGATCATCGGCTGCAGTTTTTGCAGCACCGTCGCCGGGCTGCCGACGAACAGCCGCGAGCGGTTGCGGGCGATCGAGGCGCGCTCAGAGTCGGTGTAGGGATAGGCCAGCGCCTCCTCCACTGACGGCAGCGGCAAATACTGGCCGCGGTCGCGGCGCAGCCGGTTGAGGTCCATCGATGACGCCAGCCTGTCGGCCTCCGCATCGGTTTCGGCTGTAACCACCGCCACCGCCAGAATGCCGTGCGGCGCGGCGCGCCAGCCGGATGGCGTGAAGTGGTTATGGTAGCTGGTCATGGCATCGACGGCGTCATGCGACGCGAAATGATGCGCGAAGGCAAAGCCCATTCCGACCTGCGCGGCCAGTTCCGAGGAGTAGTCGCTGGAGCCGAGCAGCCAGATCGGCGGCAACGGGCTGTCGTCCGGCATCGCCACCACATTGTTGTAGGGATGGCCGGGCGGAAAGCCGCGGGTCTCCCACAGGATCAGTTCCTGCAGCCGCTCCAGGAAATCGTCGCCGTCGCGGCGGTCGAGCCGGCTGCGCAGCGCATGCGCGGTGGCGCCGTCGGTGCCGGGCGCGCGGCCGAGGCCGAGATCGATCCGGCCGGGAAACAGCGCCTCCAGCATCTTGAAGCGTTCGGCCACGACAAGCGGCGCATGGTTCGGCAGCATCACGCCGCCGGAGCCGACCCGGATGTTTTTGGTCACCGCCGCGATCTGCCCGATCATCAGATCCGGCGCCGGGCTCGCCACCGAGGCGAGGTTGTGATGTTCGGCCAGCCAGTAGCGGACATAGCCCAGGCCATCGGCATGGCGGGCCAGATCGATGCTGTTGCGCAGCGCCGCGGCGGGTTTGGTGCCCGTGGTGACGACCGAGAGGTCGAGGATCGAGAGAGGTATCATGACGGTAAGCTAGTGTGCATTGCCGGGGGATGCACGACAGGTCTCAAACAAAATCTCGAAAACAACCCCATGTACAGAAAGCAACTCTCTGAAAACAAAGGAGATTCCAGCTCGCAAATCACGCCTCCATTTGTAGTATAATACCTTTGGCAGCTTCCCGCGCGCCGTCCCCGCAAAAACGACGACCGCGATCGAGCAGGCTGATGGAGCCACAGATCCTTCGTGACAATCTGCCCACTGACGAACGTCCTCCAAATTCGAGAAGCAGTGTCTAGAATAGTTCATTTTAGCCTGATATATCGGATATCCAGCCTTCCTTCTGCCCACCGATGTAAAATACTGGAGAGAATATTCCACCATTCTTATATGGGTTGGGCAAATTCCCATCACCGATGGGCTGTCGGAACACCCGCGTTTAACGTATTTTCGGCTTTACAGATTTAGCGCCCCGTCCACCTGCGCTTGAGCGGAGTTTGTAGTGCCATGACCGAGGTTACGCCCACCGCGCCTGACGGGCACCGCGCGCCGCCTTCGCCGGCGATCTCGTTCGAGTTCTTCCCGCCGAAGACCGAGGAGATGGAGAAGAGCCTGTGGGAAACCATCAAGCGCCTGGCGCCGCTGTCGCCGAGCTTCGTCTCGGTGACCTACGGCGCCGGCGGATCGACCCGGGAGCGAACCCATTCCACCATCGCCCGCATCCTGGCTGAAACCGAGCTCTTGCCGGCCGCGCATCTGACTTGCGTTGGGGCTGCGCGCGGCGAGATCGACGAGATCGTCGGCCGCTATCACGAGGTCGGCGTCCGCCATATCGTCGCGCTGCGCGGCGATCCGCCCGGCGGCATCGGCACCGCCTATTCGACGCACCCGGACGGCTACCAGACCTCGACTGAGCTCGTGGCCGGCATCAGGAAGCAGCATGGCGACATCGAGGTGTCGGTCTCGGCCTACCCGGAAAAGCATCCGGAAAGCCGCGACTTCGACGCCGACATCGATGTGCTCGCGGCCAAGGTCGATGCCGGCGCCACCCGCGCCATTACCCAGGTGTTTTTCGATAACGACCTTTACTTCCGCTATCTCGATCGCGTCCGCGCGCGCGGCATCACGATTCCGATCGTGCCCGGCATCATGCCGATGCACAATTTCAGGCAGGCGCGCAATTTCGTCACCCGCGCCGGCACCTCGGTGCCGGACTGGCTGGCGGAAAAATTCGAGGGCCTCGATGACGACGCCGAGACGCGCAAGCTGGTGGCCGCCACGGTCGCGGCCGGCCAGGTGCAGAAGCTCGCCAAGCACGGCGTCGATACCTTCCACTTCTACACCATGAACCGCGCGGACCTCGTGTTCGCGATCAGCCATTTGCTCGGTATTCGCCCGCAGGGCGCCCAGAAAGCCGCTTGATCCGATGACCTCTCCTGTTTCCGAAAAGCGATCCGCTTTGCTCGCGGCCGCCCGCGAACGCATCCTGGTGCTCGACGGCGCCATGGGCACCATGATCCAGGGCCTCGAATATGACGAGGCCGCGTTTCGCGGCGCGCGCTTTGCGGATTTCCACCGCGACGTCAGGGGCAACAACGACCTGCTGATCCTGACCCAGCCGCAGGCGATCGAGGACATCCACGCCGAATATCTGCGCGCCGGCGCCGACATCGTCGCCACCAACACGTTTTCGTCGACCTCGATCGCGCAGGCCGATTACGACCTCTCCAGCATCGCCTATGAGATGAACCTGGAAGGCGCGCGGCTGGCGCGCAACGCCGCGACCCGCGTCACCGCCGAGGACGGCAAACCGCGCTTCGTCGCCGGCGCCATCGGCCCGACCAACCGCACCGCCTCGATCTCGCCCGACGTATCGAGCCCCGGCTATCGCGCCGTGACGTTCGACGATCTGCGCACCGCCTATGGCGAACAGATCAACGGCCTGCTCGACGGCGGCGCCGATCTGCTGCTGGTCGAAACCATCTTCGATACGCTGAACGCCAAGGCAGCGCTGTATGCGATATCGGAAATCGCCGAGGACCGCGGCATCGACGTGCCCGTGATGATCTCGGGCACCATCACCGACAAATCCGGCCGGCTGCTGTCGGGACAATTGCCGGAAGCGTTCTGGAATTCGGTGCGGCACGCCCGCCCGATCACGGTCGGCTTCAACTGCGCGCTCGGCGCCGAGGATCTGCGCGCCCATATCGCCGACATCGGCCGCGTCGCCGACACGCTGGTATGCGCCTATCCCAATGCCGGCCTGCCCAATGAATTCGGCCAGTACGACGAAAGCCCGGAATTCATGGCCGGGCTGATCGGCGAATTCGCCGCTTCCGGCCTCGTCAACATCGTCGGCGGCTGCTGCGGCACCACGCCGGACCATATCGCGGCGATTGCCGCCGCCGTGGCGCCGCACCAACCGCGCGCCATCCCCGTGATCGAGCCGCGGCTGCGGCTGTCGGGCCTGGAGCCGTTCGAGCTGACGCCCGCGATCCCCTTCGTCAACGTCGGCGAGCGCACCAACGTCACCGGCTCCGCGAAATTCCGCAAGCTGGTAACCGCGGGCGACTACACGGCAGCCCTGCAGGTGGCACGCGACCAGGTCGAGAACGGCGCCCAGATCATCGACGTCAACATGGACGAGGGCCTGCTGGATTCCGAAGCCGCGATGGTGACGTTCCTCAACCTCGTCGCCGCCGAGCCCGACATCGCCCGCGTGCCCGTGATGGTGGACTCCTCGAAATTCACCGTGATCGAAGCCGGCCTGAAATGCGTTCAGGGCAAGCCGGTGGTGAACTCGATCTCGATGAAGGAAGGCGAGGAAAAGTTCATCCACGAAGCGAGGATCGCGCGCCGCCATGGCGCCGCCGTGGTGGTGATGGCGTTCGACGAGGTCGGCCAGGCCGATACGTTCGCGCGCAAGACCGAGATCTGCAAGCGCGCCTACGATATCCTGGTCGGGCAACTCGACTTCCCGCCGGAAGACATCATCTTCGATCCCAATATTTTCGCCATCGCCACCGGGCTGGAAGAACACAACAATTACGGCGTCGATTTCATCGAGGCGACGCGCTGGATCCGGCAGAACCTGCCGCATGCGCATATTTCCGGCGGCGTCTCCAATCTGTCGTTCTCGTTCCGCGGCAACGAGCCGGTGCGCGAGGCGATGCATTCGGTGTTCCTGTATCATGCCATCAAGGCCGGCATGGACATGGGCATCGTCAATGCCGGGCAGATGATCGTCTATGACGACATCGATCCCGAGCTGCGCCAGACCTGCGAAGACGTCATTCTCAACCGCGACCCCGGCGCGTCGGAGCGGCTGCTTGCCTTGGCCGAGAAGTTCCGTGGCCAGGAGAAGCAGACCAAGGAGCAGGATCTGGCCTGGCGCGAATGGCCGGTCGAGAAGCGGCTCAGCCACGCGCTGGTTCACGGCATCACCGAATATATCGAGGCCGACACCGAGGCCGCGCGGCTGACCGTCGAGCGCCCGCTGCATGTGATCGAAGGGCCGCTGATGGCCGGCATGAACATCGTCGGCGACCTGTTCGGCGACGGCAAGATGTTCCTGCCGCAGGTGGTGAAGTCGGCGCGGGTGATGAAGCAGGCGGTGGCCTATCTGATGCCGTTCATGGAGCAGGAGAAGGCGGACAATCTCGCCAATGGTATTGCCGGCGACGGCCGCAACTCCGCCGGCAAGATCGTGCTCGCCACCGTCAAGGGCGACGTCCACGACATCGGCAAGAACATCGTCGGCATCGTGCTGCAATGTAACAACTTCGAAGTCATCGACCTCGGCGTCATGGTGCCGGCCTCGAAGATCATCGAGACTGCGAAGGCGGAAGGCGCCGACATCATCGGGCTGTCGGGCCTGATCACGCCGTCGCTCGACGAAATGAGCTTTCTGGCCGGCGAGCTGGAACGGCAGGGCATGACCGTGCCGCTGCTGATCGGCGGCGCCACCACCAGCCGGGTCCACACCGCCGTCAAGATCGATCCGAACTACCGCGGCGGGCCGGTGGTGCATGTCAACGACGCCAGCCGCGCCGTCGGCGTCGCTTCCTCGCTGCTGTCGCCGGAGCGGCGCGAAGCCTACGCCGCCGAGGTGCGGGCGGATTATGCCAAGATTTCCGCGGCGCATTTCCGCGCGCAGGCCGACAAGAAGCGGCTGAAGCTGGCGGATGCGCGCGCCAATGCGCAGGTGATCGATTTCAGCAAGACGCCACCGAAGAAGCCGGCGTTCCTTGGCATCAAGAGTTTTAGCGATTACGACCTCGCCGAACTCGCCGACTACATCGACTGGACGCCGTTCTTCCAGACCTGGGAGCTGACCGGGCGCTTTCCGGCCATCCTCGACGACGCAAAAGTCGGCGAAGTCGCGCGCTCGCTCTATGACGACGCCCGCAAGATGCTGGACCTGATCGTGAAGGAGAAATGGTTCAAGGCGCAGGCCACGATCGGCTTCTGGCCGGCCAATGCCGAGGGCGACGACATCGTGGTCTATGCCGACGACAGCCGAAAGCAGCCAATCGCCACGTTCCACACGCTGCGCCAGCAGCTGGAGAAGCGCGAGGGCCGTTTCAACTCGGCGTTGTCGGACTTCATCGCGCCTGTTACCAGCGGCGTGCCGGACTATATCGGCGCCTTCGTGGTCACCGCCGGGATCGGCGAGGACATCATCGCCGACCGTTTCAAGAACGCCAATGACGATTACTCCTCGATCCTGTGCAAGGCGCTGGCCGACCGTCTGGCCGAAGCCTTTGCCGAGCGGATGCATGCCCGCGTGCGCCGCGAATTCTGGGGCTATGCGCCGGACGAGACGCAGACGCCGGACCAGCTCATCCTCGAGCAATACCAGGGCATCCGCCCGGCGCCCGGCTATCCCGCGCAGCCCGACCACACCGAGAAGGCGACCTTATTCGCGCTGCTCGATGCCGAGAACACCGCCGGCGTGCAGCTGACCGAGAGCTATGCGATGTGGCCGGGCTCGTCGGTGTCGGGGCTGTATTTCAGCCATCCCGAGAGTTTCTATTTCGGTGTCGGCAAGATCGAGCGCGACCAGGTCGAGGATTACGCTGATCGCAAGGGCTGGAGCGTGGCGGAGGCCGAGCGCTGGCTGGCGCCGGTGCTGAATTACATTCCGGCGCAGGACCGCTCCGAGCAGGACCGCCGCGTCAAGGAGGCGATGCCGACCCTGGCGCCGGCCGCGACCGAGCCCGCCAACGACGTCGCGTCGCATCCGCCCGGCTGCAACTGCGCGGTACATCTGGCGTACCGGAAGAAGGCGGCACGGGCCTGACGTTCTTTACCCTCCCCTGGAGGGGGAGGGTCGACGCGCGTGCAACGCGCGGCGGGGTGGGGTGACGGTCTTTCATATCAAGCGGTGTGCGAGTTGAGGTACCTTCCCCCCACCCCGGCGCGCCGAGTGCGGTGCGGGCCGCCCCCCCCCCGCCCCGGGGGGGGGGCGAGCCGCGCGGCGCCCCCCCGGGAATTATGGGCCAGCC
>JBDRNF010000096.1:0-4223 GCA_043811435.1 Pseudomonadota bacterium
CAAAACCTGCGAAAGCTCGCCAGACTGCGACCTCGGCCCCCCCAAATGGAGGCAATCGCATGAGGTGACAGGACCAGACCGTCTGCCAACGGCCAGACCAGGCGCAAAGGCGCAAAACCGAAACATGTGCTGTGTCCCATCGCAGACCGAATCACGCTTTCGCGTCGACTTTTTCAACAACATCCGTTGGCAATGGACACGAGAGCGGAATGGTCGCGGCGGAGGAATTGTCGAAAACCTCGATCGTACGGACGGTCGTTGCCGGATCGATGCCAAGATTGCCGCAGACGGCGTCGAATATCCGCGCATTGGCCTGATGGGGTATAAATCGGTCGATGCCAGAAGCGGCAACCCCGGCCGCTCATGGGCTACGTGCGAGGTTCTGGTCATCAGGTCAACGGCGCGCGAGAACACCTTGCGGCCGTCCCGCACCGTCATCAGGAACTCTTCCGCGGCAATGGCGCCGGCGAACGGCCGAGGCTGTGTGAAAACTCCAGCGTGACCATCGGGATTTTTACGATTGAGCGGGATCGGGTGGATTTTGCGCTTATCGTAGGCTGGGAGGCGTCAGAGACGGTCCTGGTGGGTAAGTGGACGGGATTTGGGGAAGAAGGCGTATTAAGCAGCTCCCTCAAGCGGTTATGACTCTCAAGAGTGCTTTTGCGCCAATCATATTGATTATCCGTTTGATGTTGTAGGCAAGCACGTGCAGCGCCATCTCCGTCCGGACGTTGTTCAGCCTGCGCATATGGAAATGGGTCGAGCCCATCCATGCCTTGATGGTGCCGAACGGATGCTCGACCGTGCACCGTCGAGTGCGCATGAGGTTGGGATTCTCTTCCATTCGGGAATACATAGCGTCGATCAGATGCTCGTGTTCCCAACGCGTGATCCGACGTTCCTTGCCGGTTGTGCATTGGCCCTTGAGAGGGCATGACGGACAATCGTTGCGCCAGTAGCGTCGCAACATCAGACCCTTTTCCTCCGTCGTATACCTGTATGCCAGTGCCTTTCCGGCTGGGCAGATATACGTATCGGCGCTGCCGTCGTAGACGAAGTCAGCCTTCACAAACATGCCCTTCTTGCGGTTGTTCGAAGTCTCTGGCCTCGGCACCGTAGCCGTGATCCCGGCCTCGTGGCAGCTAAGCAGTTCAGCTCCGTTGAAGTAACCACGATCAGCTATGGCAGCGAGTTTATCGACCTCCAGAACGTCTTTTGCCGCTTTGGCCATGGGAGCCAGTTGCGACCGATCATTGCCGATATTGGTGACCTCGTGCGTGACAATCAGGTGCGTCTCGACGTCGACCGCCGTCTGTACGTTGTAGCCTACCAAGCCCGTCCCTTTGCCATATGTCGCCATGGATCGAGCGTCTGGATCGGTCAGGGAAATCTGGCCGTCGGGTGCATCCTTCAGCGTTTCTGCTATTCCTTCCAGGCGTCGGACTTCCTGGCGAACACGAACGAGCTTCTCCTTTAACCGGGTGACCTTGCGCAGCGAGGCCTCGGATTGCTCCAGGGCGTCGGCTCTGCCCATCTCCTCCAGATATCGCGATGCGCTTGCCTCAAGGTGGCTGATCCGCAATTCGATCTTGCCGGAGGTGAAGTTGCGATCCCTGTTATTGACGGCTTTGAACTTGCTTCCATCGATCGCAACACTGCCGCCGCTCAACACGCCGATCTGGCGGCCCAGCTCGACAAATCTGGCGCAGGTCTTACGGATTGCCAGGCCATTGTCTTTGCGGAAATCGGCTATGGTTTTGTGATCCGGAACCAGCCGCCCGGTCAGCCACATCGCTTCAACATTGCGCCCGGCTTCACGTTCAAGCCGCCGACTTGAGGGGATGCGGTTCAAGTAACCGTAAATGAAAAGCTTCAGCAACACCGAAGGGTGATAACAGGGGCGTCCAGTTTGCGCAGGCGACATGCGGCCGAAGCCAGCGTCCACCAGGTCCATGGCGTCGACGAATGCGTCGATCACTCGAACGGGGTGATCTTCGTCTATCCAGTCCTCAAGACGATCTGGAAACAGCGTAACCTGATCACGGCTGATGCCTTCGATATAGCCTGCCATTGCCACCTCCGTTCGACGAAGATGATTCTACATCAGAACCGTGTTTTTACACAGCCTCGGCCTGTTGCTGCCGCCCGACGGGATGGTGATCAGATCGTAGCCGCTGCCGTCCGCGGCCAGTTCCGCCGATAGGAGTCACACCCCCGCCGCCGAGTCTCATCCTGATTGACGCTGAATCTCACCTTGATTGTCGCCGCGCACCCGACAATGTCGCTCAGGTTCGGTAAATTTGTGGCGCTACCTCAAGCTGGGGTAGGCCAGACGAAATCAGGCCGCAATGCTTCACAGACCGGGCGTCCGTCATTTGGTCTCGGGACTCCGGTCGCCGCGTCATAGAACGCATGATAGGTGGCAGCCGGAAAAGACGCGGCATAGCCCATTAGATTGGGCACGATTGCCCGGATGCGGTTTTGCTTGTCGTCCAGCATGATCGGCGTGCCGCATTCCTTGCAGGTGCATAGCTCAAGCGGACCATCGGGATTGTTGGCATTGAATGGCTGCCGGTTCAGCTCGTCGGGGTGATCAACGGCGAGATCGTCATGCTTGAAAAAGGCGACATGGGTCGTCGGTTGACCCGTTACACTTTTGCAGACGGAACAATGACAGGTGTGATTGTCGATCGGTTCGGCGTCGGCATGTGAATGAACATGCGCACAGCCCCCGGTATATCTATATGACATGGTGTCCTCCCTACAGGAATTGAATATTCCGCACAGTTTGTGCCGGTATATTTGACCCGAATTCGGACACTCCCGTCGATATGCACTTTAGCGTCGGTTTTGGCGCGTTCTGGAGACTGGATCGGCCCCAATCTCCTCTTGCGCGCCATGCATTGGTTCAAAAGCTCGGCAAAGAGCGATGCACAGTGGTCTGGGTTCCGCCCGTATCGGTCAAAGTCACATCGATGGTTTGCGCAGCAGCGGGGATCGAGAGGCTGATGCGCGGATTTTCGCTCAGCGATATGCTGCCTGTGATGGCGACGTAAGGTGCGCCGTCGAGAGCAACCGTAATGGTGTCGATGTAGCGTGCGGGGATGTAGAGGAGCGAAATCTGGTTCATCTGCATGCCGGAATGGCTTGGATGCTGTATGCTGAGGTCCATGCGCTTGCCGTGGGCCAGGTCTGCCGCTTCTGATGTCGGAAACGTGGTCTGCAACAGCTTCGGCTTTTGCGAAAACTCCTGCACATCGATGGCCATGTTGCCAATGGTGGCCAGCGCCAGTTCAGGGTCGGTGCCCGGTGGTGCGGAACAGGCGCCCTGGCCGGATGTTTTTACAAAAGTGTCGGCGACAAAGAGCTGCCCCCGGCCTGTCTTGGCAACAACGTGGAGCGGGGTTGGCCCGTTGACGCGCATTGTCAGGTCAAAGAAGAAAGACGAAACCGGTTGCCCGAAAGTGAAGACGGCCGAAACCGGCATCGGGTTCTCGTCAAGAATGACGGTGACGCTGTCGAGTATCTCCCCCTGAGGCGCGGTCACCGTGGCGCCGATCTGTGTGCGTGAATCCATGTCTGACCGGTAAGGCGCATCGATGCTGATTGTATTGCCTGTTTGCATCAGCAACTGGTCGCCATAGAGCTGGTCGCGCAAATCGGGCCAGCTGGGCTCAATGGCGTGGCTTTGGCCTGCCATCAGAACGCAGCTTAGCGCGCCGATCACCGCATATGCTTTCATGGTCACTTCTCCTCCCCAAATCCCGGCGCCAGAAAACGCCCGAAGGCTCTTGGTCCATCCCCGGTTTCAATCTCGGCAATAACCTTCAATGTCATCGTATCGATCACACTGACCGAGTTGGAAAACCAGTTTGCAACAACGATCCTGCTGCCATCGGCGCTCGCGTCGATCCCCTCCGGATATTCTCCAACATCACGTGTCGCGTGGACTTTCAAATCTTCGAGACCAAAGACACTGACAGTATCGGCGTACTGATTTGTAACAAATCCCGACCCCGCGGCAAAGGATATTGCGTAAGGTCGCTCGCCCACAGGCACGGTGCCGATGATCTGCCCGGTTTCCGGATCGACGACGGTGACGCAATTGGACCCGACATCTGCGGTGAAAATCCGCCCTTGCGGCCCGACCGAAATGCCAAATGGTCGCTCGCCGACAGTGATCGTGTGCCTCAGCGTGCGGCTTGCCAGATCAAATACCGACA
>JBDRNF010000097.1:0-15391 GCA_043811435.1 Pseudomonadota bacterium
GCCGCGAGATCACCGCGCAGCAAACCATCCGAGCGGCTCGCGGAAGCGCGCTAGTGGTCAAGACGAAAAAGGTCTTAATGCACCTTTTTGATGCTCACCTCGTCCTGTCGGGCCTAGGTCTAACCTGTTGAAATACAACGGCCCTCTTACTGTACATGGGGTTGTTTTCGCGATTTTTGTTCAGCCCTGCGCCAGCGCCTTCAGCGCCGCCCTGCCCGCGTACTTCGCCTGCGCGCCCAGTTCCTGCTCGATCCGCAGCAATTGATTGTACTTGGCGGTGCGGTCGGAGCGCGCCAGCGAGCCGGTTTTGATCTGGCCGCAATTGGTGGCGACCGCGAGGTCGGCGATGGTGGAATCCTCGGTCTCGCCGGAGCGGTGCGACATCACGGCGGTATAGCCGGCCTTGTAGGCCATCTCGACCGCATCAAGCGTTTCCGTCAGCGTGCCGATCTGGTTGACCTTGACCAGGATGGAGTTGGCGCGGCCGTTCTTGATGCCGTCGGCCAGCCGCGTCACATTGGTGACGAACAGATCGTCGCCGACCAGCTGGCACTTGCCGCCGATCAGATCGGTCAGTTCCTTCCAGCCGTCCATGTCGTCTTCCGACATGCCGTCCTCAATCGAGACGATCGGATAGCGCGATGCGAGATCGGCGAGATACTTGGCCTGCTCGGAACCCGAGCGCGTCTTGTTCTCGCCGCCATAGACGTAATTGCCGTCCTTGAAGAACTCGGTCGCGGCGCAGTCCAGCGCCAGCATGACGTCGCCGCCGGCCTTGTAGCCGGCCTTGCCGATCGCGGCCATCACGAACTCGAGCGCGGCATCCGCCGACGGCAGGTTCGGCGCGAAACCGCCCTCGTCGCCGACATTGGTGTTGTGGCCGGCCTTCTTCAATTCCGCCTTCAGGGTGTGGAAAATCTCCGAGCCGCAGCGCAGCGCCTCGGCGAAGGTCGCAGCTCCCACCGGCATGATCATGAATTCCTGGAAGTCGATCGGGTTGTCGGCATGCACGCCGCCATTGATGATGTTCATCATCGGCACCGGCAAGGTCCGCGCCGAGGTGCCGCCGACATAGCGGTAGAGCGGCATATCGAAGGATTCCGCCGCCGCCTTGGCGCAGGCGAGCGAGACGCCCAGAATGGCGTTGGCCCCGAGCCGGCTCTTGTTCGCCGTGCCGTCGAGATCGATCATGATCTGGTCGATCTGGACCTGTTCCTCGACCGCCATCTCACTGAGGGCCTCGAAGATCTCGCCGTTGACCGCGACGACCGCCTTCTGCACGCCCTTGCCGAGATAGCGGGCCTTGTCGCCGTCGCGCAGCTCGACCGCCTCATGGGCGCCGGTGGAAGCGCCCGACGGCACCGCCGCGCGGCCGATCGAGCCGTCCTCCAGCACCACATCGACTTCGACCGTGGGATTGCCGCGGCTATCGAGGATTTCACGGGCGATGATGTCGACGATGGCTGTCATGATTTGGCGCTTCCCTTGATCGTGCTGGCTGGGTTGGGCGCGTCTTACACGGGGCGCAAGCAAATGTGAACGGTCGCCCTGCATGCCCGACCTGACGGGCTGATATGGTCGGTCTATGCTGCTTAAAGGTTGATCTTCGCGTCCGAACCTTCCTTCTCACAAGCCCAAGGTAACGCAATGAATCGCCGCGAGTTTCTCAGCTCCACCGCCGCCGGAATGCTGGCCACGCCCGCGCTGCTTCACGGCGCCCGGGCACAGGAAAGCCCGTTCCGGACCAGATATTATCCGGTCGCCGCCGGCATGGGCTCGCGCGATGTCGCGCCTGCCCCCGATGGCACGGTCTGGTTCTGCGGCCAGCGCAACGGCACGCTTGGCCGGCTCGATCCGCGCGACGGCTCGTTCAAGCTGATCGATCTCGGCAAGGGCGCGGCGCCGCATGGGGTCGTCATCGGGCCCGACGGCGCGCTATGGGTGACCGAGGGCGGGCAGAATGCCATCGCCCGGGTCGATCCCGGCGATCACAAGGTCACCCTGTTCCGCCTGCCCGAAAAGGAAGCCTACGCCAATCTCAATACCGGCGTGTTCGACCAGAGCGGCATGTTCTGGTTCACCGGTCAATCCGGCATCCATGGCCGGCTAGACCCGAAATCGGGCGACATGACCGTTTTCAAGTCGCCTGGGGGCCGTGGAACCTACGGCATCACCATCACGCCGAAGGGCGACGTCTGGTACGCCTCGCTGGCGGGCAGCCATATCGCGAGGATCGATCTTGCCACCGGCAACGCCACCGTGGTCGAGCCGCCGACGCCCAATCAGGGCGCGCGCCGGGTGTGGTCGGATTCCCGGGGCCGGATCTGGGTCAGCGAATGGAACAGCGGCAACGTGTCGGTGCACGATCCCGCCGACGGTTCCTGGAAAGCCTGGAAGCTGCCGGGCGACAATCCGCGCACCTATTCGGTCTATGTCGACGACAAGGACAAGGTCTGGCTGACCGATTTTTCGGCCAACGCGATCGTGCGCTTCGATCCCGTGACCGAGACATTCAACGCGTTCCCCAGCGACAAATCAGGCGCCAATGTCCGGCAGATGGCCGGCCGTCCGGGCGAAGCCTGGGGTGGCGAATCCGGCACCAATCGGCTGGTGGTGATCCAGACCGTCGTGGCGTGAGAACCTTCGTCGCCCTGCTGTTGCTCGCTGCGCTGAGGCCCGCTCCGGCGGCGGCAGAGGATGCCGGTGAGCGGGCGTTCGCGCCCTGCCGCGCCTGTCACAGCCTCGATCCGGCCGAACGGGGCCTGCCCGGTCCCAATCTCAACGATCTGATCGGGCGCAGGATCGGCGGCGATCCGGCGTTCGATTACTCGCCGGTGCTGCGCAAGGCGCGCGACGACGACCTGCGCTGGGATGCAACGCGCCTCGACAGCTTCCTCGCCGATCCCGCCGCCATGTTTCCGGGCCTGTGGATGTCGATGCGCGGCGTCGAGGACGCGACCGAGCGGCAAGCGCTGGTGCGTTTTCTGGCCGACCCCGGCTCACGGTGACGGTTGATGGCCAAGGTTGACGGCCAAGCCTGCTTGCGTCCATGTCAGCGCTTCCAAGAGGACGACAATGATGGCCCGAAAATCCCTGCAGCTCGGCCGCGCCGTGCAATGGCCGAAGACACCCGACGAGGCAAAACTCGACCGCGTGCCCAATCCGCAGAAGGACACCAATTACGTGGTGCGGTTCACAGCCCCCGAATTCACCTCGCTCTGCCCCGTCACCGGACAACCGGACTTCGCGCATCTGGTGATCGACTTTGTGCCGGGTCCGTGGCTGCTGGAGTCGAAATCGCTAAAGCTTTATGTCGCGAGTTTTCGCAACCACGGCGCGTTTCACGAGGACTGCACGGTCATGATCGGCAAGCGCATTGCCGCCGAGATCAAGCCGAAATTCCTGCGCATCGGCGGCTACTGGTATCCGCGCGGCGGCATCCCGATCGACGTATTCTGGCAGACCGGCAGGCTGCCCAAGGGCATGTGGATTCCGGATCAGGGCGTGGCGCCCTATCGCGGCCGGGGCTGAACTCCCGGCCGTCTCCTTGCTCAATGTCCGCTCAGCACCAGGGTCTTGATCGGCAGCAGCAGGGCCTGAATCCGCAGCAGCATGGCGTGCACGATTCCGACGGCGTCGACGACATGCAAGGCAAAGCCCTTGAAGGCGCCGGTCTCCTTTGCGGCGATCCGATCATGGTTGCTGGTGTAAGCGTTGGCGATGCAGCTGCTGCCGGGCGTCACGCCCTCGAGGCCGCCCTTGTAGATCGGCTCCATCAGCACGAGAATGGTCCCCGGACGCACCGCCTGCTGGGCATCCACCAGTTGCTCGCCGCCCCTGAACTGGCCGGCCGCGATGTAATCCTGCACGCTCGTGATCACCATCGGAATGATCGTCCAGGGTTTGGAGATGCAGGTGGCCTCGGCTACCATGCCGACTTTCATGACCTGCCCTTCGATCTGTCCGAACCCCGCAGCGAGAGCACGCCGCCCGGCGCCTTCCGGAATCAGGATGCCGGCCGACCGGATCATGGGATTGACGATATCGCCCGGCCGCAATCCGAACTGCTCGACGCGTCCGTCCACGCCGGCGCGGATGTAGGTCTTGTCCAGATCGACCTGCGCTTCGGCGAGCGCCGCCTCCGCGCTCGCCTTCTCCGCCGGCAGCAGCGCGCTCACCCGCACCATCGCCGACTGCTTGGAGGCGGTGGCGGCATCCAGAGAGCCCTGACGGCCCGCCAGAGCAACCTCGAGCTTTTCGATGTCGCGCTGCGGCACAATGCCCGGATTGCGCTTTTGCAGCTCGCGCTTGACGTCGAGTTCGTCCGAAGCCTGCTGCACCGAGCCCTTTGCTTCCTGAAGCTGGCCTTCCGCCTTCATGATATCGGCCTGCGCCGACAGCATGGCGGCATCGATCTCGGCAATCTTGCTGGTAGCCGTTCTCAAGGCCGCCTGCTGCTTGGAATTATCCAGCCGGAAGATCACGTCTCCCTTTTTGACGGGAGCACTGAATTCGACGTTAACCTCCGCCACCCGGCCCGTGGCTTCAGGCACGATCGGAACGGTTCGATAGAACAGTGTTGCGGACGTGGTGGACGGGTGGAAATAGAAGATCACCGTAATCAGGGCGACGGCGAGCATCAGGCAAGTGATAATGCCGAACCGCAGCTCGAACCAGACGGAAAACAGCGTGATCTCGTGGCCGAGGCGCTTGCCCTGGGCATAACGGCGATAGAGATAGTCCGGCAGTATCGTCACGAGCGAGCAGAGGATGATCTCAAGCATGGCCCTGCCCCTCGCTCTTCACCGTGCCGCCGTTCGCATCAGCCGTGTGGCTCACCGTTTCAGCCGGCAGGGTCGGGTCCGGTTCAGGCGGAATGCCAGCCAGCTTCTCGAGCGATCCCGCGATCCGGCGCAGCGGCGTGCCGAAATCCGGCAGGTCGACCATGGCCAGAAACAGTCCGATCACCCAGAACAGATGGTTGTGGGTAAAGAGCGCCAGCAGGCCCAACACCGCCACGATTTCGAACTGCAGCTTCTGCGACTTGTGCGCCATTCGCTCCGGCAAGGTATGCAGATGGAGGTAAAGGTTGCCGACCCCGAGAACCGCGGCAATGAGAAGAATGCCGACCACGATCATCAGGATGTCGGTGTCACCGGGAGCGGTGATGAAGCCCGGCAAATGCTGCGGCGCGTTCGGATGTAGCGACTCGCTCACACAACCCTCCCTCCAGAAACGATCGCGTTCGGCCAGGCGAACGGCATCGGGAGGCTATCCGGCTCCAATTGCATTCTTGCACAATGCGGGAACTTGGCAAGCGTCGGGGCAATGCTCTCGATCCGAGGTATGTTACGCCATTCTAATACGCGCTGAGCAGATCGACCTTGGCATTGGCAATGATCAGACGCCGCGCCAGCAGGGCGGACAGATTGCGCATGACCCGCAGTGCGATCTCCGGATGGAGCTTGCGATAGTCGGCGAAGCTGTCGACCGGCAGTTCGAGGCATTTGACCTGCGTATCGGCCCAGACGTCGGCGCTACGCCTGCCTTCGAGAATTGCCATCTCGCCAAACTCCATGCCGGGCCCGAGCGACGCGAGTCGCACGCCACTCGGCAGCTTCACGCTGACCATTCCGCTCTGCAGAAAAAACAGCGAATTGGCCGGCTCGCCGGCACAGATGATCCGTTGACCCGCCTCGTATCTGCGCGCGGTCGCCAGTTCGGCCAGCGCCGCAATCTCCTCACCGGTCAATTCCGCCAGAAGCGCCTGCTCCCCGAGTTGCGAAGTCTCCTTCAAGGTGGTGAAACCGCCGTGCCGGTAGATGATCTGATCCTCGGCCCATTCAATGGCGTCGTCCAGCAGCGCGAAGCGCCGCAACTTTCGCGGCTCGGCGGTTCGCTCGAAGATCGATTCACATACCGGCGAAGTCGCCTCGAAACCGGTCAGTATGCTGGTGACTCCGGCATTGCCGAGGATGGTGAGGTTCTCGCCGAGCAACCTTGCGCCCGCCGCGGTCACGTCAGGAACCCGGCGAAAATCCAGGATCAGCAGTGGCGCGTTCGGCGGCTCGCTGGCCAACCGACGGGTGACGTAATCGATCGCAGCAAAATTCAGCGCGCCGACAAGCTCGATCACCCGGACGTCCGAGTGCCGTTCGTCGAGTATTTGCTGTTCGTGCGGCTGGCGGCTGCGGCGGGAGGAAATCCCGAGAATGTCATAGTCGGCGATCACGCAGGTGCGGACATCGGCGCTGCGGTTGAGCATATGGAGATCGAACCTGGCTGACAGGGCTTCGCAAACCTTGAGCCCGCGCGCACTGTTGCCGTGGCTGTCGAGTCGCGGCGAGAAGGTGCCGAGTCCGATCTGCGAAGGAAGGGCCGCGACGATGCCGCCGCCGACGCCGCTCTTGGCGGGAATGCCGACGCGATAAATCCATTCGCCGGCATAATCATACATGCCCGAACTCGTCATCACCGAAAGCGTGCGGGCAACGACGTTGGGCGTGATCACCTGAACCCCGGTCACCGGATTGATGCCGCGGTTGGCGAGGGTCGCCGCCATGACGGCTAGATCGCGCGCGGTCACCAGCACGGCACATTGCCGAAAGTAGGTATCCAGCACGGCATCGACATCGCCCTGCACCACCAGATAATTGCGCAGCAGCCAGGCGATCGCCCGATTGCGATGGCCGGAAATGGCCTCGGAAGCATGGACAGCGTCGTCCACGCCGAGGTCGCGGCCGGCAAACTGGCTCAACTTCTCCCGGATGCGCTCGAAGGCCGCGGCCCCGTCGATCTGATGAATCAATCCCGAGCACGCGATCGCCCCGGCATTGACCATCGGATTGAACGGCCTGTTGTCGCTGGTGAGCCGGATCGAATTGAACGCCTCGCCGCTGGGTTCGACACCGATCGCCGCCGCGACCCGCTCCTCCCCGGCCATTTCCAGTGCCAGGGCAAATACGAACGCCTTGGAAACCGACTGAATGGTGAAGGGCACGGCGCTGTCCCCGACTTCGTAAACGTGACCGTCGATAGTGACGAGAGCTATGCCGAAATGGGCCGGATTGGCCCGTTGCAACTCGGGAATGTAATCGGCGAGAGCCCCGGAATCGTCCGCCTGGAATTCCTCATGGCAACTGGTGAGGAATTGCTGCAGCGGAGGCTTGGTGCCGTATCCGGAATTTCTGGCTCGGTAATTGGCGCTGCTCGGACGAATGACTTGGGCGTCCACAATATCTTCCTCATGAAATCGAAATAAAGAAGCAATCTCCGTGCCATGGACGGAGCGTAGAGCGCGTTTCTGCCCAAGCCTGCGTCATCCCCACTCTTATCAGTCATTCCACTGGCGGCCGTATCCGAATCCGCCAGCCGCATTCCGGTCTGCCCTACATTACGAACCACTTTGGGTTGGGACCGATGTTGTGGACCGGTGTCTGTCCGATCGTTCCGCTCTGTCCCCACGCATTATGGACGTGGCCGCAGATCGTGATGCGGGGCTGACGCAGTTCGATGGCATCGCGAAGCGCCGCGCTGCCGGCGTGCCGATCATCCTTCTGAAGGTCGGCAATGCCGTGGGGCGGCGAATGCGAAACCAGCACCGCCCGCGCGGGACAGTGCGTGAGCATTTGCGCGGCCTCCGCTTCGTCCAGCACCTTGTTCCACGGCTCCGGATCGATGACGCCGCTGCCTAGGCCAATTCCGAAGAACGCGACACCGCCAATGAGGACGGACTGACCATGGAGAAGATGAGCCAACGGCCAGCCCGCGCAGGCGGCGCGCAATGCGTCGAAATCATCATGGTTTCCCGGGACCAGTACGAAAGGCACCGTCATTCGCCGCAGGACGCTCAAGGTATCCTCATGGCCTTCGCCACATGAGGCGAAATCGCCGGCTCCGACCACCACATCCGCGCTGCCGCTTTCAGCCACGATCGCCGCGGCCCTGGCGGCATCCCGATGCAGGTCGCTGAAGGCAAGGATCCTCATTCGAACCTCCTGGCCGTGACGGCGCGGCAACCCTGGTCATTTCGAGAAACGCAACATCAGCGCGCCGAGCATCGTCAGCATCGCCGACACCAGCTTTACCAGATTGAGGCGCTCCTTGAGGAAGAAGACTCCGATCAACAGCGCAAACACGATGCTGGTTTCCCGCAGCGCCGTAACGATGGCGATGGGCGCCTGGGTGAACGCCCACACCACCAGCGCATAGGCCACGAATGACGCGCCGCCGCCGATCGCCATGATTTTCTTGTGGTTGCGGATGGTCTTGCGCAACGTACCGGGAGACGCGCTCGCGACAACGATGGAAAACACGATGGCATTCAGAATGGTCTCCCAGGCGTAGAACCCGACGGGCGTTCCGGCGGCACGCGCGCCATATCCGTCCACCATCGAATAGCCCGCCACGAAACATCCCGTGATCAGCGCCAGCATTGCGCCATGCGGATTGTGCAAGCCCTGGCTGCCCCGAACCAGCACCAGACTCATGATTCCGCAACCGATCGTGGTGATGGCGACAAGCTGCAGCGTCGTCAGCGTCTCGCGGAAGATCAGTACCGAACAGCCCGCCACGATCAGCGGCGCAGTGCCGCGGGCGATCGGATAGACCTGGGTGAGATCGCCTTGCCGATAGGCCCAGAACAGAAACAGCTGATAGCCGACGTGAAGCGCGGCGCCGCCGACGATGTAAGGGACCGACGCAACGTCCGGCAACGGCACGAACGGCAGCGCCAGCAGCGCAAACGGGACGTGGCCGAGAACCACGGCGGTCATGCTGACCAGTTTGTCCGAAGCGCCCTTCACCAGCGCGTTCCAGGTCGCGTGAAATGCCGCGGCGAGCAGAACGATCAACAGAACATGCGTCTCTATCATTCAAGTCTCCCGCCGCCATTGCCGGCATCCGCTACGTCGCGCCCGCATCGGCCGGTCCGGTCTGCCGCAGCAGCCGCGCGCAGGCCAGGCCGACGGCGACCATCACGCCTGCGAATGCCAGCAAGGTCGGAACCTTGCCGAGATTCTCGATGCCAAATCCATAGGCGATCGGACCGACCGTCTGTCCCATGAAAAAGAAAAACGCGTGCAGCGACAGCGCGGTGGCGCGCGCTTGCACCGAAAGCTCGCTGGCGACCACCTGCAGGGAGCCGTGTATCATGTAGAAGCCCCAGCCCATGAACAGCAGGCTGAGGGCCTGAAGCTGCCAGGCCGGACCGAACGCCACGACAGCGAGCTGCAGCCCGACCAGGGCGGCACCGGCGATCATCATGCCCTTGACGCCAAGCCATGGCAGGAATCGCGAAACGCTCATGGTGTAGAATAGGCCGCCTACCGCAAAAAACGCGATCACGATTCCCGCAATCGACAACCGGGTTTCGCCGAGTTCGAACAGGAACGCCGCCAGGAACGGGAATAATCCGAGCACGCAGCAACCCTCGATGAAGACCGCGGCGTAGCATATGCGCGCGTTGGGATTGCTGAAGATCGTGCGATAGCCCTGCCGCAGCATCGCCAGGCTCGTCTTCGGCGGCCGGCTCAGGGCTGCACCACGAAAACCGAGCGCCACCGCGATCGGCGCCAGGATCACCAGCACGCCAAGCACCGCCAGAACGCCGCGCCAGCCCAGCAGGTCGCCGATCAGGCCCGACAGGGACGCGCCCAGCAGGTTGCCCGTCATGGCGCCGGCCAGCGTTCGCCCGATCGCGACCTGTCGTTTCTCCGGACCGACGAGGTCGCTGGTCAGGCTGAGCGCGACCGGGAAAACACCCCCGGAGCCGATGCCCGCGAGGATGCGCGAGGCGAACAGCATCGGAAACGACGTCGCGAACGCGCCGAGAATGTTGGCAAATCCCAGCAGCATCAGGCAAATCACCATCAGCCGCGCCTTGCCGAACAAGTCAGCGGCAGCGCCCAGTACCGGCTGGATGATGGCGAAGGTGAAGGCGAAGGCCGCCGAGAATCCCGCCGCGGTGGCGATGGTGATTCCGAAATCCTCGGCGACATGCGGCAACACGGGATCGAGCGCGCGCGCCGACAGGGCGGCGGAAAAGGTCGCCAGCGCAATGACGTAGATTACCGAGGGAATACGCTGGGCGTGCGGCGCTGTTCCCTGCCCTGATGGCATCAGCGCGGCGCGCTTTTGGCCAGCCCGTCAAACGCCATCAGCGTCCGCACCAGGTCCTCGAAGTCGCGCAGCGGCACCATGTTGGGCCCGTCCGACGGCGCGTGGTCCGGATCGGGATGGGTTTCGATGAACACGCCGGCGACGCCGACCGCAACCGCGGCGCGCGCCAGCACCGGCACGAATTCGCGCTCGCCGCCCGACGAGGTGCCCTTGCCGCCCGGCTGCTGCACCGAATGGGTGGCGTCGAAAATCACCGGCGCGCCGGTGGTGCGCGCCAGGATCGGCAGCGCTCGCATGTCCGACACCAGCGTGTTGTAGCCGAACGAGACGCCGCGCTCGGTAACCAGCACATTGGCGTTGCCCGCGCCGGTGATCTTGGCGACCACGTTCCGCATGTCCCAGGGCGCCAGGAACTGGCCCTTCTTGACGTTGACGACCTTGCCGGTGGCGGCAGCCGCCACAAGCAGGTCGGTCTGCCGGCACAGAAACGCCGGGATCTGCAGTACGTCGACGGCCTGCGCCACCTCGGCGCATTGCGCGGCTTCATGGACGTCGGTGAGAACAGGCATCCCCAGCGAGGAGCGGATTTCGGCAAAGATCGGCAGCGCCTGTTGCAGCCCGATGCCGCGCGCGGCGGAGACGCTGGTGCGGTTGGCCTTGTCGAACGAGGTCTTGTAGACGATCCCGATTCCCAGGCGCGCCGCGATTTCCTTCAGCGCCGAGGCGACCTCCAGCCCATGGGCGCGGCTCTCCAGCTGGCATGGGCCGGCGATGATCGAAATCGGCAGAGCATTGCTGAATTTGACCGGGCCAGCCGCCACGACTGACGCTGCTGAGGTGCTCGCGCTCACGGGTTTTCCTTCTATTCCGCGCGGACCATGCCGGTCCGCGCCATCAGGAGCAACCCCGTTTAAACCCCCGTATATCAGGGTTGCATCGGAGGCTATTTGACCGCCGAGAACGCCGTCGGCACCAGCAGCTGGCTGACGATGTTGTCGATGATCTGGCCGTCCTCCTCGCTCCTGGCGCGGCCGGCGATCCAGTCGGGATCGGTCTGAAATGCATTCCACTTCTTTTCGCGATCCGCCAGCGAGTCCCACGCGAGGAAATAGGTCAGTTCCTGGTTGGAGGTGCCTATCAGCGTGGTGAAGAAGCCGGCCTGCTTGATGCCGTGCTTGTCCCACAATTTCAGCGTGGTGTTCTCGAAGCGCTTCAGCAGCGCCGGCAGGCGGCCCGGCAGACAGCGATAGACGCGCATTTCCATGATCATCGGCTTCACTCCCTCGATTTATTGTTCTTGCGGTTCACGGGAGCGTTGTCGCAACAATCGGCGCCTTCGTCAAAGGCCGCCGGCGCATGGCATCACACCAGCCGGCTCTGCACCATCGCCGCCTGGATGAACGACGCGAACAACGGATGCGGCTCGAACGGGCGCGATTTCAGTTCGGGGTGGAATTGCACACCGATGAACCAGGGATGGTCCTCGTATTCGACGATCTCCGGCAGCACGCCATCAGGCGAAAGCCCCGAGAATTTCAAACCGTGCTGCTCGAGCCGGTCCTTGTAGGCGGTGTTTACCTCGTAGCGGTGGCGGTGCCGTTCCGAAATCTCGGTGGCGCCGCCATAGACTGCGGACACCCGGCTGCCGCGCCTGAGCGCCGCGGGGTATGCGCCGAGGCGCATGGTGCCGCCGAGATCGCCGACCTTCGAACGCTTCTCCAGCTCGTTGCCGCGCAGCCATTCGGTCATCAGGCCGACCAAGGGTTCGTTCGTCGGACCGAACTCGGTGGAGTTCGCCGCCTCGATGCCGCACAGATTGCGCGCGGCCTCGATCACCGCCATCTGCATCCCGAAGCAGATGCCGAAATACGGCACGTCGCGCTCCCTGGCGAACTGTGCCGCGCGGATCTTGCCCTCGGCGCCGCGCTGCCCGAAACCGCCAGGCACCAGGATGCCGTTGACGTGTTCGAGGAACGGCGCGGGATCCTCGTTCTCGAACACCTCGCTCTCGATCCAGTCGAGATTGACCTTCACCTTGTTGGCGATGCCGCCATGCGACAGCGCTTCGGTCAGCGATTTGTAGGCGTCCTTCATGCCGGTGTATTTGCCGACGATGGCGATGGTGACGTCGCCCTCGGGATTGCGCACCCGCTCGTTGATGACGTGCCAGCTTTGCAGCGCCGGCGCCATCTGCGGCTCGATGCCGAACGCCGCCAGCACCTCGTCGTCGAGGCCGGCGGCGTGATAGGCCTCCGGCACGGCGTAGATGTTGTCGACGTCGCGCGCCTCGATCACGGCGGTTTCACGCACGTTACAGAACAGGCCGAGCTTGCGCCGCTCTTCCCTCGGAATCTCGCGGTCGGTGCGGCACAGCAGGATATCCGGCTGGATGCCGATCGAGCGCAGTTCCTTGACCGAGTGCTGGGTCGGTTTGGTCTTGAGCTCGCCGGCGCTGGGGATGAACGGCAGCAGCGTCAGGTGGATGTAGATCGCATGTTCGCGCGGCAGGTCGTTCTTGATCTGGCGGATCGCCTCGAAGAACGGCAGCCCCTCGATATCGCCGACGGTGCCGCCGATTTCGCACAGCACGAAATCATAGGCGTCATTGCTGTCGAGGATGAAATCCTTGATCGCATTGGTGACGTGCGGAATCACCTGGATGGTGGCGCCGAGATAGTCGCCGCGCCGCTCCTTGGTGAGGATGTCCTGATAGATGCGCCCCGTGGTGATGTTGTCGGCCTTGGTGGCGGGACGGCCCGTAAAACGCTCGTAATGGCCGAGATCGAGGTCGGTCTCGGCGCCGTCGTCGGTCACGAACACTTCGCCGTGCTGGTACGGCGACATCGTTCCCGGATCGAGATTGAGATAGGGGTCGAGTTTTCGCAAGCGGACCTTGTAGCCACGCGCCTGCAGCAGTGCACCGAGCGCCGCTGAAGCCAGACCTTTTCCGAGCGAAGAAACCACGCCGCCGGTGATGAAAATATACCGCGCCATGGGACCCAACCTTTAAGGCTAGCCACCCGATTCGCCAAAACGAATCGCAGCTCCAGGCGAAGTTTCGCTTTGGCTGTGGGTGACGTGAAATCTAGAGAAATGTCAGTGCTTTGATGGCGATTTTGGATGCAGGACGGTAGCTGCCGTCCTGCATGGCCACCCTGCTTTATTGCGACTGCGGCGCCTGCGGGCCGGACGGCGCCGGCTGATTCTGCTGCCGCTCGTCGGCCTTCTTCAGCGAATCCAGAATGCCGCCTGAGGTCGGCGGCGAAATCGGCGTCGCCGGGCCGGCCGGCTGCGACTGCGAGGCCGGATTGGCGTTGATGATCGAACTCGGCTTGCGGTCGTAGCTGGCGAGCCAGGACAACAGCAGGCTGGTGATGAAGAAGCCGACCGCGAGAAACCCCGTGGTGCGCGTCAGCAAATTGGCGGTGCCGCGGCTCGACATGAAGCCCGCGCCGCCGCCGACGCCGAGGCCACCGCCTTCGGATTTCTGCAACAGCACCGCGCCGATCAACGTCGCGACGATCATGAGGTGAATGACGATAACGACAGTCTGCATCTCTACCTTCCGTCGCAAACCAAACCAAAGCGCCGGCATCCGGCTGCAGATCGGCTTTGCGGTGTTTGAAGTCGCGCGGGTGTTACACGATTGCAAGGGGCATTGTCACCCCCGCAGGTATTTTCATCCCGCGCACCGCCTAACCGCTAGTTAGGCATAACTGCCCGCAATCGCAAGAAAGTCCGCCGCTTTCAGGCTGGCGCCGCCAATCAGCGCGCCATTGACGTTGGCGACCGCCATCAATTCCCGGGCGTTCGATGGTTTGACCGAGCCGCCGTAGAGAATCCGCATTTTCGTCCCCTCCCCGTTAAATCGAGCGACGAGGAGTCCCCGGATAAACATATGAATTTGCTCGACATCTCCAGATGTCGGGGTCAGCCCGGTGCCAATCGCCCAGACCGGTTCATAGGCCACCACCAGATTGCCCGATGTCGCCTTGTCCGGCAGCGAGCCGGTCAGCTGGCCGCGGCAGATATCGAGCGTTTGACCGGCATCGCGCTGGGTTTGCGTCTCGCCGATGCAGACGATGGCGGTGAGACCGGCGCGCCAGGCCGCTTCGGCCTTTTGTCGCACCAGCGTATCGCCTTCGCCGTGGTCGGCGCGCCGTTCGGAATGGCCAACGATAATGGCGCCAGCGCCGGCATCCGCCAGCATTTCGGCCGAAATATCGCCGGTGTGGGCTCCCGACGCCATGGGATGGCAATCCTGCGCCCCGATCGTGAGGTTTTTTGAGCCACGCGCCTTCTCGGCGAAGGCCGCGATCAGCGTCGCTGGCGGGCAGACCAAGAGATCAGCCTTGGCGGCGACCCCGGCCGCGCCCGCGAGCATGGCCTCGAATTCGGCAGTGGAGGCCCGAAGGCCGTTCATTTTCCAGTTGCCGGCAATCAGCGGCCGGATGGCGTCGGTCATATCGGGGGTTCCTACCCAAAATTAATGCCGGAATGAGCTATCAGAGCACAGCGCCCGGGGCCAGATGGCGCTTGTGCGACCCTTCAGGCCACTCGCCGCTGCAGGCGATCTTACAGAGCCGCGTCTTGGAAGGTAAGTTCACGTTAAATTGCCCGGCCTTTTCGCAGACCTCAAGCCGTCAGGAATACCAGGTGGAACCTAACAACCGGGATCGCCATCAGCTGCGCATCATTGCTGTTGATCTCACGCCTGTTCTTCCTGGCGGAGAGAATGGCGGTGCAAAGGTTTTTGTCCTGGAACTGCTGCGACGCCTTGCGGAACTGGCGCCTCAAACTCAATTTGTACTGTTGACGCAAGCTTCGGCGCATGAGGAGCTGGCCTCGCTCGATCGGCCCAACGTTCGTCGATTGATGATTCTTGGGCAGGCCACGCCGAACAATGAACGTTCCAGGGCGGAATTGTTTCTTTCCCGGCTTTTTCGTCATTTGCCCGTACGCTGGCAGTCGATCGCCGGCAAAGTCGGCCATACGATATTGTCAGCGTCAAAGCGTAGCGAATCGACAAACCTGTTGAGAAGCTTAAACGCCGATCTGTTGTTTTGTCCCTTTACAGCCCCAACCTATTCCGAACCGACGACGCCCGCCGTCAGTGTTATCTATGACTTGCAGTACAAGGCTTATCCGGAATTTTTTACGCCCGAAGAGGTGATCGAACGCGGGCGCACCTTCGTGGCGGCATGCAAACGCTCTGCGATGCTTACGGCGATTTCCGATTTTTCGCGGCGGGAAGCCATCGAACAGGGCGACT
>JBDRNF010000098.1:0-62602 GCA_043811435.1 Pseudomonadota bacterium
CATTTCCATCGATGCCCGCGAGCTACTTCTGCAATTGCACGTGGACGAGGCAGAACTCGAAAGGCGCCGCACGGCCTGGACGCAACCACCGCCGCGCTATACGCGAGGCGTTCTGGCCAAGTTCGCGATGCTGGCCCGTCCCGCCAACGAAGGCGCGTTGACCGGCTGACACCCCGCTCAGCGCGTCGCAGGCTATGCCGACTCACTCGACTGCGTCGCCATGGCGTTCAATTCCTTGCGGTCCGGCCACTAAATAATGAGGCGGACGATACTAGCAAACAGAAGCGGCAGTGATGTTCATGTCCACCTAACGGAGGGAGGCCAAACGATCAAAGGCGAGAAGATGCTCGCCAATTGGCCGAGTTGGATGTCCGCGCCAACAGATCTCGTCCCAGGCCTCGCACCTTCTGAAAGAGGAACCTGAAGTTCCGGCGGGGCAAGCCAGGCCGAAGCGCGGCACCGGTCGGCGTGGAGGAACTGCACGCGAACATCGGCGAATTGAAGCTCATGAGCGCTGGCCGACGCACTCATCAAGGCGGGGATCAGTAAGCGCATGACAATTTTTTAGCGCCAGCACCATCTGCCCCGTCAGGAAGGAGGCGTCGGTTCTCGGATCACCGGGGAACCGCCTATTGCTTGCCGCGACCGGTCCTCACCTTTGATCGGGCGTTGATGCCACGGATCGATAGACTGCATCTGGATTTCCCCGTTACACGAACCACATGACTGCGACCATACCGACAACAATTAGAGCGAGGCCGGCTATAAGCATCGGAAGCAGGCGTTTTTCATCATCGGATCCCCCGGGATCGGTATTCATTCGGTGGACTTTTTTCGAACCTGCCATTTTGTTATTCCTCATCTGGTCTCGTTATCGGTCGAATGTAGAAGTGGGCGTGGCTGTGGCCGGACCTATCGACGTTCAGCAGAAGCCGCATCGGCACCCGCACCCGCTGACCACTGCTGGAGATCGGGGCGCGCCGCGCCTTCCGCCCCCTGTTCGAGATAGATCCAGTCGAAGAGAACGGGGAACCTCGCCTCACTCTGGTAATTGAACCGGGTGCCCCTCGGCCGCGGTCTCAAGCACCCGCCGGTGTCGCTCGAAGCGGAGGGTGGCCGGACATCGACGGTAGGGATTTCGGCAAAGTTCGTCGCTGGTCATACCTAAGGCTCCAGGATTCAACCCAACGAACGACACGTGTACCATTCCGCCCGCCTCGGGACTCTAACGAACCCGGCGCGATCCTTGTTTGTCGAAGCGCAAACTCAAGCGACGGGGTCAGGGAGGAGGCGGCAAAGACCATGTCCTTCTACAGGCACCATTCGCTCAGAAGAGGCCGATCGCGACCGCCGCCAGGTTTACCGCCAGCGCCGCAAGCGCCGGGACCATAACAGCCGCTCCCGCGACAACGGAGAGCGCGGCGATCCAGTCGAACTTCCTGTCGGCCGTTATTCCCATTTTCGTTCCCTTATCTCATCAACCTCTGTCTTCCGATGTCGTTCCGGCGCGGGCAACGGCGCATCACTGCCCCGATGGAGAACGCGCTCCGCCGCCCCGTCGAGATCTTCGAGCTGTCCGCTCTTCATCGACCACAGGAAGGCAAGCAGGCCTACCAGGCCCATGCCCAGGGCCAGGGGAACCAGCCACGCCAGGAGCCCGGTCATGCCGTCGCCGGACGCAGGACGTCCGCCCTCGATTCCGGCGATGGCTCGCGCCTGTCAGAAAGCACTCGTAGCGAGTTGGCCACGACCAGGATCGACGAGGTCGACATCGCCACGGCAGCAACGAGGGGCGTGACGTAGCCCGACACCGCGAGGGGCAGCGCCATGGCGTTGTAGGCGATCGAGATTGCGATGTTCTGCCGGAAGAGGAGCATCGACTTCCTTGCCACGGATATCGCGTCCGGCACGCTGCGCACGCTGGAACCCAGGAAGACGAGATCGGCCGCGCTGCGTCCGACATCGGCTGCCGTCGACGGTGCCATCGAGACGTGCGCCGCCCCAAGGGCAGGCGCATCGTTGATGCCGTCGCCGACCATCAGTACCCGTCTCCCCTCGCGGCGGAGCGTTTCCAGACGGCTGACCTTGTCTTCCGGACGCTGCCTGCCCGCCATCTGCCCGATGCCCGTTAGCTTCGCGACCCGCCGGGTCTCTTCCTCGGCGTCCCCCGACAGCAGTTCCACCGACAGGCCCGTACCCTTCAAGGTCGTCACCGCCGCGGCGGCTCCCTCGCGCAACGTGTCCGACACGTCGAAACGGCCGACGGCCACGCCGTCGCGGGAAAGCCAGGGCCCCGAGCCGCTCAGATCACCGTCTCCTTCGACTGCCCAGCCGGGCCTGCCGAGCCGCCAGAGGCACGCTCCGATCCGGGCTTCGATACCGTCTCCCGGGATCTCGCGCGCCTCGAAAGCCTGGACGTCTTCGCCGCCGCCAAGCGCCGCGACCGCAATGGCTGCCGGATGGCGTGACAGCCGCGCCAGGGCGGCAGCGACAGGCAGTTCCGTCTGGAGAACGTCATGCGAGGAGACCCGCATCCGTCCGGTCGTCAGCGTTCCGGTCTTGTCGAGGACGACGTGGTCGATCTCCGCAAGCCGCTCGAGCGCGCTGCCGTCCTTCATGGTAACGCCGATCCCGAACAGACGGCGCGCAGCCGCCGCCTGGACCATGGGGACGGCGAGGCCAAGCGCACAAGGACAGGTGATGATGAGGACGGCGATCGCAAGCGTCAGCGAACGGTGCCAGTCGCCGGTCGCCACGAACCAGCCCGCGAACGTCGCCAGCGCGACCGCATGGATGACAGGCGAATAGAGGGCCGCGGCGCGATCGACGATCCTGCGGTATCGTGCGCGGCTGCCTTCGGCTGCTTCCATCAGCCTGACCATGTCCGCCAGGAAGGAGTCGCCGGGGCGACGGTCAATGCGCAGCTCGATTGGGCCATTGAGGTTCAACGCGCCCGAGAGCACCCGCGACCCCGGCTCGATGCTCTCGGGCGAGGTCTCTCCGGTCACGATGGAGAGGTCCAGAGCTCCTTTGCCCTTGAGAACGGTGCCGTCGGCAGGAATCCGGTCACCGGCCGCCACGAACACCGTGTCTCCCTCGCGCAGCGACTGGATATCGATGAAATCGCGTCCGCCGTCCCGGTCCAAGACGGTCGCCCCGCGCGGCATCATGCGCGCCAGCGACTGCACGGCGTCCCGGGCCCTGCCTCTCATCGAATGGTCCAGCGCGCGCCCGGCAAGCAGGAAGAAAAGCAGCGACGTCACCGCGTCGAAGTAGGCGTGCTCTCCCCTGGTAAGGGTGTCATAGGTGCTGAGGACGAACGCCAGGAGGATGCCCACGCTGATCGGCACATCCATGTTCGTGCGGCCCGCCCGCAGCGCGGCCCAGGCGGAAGCGAAGAAGATGCGGCCGGAATATGCGACCGCGGCCAGCGCGAGGGCGGCGGAAACCAGGTGGAAGGCGTGGCGCGTGCCCGCCTCCGCCCCGGACCAGATCGAGACGGACAGAAGCATGATGTTCATGGCGGCGAAGCCTGCGACCGCCGTCGCGCGCAGTAGGCGCCCCATTTCGGGATCGCTCCCGCGATCGGCGTCCGCCAGGGCCGCCTCATATCCCGCTCTCCTCAGGGCATCGATCATCGGCGGCACCGCGCCATCGCTCCGCCACCTCGCCGCGACCCGTTTCGAGGTCAAATTCAGGCGGGCGGCGGTCATGCCCGGGAGCGTTCCAAGCGCGTCTTCGATAGCGACGATGCAGGCGCCGCAGTGCGCACCGGGAACGCTCAGGTCGGTCTGCATGATGCCGCCGCCGAGGTCGCGGCTAGCCAGCCGGATCTCCTCGGCGGGCATGTCCCGGCCCGGCCCTACCATCAGGGCAGCCTCTGCTCCGGGCGCACAGCAGCTCATCGCATCAGGGCTCGGGCCGCGCCACGGCGACATAGGCATGCCATGTTGCATGGCCGAGCAGCGGAAAGATCACGACCATGCCCAGCAGTCCGGTGGCGACGCAGAGCGCGAAGAGCGCGATGACAATCGCCCCCCATCCGATCATTGCCGGAAGATTGTTCCAAACCAGCTTCATGCTCGTGCCCATGGCCGTGAGCGCGTCGACCCTGCGGTCGAGCATCATCGGCACGGAAAACACGCTGATCGAGAAGGCGAAGGCTGCGAATAGCCCGCCAATGGCCGTCCCGACGGCCAGCATCGCCCACCCGTAGGCGGAGCCGATCAGCACGCCAATCACGTTGTCCAGGCCCGGGAAAGCGGTGACCCCGAAGAACAGCGCCCACAGAAGCACCGCCGCCCTTGTCCAGAGCAGCATGAGCAGGCTGAGCAGCAGTCCGGCGAAGAACACCTGAGGTCCGGCGTTCGGGCGAGTCCTGAGCATTGACGCAAGCCCGACCGTCCGACCTTCGCCAAGGGCCCGGCTCTTCGCGTAGAGGCCGATCGCAAGGAACGGGGCGACGATCAGGAAGCCCGCGAGCGACGGGAACAGGATGTAGTCTCGTCCGAACTCGAACAGCGTCCAGACGAAGGCGGCGGACAGCAGGAACACGCCCACGCCGTAGGCGATGCTGGTCAACGGTCCGCGCCAGAAATCGCGCCAGCCCAGCGCCAGCCACCGCAGGCCAGCCGTTACTGGCAGCCCTCGCTGGAGCGCAGGGTCGCGCGTCTCGCCGATCCCGGAAGTCTCGCTCAAGAGCCAGTAGGACTCGTCGGTCTCGCTCATCGAAGCTCCTCCTTCAGCACGCCGGCTGGGCGGCGCGGTAGCTGCCGCCCGTTCCCGCCTCCTTGAGGTGGGGCACGCAGTCCGGCTGCGACGTGACGGCCACATAGACGAGGTGGGCGTTCGCCGCCGCGACAAGCAGCAGCCCGGTCGGAACCAGCAGCCATGGCGACGTCCAGCGTCGGCGCCCGCCGGCGGCCCGAGCCGTCATGGCCGACCCGTCCCGAGATCGTGGACGTAGAGCGCGAGCGTCCGGATCTCGGCGTCGGTCATCCGTTCGTCCCAGGTCGGCATGTGGCCCTGCCTGCCGCCATGGACGGATGCGATGATGGTCTGTAAGTCGCCGCCGTAGACCCAGCGCGCGTCCGTCAGGTTCGGAGCGCCGAGTTCGCGGTTGCCTTCGGCGTTGTCGCCGTGGCACGCCGCGCATGTCGTCGCGAAGACCTCGCGTCCGGCCTCGATCCGCTCCAAGTTCTCCTCAGTCGAATAGTCGGGGTTGGTGAGTGAGTAGACATAGGCCGCGACGCTGCGAACCTGGTCCCGCTCCAGCATCCCGTCGCGTCCGAAGGCGGGCATCTGCGCGATCCTCGTGTCGGGATGGGTGGTGTTGATGCCGTAGCGCAGCGTCTGCTCGATCAGTTCGGGACCGCCGCCCCACAGCCAGTCGTCATCAGTCAGATCCGGATAGCCGGCGCGTCCGCGGCCATCTCGCCCGTGACAGGCGGCGCAGTTGTCGCCGAAGAGCTGCCGACCCGTGCCACGAACGGTCTGCATCAGCGCCTCGTCAGCCAGGATCGCCTCGTAGGGCTCGGATTCCAGACGGCTCATCCAGACCGATCTTTCCTGCTGGCCTTCGACGACACGCTCTTCGACGGTCTTACGCTGATCGACACCGAGAAGTCCCTTGGTGTAGGTCGTGCCTATGGGCCAGGCGGGCACGAGAAACCACCACGCGATCGCCCAGATATGCGTCACGATCAGGAACATCAGCACGCCGCGCGGAACGGGCGTATCCAGTTCCTTGATGCCGTTCCATTCGTGCCCGGTCGTTTCCCTTCCGGTGACGGGATCGCGCTCGTTCACTTCCATGGCTTGTCATCCTTGTCGAGGATGCTTGTCTTGGCCCGGTCGAAACGCTTCCGGTTCGAGGGCCAGAAAGCATAGGCGACGACGCACAGGAAGAAGCCCATCAGGTAGAACAGGCCCCAGCTCTTGGAGAAGGCGACAAGGGTATCGTGGCTGATTTCGAACATGGCTCAGTCCTCCGCATCTGGGGCTTGCTCGCTCGCGGCCGTGTCGCGGAACGCGGCGTCCGTCAACCTGCCCAGAACCTGCAGGTACGCCACGAGCGCGTCCATCTCGGTGAGACGCGTGGCGACCCCGTCGAAGGCGCTCACCTGGGTGGTCTCGCCATAGCGTTCGCTCACCCCTGAGGCCGCCTCGCTGTCGGGAAAGGCCTGGCCGTAGGCGTCCCGGGCCGCATTGGCGATCATCTCATCAGTGTAGGGCACTCCCAAGGCCTGCTGGGCTGCAAGATGCTGCCCGAGATCGCTCGTCCGAAGCTCGGTCCGCGCGAGGAAGGCGTAGGCCGGCATATTAGACTCCGGCACGACGTCGCGTGGATTGATGAGGTGGGCGACGTGCCAGAAATCGGAATACTTGCCGCCGACGCGCGCCAGGTCTGGACCTGTCCGCTTCGATCCCCATAACATCGGGCGGTCGTACTGAGACTCGACGGCCAGAGAGTAAGGGCCGTAGCGCTCGACTTCGTCGCGAAGCGTGCGGATCATCTGGCTATGGCAAGCGTAGCAGCCTTCGCGCACGTAGATGTTGCGCCCGGCGAGTTCGAGGGGCGTGTAGACCCGCATGTCGGGCGCCTCTTCGACCGTCTCGTCAATCGTGAAGAGGGGCGCGATCTCGACGATGCCGCCGACGCTGGCAGCCGCGATGATCGCCAGCACGAACCCGATCGCCGAGCGTTCCAGCTTGCGGTGGAAGAGTTCAGGCATCTCTCATTCTCCCGGGAGGGCGACGGCCGCGGGCACATCGCTCTCGAGGCGCTTCGCCAAGGGCACGGTTCGGACCGTCATCCACATGTTGTAGCAGCAGACGACCGCTCCGATCAGGAACAGAAGGCCGCCGAAGGCGCGGGCGATGTAGTAGGGATACATCGCGACCAGCGAATCCACGAAGGAATAGGCAAGCGCGCCGTCCTCGGTGTAGGTCCGCCACATCAAGCCCTGAATGATGCCGGAGTTCCACATCGCGAAGACGTAGATGAGCGTTCCGGCGATCGCCAGCCAGAAGTGGACCTCGACGAGCCTCGCCGAATACATGCCCTCGCGGTTCCAGAGGGTCGGCACGAGCGTGTAAAACGAACCGAAGGTGATCAGTGCCACCCAGCCGAGAGCGCCCGCGTGTACGTGGCCGACCGTCCAGTCCGTGTAGTGGCTGAGCGCGTTCACCGGGCGGATCGCCATGAACGAGCCTTCGAAGGTGGACAACCCGTAGAAGACCGCCGCCGCCATCATGAAGCGCAGCGTCGCGTCGTCGCGGACCCGGTGCCATGCGCCATTCAGTGTCAGAAGCGCGTTGCCTGCCGAAGCCCAGGACGGAACTAGAAGCATGACAGAAAACGTCATGCCGAGCGTCTGAACCCAATGCGGCAGCGCCGTATAATGGAGGTGGTGGGAGCCTGCCCACATGTAGAAGAAGGTGATGCCCCAGAAACTGAGGATCGAGAGGCGGTAGGAAAAGATCGGCCGCTGCGCCCGCACGGGGAGATAGTAATAGAGCATCCCGAGGAAGCCCGCGGTGAGGAAAAAGGCGACCGCGTTGTGCCCGTACCACCACTGCACCATCGCGTCCTGGACGCCCGGCCAGATGGTGTAGCTCTTGGCATGGCCCCACGAGACCGGAACGGCCAGGTTGTTGACGATGTGGAGGATTGCGACCACCACGATGAAGGCCATGAAATACCAGTTCGCCACGTAGATGTGGGGCTCGCGGCGTCGGGCGATGGTGCGCAGAAACAGGACGAAGTAGGTGACCCAGACGACGACGAGCCAGAGGTCGGCATACCACTCGGCCTCGGCGTATTCCTTCGATTGCGTCACGCCGAGTAGATAGCCGGACACGGCGAGCAAGCAGAAGAGGTTGAAGCCGAAGAGGACGAACCACGGGCTGAACTGCCCTGCGAGGCGCGCGCGCGACGTGCGCTGCACGACATGGAATGACGTGGCGATCAGGGCGTTGCCGCCGAAGCCGAAGATGACCCCGGAGGTGTGCGTCGGCCGCAGCCTTCCGAAGGTCGACCAGGCCGCGTCGAATGCGAGGTCCGGCCAGGCAAGCTGGGCAGCGACCCAGACCCCCATGGACATGCCGAACACGGCCCACGCCATCGCCAGCACGATACCCACCTTGATCGGGTCGTCGTAATAGGAGGCCTCGCGGTCCTCGGTCGGCTCGGGCTCGTAGAACCCGGACAGGACCGGGTAGAGCAGTCCTCCCGCGAATAGGATCACCAGCACGCCGTGAACGCCCAAGGTGTCGCTCCTGCCGAGCGCGGCCATCCCGATCCCGGCGGCGAGCAGCATGACGAGGACGACCGCCGCGTACTGTCTTTCCGTGGAGCTGAGTTTCCCGATCATGGCGCCCTCTGAAAATCGCTCATGCTGGCTCCGAAGTCTCGCCGGTGAGGCCAAGCAGGCCTGCAAGAGCAGCCCTGTTTCCGGCAATGTCCGCCAGCGAATAATCGTCGAAAACGGATACGAACGCCGCGACCGCTTTCTTGACAACCCCCCTGAGCCGACAGGCGGAAGATATTGCACAGCTTCCGCCGTCGCAGCGCATACATTCGACCAACGCGAAATCGTGTTCGGTCTGCCGTACAACATCACCGAGATTGATCTCTTCCGGCTTCCTTGCGAGCGCGATGCCACCTGACCGTCCGCGCACGCTCGTCAGGTAGCCGAGGCGTCCGAGGTGCAGGGCCACCTTGAGCAGGTGGTTGCGGGAGATGCCGTAGCTTTCGGCGACGTCGCCGACGCGGGAAGGCCGGCCCGGGTTCAGCGCTAGGTAGACCAGCATGCGCAGCGCGTAGTCGGTGTGATAGGTCAGGCGCACTGCTGCCTCCCCGGTTCGGAGGGCGCGATCGCCGCATCGCGGCTGGCGGCCGTCATCGATCAGCTCCCGAAGGGCGCCGCAGGCGGAAGAACATCGCGAGCTTCAAGCTTTTCGCTATGCGCTCGGCTCGGTCGACGAATGGCTGCGCTACCCCGTCAGGGTAGACCTCTTCCGCGGTGGCGCGGAAATGCCCTAACCAGACGTCGAAGTCTGCCTCGCGCACCTGTTCGAGCTTCGTGTGTGCGGGCACGGGGCGCCCGCTGTACGAGCCGTCCTTCAGGACCACCGAGCACCAGAAGTCAGTCAACTTCTCCAGATGCGGCTCCCAGCTTCCTACGATCTCGGCCGCGAAGATGGGCCCCAGCCGATCGTCCTGGCGGACGCGCCCGTAGAACTCGCGCACCAGGCGGCCGATGAAAGCCCGATCGACATCCGGATAGACGAAAGCTCGTTCCTCGGGTGGGCGCTGCAACTGCACGGATGCTCGCAAGATCAATGTGGTATCTCCTATGCCACTTTTTAGGGTCGGCTCGCCCTGAAGGAAAGCTCCCAGATGTCGCAGCCCGCTTTCGTAAAGCTCTTTGCGCGGGAACAGCGTTCGGCCTGGCACGGCCGGCTAGGTTTTTGACTTGAGGGGAGATCGTGGATAATGCCTCCCGCCATAAGCCCTGAAATGTCGGTCAACGAGATCATGCACAGATAGCCTACGACCATCCGGGTCATGATCCGCCATCGAATGCTGTGCATTGGCTGCCCGATCGACATCTTCCACACCGTGGCGGACGCGGCCGCCGCCCATGCGGCGGACGAGGCTGCCTTCTCGGCCAAGCTGCTCACCGGCATGAGAGCAAACCCGTTTGCGGATGCACCGTCCGCGTTCGAAGCAGACGCTCCCGAACCGGAAACCCGCGAAGGAGAAGCATCATACGCGTGATTGAAGCCGTCGGGGCCCGACTCGACCGGTCCGTCGAGATGGCGGCCACGGCCATTCCTACCTGATGTTCTGGTTGAACATGATTCTTTGCCTCTCGGTCATGTACGTCGTCATGTTCACGATGATCGACGGACTGGGCGACTTCATGAATAACCTGAACCTGTTCTACATGGCGGTCACCATGTGGGCGCCGATGGGCATCTTCATGCTGGAGACGATGCCAGGCATGTTCCCCAAGTGGGGCGTGAACTTCACCCTTTACATCCTCTTTGGAGTGTACCCCTACGGGTGGACAGATTGATGGAAGGGCATTGACCGGTCGGCCGGGCTTTCGAAGGATGGAAGCCCATGGTTCGACATCGCACACACAGCATCGAGTTCAAGCGTCGGGTAGTGCAGGATTATCTTGCCGGCGAGACGCTCCTCAGCCTCGGCAGGCGGTATGATCTGTCACGAAATTTGATCCGCATCTGGATCCAGAAGTTCGAGGCCGGAACATCTGACGACGAAGCCACGGCAGCCGACACGATCCAGACCTACGGCCAGGCCGCCTTGGAGCGGCTCGTCGGAAGGCAGGCTCTGGAGATCGAGTTTCTAAAGGGGGCTCAGAAGCACGGACAGTGGCCGAAAAGCGCGACTACATCCGTGATCGCCGGCCCTGGGGCATCTCGGTCGCAGAAGGATGCCACCTGATGGGAATTGCGCGCTCGACCTTCTATGACCGGCCGGCCGTGAGCTTCGACGACACCGCGCGAGGTTTTCGACAAGGCTCATGACAAAGCAGTCCTCGACGGAGGCTTCGATCACGATGGCCGGAATTTCCGCTTGACCCAAGGCGATAAACGCTTCGAGCCGGCCTTGCCCGAAAACCAGATTGTAGCCTGGGCCAGCTGCAACTTGCCGTGCCGGCGCGGCTTTACTACAGTTACCTGTTCGGCGAACAGGCTCCGCTGGGGCAGATACTCCTTCTGCTTGCCTCAACTATGGTCGCGGCCGCCATCGGCGCCGCGCTGACTGGCGGGATTCAGCCGCTCCGACCCAGAACCGAGCGGCCGATCCGGCGCAACAGCCCCGCCATGCCCAGCAGCCACGCCGTGAGCGCGACGAAGACCAGCACTTCCGGGATAGGGTCGAGGAAACCATAGTCCATCGCGCGATCGAACTGATAGGTGCTTGTGGTGTACATGCCCAAGGGAAACACCATCCCCCAAACTGCCGGCTCGTAGATGAACCGGTCCTTCATCCAGACGTACCGCCAGATCATTAACGCAAAGAGGAACGGAATCCACCAACTCGCCACCGCCCAGAAGAAGAAGGTGAAGCCTTTAAGGAATGGCAACAGCGGCGTGACCATCGTCCAGGTCCCGCCGCGCAGGATAAGGATCGATCCTGCGAGCGCCGTGATCGCCACTGCCCCCATGTTGATCCAGTAGGGAGGGCTGAAATCCTCACGGCTGAGCGGCACGAAGGTCAGCCGGTAGAAGATCAGCGGAATGATCGCCAAGTAGAGCATGCAGCCGATCATGAACATCGCGATGACCTGGAACTGTATCACCACGGGCGGCGCGGCAGAGCCGTCGATCACGCCGCGCAGCACGACCACCGATTGGGTCGAGACCGCCGCGATCAGCCAAGCCCCATTGATGCCGCGTGCGAGCGTCGGCTTGCGCACCCGCACCGTGACCGCGGTAAAAAAGGTATACATGACTGCGAACCACAGCCCGAGGCCCAGCCACCAGAGCGCCGTAGCGAGCCCGACCGCGCCCGCTACGACGACGTTCTGCGTGCCGAGAACGCAGGTCCCCGCCACGATGGTGAAGAAGCCGGGCGCGCGCTGGTGGTCCGAGATGTCGCGCAGGAGTAGCTCGCGGAACCTGAGCGCCCGCAGGAGTGTCAGCGCCCAGAGCGCCGGATAGGCCACCCAGTTCACCGCAACCAACGCGAGCGCGAGGGGGCGCATCCCGAGAAGTTGGCAGGCGATGGACACCACGCCTGTCGCCATCACGAGCGCGAAATACCCCGGAAAGAGCGAGGCAGCCCCGTCGAGGATCAGGCGGTGAAGGCGTCGCGCGGCGGCGATGGCCGAGGCCCCCTCCCATGCCACCCTATCCTTGCCCATATCGCACCAACAGATCGAACTGCAGAAAAACAAGGACAAGCGCAGTGTTCAGCCCCCAAGCCACGGTCAACCATCGTGCCATGGTGCCCCAGAACGGAGACGCGTTCTCTGCACAGCGCCAGATTACGAACAAAATCCACCACGTGTAGAGCACAGAAAGAAAGATAAGGGCTTGTTGGAACAGCAGTTGTCCTCGATCAAGCGTTCTTGCGTGCAGAACGGCGAGCACGCAGCTTGCAAGCACGCCATGGCCCCAGAAAACCACAGCCAAAGGCATTTCCCCGCGCCAAGCTCGAATCTCGGGATCGAAGAAACGTGCAAGAAACCGCCAAACACAGGATCCCGATCTCGTCATCTCTCTGCCATTTGAAATCAGTCTGGACTCCTGTGCGGGACGTCGGCACAGTAACGAAGGGACGTCGCGCATCCCAGTCTCAGTTGCATTCACGCACCTGATGCCGACCCTTCTTCAGGGCCTCAGCCGCCTTGGCCCCGGCGTACGACATCTCAACCATCTGCCTCAACTCAACTTGCGCGTCACGCGTGTCGACCGCGAGTATTATTCGGACAGGTTGCAGGTCACTTGTTTTGGACAATGCCTGATTGTTCGAAACGAGAACAGTATTTTCACGCGGCCGTACATCTTCTTTTGTCTTTCAATCCTGCTAAACATTTCTTGCCTGCTGACAGCTTCCAGCAACAATGCGAGATAATTGTCCTCGGGAAGCAGGTCGACGACCTGAGATCCGTCGCTGGGCTGGGTCACAATTCTAAGATGATTGCTCGCATTTTCATCCACAACGACACGTGACCATTCCAACAAAACCGTTAAATCATCTCTCTGCTCAAGTTTTAGACAGTTTGACGATGTTTCATTACCAGCCCAAAGAGAAGAACTTCGCCCATGGAGAGCGTTTCAACGAACGAGTTGAATGTGGCTTGCGAAATGAAGGATATGCATCTGTAGACATATTTGCCGCGATCATTCTGTTTATGCAATTTTCCCGTGCAGATGTGGATCCTGCTGCCGAACGGGTTGTATTTTGGGTATTGAAGAAGCGGAGCTTCCTTGGTTTGGAAGGCAGGAGCCGACGTCACTTGGGTTAGCAACCCATAAGCCAACGCCAGCAACAGCGCCCACTTGCTGCATGCTCTTCTCGAGGACCGAAGCATCAGCATCGCCCCTTGTTCTCAATGCCCCCTTGCGGCTCGCCTCAGGCGGACAAGGCACGGACAGTCCCGGCGACCTGCAAAGATGCCCCGTACGCCGCCCATCGCCAAAGTATCAAAATTACCACTGAATTTTCTGGAGAATTTGATCCAGGTCAATCAAGGGCACGTCAGTGTGGCCAGTCGCGGAGTGGAGACGAGAAGACGCACCACAATGGCGAGCGCGGCCAAGTTGTCAAATCGGCGCGGGGTCTCGGCGCTGATCGGCATACCAAGCCATTGAGATCTCAGTGGCCGGTGACGTCATGCCAAGACGCCTATTCACTTCCACACGGCCCAACTGAGCAGTCATCCACCTGCTCGACCGACAAACGCATCCAGATCCTTCGCGGCGCTCTGCTGTCTGGCGCCGGATATCACTCCAGGCCCGAAGCATCGGAACCACGATCCGCGCCAGCTTGTCCTCACCCTGAAGAAGGGCGCAAACGTTGCGCTCGAACACGCTGCCGGCGCCTTTGGGCACGACGAGGCCGAACGTATTCATCAACCCACGAATCTGGTTGGATATTTGCAAACGCATCTTGAGAAGCTGGCGCCGCGCTGTGATCAGTGTGCGGATCAGCATGCTGTCAAATCTTTTGACTCGAACCTCTCGGTAGAAGCCAACCTCGGCCAGATGTGCCAGGCCATCCGCGTCATTCGAATCGGTCTTGTTCGCGGCCATATCCAGCGCGGCCTTGGCATGTCGCGCGTCGATGCAGATCACCGGCAGGCCCTCTGCCGTCAGCGAATGGTAGAACCACACCGACAGCGGCCCAGTCTCAAACACGACCCGCCGGGCATTCGGTGCGCGCTTGCGGATCAGCGCCGCGAGCAGTTGGGAATCGGACGCGCACTTACCCCGCCAGATCCTCTTGCCGTCCTGCCGGATCGAGATTGCCGTCTCTTTCATGGAGACGTCGAGACCGATATACTGTTTCACAGCTGTCCTCCGTTCGATGCCTGGGCCCGGTGCCGATCGTGAGCCCGTTCTTCATCCTATCGCGGGACAGCCAGCCGGCTAGAGGTTCGAACATCGCCGCCACCTCTCAGGTGGCCACCGCTCCCGCGATTACGTCATGTTCGTTCAACGGCCCCAGATCTGCCGGTCAGCAACGCGCCCCCAACACGGGCATAGGTATCGGCTTCGGATCTTCCTGAAAGCAGACGCCTGCCCGAAGGCGGTACCATAGGGTTGAAGCCGGGCCTGTTTGGCGAAATTGGATCGGGCGTGCTACGAGGACGGAGCTGCGACGCCACCGAAACCGAACAGCATGTTGCGCGCTCATCAGTCGGTTCGCAATCAATTAAGGGCGACGGTGGCAGCTGCGGTGCCTGCTACGGAACCGAAGGAGATAGCCGTCAGCAGACCATTGCCTGAGAGATAGCCCGACACTTGCGGACCCGATACGCCACAAGCGGCGCCACCTGCAGCGAACAAATTGGGGAAGGCGGCACCGTCGCAACGCAGGACCCGCGCATCGGAGTCGATCATCAGCCCACCCTGGGTGTGGAACAGCGCGCCTGTCACCTTGACCGCCTGATACGGTGGTGCGAGTGGCGCAACACCTGTGAAATCGCGCCCGAAGCGATCGACCGCCTGGCCCTTGTGGCAGGCCTCAATCGTAGCGAGGGTCGCCGCCAGCCTCCTCTCAGGCAGCCCCGTCGCCGCCGCGAGTCCCGCAACGTCCGGTGCCGTGCGGATCGCGCCAGCTTTGTCCGCTTCCGCGTAATCTGGAAAGGCCAGCGCAAACTCATGGACGGCACGGTCGTAGATGTCCCACGCGATGCCGTCCGGCTGCGCCAGCACATGCACTGCTTGCTCCGAATAGCCGCCGCTCTCGTCCGAGAAACGCTCGCCGTAAATGTTGACCTGGACCCCACCACGCATCATCAGCGCCCAGGAGATCAAAATGCCGTGCGGATGGGCAAGCGAGCCATGGCCCTGGTAGCCCGAGAGATGTTCGAGCCGGGCGCCAAGCGCCTCGCCCCACAAGAGCGCGTCGCCCGTGTTGCCGGCATGGCCGTAGTAGAGACCGCCGGCGATCTCGGGGATGTTTCTGGCGACAAGTTCGGCATTGCCGCCAAAGCCGCTGCAGGCTAGCACCAGCGCCTTGCAGCCGATCACTTCGCGGGCACCGTCGGGCCGCGCGATCTCGACCGCCGCGATATTGTCCGACCCGCCGACGAAGAGCCGCGTCGCGCGTGCCTCGGTGACGATGGCAATGCCAGCGGCCTTAGCCGCAGCAAGCAGGCGGGCGTGCAGCGCCGCGCCGGTCTTCTCCGGCACTGCATGCATGCGGTGGCGTGCGTGTCCGGGATAAAGGAAGTCGTCGAGCACGATCCAGTCGATGCCGTGTGCGTCGGCGAGCCGCTCGAGTGCAGGGCCGAAATGAACTTTATGGTCCTGGGTTCCATGACAGAGCGCTCCGGCGTCTATGATTCCTTTGGCCGCTCCCGGCTACGATCAGAGCGCGCAGCAGGGGGCCTCGTCAGCCGGGGCGACACCCTGCACGAAATGCTGGGCATTTGAAGGCCAAAGGTCGCTCCCGCCCGGCAAACTCGGAAAGTCGCGCGACGTCGCGGACCACGACGATGTTCTGGTCTATCCACACGCCTACCGATTGTAGACGCTGAAAAGCGCGCGACAGACTTTCGGGTTTCATGCCGAGCCTCCCGGCGATGAGCAGTTTTTCATAAGGCAGGGAGATCGTGCAGGATCCGCGTGTTACCGGCGCCAGTGCGGCAAGGAAGTTGGCCAGCCTCTGGGGGCCGGTTCGCGCCTTCAACTCCTCGATCTGATCAACCAGCTTCCTAAGGTGCAGCGATGTGGAAGCAACCATTGCGAGGCCGACTTCCGGACTCGACCGGATCAGTTCGATGATCCTGTATGCCGGTACAGCGAGCAAGCGCGCGTCGGTGACGGTCTCGCCACTGACAGGATATTCCCCGCCCGTGAGGCATGGCGCGTCGGCGAGGCAGTCGCCGCGCGAGAACACGCCGACAACCGCTTCATCGCCCCCAACGGTCATACGGAAGAGCTTCGCCCACCCTTCCAGTACGAGATAGAACGCGGTCGCTGGCTCGCCCTGTTCGAAGAGCGTTGAATGTCGCACTCGCACCTGGAATTCCGAATGTGCCAGCAGCGCATCGAATGCGTTCGTCGGCAGAGCGCAAAACATCGGCGCCCCACGGATCGCTTCGCGATCGCTCCGACTGAGAAGAAATCCTCCCATTGTCCCACCCTCCCCCGGAGACTCGACCACATCCGGTGTGAGAGAACTTTGCGCTAGCGCAACGTCCCGAAGGGTTAAGTCCGCGATCTCGGCTCGGACTACGCCGATGCTCCGGGCCTACCGCTTGACTTTGGTCAAGTGGGTCCAACCGCGCACGCCTGTAGCATTGAGTATTGGAACTCGCCTTTCAGGAGAATGACGGTGAATGACAACCCAAAGCCGGAGCCGCGTCGAGAAGGGATCCCCGCAATGCAGCAGGTCCTCGACAATCCATTCCTGCTTCTCTTCATCGGGATCACCGTTCCAACGATCCTCTACATCGTGTGGGGCGTGATGGAGATCGCCTCCATCCCCGTCGCACCCTGATCTCTGTCCAGGGGGACAACATGGCAATCTCACCTCCCGAAAACCGGCTCTGGTGGAACGACCCGGTCGAGCGCGTCGAAATCGGTTGGATCGTCGTCGCCTTCCTGTGGGGCCTGTTCATGTTCATCTTCATGATTGCCTGGCATTTCATCGGCGGACAGAACTTGTCGACGGAAACCTACCGCATCACGCCCGCCGCCTATCAGGAGAAGGTCGCGACGTTCGCCGAGAAATACCAGGTGGCCGAAGAGGCCGGTGTGCCGGTGGTGCGGCCGCCAGCCGGCGAGGATGTCTACCTTCTCGCCCGGCTTTGGGAATGGTGGCCGATCCTCGAGCTGAAGAAGGGGCAGAGCTATCGCTTCCATCTTTCGTCGGCGGATTGGCAGCATGGCTTCTCGCTGCAGCCGGTGAACATCAACATCTCGGTTCACCCCGGCTACGAGCAAATCATCACCATCACGCCGACCGAGGCGGGTGAGTTCGGCATCGCCTGCAATGAGTACTGCGGAATCGGGCATCATCAGATGACCGGCCGCCTCCGCGTCGTCGAATAGGCAGGAGAGGATAATGACAGCCATAGACGCACCTCACGCGGGTTCTCCGACGATCACGACGACCTTCCGCACGTGCAGGTATACCGGCTTGAAGGTCGACATCGCGGCGCAGCGGCTGATCATGGCAAACGCCGTGGCAGCTGTTGTCTTCCTCGCCGTCGGTGGCCTGATGGGACTGCTGATTGCGCTCACCCGCTGGCCGGCGGTGCATCTTCTTCCATCAGAGTGGTTCTACCTGGTGCTCACCGGGCACGGGGCTAACGTGCTGCTCTTCTGGATCATCTTCTTCGAGATAGCGCTACTTTACTTCGCCTCCGCGATCCTTCTGGGCTCGCGCCTCGCCACGCCGAAGCTCGGCTGGGTCTCCTTCGCACTGATGATAGTCGGCGCGGTGATGACGAATGTCGCCGTGTTCCAGGGCGATTCGAGCGTTATGTTCACTTCCTATCCGCCGATGCAGGCCGCTCCGCATTTCTATCTCGGCCTGATCGTCTTCGCTGTCGGAGCGCTGATCGGTGTTGGTCTGTTCTTCGGGACGCTCGTAATCGCGCATGCGGAACGCACCTATGAAGGCTCGATCCCGCTCGTCACCTTCGGGGCATTGACGGCTGCGATCATCGCCGTCTTCACCATTGCCTCCGGTGCCATCATCCTGATCCCGACTTTCCTCTGGTCGCTGGGACTTATCACAGAGATCGACCCGCTGATGTACAAGGTCATCTGGTGGGGCATGGGTCATTCCTCGCAGCAGATGAACGTCGCCGCACATGTCTCCGTCTGGTACGCGATCGGCGCCCTCACCATCGGCGCGAAGCCCCTATCGGAAAAGGTAAGCCGCTCGGCCTTCCTTCTTTACATCCTTTTCCTGCAACTCGCGTCCGCGCACCATTTGCTCGCCGATCCGGGCATGAGCGCCACGTGGAAGATCGTCAACACCAGCTACATGATGTATCTCGCCGTTCTCGGATCGCTGATCCACGGCCTCACTGTGCCCGGCGCGCTGGAAGCGGCGCAGCGGCGCAACGGCTACACCAAGGGCGTCTTCGAGTGGCTGCGCAAGGCGCCCTGGGGCAACCCGGCCTTCTCGGGCATGTTCCTGTCGCTCGTCATGTTCGGCTTCATCGGCGGCATCTCCGGAGTCGTGCTCGGCACGGAGCAGCTCAACCTCCTGATGCACAACACGGTCTACGTGCCCGGGCACTTCCACGGCACAGTGGTCGCCGGCACGACGCTCGCCTTCATGGCGATGACTTACTACGTGCTGCCGCTGATCTTTCAGCGCGACATCATCTGGCCGAAACTCGCGCGCTGGCAGCCATATCTCTTCGGGCTGGGCGTCGCCGGCGTGTCGATGTTCATGATGGGCGCGGGTACCCTGGGGGTTCCACGTCGGCACTGGGACATCACCTTCAGCGATGCCAACCTGCAGTTCGAACTGCCTTCGGCTGCCTTCCTGATGATGGGGCTGAACGGCGTGTCGGCGATCATCGCGACGGTCGGCGGCGTGCTCTACGTTCTCATCACGGTCGGCACCGTGCTCTGGGGCAAACGCCTTGACCGCGGGGAAGCGCCGCTCGCCTTCCCCTTGCACAACAAGGCCGCGGCCGTCGCCGAATATGGCAGCCACGCGACGGTCAAACTGCCCGGGACGATCGTCCTAGTCTCGATCTTCTTCATGTCCTTCGTCCTCTACTACTTCGTCAACTGGAAGTACCTGTCGGAACTCTGGCTGTTCCGCTGAGATTGATTGAGGAAAGACAGCAATGCTCGTCGCCGCAAAGATCGTCATCACGCTCCTGAAACTTAGGATCGGCGTCGCCATCGCGGCGAGCGCGCTCGCCGGCCTCGCCGTCACCAGCGGCGAGGCGGCATCGGTGGCAGAGATCGCCGCGCTTGCTCTTGCCGTGCTCGGCGCCTCCGGCGCCGCGGGCGCATTCAACCACTATTACGAACGCGACAGCGATCGGAGCATGGTGCGCACTCGCTCGCGCCCCTTTGCCAGCGGCGTATTGAAGCCGGGTCTCGTCTGGCCGGTGACATTCGCTTCGCTGCTCGCCGCGTCGATCGTGCTGGCCTACGCGGCGTCGGGGACGGTCTCTGCGCTCTACGTCTTTCTCGGTGCAATCACGTATAGCGTCGTCTACACGGTCTGGCTCAAGCGCCGCACGCCCTGGAACATCGTGGTCGGCGGCGTGGCGGGATCTTTCGCCGTTCTGGCGGGCGCTGCCGCGATCAGCCCCGAACCACAGTGGACGCCGAGCATCCTCGCCGCCGTACTATTCTTGTGGACCCCGCCGCATTTCTGGAGTCTCGCCGCCGCCAAGGCGGACGACTATTCCGCCGCCGGTGTTCCGATGCTCCCGGTGATCGCTCCCGATCGCGAATGGACGCTCGCGATTCTGTCCTACACCGCGACGCTTGTTGCCCTGTCGCTCGCACCCCTGTGGTTCGGCATGGGCTGGCTCTATGGTCTCAGCGCCGCGACAGGCGGAGGCTGGTTCCTGTGGAAGAGCTGGCGGCTCTATCTCGCGCCAACTCCAACGGCGGCGATAGCCAACTTCCGCGCCTCCCTGGTGCAGCTTCTGCTGCTGGTCACCGGCGTCTTCCTCCAGGCGCTCTTGGGGTGAAGGCAATGCACGCGCAGGCGCTTCGGATTGCGGGGTTGCTGCTCGCCTGCCTATGGACTGCAGCAGGCGCCGCAGGTTCGCGACTCGGCGCGTCCGTGACGCTGGAGAAAAGCGAGGCCGCAATCGGACGAACGACCGGGGACCACAGCCTCGTTAGATCTGACGGATCGCTACTGGCCCTATCGGCCCTGAGAGGTCGTCCGCTGGTCATCAGCCTCGTCTATTCGAGCTGCAGTTCGGTATGCCCGATCACGACGCAAAAGCTCAAAGCCACAGTGGCGCTGGCGCGCAGCGCGTTGGGTGGAGATGCCTTCTCCGTGCTCACCGTCGGGTTCGACGCACTCAACGACTCGCCTCGACGGATGGGTGCTTTCGCGGCCGATCACGACATCGATTCTGACCCACTCTGGCATGTCGCGAGCGGTTCGCCAGCCGTGCTCGAAGCCCTCCTGGAGGAAGTCGGCTTCAGCTACTCAGCTGCCGCGGGCGGATTCGAGCATGTAGCGCAGACGACGATACTCGATTCAGATGGTCGCGTTTACCGCCAGGTCTACGGCGACGACTTTCCCGCTCAGGTGTTCGTTGAACCGCTCAAGGCGCTGGTCTTCGGTGTCACAACACGTTCGTTAACGCCGGTCGGCCTCGCCGACCGGCTGCGCTTCCTATGCACCGTGTACGACCCCCAGACCGGCCGTTACCGCACCGACTATGCCATCTATATCGGGATTGGCACAGGCGGCGTGTCGCTTCTCCTGATGGCATGGGTGATCGTGCGCATGTGGCGCGGCAACCGCCGTTTCACGCGAGCCAAGACCTGACGATGACGTCCGATACCGCTTCGAACCTGCCGCACGACTGGCCGCCCCTGCGCCGTGCCAAGACCGGCCTGCGCTTCATATTCTATCGCATTGAGCATGGCGCGGAACGACTGTTTTCGCCCGCACTCAACCCGATGGCTCAGCTAGGCGCGATCTCCTTCTTCCTGTTCTGGGTGGTAGCGATTAGCGGCATCTATCTTTTCATCTTTTTCGACACCGGTATTGTGAATGCCTATTCGTCTGTCGAATGGATCAGTGGCACGCACTGGTATCACGCAGGCGTGATGCGCAGCTTCCACCGCTACGCATCCGATCTCATGGTAGTAAGCATGGGGATCCACCTGCTCAGGGAGTTTTCTCTCGACCGCTATCGCGGCACCCGGTGGTTTTCTTGGTTCACCGGCATTCCATTGATCTGGTTTCTTTATATCTCCGGCATCACGGGATATTGGCTGGTCTGGGACAGCCTAGCTCAGTACCTGGCAACGGTATCGGCCAAGCTGCTCGATGTGATCCCGATTTTCGGCGAGCCGCTGGCGCGCAACTTCCTGACGCCGGAACATCTCAGCAGCCGTTTCTTCTCGCTGATGGTGTTCCTGCATATCGCCATACCGCTGATTCTGCTGCTGGGAATGTGGATCCACATCCAGCGTATCTCGCGCCCGAAGGTCAACCCGCCGCGCCTGCTGGCCGCCCTCGTGCTTGCCGCGCTGCTGGCGGTATCGCTGTGGAAGCCGGCGGTGAGCCAGGGGGCGGCCGACCTGACCAAAGTTCCCACCGAGATCGGCCTCGACTGGTTCTTCCTGCCCCTATTTCCGTTGGCCGAGAAGTGGGGTGGGTGGAGCCTCTGGGCCCTGCTGGTGGGCGTCTCGACCATGCTTGCCGCCATGCCGTGGCTGCCGCCCTTCCGTCGCGCGCCTGCCGCGGTGGTCGACCTGCCCAACTGCAACGGCTGCAACCGCTGCGTCGAGGATTGCCCCTACGAGGCGATCAGGCTGATGCCGCGAACCGACGGTGAGCCATTCCCGCAACAAGCGGAAGTTTCTCCCGATCTCTGCGTGAGCTGCGGTATCTGTATGGGGGCTTGTCCGTCCTCCACGCCGTTCCGGCGTATGGAAGAATTGAGAACCGGCATCGACCTTCCCGGCCAACCCCTGCGCGATGTGCGCGACGGCGTCGTCGCCGCGTCGGCCGAGCTTCATGGCGACAGCCGCGTAATGGTGCTGGCCTGCGAGCACGGAGCTGGCGGTGGGGTCATCGGCGGGATCCTCACCTTTCCCTGCGTGGCAATGATCCCGCCCTCGCTCATCGACTACATATTGAGCAGGAGCCTCGCGGAAGGTGTCGTCGTCGCAGGCTGCAGCGAAAGTGCCTGCTACAACCGCCTCGGCGTCGAATGGACGAAGCAGCGCTTCGCCGGCGAGCGTGATCCCTACCTGCGCAAACGTGTGCCGCGCGAGCGACTCGCCACCATCTGGGCTTCGCCGTTCGAAACCGCCCGCTTCGAGGCCGAGAAGGCGACATTTGCGGGACGGCTTGCAGGGATCGGGAAGTTCGATCAAGCCGCGGAGGCATCGAATGTCGATGAAGGGTTGGAGGTGCTTCCGTGAGGTGGGCGATTCTCAATATCGGGCGCTTTGCGGTCCTCGGCCTGGTCTTCATGTGTGCTGCGGCCCTGTCGAATTGGCCCTCCCATCGCAGTCTTCCGGAGGGTGTCGGGGTGCTGACCTTGTCGTTCAGCCACGGCGCCGATCGTAAGGCGGCGTGTCGCAAGGCGACGGAGGATGAACTCGCCGCTTTGCCGCCCAATATGCGCCGGCCGGAGATATGCCCGCGTGAGCGGCCCTCGATCACGATCGAATTCGACATCGACGGCAAACGCGCCTTCAACGCTGACGTGCCCCCGTCGGGAATCGCAGGAGACGGACCGTCGCGAGTCCACCAGCGCTTCGTCCTGCCGATCGGTCGATACGAGGTGGCAATTCGCATGCGCGACCGTCCAGACGGCGAGTTCGCATGGAAAGCGAAACGTCCCGTCGAAATCGGCTCTGCGGAGCATCGGGTTATCGATTTCCGTGCCGACGCCGGCGGCTTTGTTTTTCATTGACGCAGAGGAGTGCGGCTATGCCCCTGATCGAGTGGAAAGATCACTACAGCGTCGGCGTCGAAGCTGTCGACCATGAGCACCGCGAGCTCATCGAGTTCATCAACCAGCTTCATGATGACCTGCTCGCGGGAACCCAGGAGCCCGTTGTGACGGCGTTCCTCGGAGAGATCTTCCGGGCCATCTCGGCGCATTTTGCGCTGGAGGAGCGGTTCATGTTCGAATGCCGATACGATCAGTTTACCGAGCATAAGCAGGCGCACGAGCAACTGCTGGAAGAGTTGCGTGACATAATGGATAGATACGAGGCCGATCCCCGGGGCGCATCGAGACAGCTGTCACGCCGGTTGGACGCCTGGTTTACACTGCACTTCAGGTCGCATGACGCGCGTCTCCATCATCGGCTCGGGACCCATGATCACTAAAGCGCACACAGCTATGGAGAAGCAGGGATGTCACCCTCCGGACGAAGAAAGCGTCGTCCTGGTTGACGCCGACGACTGCCCTCTCGGCAGCGCGGGGAAGCTGATCGTTCACCAGAGGAACATGCGTCACCGAGCCATTTCGGTGCTGATCTTCGACCGCGCGGGCCGGATGCTGCTGCAGCAGCGCGGCGTGTCGAAGTACCATTCCGGGGGCCTTTGGAGCAACGCCTGCTGCAGTCATCCACGGCCGGGGGAACCGCCGGCAACAGCAGCCGGGCGCCGCTTGCGCGAGGAGATGGGGTTTGCTGCCCCGCTTACCTTCGCTGGCCTCTTCTCTTACGAGGCTTCGGTGGGAAATGGGCTATGGGAGAATGAAGTCGTTCATATCTTCATCGGCCGCTACGACGGCGAGGTCGTGCCCGATGCGGACGAGGCCGAGGATTTCAGCTGGCAATCCCCTGACTCGATCCGGGAGGATGTAGCCGCCCGCCCGGACCGCTACACAGCCTGGTTCAGGCTTTACGGACGGGCAACCTGGTTTCGCACGTCGCCGTAGGCGCTACGTCGCCACCCAGCCGAGCTCGGATTATTTCAGTCGCGCAATCCCTCGATCCGGCGGCTTTGGCCGGTTCACCCGGAGTCGGGCCGCCTCCACCGGCGCTTTGGCACGTTCATCGTCAGCTCTTGGCTGATGGTCGCTCCATCGCGACCGACGATCATCGGCACCTCCCGATCGGCATGCTGGAGGATCAGGCGGTACAGGCCATCGTCCTCGCCAGTTCCACGCTCGACGCGACCCCTGATCGCGCCGTATCGCATTTGCCTGATGAAATACTCGACCGCGAATTTCATCGCGCCGGCGGCTGCGGCAGCGTCGATTTCGGGCGTCTCGTCCGTCCACCGAACAGCAGTCATCCAAGGGCCCATCGACGTCTGTCGGCGATGCCCAGCCGCAGTCGCGCGTCCGGACTCATCATTGCCGGCGTCCATGGCGGGTCGTGGGTCACCGCGACGTGGACGCTTTCGATGCCGGGCACGGACCACGCACTGTCGCGCACACCGTCCTTGAGATAGGCCGTGGCCGGGCATCCGGGGGTAGTCGTGGTCATGACGATATGGGCAACGCCGTGCTCATGCACCGCCACGTAATAGATCAGACCGAGTTCGACGATGTTGCCACCAAGTTCAGGGTCTATCACGAGGCGGAGCGCTTCCTTGACCATTTCAGCCAGCGCGTCGGTAGCCCGGATCGTCATGTCTTCGCCTCCCGCCGTGCTCCGATGCGCACGAACAGCCGATAGGTTGTTCCGTCGCGATCCAACCCGCCGCGCCAGTCATGGCCGCGCTTCTCCAGTTCCGGGAACAGGAATACGGGTTCGCGACGCAGAAGCGCCGATAGAACTTCGCCCTCCTGCATCGCCTCTGTTGCCGCCAAGATACGCACCATCGGCTCGGGTGGCTCGAGTTCGCGGTTGTCGAGGCACATGAGGGCGTCGGGCCACTGCGCGTGACCGGGAGAGCCAGCTCGCTGGTGCACGAATTCGCCAGTTCCGACGCGCTGGAAGAGGACTTCCCAGTCACCGTTGCCGATCTCCCTGTCCTCGTAACCGAATCCTCTCGAGCCCAGCACCCGGAACAGCGGGACCGGCCTGAACGGCGTCAACAGCCGCAGCCCTTCGCCAGGCGAGAGCGCGGCGACCGTCTCCATGATCTTGGCGAACGGCTCGTCGCCCGCGGCCAGGATAGGCCGAACATCCAGTTCCACGAATGCTATCGTCTTCATCATCTCGATACCTGCCTGGCGTCACGCCGTCTGGACAAATGAGTAGAGCAATGCGGGCCTGTGCGCTCCTTGAGGGAAGCGAGCGCCGACATCCACGTCGACAAGCCGGCGAGCGCGCAGAAGTTGCATGATTATCCCGGCCGTCGCGACTAACATTGTCGCGGCCGCCGCCTGAAATATTTGGGGATTCTCGAAGAGGAGGGCCGCCGTGGCTCCCCAGACCGACGAGAAATACATCAGGAACCATTTCACGGCGCGCTTTTCGACGACTAGATCCTGAACGCGCGGGGTCGGCTTTTTGCCGAGCACCGGCCCGTAGCATTCGAGCCAGGTCATGAACGGTACGATTTTGTAGAGCTTCGCCAGTCCGAGCCCCGACAGCCAGCCGAACGTGGCGAGGAAGACGATGACGGCGCCGTGCCGTTCCAATTCGCCCAATGCTGCGAGGATCACGGCCAACAGAACGACCACTCCAAGCGACGCAAAGGCAAATGCGCTGACGCGCGTGTTGAGTTCGATGGTTCGCCGATTACGGGTGAGATAGAGGTGCACGATATCGCGTCCATAGAAGGACAGACTAGCCAGGCCCGCAGCCCCGGTGCCAAGGAGGATTGTGTCGAGGTTCCAACCCATCGAGATGGCAAGGACGCCCCCCGGTATCGCAATACCCAAGGCACATACGGCGAGATACAGCGCAAGCCTGCTGCCGCGGCGGTCCAGTTCCGGTGCGAGCATGAACATGGAAAAGAGCCGGTAGCTGACCCCCATCGCCGAGAGAGTGAGCCAGCCGCCGAGGCCGGCGATGACATGAAGTGGAACGCCCCGCGCGGCAAGATCGATGAGGTAAGCGCTGTCCACGCCGCCGTGAACGAGTGCAAATACAATACCGAGCGCTGCGGTTAGGGAGATTCCACCCAGACCTGCGGCGACGAAACGCGCTGGCAGAGGAAGGGGCCGGCCAGACATCAACGTTGCGGCCAAGTTCCACACTGCGAACGCGAAGCCGAGACCAAGCAGAACGCTCGCGATTGTGAAAAACGGCAGCGTGTCCTCGATTTGTCCGTCTAGCCAGAGAAACCCCGAAAGCAGCGCGACAAGTCCGCCAAGCAGGCACAGAAGCGCCGGCATAGTCAGGAGATCGTTGAATAGTGGCCGATTGATCAGAACCGGCACGAACTGGAACAGCGCTCCGCACATGAGCAAGCTCAGCCAGCCGATCGCCACGATATGCACGACGATGAGAGTCTGCGGAGACGCAACGGGGGCGGACGGATAGCCGTACCCGACCGCCATCAGCCCCTCTGCCAGCAAGAGCGCGGCAAGCGCCGCGGCAAAGTAGGACATCGTCCAGCGGGAAAGGGAGACGCCAGTCACCTTAGTTTTCTCTCAGGATCGTGCTGGACTTCTGAAACGACGCGTTTCACCAGACTGATGACTAAAGCTTATTGCTTCGATCGAAACGTTCTTTGCGCTGACGCAAGCAAAATCCATTACCCAAAAAAGCACTGGAGCCGACGGAGCCGGTTCGCCAATAGACTATTGCAGTGTCGAGTCGCCCAGCGCCTGAGCTGCCTTCCAAAGCACACTTGATTGCTTCACACCGGCCGCCGCGTCTCGCGGTCGCCGCATAGCTGCCGGCATGTAGCAACGCCGCAGCGGAGGGCATCAGAATCCTTGCTTCCCCGAATTATCTGAATTGTATTTGCTGTTCCGCAATGAAGGTTGCGCTCCAATGCTTGATGATGACGCATCCTTGGAGCGGATCGCTGCCATGAAACCGAAGTTTCACGACGACATGACGATGGACGCAATCATGCGCGAATGGCCCGACACCATCCGCGTCGTTCTTGATCATGGATTGCTTTGCGTCGGCTGTCCCATAGCACCTTTTCACAGTCCAGCTGATGCGGCTAAAGAACATCAGGTTGACGAAACACTGCTCATCCGCAATCTGGTCGGCGCTATGAAGAGATAAGAGAGCAGATCGCTTCAGATCTTCTCCGCGCGACCCCGCGCAAGCAGGAACAGGCGATGTGGCTCAACGACCGTCACTTTCTGTCGGCCGCTTTTGACAAGTCCCTTGTCTTCCCAGGAGGTGAGCAGGCGGCTGACCGTGTGAACCGTCGTGCCGGTCATCTCGGCGATGTCCTGGCGTGAAATCGGAAAGTCAATCAGGATGCCTTCATCGGTGGCTTTTCCAGTCTGTTTGACGAGACGCAGCAACGAATGGGCAATGCGTTGTTCAACCTGTTCGGTCGCCATCTCGACGATCCGGCTATGCGTGTCGTGAAGTCTGGTCCCTACGGTCTTGTAGGTGTTAGCGCCAAAGCTCGGAATAGCGAATGCGAATTCCGACCAAAGGTGGCCAGGCCAGGCCAGCACCACACAGTCGATCGCTGCGATCGCGCTCGCCGGATAGGTGGATCGGCCCAGTGCCTGCGCGATGCCCATCAATTCGCCCGGACTGATGTAGCGCACTATGACTTGCTGGCCGTCCGGAGTCGCCTTTACCACGCGGACATGTCCATCGATCAGGAGGAAAAAGCACTGCGCTTCTGCTTCCTGCTCGAAAACCGTACCGCCCTTCGCTATCCTCTTTGAGCGGGCCTTTTGGAGCATGCGATCGAGATCGGCCGGGGCCACGCCTTGGAAAGGAGACAGCCCGGCAATTAGCGAGCGGTCGAGGTGGCCCAAAGCTACTCCTCCTTCTGTGCGGGGGAATTGGAAAAACACAATGCGCGATTAAATCGCCACAATGTCACTGTGACCGAAAAGCGGCAAGCCGTCGCTGGTGCGGCCTTTTCCCCAGGGCGCCCTTCGCAATGTATGTACGACCGGACCGGTAATCCGTGCCCTCTGTGTACAAGCCAAAGGTCGGTGTAGTTCGACACCGGCTGTCGGGGAGTTTTCGGGATGGCACGAACCGTCGAGCGCGTCAGGAGGAGAACCTCCCTCCCGTTGTCCCACGAGAACATGCCGCCGCGACCCGGCACGACAGCCGCCGGACTTGTGAAGAGGATTTCCCCATGCTCGGCGGCCGTCTTTTCGATGAGGTTCGGCGTGGCGGGAGTCGCGGCAACGATGTCTGCTACGAGATCGCCCTGTGAATGCTGATGCGGCGCGGATCGGATCCGCGCCGCATCGCCTTGGGAGGCGATCAGAAGAAGCCAAGCTTCTTGGGGCTGTAGCTGACCAGCATGTTCTTGGTCTGCTGATAGTGATCGAGCATCATCTTGTGCGTCTCACGCCCGATGCCGGATTGCTTGTAGCCACCGAACGCCGCATGCGCCGGATAGGCGTGGTAGCAATTGGTCCAGACCCGCCCCGCCTGAATGGCGCGACCGAAGCGATAACAGCGGTTGGCATCGCGGCTCCAGACGCCGGCACCGAGACCGTAGGGCGTATCGTTGGCGATGGAGAGCGCGTCCTCCTCGTCCTTGAAGGTGGTCACGGAAACGACCGGCCCGAAGATTTCCTCCTGGAAGACGCGCATCTTGTTGTGGCCTTCGAGCACGGTCGGCCTGATGTAGTAGCCGCCCGCGAGTTCTCCCGGCAGGATGTTGCGCTCGCCGCCGGTCAGCACCTTCGCGCCTTCCTGACGGCCGATATCGAAGTAGCCCAGGATCTTCTCGAGTTGTTCGGAAGATGCCTGCGCGCCCATCATCGTGGTCATTTCGAGCGGGCTGCCCTGCACAATGGCCTCGACGCGCTTGAGCGCGCGCTCCATGAAGCGGTCGTAGATGCTTTCCTGGATGAGCGCGCGGCTCGGGCAGGTGCAGACCTCGCCCTGGTTGACAGCGAACATCACGAAGCCCTCGATCGCCTTGTCGAGAAAATCGTCGTCCTCGACCGCAACGTCCTTGAAGAAGATGTTCGGTGATTTACCGCCCAATTCCAGCGTCACCGGAATAAGATTCTGCGTGGCGTATTGCATGATGAGGCGGCCGGTCGACGTCTCGCCGGTGAAGGCGATCTTGGCGATGCGGTTCGAGGAGGCGAGCGGCTTGCCGGCTTCCAGCCCGAAGCCGTTGACGATGTTGAGCACGCCTTTGGGCAGCAGGTCGCCGATCAGGTCCGCCCACAGCATGATGCCGGCCGGGGTCTGCTCGGCGGGCTTGAGCACCACGCAATTGCCGGCGGCGAGCGCGGGCGCGAGCTTCCAGGCAGCCATCAGGATCGGGAAATTCCACGGGATGATCTGGCCGACGACGCCCAGCGGCTCGTGGAAGTGATAGGCGATGGTGTCGTTGTCGATCTCGCCGATCGAGCCTTCCTGCGCGCGGATGGCGCCGGCGAAATAGCGGAAATGGTCGATCGCCAGCGGAATATCGACAAGGGTTGTCTCGCGGATCGGCTTGCCGTTGTCCCATGTTTCCGCGAGCGCCAGGAGATCGAGGTTATCCTCCATGCGGTCGGCGATGCGGTTGAGGATCAGCGCGCGTTCGGCCGGCGACGTGCGGCCCCAGGCATCTTTCGCAGCATGGGCGGCATCGAGCGCCGCCTCGATATCGGCGGCATCCGACCGTGCGATCTCGCAGACCGGCAGGCCAGTGATCGGCGAGATATTCTCGAAGTATCTCCCGGAGAGGGGAGCGACCCATTGGCCTCCGATGAAATTGTCGTAGCGCTTGGCGAACGGAACTTTAGCCGTTCGCGAAAATTCAATCTTGTTCATGCTCTTCCTCCCGAAGCAACGTCGCGGAATGCAACGTGTCGAGAAGACGCTGCCGGACTTGGCCCGGCCTGTCAGCCCACCGGAACCGGTTCGCCGGCGAAAGTGTCGCAGACTTGCGACACTCGTTTGGCAAAACTCAGTGCGGCCTGTGAAGCCCCAGGCGACGGAGCTTTCTATGTAATGTGGAGCGGCTGATTCCAAGCGCTTCAGCTGCGGTTGAGACGCTTCCGTCCGCCCGCGCGAGCGCCCTTTGGAGCGCTCCACGCTCCGCGTCGCCCAGATTCTCGCTCTCGGTTTCCTGCCCGCCAAATATGTCGGCGACAGGGAAAGGCTTCTTAAGGGACGCTTGAGTGATGCCAAGCGTCAGTCGCGCCGAGCGCGTCGCTCCGATCACCAGATCGTCCTTGTCAATCGCGACGAGTCCACCGGCCCCCGTCTCCGTCGGCGGCGCGAGCAGGACACGGGCCTTCAGGAAGGCCACCCTGAAGTGCTCCGCCTCGATGCGGCGGGCGGCGTCATTCACGGCAACTGAAATGAGATTGACAAAGCCTTCCGTGAGGTCCGCGCGGCAGGAAGAGACATCGAGCACCGCGGCCAGATTTCCCTCGTGGTCGTAGACCGGAGTGGTCGTACAGCTCAGCAATGTGTTTCGCGCATAGAAATGCTGGTCGCGGTGGATCGTCAACGCGCGCTGCTCGACAAGGCAAGTCCCGATGCCGTTCGTGCCCTCGCAATCCTCGCTCCAGACCGAACCGGTCCACAGTCCCCATGAATGAAACGTCTCGTCATCGGCCGGGGCGCCGCGGCGATCGACCGGCACGCCATCACGATCCGCGAGGAGAACACAGCAGCCAACGCCGCCGACCGCAAGGTAGAGCCGGTTCAGGCTTGGCTGGGCGATCCGGATCAGCGGCTCGATCCTTTGTTGCGCCTCATTCAGTTCGGCGTCGGTCAATCTCCTTGGCGGTTTGCGCTCTTTGGGATCAAGCTTGTGCAAGCCGGACGACCTCCGCCAGGAGGCAACCAGCGTCGACCTCGCTGCGGAGCCCGAAGCGAGCGCGGCCTGAACATGGTCTGCGTGATGACCGATCGTCGACGGTCCGCTCATCTCGTCCTCCCACCGCCCAGACTACATTCAAAACCGATTGTGGGTTTGATTTGTTTCAACGCCGGACAATCCTCCAGTAACCGGTATCTTTTTTCGGATCTTTCCTGTCAATTCGCCGAAGGGCCAAGGAAAACCGCGGCGCTGATGTCTTGCCGTCGAAGTGTCCCCTCCCGTCTTCTGAAACGGCCTACGCCGCCTTGCTGTGGGCGCGAGTCGGCTGGTCCAGATAGGCATCGAAGACGGCGGCGACCGCGCGGATTACAAAACGATGGTCCTGGCGCACACGGATCAGCCCTTCCCTGATGTCGAGGACTCCATCCTGCGCCAGCTCTTCCAGTCGCCCTGCCCTGTCGAGAATGCGGGCCGGCTCGAAGCCGTGCGAGGCGCATATCACCGGCACATCGACCTCGAAGTCACACATCAGCCGCTCGATGATTGCCGCTCGTACCCGGTCCTCCGCCGTGAGGCTGTAGCCTTTCGACGTCGCAAGGCGGCCGGTGGCGACGCGCCGCGCATACAGGCCGGGCGCAACCTCGTTCTGGACATAGCCGTCCTCAGTCCGACCGATGGCGGACGCGCCGAAGCCGAGCAGGGTGTTGCAGCTATCGGTTGTATATCCCTGAAAGTTCCGCCGAAGGGTACCAGCCTGCAGGGCCAGAAACAGGTCGTCGTCGGGCAGCGCGAAGTGGTCGAGGCCAATTTGCCTGTAACCGGCGGCCACCAGGGTTTCGGCGATCGCCGATGCCTGCTCGCTGCGCGCTGCGCTGTCCGGCAAGGCCGCTTCGTCGATCATCCGCTGATGCTTCTTGAACGCAGGGACGTGAGCATAGCCGAATACCGCAAGCCGATCCGGCTTCATCGCGACCGCCGCCGTCGCGGTATCCACACAGGATTGAACAGTCTGGTGCGGGAGGCCGTAGATCAGGTCGAAATTGATGCGGGCGACCCGATAGCGGCGCAGATTGTCGACCGCTTCGGCCGTCTGTTCCTTGCTTTGGATGCGGTTGACGGCCTTCTGCACCACCGGATCGAAACTCTGCACGCCGAGACTTGCCCTGCCTACGCCGGCTTCGCCCAGGGCTATGGCCATATCGGCCGTGAGGGTGCGCGGATCTATCTCGATGGCGACCGAGGCCGCTGCGGTGAACTCGAAGCGCTGTCGCAGGAGTTCCATCAGCGAAGTGAACTCCTTCGGCTCAATAATCGTTGGCGTGCCTCCGCCAAAATGGACTTCGTCGACCTGCAATCCTTTCGGCACGCGGTCCGTGACGATGCGGATTTCCTCCCGCAGCGCGTCCAGATAATCGAGGATAGGCTGGCCCTTCCTGGAGATGGTGGTGTGACAGCCGCAGTACCAGCACATGGACCGGCAAAACGGGATGTGAAGGTAGAGCGACACGGGGTCGACGGACGGAAGGTCGCTCAGCCAGCTCTCATAGGTATCGGCGCCGATTGCCGAGAAGCGCGGCGCCGTTGGGTAGCTGGTGTAGCGAGGCAGGCGAGCCTCCCCATATTTTCGCAAAATGGTCGATTGCAACAGATCTTCCTGCGCTGAGCGAGATTTGTCCGTTCAACCTAGCCGCGCCGGCGGCGTCATTCCTTGCGAAATATCAAGCGCCGATTGCTTTGCAGATTTTCCGCTCCTGTTTGCGATTTGGCAAATTGGCCGGATGGTCGCGCAACTAGACTGGTCACGGCCGGGCTCGAATTTGCCGCCTTCCCCGGCTCGCCTTGTCCTGCGGCGCAAGGAAGTGATCGGAATGCCAAGCTCAATACCGGAATCCGCCCCCCTTATCGACGTTCGAAGCATCCACCCGCGGGAACGTCATCCACGGATATTCGGCATGTTGGATGCGCTGGACGACGGCGGCTCCATCATTCTGGTCAATGATCACGACCCGAGGCCGCTGCACTATCAGCTGGAGACAAAGTACCCAGGACAGATTTCCTGGGAGTATCTGGAACAGGGGCCGCAGATCTGGCGTGTCAGGATCGGAAGAGAGGCTTCCTCCGGCTGCGACTGCTGCTGTGGGTCCTGACGGCAGGCCAATGGCGGATGGTTCGGCTTCCACCGTAGCCGGGCCGTCCGAATCCTTGGAGCCGACCGGATGGTGATTTTCTGGGCAAACACCGAACTGGCGAGGAATGCTCGCGCAAGTCTCCGACTGTCCGCGGGCGGGACGGGATCTGACGGAGATGTTGGCGAGGGAGCGATATCGCTAAACGTCAACGGCGACAGCAGGGAATGCGCCGCGCCGCCCACAATGCGATTGAGCGCGGCCCTGCGCGATATTCTCAATCTGACCAGTGTCAAGGAAGGCTGTTGTGAGGGGGAGTGCGGGGCGTGCACCATTCTACTGGATGGCAAGCCGGTGAATTCCTGTCTCGTGATGGTCTTCCAAGCCCGAGGGAGTGAGATCATCACGGTAGAGGGGCTTTTGCCGGAGACTGGCCTCAACTCACTGCAGCAAGCATTTCTCGAGGAGGGTGCCGTTCAGTGCGGCTACTGCACGCCAGGCATGGTCATGGCGGCCGAGGGGCTATTGCGTATCAATCCCAACCCCGACGAGGTGGACATCCGCCACGCACTGGCGGGTAATATCTGCCGCTGCACCGGCTTCGAGACGATCGTGCGGGCCGTGAGCGTCGAAGCGGCCGCCCGCCGGGAGATGGAAGCGGGCCGATGAGCGCGCTTAGCGTCGTAGCGCCTCCAGACCTGTCCACTTTGCGTTCATTGCTTGCGGGCGCGGCGACGCCCGTTCACTTTCTCGCCGGCGGGACGGACCTTTTGATCGCGGGGTGTCCGCTTCCGGATACCGGTCTGCTGGTAGACCTGTCGCGCATGGATGGGATGGCCCACATAGCCACCGAAGGCGCGGATATCCGCATCCGGGCCGCAACCACCGTCGTGATGCTCGCCGATCATTGCGGTCTCAGGGCGCGGTTTCCCGCCCTTTCGGAAGCCGCCGCGCAATGCGGGTCGGTCCAGATCCGCAACCGCGCCACGATCGGCGGCAACATCGCCAACGCTTCTCCCGGCGCCGACCTCCTCCCTGTGTTACTGGCCGCCGGAGCCCGGCTCTGCCTGCTCGAGCCGGGCGGCGAATGGAACGAGGTGGCAATCCTCGATTTTGCCCCGGCTCCGGGCCGTCTGATCGTGGAAGTTATCCTGCCCAATGCAGGCATCCTGCCGCGCAGCGCCTTCGTCAAGCTGGGGGTAAGGCAGGATCTGACCATTTCGCGCCTCAGCCTTGCCCTGCTGGCCGAGTTGCAGGACGGCCGTTTCGGCGTCGTGCGGCTGGCTGCCGGTGCTATCGGACCCAAACCGCGCCGCCTGCCGCATGCGGAGAGCGCGCTCGAAGGTCGCAGGCTTGAACCGGGCACGTTGCGTGACTTCCTCTCGTCGCTGGTCGTGGAGGTGGATAACGCCATCGCCGGGCGGGCTTCTCAGCTATACAAGCGTCGCGCCATCGCCGGGCTGGGTCTCGATTTGATCGCGCGGATCTCTGGTATGAACCCTCGACACGAACTGTTCGAAGAGGCGCTGGCGTGAACCAGATCTCACGCCGCGTGCAGCTGGTCGATGGGGTAGCCAAGGTCACGGGCGCATTGCGCTTCACCGCCGACCTGCATGTGGAGGATCTGCTGCACGGCGCGATCGTTTTCAGCCCGCGACCCCACGCGCACGTCCGAAAAGTCTACGCCAATGCCGCTTTGGCGGTCAAAGGCGTCCACGCTGTCTTTTGGCACGCAAACACGCCCGCGTGCCACTACAACAGTTCGATCTGGTTCAGCGGGCAGGATGCGCTGGCGGATGAACAGATGTTTCCGTCCGCAGTGCGGCACGTCGGTGACCGGGTGGCGGCTGTCGTGGCGGACACCGAGGAGATAGCACGCCGTGCCGCGCGGCTGATCACGGTCGAATACGAGGACCTGCCAGCGATCCTCGCGCCCGAGGCCGCGCTCCTCCATGCCGGATCGGTGACGCTAGCCGACGGCAGTCCCACGTTCCTCAATCCGGTAGCGGAGGAAGGCTTCACCCATGGCGATCCCGAGGCCGGCTTTGCCGCCTCAGATCTGGTGGTGGAAACATGCGTCTCCACCCCGCGCAGTCATCATTGTGCTATCGAGCCCCACGCCTGCATCGCAATGCCCGAACCCGATGGCCGCATGCTGATCCTTTCTCCCTGCCAAAGCGTCTTTGCAGTGCAGGCCGTCGTCGCGCAGGCGCTCGGCATACCGGCGGAGCGTTTACGGGTGATCAAGACGCCGATTGGTGGGTCCTTCGGCGGCAAGGCCGAGCCGATCCTCGACCCCTTGTGCGCCTTCTTCGCGATAAAGCTGGGGCGGCCGGTGACGATCCGTTATGACAGGCATGAGACCTTTACCGCGACGCGCACGCGGTCGAGCGTGACCGGGCACATGCGGGTCGGTCTCAGTGCTGACGGACGTATCCTCGCCCGCGAGACCGAGACGTTGGTGGATATCGGCGCCTATTGCACAGGCGGAAACTACTTGCCCGGCTCGATGCTTCAGAGGCTGGTCCGCCTCTACGACATGCCCGCCGAGCGCTATCGGGGCCGCGCGGTCTATACCAACACCGTCCCCGCCGGCGCGTTCCGCGGCTACGGCTCGCCACAGATCCATACCGTGGCCGAGATCACGCTCGATATTGCTGCCCGGCGGCTGAGAATGGATCCGGTGGAACTGCGCCTCAAGAACCTCGTCGGCCCCGGCGCAATCGAACCCCGCCAGGGGCTCGACCTCGGCAATGCGCGCGGGCGGGAGTGCCTCGTGCAAGGAGCCGAGGCCTTCGGCTGGAAGGCGCGGCGTCAGGCCTGCGCGGGGCGAGGCCGCTGGCGGCGGGGCGTTGGAGTGGCCTGCGCGACCCACATCAACGGCTGCTATCCCGGCTTCCACGAGGAGACCACGGCGACGCTGCGGCTTCTGCCCGACGGGCGGGCGGAACTTGTCTGCGCGCTCCATGATCTTGGTTGTGGGTCCGATACCTCGCTGGCTCAGATTGCTGGTCACATGCTGGGTCTCAGGGCGTCCGACATCGCTATCGTACCGGCGGATACCGACACCTGTCCCTATGACCTCGGCACGCGAGCGAGCCGCATGACTTATATCTGCGGCGAAGCGATCCGTCGGGCAGGTGCAGCGCTGGCGGCGGCGATCCGCGCAGAAGCATCTTTGGAGCTGAACGCCGCGCCTTGCGAACTCCAGCTGGAAGCCGGCATTGTGCGTCGCCGCGACGGCGTGGAACTGATGCTATCTGAACTCGCGACACGGCTGATCGCCCGCGGCGCTAGCCTGCCCTCAGCGACCGAGACCTACCGCGCGACGGCCAATCCTGGCTCTTACGCGGCGCATTTCGCCGAGGTTGAGGTGGATACGCTGACCGGACGCGTGCGGGTGACGGACTATCTTGCCGCTCACGATATCGGCCGGGCAATCAACCCGATGCTTGTCGAGGGGCAGATCCACGGCGGCATTCAGATAGGCATCGGCTATGCACTCTACGAGGATGTCGCAATCGATCGGACCACAGGCGTGATGAAGGGCGACAGCCTTGGCCGCTATACGCTGGCCAACGCTCCCGAGATGCCCCCGATGCGAATTGTGCTTGTGGAGGATGGTGAACCGACGGGTCCGTTCGGCGCCAAGGCGGTGGGCGAGATCTCCACGGTGCCCGTGGCGGCAGCGGTGGTCAATGCCGTCAACAACGCGCTGGGAACGGAACTCACTGACTTGCCGCTTCTGCCCGAACGCATTCTGGCGGCGCTGGACTGACACGGGCGAACCCTCGGCGTCCGATCCCCCACCCATCCCTCGGAAATACTTCCGCGGCGATGCGGGTCGATCTTCTCGGAGCACGATTTGATCGATCTATTTGGGTGGGCGAATGCGGGCGCCGGGATTGTCGCGGCGCCCGCATTCGCCGGTCACTTGGCCCGGTATGTGATTCCGTTCGGGCCGTCGCCGACCTTATAGCTGGCAGTCACGGACTGGCTGGCGACATCGATCAGCGACACCGTGCCGTCGACGATACTGGTGATGAAAACGAACGAGCCGTCGGCGCTGACGGCGACGCCATGCGCGCCCTTGCCGGTCCGGATCGTCTGCACCACGCGTGCCTTGGCGATGTCGATGACAGAGACCTTGTCATCCGGTTCCGCCTCAGTGCCCTGGTTCGCGACATAGACGAAGCGACCGTCCGGTGTCGCGTGCAGTTGGATAGGTGAACGCCCGACATCTATGTACCCGATAACCTTGCGCGTCGCAGTGTCGATGACGCCCACTCGGTTTTCGTCGCGCAGCGAGACGTAGAGGTGGGCGCCGTCCGGGGTGAAGCCGACCTGTACCGGCGCAACGCCGACGCTGATCCTGTCCACCTCGGAGAGCGTCGCAGTGTCGACAACCGAAACGGAGCCGTCATTGACGTTGGCGATGCAGACAATCGTCCCGTCCGGGCTCATCCGCAGGCCGTGCGGATAGTCGCCCGTGGATATTGATTTGATGACCGAAGCTGTCGCGAGATCGATCACCGAAACCGTGTTGTCGCCGGAATTCGTTGCAAAGGCACGGGCGCCTTCGCGGTCGGCGACGACATGCGCCGGATGGGCGCCGATGTCGACGGATATGGCCTTGCCGGAGACAAGGTCGTCAGCATCAAGCACGATCAGCCGGCCCGTCTGTGGGTTCGACGCGTGGCTGTCGCCGCTGTGTCCGTCCATACTGCTGGCCGGCATTCCCACCGCCAGAAGGTGGTTGCCGGCGGCAACGTATTGAACGTTGTGAGGTGTGATGGCGACGCGTGCGATTTCGACCCTTCCGCTTCGTAAGTCGATGCGGCTGATCGAATTGCCAAGTTCGTCCGCGGTGAAGACGTAGCCCGACGCTGTCGCCGAAGATGCCAAGGCCGTCCTGGGCAGCGACGAAACTGTGCCGACCAGACCGGCAGCCGTTGTGAACACCAGAAACTGACGGCGTGATATCTCTTTCATGGGAAAGCTCTCCTGTTCGTGACTGTGGCCGGAACGGCCCATTGGACGCACGAACCGTAGTGGCCGCGTGCGCTCAGACGATCACGATCCGTCTTGGAGGCTTTAATCGCGGCGCGATATGTCCTTCACGCAGAGCAGGCCCAGGTCTGACGCTCAGCAGTTCCCGTTGCAGGACATCGATCGGGGCCTCCGCCGTCGACAGGACGCAGATCAGGCAGCCGGACAGGCAAACGCAGCCGTCATCTCCCTGCTGCCGTGTCTGGTCACCTGCATCGCAAAGTGAACCACAGTGGTCGTGCTCGACGGTGATCGACGCACGCGCGTCCGTTGCCGGCAGATCTAAACCGCTCGATCGGTCGGCATGCGCGGCCACGCCATTGTACAGGAATGCAGACGCTGTCATCAGAACCGTCACAAGCAGAACCAGCCAGTCGTGCCGATTGCGGGCGGGCAGCGGCGCTGTGGAGATTGCGATCCGGGTCATGTTCCTCTCGAAGCCGGGGCTCAAACTGAAGCGGTCGCCTGCCAACCGGGCTTGGCGTGAGCGTATCCGTCAACCTGCGCGCCGGGCAGATCGAGACACGAAAGTATGAAGCGGGCGGCTTTTGGCTCTTCCCTGCCGTCGACGAGTGCCTCGTAGATCTTCGCCACCTGCACCATGTCGCACGTGTGAGGAGACAATCGCAGCCGCCGGACACCCCGCATGGCGAACTGGCCGGGCTCGGGCAGAAAGGCCTGCACCTGGTTGGACAGCGTCTGCACACCGTTGATCGCCAGAAATTCCTGGCCGTCGAGCGTATCGACCGCGAGCCCGTCCGGGTCCTTTTCGCAGGTGAACTGACATGAGTCCTTGTGCAGTCCATGGTGCCGCGCGTGGTAGCATCGCCCGGAGATGGCGAGAGGCAACCGGCCGAAGGCAAACAACTCGAAGTCGGCTTCGGGGCATGCCTGCGCCATGTGGCCGAGGGCGGCAAGCGACAGCTCGACAGGCGGGCAAATCGTGCGGGCGCCATGATCGATCAGGAACCGCGCCGAGGCTTCGTTGTAGACGTTTAGGAAGGGCCCGGAAACGAACGGCTTTCCAGTACGCGATGGCAGCGCGGTGATGTCGTTGATTTCGATCAGCCGTTCGTCCGTGGCCAGTTCCTCGACACTCCGTCGCTCCCGCACTGTTGCCGGCGCGGCCAGGGTGGAGATCACCACTTCCTTTCCGCCGCGCTCCAGGCGTTCGATGATGTCGGGCCAAGCCGGATCGGAGAACGGCATTCGCTTGCCGCAGATAACCTCGCCGACATGGACACGGTCTATAGGGGCTTCGTCCGCAATGCGGCGGTAAAAGTCCGCCAGCCTGTCGGGTGACCAGTGGAAGAAGACCGGGCCTAGCGTCAACGCGGTTCTGGGCAAGGTCATCTCCACGATTTCTTGTAGGCGCCGGTGGTTTGCCTGCCGCCCTCCGACTGCCCGGCCAGGATGCGGTCGATCTCGATTGCATCGCTGCCTTGCTCGACGGCATCGACGGCTTTTCGAAAGGCGCGAACCACCTCAGTCACATAGCCTTTGCCGCGCTGGCGCCCCTCGATCTTCAAGGCAGTCACGCCAGCTGCCTTGAGCCCGGCGATCATGCTTCCGGCATTGAGGCTGACCGGATCTTCAAACAGGTGGGAGGTCTTGTCTCCGGCCTTGAACCTTCCCTTGCAAAGCGTCGGGTAACCCACCGGCGCGCCGGGCGCATAGCGATCAATGGTGAAGCCGGAGAGCCGCGCCACGGTGCCGCCCGCGTCCTCGTCATAGCTGACCATTTCGGGCGGCGAGCAGACGCCGTTCAGATTCGGCGACTTTCCAGTCGCATATGAAGAGAGGTAGCAGCGACCCTCCGTCATCACGCAGAGACCGCCAAAGACGAAGGCCTCTGTCTCGACCCGGATCGCCCGGTTGAGCGTGGCAATTTCCTGGATGGACAGCACGCGCGGCAGCACGACGCGGCGGACGCCGAATGTATCGGCATAAAAGCCGATCGCCTCCGGCGTCGCCGCCGCGGCCTGGACCGAGAGGTGCAATCGGGTCTGTTTGTGGTTCCTTGCAGCGTGATCCAGGACGGCAATGTCGGCGGCGATTATGGCATCCGCGCCGCACCGAGCTGCCGCATCCACAGCCTTCCTCCACTGGTCCACATTGCCGACCCTGGCGAAGGTGTTGATGGCGACCAGCACCTTGCTCCCATGAGCGTGAGCAAATTTGACACCCTCTGCCAATTCTTCAGTCGAGAAATTGAGACCCGGAAAATTTCGGGCGTTGGTTTCGTCGCGAAAGCCGCAGTAGACGGCGTCGGCGCCGGCCTGCACTGCCGCCCGCAGCGTTGCAGGCGTCCCCGCAGGGCAAACCAGTTCCATTCGCGCCGGGTTCATTATGGTTCCTGCAATGTCCCGGCCTTCGCGGAGGCGGCCAGCCGGCGCGCCAGATCGAGGCCGCCGAGTATCCCGGCGTTCGCCGCGCGGGCGAAAGAACCGGTCAGGCCGAGCAGGTCGGCGGGAAGCAGTTCCGCATCTTCGATCGAGTTCCGCAGGGCCAGCATCGCCTCCGTGCTGCCGCTGACCGAGATCACGCGGTTGAAAAACAGCGCGTCCCCGTCGAGCGTTCCGTCGAGCAGGCCGAGCAGCATCAGAAGCGGCCCTCTGATCACAACGCTGGACGTCGCTGTTTCGATTTTCCGCACGACGCGGACGACCGATCTTTCGCCATCGGGAACGATCGTGAATGCAAAGGCAAGATCGACCGGATCGATGAAAAAGCGGGCAGAACGGTGTTCGCCCAGGCGTTCGAATAACCGAGGCTGGCGCCGGGCAAGCGCGCGCAGCGACAGCGTCAGCATCGGGCCGAGCGGCAGGCCGGCTATGGTCGGGAACAGATGCCTGGCGAATTCCGGCAAGCGTGCTCCCGTACTTTCTGCCGTCATCTGCCATGTCCCTTCAAACGATGCAGTCCGCTCGATAGCCTGTCTGCAGGATAGTCCTCACGATGCGCCCGCTCTTTGCGAAATGACAAAGTTCCCGGCCAGTCGGCGTGGCAAGAGCCGCCAGGCCGACGAAGCGGTCGAGCCGGGTTTCGCCATGCATCGCCGCTCCCTTCCACCCTTTTCCGATCTTGGCTCGTTCCTCTCCTACCTGGACGGGAAAGAAGACCTTCGGAAGATCGACGCTCCGATTTCGACCCAGCTCGAGATAACCGAACTTCACCGGAGGGTAATCGCCGCCAAGGGGCCGGCACTCCGCTTCGCGATGCCGCTCGACGAGCGTGGTTTTGCATCGGGCTTTCCCGTCGTCACGAATCTTTTTGGCACCCGCGAAAGGGTTGCCGCGGGGCTCGGCACTGACCTTCCCGGGCTGGCAACCCTCGGGGCGCTGTTTGCCTGGATGAGATCGCCACGACCACCGCAGAGTCTGCGAGAGGCGCGTCGGATCCTTCCCGTCGCGCGAAGCGCTCTTCTGGCGCGGCCCAGAATCGTTTCTGCGCACCGCGTCTGGAATGATATGGACCCGGATTTCTCGCTGCTTCCGATACAGACCTGTTGGCCCGGCGATGCTGGTCCGCTCATCACCTGGCCCGTCGTCGTTACCCGCCCACCTGGCACGGACGATCCGGGTTCCTACAATCTGGGCGTTTACCGGATGCAGGTGATCGACCGCGATCGGGCCATACTGCGATGGCTGCCGATGCGTGGCGGCGCAACTCATCACGGGATGTGGCGGGCCAGGGGTCTGGAGATGCCGGTCGCTGTGGTCATCGGAGCCGATCCCGCGACGCTGATCTCGGCAGTGATGCCAGCGCCCGAAGGCGTGTCGGAACTGGGATTGTCCGGAATGATCGCCGGCCGGCGCGTTGGCTTGGCGCCTTGCAGTAGTATCGCGCTCCACGTGCCCGCCAGTGCGGAGATTGTGCTCGAAGGCACCGTTTCACCGACAGGAACGGCGCTGGAGGGTCCGTTTGGTGACCATACCGGATATTATAATGCTCCCGATACTTATCCGGTGTTCCGACTCAAACGCATTCGCGTCCGCGACAATGCGCACTATCTGACCACGTTTACCGGACGCGCGCCCGATGAGCCCTCGGTGCTCGGCGAGGCGCTTCTCGAGGTGTTCAAGCCGCTGCTGACGCAGCAGATACCTGAAATCGTCGACGCCTGGCTTCCGCCCGAAGCCTGCTCTTACAGGATCGCCGTGATCTCCATCGCGAAGAAATATGCCGGTCAGGCGCGGCGTGTCATGATGGGCTTCTGGTCGCTATTGCCACAATTCTCGATGACGAAGCTGGTTATCGTGGTGGACGACGACATCGACATCCGATCCTGGCCGGATGTCATGTGGGCCGTCGCAACCCGGATGGATCCCTCGCGCGATCTGATGCAGGTGGATCGAACACCGATTGACCAGCTCGACTTCGCATCCCCGCATGAGGGCCTGGGAGGCAAGCTCGGGCTTGATGCGACGCGCAAGATCGGATCCGAAACCAGCCGCGAGTGGGGAAAAGAACTGCGGATGTCGGCGGATATCGAGCGAAAGATCTCCTTGCGATGGAACGAGTTCTTTCCGCAACCGACCGACCGGAGCCAACGATGACCAAAAGACTGATCGTCGGCGTGACGGGAGCGTCCGGTTCCATTCTGGCGCTCGAAACACTTCGGCTGTTGTCGAAGGCCGGTGTGGAGACACATCTCGTCGTTTCTCAGGCTGCACGGGTCACGATCGCCCACGAACTCGGCGCCGAAGGCCTGGCCTGTCTGAGAGCAGCAGCTACCCGCACGCATTCGCACAAGAACTTTGCCGCGCCGATTGCCAGCGGCTCGTTCAGAACCGACGGCATGATCGTCGTGCCGTGTTCGATGCGGTCGCTGGCGGCGATGGCGCATGGCCTCGGCGACAACCTGCTGACCAGAGCGGCCGACGTCGTGCTCAAGGAGAGGCGCCGGCTGGTCCTCGCGCCGCGGGAGGCGCCGCTCCATGAGGTGCATCTTCGCTCGATGCTGACGCTGGCGAGGATGGGGGCAATCGTGGCACCGCCCGTACCGCCTTTCTACGTCAAGATGGCGACAGTCGACGAAATGATCCGGCAACTCGCCGCCCGGCTTGTCAGCTGGGCCGGCATCGATCCTGGCGATGAACTGAAGCGATGGGGCGAAGAGCCGGTTTCATAGGTCGGATCATGACTATCGCGTCAATTGCCACGCTTTCTGCAGCCACGATCGGACGATTGAGAGACGACGGGATCGCCCGGGAAGGCCATTCGATTCTGGGGGCGCGCTTGTCCGACGCTTTTCGAGCAGAGGGAGGATCATGGAGCGATGACAGGCGATCAATTCGAGTATTTCTGAAAGACATGTCTGTTGAGATCGAGACATAGGCGACCTTATATTATATCTAAATTTGCTCTTGCACCATATATTATTTTCTATTGCTCATAGATAGAGACGTTGAACCCCATAATGCACTGACGCTAATCTAGGCTTTATCGGCTTCAGTCGCGGCTGACATGCAAAGTTGCCGCATGGCGTCTGCGCCCGCCGTTGCGGTTGTCGCAATGTCCTCGAAGAGGAGAGCAATATCCAAGTACTCGCTGCGGTCGCTCTCGGTTGCAACCAGATCGTCAAGATCCTGAAGGAAGAACAGCACAGCTTCGATCCGCTCGCGCTGACGGCGTGCACTGGCAAGATGCTGACATGCGGCCCGCCGCTCCTCCAGGGCGGCGAACCGGGCCAGCGCTTCATCGAGGCGGGAGCGACATCCACAATCGAGTTGAATATCCTTCATCAATGTCGCCAGACGACGGACAACCGACAGATCCGCGTGACGGGCGGGGCGGTCGGTTCCTTTCGATAGATCGATCACCGGCATGTCATCCTTGCTCCTGCGATGCTTCCGAGTTCTCTTGCCCGGCAGAATCCCCTATGGCAGCGGCGCCTACGATCGACTTCGCCGTCGTTTGAACTACCCCGATGACGGCCAAGCCGAAACCGCCTGCGCCCCAAGTCTACGATATCAGGTTCTCGGGTAGGCTCTTTGTTCCCGCGCAAACAACTCGTCGATAATTTCAAGGCCGGCACGGTCGTCATGGGCCTGCTGCAGCGCGAACGATCGCGTGCGCAGGTCGCGGCCTGCTACCAGATCCAGAACAGCAGGAGCCAGCCCGAATCGACCACGCTCATCCCCAAAGACATGGCAAATACGGCCAATACCCTGCGACCCGTCGCTTTGGCATAGGTGCCGCTTACCTGCCAGCAAAGGACTCCCGACCAGACTGACGCGAGGGCAAGGACAAAGGCGCGCACAGCGTCGACGAACGGCAGGTCGACGCCGTCGGAACGAAGCTGGCCGATGGTGAGGGCGGTGAGGCCAAGGAAGACGCCGGCACCGGCCAGGGGAATCAGCGTCTGCGCCAGATGATGGCAGCGAGCCGCGTCCCACGGGCCGAGGATCCGCGTCGCAATGGCAAGCGTGATCGTCACCAACGAGCCGAAAGCGAGGGCGGTCGCCAGAACGTAGGCGACCAGAACCGTCCCGTCGAGCAGCGTCAGGACGTCGTTGTGCTCGGGGTAGTTGGTGAAAACCCACCAGGGTGTGGTGGCCTTGAGCGGCCAGCTCCACCCAGCTTCGAGCAACCGTTCGGCGGCGATCTGCTTGGCCGCTACGAGCCAGGGACTGGCGGACCAGTGGAACGCCCCGGTGGCGATGCCCATGAGGCCGAAGGCGATCAGGACCGTTTCCCAGAGCTTTGGTGTGCTTCCGGCAACGTGGACGATTTCGTGGTTGGACGAGCGGCGCGCCAGCCGTATCGCCCCGCGAAAGCCGTTGCAACGTCCGCACATATGGCAGTCGCTGGCGCCGCGCATGGTCCTCAGCTTTACGAGTGGCGCGCAGTTCACCGATCCCGGCTTGACCTTCGACAGCTGCGCTTGTTGCCAGACGACCGGGTCGGTGCGGAAATGCAACGGAGCAACTTTGGCGAGCAGACCGAAGACGCTGCTGACCGGACACAGATATCGACACCAGACGCGCTTGTTTCGCCCGTAGAGATATCCGACCGCGACCGCCGCCAGGGTGGAGCCGCCGAGGATCAGCAGGGCGGGACCCGGATACTGGTAGACGCTGATCATCTGTCCGTAGAGCGTGGTTGAGCCAAACGCGGCGGTAGGCCAGCCAGGCCATGTCAGCCAGCGGGGAATTGCTCTCCCGCGTCCGCGGTCGCTGACGAATTCGGTCAGAGCGCCTTCGGGGCACAGCAGCCCGCACCAGACGCGGCCGACCGGAGCCGTACTCAGGAGCACGAATGGCCACCAGATGCCCCAGAAGACAAACTGGGCGAAACGGGTGAAGTTGCTCCATAAATATGCCGTGTGGTCCGGAAGCGGCTGGAAGACGGGAACCACCAGAAGCACGAAATAGATCGACACCACCGACCACTGGGTGCCGCGGATCGTCGATTGGTGGCGCTGGAGCCATTCGCCGATCCTTTGCCATATGTCGCTCTGCGGTGCGGGCACGGCGCGGACGGGCAGCGGGATCCGTATGGTCATGATGTTCTGGCAGAAGGACGCGGAATCCCTGTCCGCAGCAGCGCGACCGCCACAAACCAGAACGTAGCGTAGACCAGGACTGACGTCAGGTCGGGACGGGACCGGTAGCCCGTCATCGCGGCGACGAAACCGCCGAGGGGGCCGCTGTCGTCGAGCAGCCCGGACGTGTCCCATAAAGGCCCGCCGAGCGGAGATACGAGGTCGAGCCCGATTGCGCGATCGAGCACGGTCATCAACAGCGAGGCCACCAGTGAGAGCAGAAGGATTTCGCTTGCGCGGAAAAAGACGCCCCAGGAAAAGCGCCTCGCGCTCACCTGTAGCAGCCCGAATGCCGCGCCTGCGAGGGCGAATCCCGCTCCGATCGCCGCGACGTTGCCGGCGAAGCCGGGCCGCCCGGCGGATGCGAGGATGCCGTAGAGGAAGACGACCGCTTCGCTGCCCTCCCGCGCGACGGCGATTGTCGCCAGAAGGAAGAGGCTCCACCAGTTGGCACTGGTCACAGCCCGTTCGGCGCCGCGTTCGAGGTCCCGCTTCAACCGGTCGCCCTGGCTGCGCATCCACACGACCATTTGCAGGATGAGCAGGGCGGCGAACCCGGCCATGACGATCTGGAAATAGTCCTCGCGATCGCCTTCGAGCGGGCTCGCGACGGACAGGATCATCAGCGCCAGGAAAATGGCCGCCGCCAGCCCGGCTAGAACGCCGCCCCACAGGAAGCGTTTGCCGGTCGCGACAGCCTGCGCGCCGGCGTGATGTGTCAGCCATGCATGGAGGATGCCAACGAAGAGCAGCGCCTCCATGCTCTCTCGCCAGATGACGAAGGCCACCTGCCCATGGATTCCGGTCATCACGATGCAGGCTCCTGCGCGATCAAAGTGGCGGGCGGCATATCGAGATGGAAGTCGTCGAAGAAGCGATACTCCCCAGGCTCGAGGCGGCGGATGACGATGAAGGAGGTCACGCCCGGGCCCAGCACCTTTTCTTTGCGCAGTTCGAGGCTCTCGAATTCGACGGGGCTGAGGCCCGTGTTGCGGAGCTCGAGCTTGAAGCGGGTGCCGGAGGGGTCCTCGATCGTCGATGGCGTTATAGCGCCGTCCTTGAATTCGATGACGAAGACCGGAAAGTCCTGGGCAGCCCCTGAGACGGACATCGCAGGAAGGGCCGCGCCGACAATGAGCGGCGCGAAGCGCGCGAAAGCGGGCATCTCGATTTCCAATGCAGGTTCCTGGGGCCCTCCCCGCACCCGGCATGCGACCTGCGGGCTTGGCGGCGAAGCCGGGGGCAGGTTCAGGTCAGTAGCTGCCCTTCCTGCGGGTGCCGGTTTCTTTGTCGACATGCCGGCCGAAATGCGCCGTAGCGCCGGATGCTTCCGATGCGAACTTGAAAACGAGCCGGTACTTTCCGGGTCCCATCAGTTTGACGTTGTCACCGTAATGCGGCCCGTCGCTGGCGACCATCGGCATGAAGACGCCGCCGGTCTGCTGGTTGTCGTCGAGCTTGGTCAATGTGTATTCGATGGTCAGGTTGGGGATCCAGTCGCCTTCGGCGAAGCCGTTGACATTCTCCTGCGTGGCATGGATGTCGGCCTCCAGATGGATGTCCGAATCCGCCGCGGGTTTCATGATGTGGGCAGGCTCCATCTCGATCGGCTGCAGATAGACAGCGGCGATCTCCATGCCGTTTACGAGTTGGGGCTCGCCGACGGGGTATTCGAGGGCAGATGCCCCGCAAACTCTCGCAAGCACCGCCACGACCGAGGCGAAGGAAATTGATAAGCGATTCATGACGGCTCCTGTGTCGTTGTCGGCAAGGCGATCACGCCTCCCGGTATTTTCTGTGCGGGTCGCGGATGTCTCGCTGCCTGGAGTCGTGGACGGAGCCCGATTCGAACCGATGCGGCGCATGGCGAGCCGTGGGTGGCTTTAATCATGAATTGCGAGTCAACTTATTTCCGGAAACGGATCGTTCTTTGTACAAACGCAAGAACGATCCATTTTCAGGGTGCGCGAATGGAGGACCGATCAGCCGGCAGGGAGGGGAGATAGGCGGAGCAGCAGGCGCAAGAACGCGCCCGTTCCGAACCGGCATCGGCGCCCGTGCCGCGGACCGAACGAGCCGCGGAATTCCGCCATCAGGTGCAGTGTGACAAAGAGCCTGCGATCGCGGCCGTCTGGGTCGAATGGCTGGCCGGCCCGGCGGTGAAACCTAGCTGGCTGCAGATGCTGCGGGCATCGCCGGCCAACGCCTCGACTGCATGTTCCGCCGAGTATGTCTCGGTGAACAGTCGCCAGCCGTCGAGGTTGCGGAAGGGCACTGCGATGAGCACCGGCACTTCGCGCGCCAGCGCCTCTGCGATGAGCGGCCTGAAGCCGCCGCCTTCGGCCTCGGTCTTGCCGAACTTGTTGACCATCACGAGGTCGGCCCCCGCTTCGAGCCCTCGCGCCGCCGAGGCGACCGCCTTCAGCAATTCGTCGACGTCCAGCATGCAGCCGCGCGCATGCGGGCCACGATCCTCCGAGATGCCGAAGCGCTCGCCGCTCGACAGTTCCTCGAGGATCATGTCGCAGCGGGCGCGGCCTGGACAGGGCTGATTGCGCTGCACGAAGCCTGCTAGCGAAAGGCCCTGGCCGACGAGATGATCGGCCACGGTACGCATGACCGCATCGATCGCGGCGCTGTCGGAGTAGATGATTGCCGTAATCGGGGTCGGGGGAGATAGCCGGGACAATTGAAAAACCCTTCGTTCAGGTTGCGGGCCGGAAAGCGCGGCAAATTTCGGGCCTGGTCTCCAGACGTGGCCCGCCGATCAGGTCGATGCAGTATGGGATGGCGGCGAAGACTGCGTCCAGGCAGGTCGCGATCGACGACGGTTTGCCGGGCAGGTTGACGATCAGCGACTGTCCGCGCGTTCCGGCGATCTGCCGCGACAGGATCGCGGTCGGAACCTCGGCGAGGCTGGCGGTGCGCATCGCTTCGCCGAAGCCAGGTAGAAGGCGCTCGCACACTTCCGCGGTCGCCTCCGGCGTCACGTCGCGCGCCGCCGGACCGGTGCCGCCGGTGGTCAGGATCAGCGCGCATCTCTCCCGGTCGCAAAGTTCGACCAGCGCCTGCTCGATCGCGGCGCGGTCATCCGACACGAGCCGCTTTTCCGGCCGCCAGTCATTCGCCAGAACCTTGGCGAGATAGGCTTCGATCGCGGGTCCGCCGCGATCCTCGTAGAGGCCGGCCGCGGCCCGGTCTGAACTTACGACGATGCCGATCGCGATGGCCGTCATGCTGCATGGCTCCCGTGACCGGGTCGACATTTCGTCGTGGCTGTTCCGTTTGCCCCGGCGGCATTTCGGTCATGCGGATGTTCGAGCGCGTGCGCCATCAGTGTGCCACACCGCGCCGCGCCTTCATGCCGCGTGCCATGGCGCCCAGATCGCCTCTGGTCAGTCTGATCCTGGCGATGGCGAGAACGATGCCGTTCTCGATTGCCAGGTGACCGCCCTCGCTGGAGGCATAGGCTTGCATCAATTCACGCGCCGCGGAACTGACCTGAACCACCTCCGCGGACTGAACCGACAGCTCCGCAACGATTTTGTCGACGACGGATAGTGCTCGCCGGTGATCTTCCAAGAGCCGCGCGAACACGACGCCCAGATTGTCTTCCCGCAGTGCCCTGCGTCGGACGGCGGGAAACAGATCCATTTCCTCATCCTCGTGATCAAGCGGGACGTCATGACTGAGGAACGTCACGACCGTGTCGGCCTCTCGTCGGTCTACCTTGCCCGACAGGGCGAAGCGGCGCAGCGCTGAGCAGATCATTCGTTGGCGAACGTGGTCCGCAAAGATGTAGGCGAGCGGTTCGTCGAGGAGTGACGACGGCATCACCTCGACCAGCGGCAAGGTGCTGGGGCGGGGAGCATTGCGGTCGGTATTGCCTGTCGGTGCCGGATCAGGAATGGTCATGACAACCTCCGCCGCCGCACGAGCAGCCATCATGTGCGCTGCCGGAATGGGTCCTGGCGTCGCGAGCGAGCGACCAGGACAGCATGCGGGTCAGGCAGGCGCCAGCGGGATCGTCGGAGCGCTCGAGCGCGGTCATCAGACCCAGCCAGTCCTCGTCCGACGCCAACAGGGCGAAGCGTTGAACGGCCCCGGTCACGTATTCGCCGATGCTCTCCCCGTGAGCATCCCGGGCTTCTTCCACCTGGGCGGCAAGTACAATGTCGCCGAGTTCCATCAATGTCGCCGTCGCCACGCTCTCATCGCGCAGCGCGCCCATTATGTTCCCGAGCAGCATGGCATTTCCTCTCTATTGAACGAGTGGAGATGGGGAACCGGACAGTTCGATCCCGTCGATGACCGAACGGCCGGCGAGCATGGCGATGTAATGGCGGATGGCGGTCCGCCTTACACGTTCGTCGAGATAGTCGCCGATCCGCCGGCGAACAGCTTCGAAGGGCAATTGACGTCCCTCCTCGCGCCGATCGACGCGCACGATATGAAAACCGTAGCGGCTTTCGACCGGAACCTCGCGGATCGTGCCGATTGGCATCGAGCCGAGCGCGGCTTCGAATTCGGGAACAGTCTGCCCGGGACCGATCTGGCCGAGATTGCCGCCTACCTCGCGCGATGGGCAGGACGAAAACTGCCTGCAGAGTTCGGTGAACCGATGCGGCGTCTCCAGAAGCACCTCGATCAGGACCTCGGCCTCGGCGCGCGCCGCCACGCGCGCATCGCCATCGCCCGGCGCCGCGGCGATCAGAATGTGCGATACCTCGAACAGGTCCGGCGAACGGAACCGCCGCGGATTCTGCTCGTAGTAGCGCCGGCACTCGCCCTCACCCGCTGTCGGCGTCACCACCTCCTGCTCCACCAGCGTCCGGACGAGCGCCTCGTCGATCGTCTCTCGCCGGCCGGCCTCGTCGGCCATGGGTTCGGCCTGCACATCCAGCCTGCGCGCCTCCTGGAGCAGCAATTCGCGGATGGCAAGCGCGCTGGCCGCGGCCGTCCATGCCTCGAACTGGGTCGGCGCCGGATGGTTCTGGATCTCCTGCGCGATCGCCTCGCGCGGAATCGTGACGCCGTTGACGCTGACGATGCGGGGCTGAAGCCGCTTCCTCGGCGTGGCGACCGTCGGATCGATGCTGACCATGGCCATCACTCCGCGGGACCAAGGGTCCGCCGCGTGCGCACCACCTGGTAGCCGCGCCGCCCGAGATACCAGACCGGCGCCGACCAGACATGCACGAGGCGGGTGAAGGGGAAGAGGAGGAAGATGGTCATCCCCAGCGCCAGATGCGCCTTGAAGATCGGATGCGCATCCGCCACCAGCATCCATGCGTCGCCGCGCAGGGTCAGTATGCCCTGAGCCCAATTCATGAATTTGACCATCTCGTGGCCGTCCATGTGGCCGAGCGAGATCGGGATCGTCGCCAGGCCGAGCAGCAGTTGCCCAAACAGGATGAGCAGGATCGCGGTGTCGGAGAACGACGACGTCGCCCGGATGCGCGGATCGAAGAGGCGCCGGTGGGTCAGCAGCGCGATGCCGACGAAGCACATCAGGCCGGCGATGCCGCCCGCCACGATAGCCAGCCCCTGTTTGAAGCCGTGACCGATGCCCAACGCGTCGAAGACGGCGATCGGCGTCAGCAGACCAACGAAATGTCCGACGAATATCACCAGAATTCCCACGTGGAAGAGGTTCGAGCCCCAGCGCAGCTGCCTGCGGCGCAGAAGCTGCGAGGAGCCGGACTTCCACGTATACTGCTCGCGATCGAAGCGGATGACGCTGCCGAGCAGGAACACGGTGAGGCACAAATAGGGGTACCAGCCGTAAACGGCGTGATTGATGTAGCTGGCCATGGCGACGCCTCCTACTTGCGCAGCGGGTTGACGGAATGGGTGATGATTGGCCTCTGCGGTGGCGGCACCGAGATGCCTTCCGCCGGCCGGCGGGCGGCGCGCATCCGGGAGGTCAGGCCATCCTTGCCGCAGTCGGAGGCGGCGCCTGGACCGAACAGGACTTCCTCTTCCTCCCACGCCGCATCGAGCACTTCGAGATCGTCCGGCTCGGGATCCGGTTCGGCCCGCAGCGCCGCCAGGGCAGCGGCGTCGAGCTTGGCCTTCGACAGGCTGACGAGAGCCCACAGGACGGCTTCGTAGGGCGAGGACCGCTTGGCCAGTCGCTCGCGCAGCGCGGCAAAGACATGCGCCGGCTGGCCGATGAGTTCGATCGCCGCAGGCGCGTCGAGCAGTGCGGCATACTCGAGGAAGAGCGGCAGGAAATCCGGCAGTTCCTCGGTCGTCGGCGTGAACCCACCGTCCTCGTAGAGCTTGATCAGATCGACCATCGCCTGACCGCGGGCGCGGCTTTCGCCATGCACGTGCTCGAACAGGTGCAGCGAGAGCGAGCGCGTGCGGTCGAACAGGAGGACGTAGCGCTCCTGCAGATGGTAGATGTCGCCTGAGGCGAGGTCGTCGACAAGCCGGTACAAGGCTTTGCGTTCGGCACGGGGCAGAACGGCCTCGCGGTCGATGACGGCCCTGATGTCGTCGCAGGCTTCGATCAGTTCAGGCGTCGGGTAGGACAGGAGCGCCGAAAGGGCTTTGAGTGTCTTCACGAGCCAATCTCCATCGGGTTCTTCGCCTTGACTGCCGATCCGCCGAAGAGATTGACCGAGGTGTCGCCGGTCGAGCAGCCATTGCCGAAGGAGAAGCCGCAAGAGCCGCGAAGATCGAAGGCATCCTCGTTGACCTCGCGATGCGCCGTGGGAATGACGAAGCGATCCTCGTAGTTGGCGATTGCCATGATCTGGTACATGTCCTCGATCTGCTGGCCGGTAAGCCCGACCTTGCGGGCGATGCTCTCGTCGATGACGCCATCGACGGTTTTCGCGCGCATGTAGGCTCGCATGGCGAGCATGCGCTCCAGCCCGAGAGCGACCGGCTCCTCGTCGCCTGCGGTCAGCAGATTGGCGAGGTATTTGAGGGGAATGCGCAGCGAGCGCACGTCCGGCATGGCGCCGTCCATGCCCATCTTTCCGGCCTCCGCCGCCGACTGGATCGGCGAGAGCGGCGGCACGTACCAGACCATCGGCAGGGTGCGGTATTCGGGATGAAGTGGGAAAGCGACCTTCCACTCCATCGCCATCTTCCAGATCGGCGATATCCTGGCGGCGCTGAGCCAGGAGTCGGCTATGCCGTCCTTGCGGGCCTGTGCGATCACGGCGGGATCGTTCGGATCCATGAATATCTTCATTTGCGCCGCATAGAGATCGGTCTCGTCCTTGACGCTCGCGGCCTCCTCGATCCGGTCGGCATCGTAGAAGATGACACCCAGATAGCGGATGCGGCCGACGCAGGTTTCCGAACACACGGTCGGCTGCCCGGCTTCGATGCGCGGATAGCAGAAGATGCACTTCTCGGATTTTCCCGACGACCAGTTGTAGTAGATCTTCTTGTAGGGACAGCCGGAGACGCACATGCGCCAGCCGCGGCATTTGTCCTGGTCGATCAGGACTATGCCGTCTTCCTCGCGCTTGTAGATCGCGCCCGAAGGGCAGGCGGCGGCGCACGCCGGGTTCAGGCAATGCTCGCACAGCCGCGGCAGATACATCATGAAGGTGTTTTCGAACTGGCCGTACATCTCCTTCTGGATGCCGTCGAAATTCTTGTCGGCGGAGCGCTTGGCGGATTCGCCGCCGAGAATTTCCTCCCAATTCGGCCCCCACTCGATCTTCTCCATTCGCTCGCCGGTGATCAGCGATCGCGGCCGGGCGGTCGGGAAGGCTTCGAGTTCGGGCGCCTTCTGGAGATGCTCGTAGTCGAAGGTGAAGGGCTCGTAGTAGTCGTCGATTTCAGGCAGGTCCGGATTGGCGAAGATGTTGGCGAGGATCCGCCATTTGGAACCGATCCTCGGCTCGATCTTGCCGTTGCGCTTGCGCTTCCAGCCGCCGTTCCAGCGGTCCTGGTTCTCCCAGTCCTTGGGATAACCGATGCCTGGCTTGGTCTCCACGTTGTTGAACCGCGCGTATTCCATGCCTTCGCGATTGGTCCAGACGTTCTTGCAGGTCACCGAGCACGTGTGACAGCCGATGCACTTGTCGAGGTTGAGAACCATCGCAATCTGAGCGCGGATTTTCATCGATGCGTTCCTTTCACTCGGCCGCTTGCGGCGTTTCGGAGGCCATCGCGTCCTTGTGCGGACGCTCCAGCCAGTCGACGTTCTTCACCTTGCGGATGATGACGAACTCGTCGCGGTTGGTGCCGATCGTGCCGTAGTAGTTGAACCCGTAAGCGAGCTGCGCGTAGCCGCCGATCATGTGCGTGGGCTTCAGCACCGCGCGCGTCACCGAATTGTGGATACCGCCTCTGTTGCCGGTCATTTCCGAGCCGGGCACGTTCACGATCTTCTCCTGCGCGTGGTACATGAAGAGCGTCCCGTTCTTCATGCGCTGCGAGACCACCGCGCGGGCCACCCGCGCGCCGTTGGAATTGTAGGCTTCGACCCAGTCGTTATCGACGATGCCGGCCCTCGCTGCGTCGGTTTCGCTGAGCCAGACGATCGGTCCGCCGCGAGACAGCGTGAGCATCATGAGATTGTCGGTATACGTAGAGTGGATGCCCCATTTCTGGTGCGGGGTGATGAAGTTGAGGACGATCTGCTTTTCGCCGTTCGGCTTCATGTCCATCACCGGCTTGATCGTGCCGAGATCGACCGGCGGGCGGTAGACGCAGAATCCTTCACCGAAGGCGCGCATCCACAAATGATCCTGGTAGAGCTGCTGCCGCCCGGTCAGCGTGCGCCAGGGGATGAGTTCGTGTACGTTCGTGTAGCCGGCGTTGTAGCAGACCTTCTCGCTCTCCAGTCCCGACCAGGTCGGCGCCGAGATGATCTTGCGCGGCTGCGCGACGATATCCCGGAAGCGGATCTTCTCGTCTTCCTTGGGCAATGCCAGATGGGCATGCTCACGCCCCGTGGTCTTCGACAGAGATTCCCAGGATCTGACCGCGACTTCCCCGTTGGTTTCCGGGGCAAGCATGAGAACGACCTCCGCCGCGTCGATGTCGGTGACGATCTTCGCCATCCCCTTGGTCGGGCCTTCCTCGGTCACGACGCCATTCAGTTGCCTGAGAAGCTCGACCTCGTGGCCGGTCTTCCAGGCTATTCCCTTGATGCCGTTGCCGACTTTCTCCAGCAGCGGACCGAGAGCCGTGAAGCGTTTGTAGGTGTTGGGATAATCCCGCTCCACCACCGTCACTGTCGGCATGGTCCGTCCCGGGATCGGCTCGACCTCGCCCCGCTTCCAGTCCTTCACGTCACAGGGCTGGGCGATCTCGTTCGGGCTGTCGTGCATGATCGGATTGAGGACGACATCCTTCTCGACTCCCAGAACCTCGGGCGCGACGTCGGAGAACGCCTTGGCAATCCCCTTGTATATCTCCCAGTCGCTGCGTGCCTCCCAGGCCGGGTCGACTGCCCCCGTCAGCGGGTGGATGAAGGGGTGCATGTCGGACGTATTGAGATCGTTCTTTTCGTACCAGGTGGCCGTCGGAAGCACGATGTCGGAATAGACGCAGGTCGTGGACATGCGGAAATCGAGCGTTACGAGAAGGTCCAGCTTTCCTTCCGGCGCGTGCTCATGCCAGGCGACTTCCGCCGGCTTGGTGCGACCTTCGACGCCGAGATCCTTGCCAAGCACGCCATGCGTCGTACCGAGCAGATGCTTGAGGAAATACTCATGGCCCTTGCCGGACGAACCGAGCAGATTGGAACGCCAGACGAAAAGGTTGCGGGGCCAGTTCTTCGGATTGTCCGGATCTTCGCACGACATCTTCAGCGTGCCGTCCTTCAGCGATTTGGCGACGTAGTCCTTCGCCTCCATTCCGACGGCTGCGGCATCCTTGGCCACCTCAAGCGGATTGGTTTCGAACTGCGGCGCCGACGGCAGCCATCCCATGCGCTCGGCGCGAACGTTGTAGTCGATGATCGCGCCATCCCACGGTCCGGCTGGGGCCGTTGGCGAGACGAGATCGCCGACATTTATCGTCTCGTAGCGCCATTGGTCGGTGTGTGCGTAGAAGGCGGAGGTCGAATTCTGCTGGCGAGGGGGCCGGCCCCAATCGAGCGCGAAAGCGAGCGGTGCCCATCCTGCCTGGGGACGCAGCTTTTCCTGCCCGACATAGTGCGCCCAACCGCCGCCTGACTGTCCCACGCAGCCGCACATCACCAGCATGTTGATGACGCCGCGATAGTTCATGTCGCAGTGATACCAGTGGTTCATGGCCGCGCCGATGATGACCATGGAACGGCCGTTGGTCTTTTCGGCATTGGTCGCGAATTCGCGCGCGACATGGATGATCTTGTCGCGCGAAACCCCGGTGATCTTTTCGGCCCAGGCAGGCGTGTACGGCACGTCGTCGTCGAGCGACTTGGCGACGTTGTCGCCGCCGAACCCACGGTCGACGCCGTAATTGGCGAGGAAGAGATCGTGAACGGAGGCGACGAGGGTTTCGCCGTCCGTAAGCATCAGCTTTTTCGCCGGGACGCGCCGCTCCAAGATGCTGGCATGGTCGGTACTGGCGAAATGCTCGTGCGCGATGTTGCCGAAATAGGGGAAGGCGACCTCGACCATGGCGTCCTTGATATCGTCGAGCGACAGGCGCAGCCGCGTCTCGGTTCCCGAACTCTCCTTCTCCTCAAGGTTCCACTTGCCCTCTTCGCCCCAGCGGAAGCCGACCGAGCCGCGCGGAGCGACGATCTTTCCGCTGATCTCGTCATAGGCGACGGTCTTCCAGTCGGGATTGTTGGTTTCGTCGAGAGCCTTGTCGAAGTCGGCGGCGCGCAGGAGCCGATCCGGGACGTAGGAATCGCCCTTCTTCACCAGCTTCACGAGCATCGGCATATCGGTGTACTGGCGGACATAATCCCGGAAATAGGTCGCCTGCCGATCGACGTGGTATTCCTTGAGAATGACGTGGCCCATCGCCATGGCGAGGGCGGAATCGGTGCCCTGTTTCACCGACAGCCAGATGTCGCCGAACTTCGAGGCCTCGGAGTAATCCGGGCAGATCACCGCGCTCTTCATGCCGCGGTAGCGCGCCTCGGTGAAGAAATGCGCGTCCGGCGTGCGCGTCTGCGGCACGTTCGAACCCCACAGGATGATGAAACCGGCATTGTACCAGTCGGCGGATTCGGGAACGTCTGTCTGCTCGCCCCAGGTCTGCGGGCTTGCCGGCGGCAGATCGCAGTACCAATCGTAGAAGGACATGCACACGCCGCCGATCAGCGACAGGTAGCGCGAACCAGCCGCATAGCTCACCATCGACATGGCGGGGATGGGCGAGAAGCCGAAGATGCGGTCCGGCCCGTGTGTCCTGGCGGTATAGGCGTTGGCGGCGGCGATGATCTCGTTCGCCTCCTCCCATTGCGCCCGCACGAAGCCGCCGTGGCCGCGCTTCTTTGTATAGCTGTCGCGCTTTTCAGGGTTCTCGACGATGCTCTTCCAGGCTGCCACCGGCGTCATCGTGGCACGCGCCTCGCGCCACAGCCTGATGAGGCGCGAGCGGATAAGCGGATACTTCACCCGGTTTCCGGAATAGAGATACCAGCTATAGGAGGCGCCGCGCGAGCAGCCGCGCGGTTCGTGGTTCGGCAAGTCCGGCCGGGTGCGCGGATAGTCGGTCTGCTGCGTCTCCCAGGTGACGATGCCGCCCTTGACGTAGATCTTCCAGGAGCAGGAGCCGGTGCAGTTGGCGCCGTGCGTCGAGCGCACGATCTTGTCGTGCTGCCAGCGCTTGCGGTAGCCGTCTTCCCAGGAACGGTCCTCCGACGTGGTGACGCCGTGACCGTTCGAGAAGGGCTCGGAGACCTTGTTGAAGAAGGTCAGCCGGTCGAGAAAATGGCTCATCGTCTGTCTCCATTCCGGTGATTCTTGATTGCGGCGCGACGTTGCGCGCCGATGCATCCAAGCGCCTGGCAACTTGCCAGCGCGATGCCAAGCCAGACTGCGGCGCGCAGCGTCATGGCCATCACCGTCCGCATCTCGTAGGCGCCGCCCGACATGACGTGGGTGGCAAAGACTGCCGAAGCGGCAAGGATCGACGCGGCGATCAGAGCCGCCAGCCAGGCGCCCCATGGCTTCCAAAGCGCCAGCCCGATACCGGCAAGGACATAGGCAAAGCCCGACAGAAAATTGAACCAGAGAACTAAGGGCACGACGGCGCCGGCGGCCGCCCGCGTCTCGGCGTTGCCGAACAGAACCGTTCCGCCGGAGATGATGGTCGCTACCCCGAACAGGATGGCTATCCCGGCAAGGAGCCATGCCCACAAAGGACGCTTGCCGACGGCGTTTCCGGCGGCAGGACTGTTTGTGACGCTCATCGCGCACCCACCGTCGCGACGGCCCGGGCGGTGCGCTTTGCGTGCTCGACGTCGAAAAGCAGGCCGCCGCGGCGCGTGTAGAACCACCAGGTGATGGCGATGCAGCTCAGATAGAAGGCAAGGAAGGCGTAGAGCGCGACCTCCGCCCCGCCGGTCGCGGAAATCGAGGTGCCGAAGCTTTTCGGGATGAAGAAGGCGCCATAGGCGGCGATAGCCGAGGTGAAGCCGATAATGGCCGCGGCCTCCTTGTCGGACTGCTTGGTGCTTTCGGCCGCCGACATTCCGGGCTCGAGCCGCAAGATCTCCTTGCGCATGATCATCGGGATCATCTGGAAGGTCGATGCGTTGCCGATCCCGCTCGCCGCGAACAGGACGAGGAAGCTGGCGAAGAAGATCGGGAAGGACTGCGGCTGACCGGTCAGCGAAATCGCATACAGGACGCCGACGACGCCGAGGCTCATGACGATGAAGACCCAGAACGTGATCCTCCCGCCGCCGAAACGGTCGCTGGGTTTGCCGGCGGCTGCGCGCGCCAGGGCTCCGACGAGGGGTCCGAGGAAGGCGTATTTGAGCGCGTTCACTTCCGGATAGAGAATCTTCGACAGCAGCGGGAAGGCTGCCGAAAAGCCGATGAACGAGCCGAACGTGCCGGTGTAGAGCCAGCACATGATCCAGTTGTGGGTGCGGCGGAAGATCACCGCCTGATCGGCGAAGGAAGCCTTCATGCTTGCGATGTCGTTCATGCCGAACCATGCCCCAAAGGCGCTGGCGACGATGAAGGGCACGAACACGAAGCCCGCATTCTGCAGCCACAGCGTAGTGGTCACGCCATTTTGCGTCGCGGTCTGCGGGTCTCCGCCGAGCCAGCCGAAGACGCCGGCCGTGATGGCCAGAGGCACGACGAACTGCACAACGCTGACGCCGAGATTGCCGAGGCCTGCATTGATCGCCAGCGCATTTCCCTTCTCGGCCTTCGGGAAGAAGAAGGAGATGTTGGCCATCGAGGAGGCGAAGTTGCCTCCGCCAAAGCCGCACAGCAGCGACAGCGCCAGGAAGATCCAGTAGGGCGTGTCGGGGTTCTGCACGGCAAAGCCCATTCCGAGCGCCGGAATCAGCAGCGACCAGGTGGCGATGGTCGTCCACAACCGGCCGCCGAAGATGGCCGGCATGAAGGAATAGAAGATGCGAAGCGTCGCGCCGGATAGCCCGGGCAGCGAAGCGAGCCAGAAAAGCTGCTCGTTGGTGAAGGCAAAGCCGACGGAAGGCAGCTTGGCGACGACCACCGACCACACCATCCAGACCGAAAAGGACAGCAGCAGACACGGCACGGAGATCCACAGATTGCGGCGCGCTATGGCGCTGCCGCCGCCCGCCCAGAAGCCTGGATCCTCCGGACGCCAATCCTTGATGGCGCCTGTGGCTGCCAGGGCGCCTTGGCTGGCCGCTCCATGAATCGGCTGCATCTCGGGCAGTTCGGGCAAGGTGCGGGTCGGCACGCCTTCCGCTTCTGCGGCACGTTCCATCTGCCGGATGGCGACGTGCATCCACACGAGTGAAGCCGAGACGATCAGGAACAGCAGCCAGAAACAGCTCTGCCAGACGCCGGTCAGGTCGTTGAGTGCCCCGAAGGCGATGGGCAGCACGAAGCCGCCAAGACCGCCGACCAGGCCGACCACGCCGCCAACCGCGCCGACGCGGTCAGGATAGTAGACGGGAATGTGTTTGTAGACGGCGGCCTTGCCGAGGCTCATGAAGAAGCCGAGCACGAAGGTGACGACGATGAAGCCCGTCAGCCCCATCTGCGTCGAGAACGCGACAGGTCCTCTGATGCCTTCGACTACATACTGCGTCGGCGGATATGACAGGACGAAAGTGCATATGACCGCGACGAGAAACGTCCAGTACATGATCCGGCGCGCGCCGAACTTGTCGGACAGGTGCCCGCCATAGGCCCGAAAGATCGATGCCGGAATGGAGTAGGCGGCGCCGACCATGCCGGCTGTCGTGATGTCGAGGCCATAGACGCCGATGAGATAGCGCGGCAGCCAGAGCGCTAGGGCGACGAAGCCGCCAAACACGAAGAAGTAGTAGAGCGAGAACCGCCAAACCTGAATGTTCTTCAGCGGCTCCATCATCGCTGCCATCGATTCCGGCTTCTGGCCCGAGCCACGGCGGCGAGCAAGATCGGGATCATCGCTCGTCATCGCGAAAAAGATGACGGCCATGATGGCGAGCGCCGCCGCCCAGATCAGCGCCACCGTCGTCCAGCCGTAAGCGACCATGATGACGGGCGCGGTGAATTTGGTGACCGCCGCTCCGACGTTGCCGGCGCCGAAGATGCCCAGCGCGGCTCCTTGCCTCTCCTTCGGGAACCACTTCGCCACATAGGCCACGCCGACTGAAAAGGACCCGCCCGCGATGCCGACGCCGAGCGCGGCCAGCAGGAAGGTGGGGTAGTCGTAGGCGAAGACCAGCAGGGCGGTCATGACCGCCGCCGAGAGCATGGTCAGCGTGAACACGACGCGCCCGCCATACTGATCGGACCAGATACCGAGGGGGAGACGGATCAGCGATCCGGTCAGAATCGGCGTGCCGACCAAAAGGCCGAACTCGGTATCGCTCAGTCCCAGATCCTGCTTGATCTGGATTCCGATGATCGCAAAGATCGTCCAGACTGCAAAGCAGACGGTGAAGGAAATCGTCGACAGCCAGAGGGCCCGTTGCTGAAGACTGTGATCAAGAGCTCCCTTGTCCGACATGACTTCCCCCCACTCCTGCCTCTACGCTTGCGGCACGTGCGCGGAACGTTCGACAGCGAAGACAGAATGTGGCGTTGATCCAGATCAAGCCCGCGCGGTCAGCCCAACTATTCCAGCCATGTCGCGACGCTTGTCGGCGATGGCGGACGCGTCGCGAACAAGATGACTTGACTAAAGTCACTTGGATGCATGATGATTGTTAAGTCCGACGCGCTGCCGCAATCTCTGCGCAGGTAGAGAAAGACCACCCATGAGACCCGACGAGCAGAAGGAGATGCGCGAGCTTCCGCTTTTCGCGACCTCTCATCCCGAGAAAGTTGAGGGGCTCCTGCGGAGCTCTTTCCTGCAGCGGTTCCCGGCCTATGTGGAATTGGTCCGCGAAGGCGAATCGGCCGATTTTCTTCACTTGGTCGTGGACGGGCAGGTGGAGGTCTTCTCACGCTATGGCAACCGCGAAACCACCATTGCAGTCCTTACCCGACATGACAGTTTCATACTGGCCGCAGTTCTCACCGATCGCCCTTATCTCAAATCTGTGCGAGCCTTGACCTCGTCTCGAATACTGATGATGCCAGCCGAACTGGTTCGGAGCACGGTGGAATCGGATCCCGGTTTTGCTCACGCGCTGATGATGGAGCTCGCACGCTCCTACCGCAACGTGGTGAAGGAGTTGAAGAACCAAAAATTGCGATCCAGCCTGGAGCGACTGGCGGCCTGGCTGATCCGGACCGACGCCGAACTCGGTGGGACAGGCAGATTCGAGCTGCCATATGAAAAGAAGGTGCTAGCCGCGAGAATTGGCGTCGCGCCGGAAGTGCTGTCGCGATGCTTCCGGTCGTTGGTTGCCTACAAGGTATTTGTGGTGGGGAAAGTGATTTCGATCGGGGATCGTGAGGCTCTTGAGAAGCTCGCGGGCACGAATCATCTCATAGACGACCCGAACGTTTAACATGCAACCGGCAATGCGCGATGATTCCGGATCTTCAACTACACACAGAATAGTAGGTCTCTGAAATCAAGGCAGTTTTGCTCAATCATTTGTAAGCTCTTGTGCTGGCATCGTCACTTGCTGCATTTGCCATCGCTTTTGAGCTTGTTTTGCGGTAACCTACACCAACTGGACGCCATTTTTCGTCTGACGGAGGATGGGCGGGGGAGTATGCGATGATCCTGAGCAACTTCACAAAGATGCTGGACGCTATGCTAACAAAATGGCACGAGCGCCGATCAATTAGAGCGGTAACGGTGGAACAGACGACCAGCGACCCCAAGCCACTTGCGCAGATCGCCATTGCCAAGGATGTCCAAGTCAGCGTTGATGCCCTGCGTGAAATCGCCGTGAAAGGCACCGGCGCCGACAGGCTGATGCTGCGCATGATCACCGCATACGGCATCGACATTAAGCAGATGCACGCCGAGGCGCCGACGATGCTGCGCGACGTCGTCATGCTCTGCTCGAAATGCCGTGAGAAGGAGCGCTGTGCGCGGGAGCTCGACGCCGGTACGGCTGCGGAGCACGCCCACGAGTTCTGTCCGAATGCCGAGGCTTTCGTCTCCATGAGGTAAATTCCGCCAAGCACTCCGGGCGGACCGTAGCCCGCCTAGGACTGCTGATGAGCCGTCAAGCCGCGCTGGGAAAGATCCAGTCAGGCCGCGTTGCGCCGCGCGATGCATGCGATGAAGTTCGTTGCGCACGAAAGCCTTCCGGGACCGGGAAGCGGCGCATTTTCAGCCTCTACATGGAGGATTCGGCACTCAAATCGCTTAACCGTCGCCAGGTGCTGGCCTTTCCGCCGGTGGACTGGTGCGGTTTCTGCACGAATGCGGCGAGGTCCAGAAACACAGCAGAGGCGCGTTCGACCCGACCGCCCAGCCGCTTTGGATCGCCTCTTCGCCAATCCCGATAGCCATGGACGGTCTCGTGCCCCAGCCAGCTCCGGCGATCGCTAGTCAGTCGTGAAAAACCCGCAACCGCTTGCGCTGGTTGGAGTTTTCTGCGGTTTCAAGTATTCGATTTCGCAAGGGTTTGGGACTTTGGGGCGTAAAAGCTTGCGATTTCGCCGGACGTCTTGGTTCGAGGTTTTC
>JBDRNF010000099.1:0-20172 GCA_043811435.1 Pseudomonadota bacterium
GGGTGGGGCGGGGTCGGGGGTGGGGGGTGTCTCCGCGGACTCGCTGACAGTCGAATGCGCCGATCGCCCCCCCACCCCCGACCCCTCCCCACCACGCGGCGAAGAGCCGCGCGGGGGGAGGGGAGCGAGACGCCACGGACAGCTCGCGAGCGGCGCGCTATACCCGCTGTGACGTCGTCGCAACTCCGCGATCCCAAGGAAACCCATGCCCGCCTTCCCGACCTCCACCACCGTTCTCGACTCCATCCTGTTCCGCGACGCCTTCGGCACTCCCGCCATGCGCGAGGTGTTTTCCGACTTCAGCCTGATCTCCAGGTATGCCGAGGTCGAGATCGCGCTGGCGCGGGCCGAGGCGCGTTGCGGCGTGATTCCGGCCGAGGCCGCGGAACAGATTGCGGCGCGTACCGACGTCGCGGCGTTCGATTTCGACCTGCTGCGCCGCGAGACCGATATCGTCGGCTACCCCATTTTGCCGCTGGTCCAGCAGATGACAAAGCAGTGCGGCGAGGCCGGCCGCTACGTGCATTGGGGCGCCACCACGCAGGACATCATGGATACCGCCGTGGTGCTGCAGATGCGCGCGGGACTGGAGATCATCGAGGCGGACATTCTGGCATTGCGCGGAATCCTCGCTGGTCTGTCGAAGCGTTATCGCGATACGCCGATGGCGGGCCGCACCCATCTGCAGCAGGCGCTGCCGGTGACATTCGGCTACAAGACCGCGATTTATCTGGCGATGTTCGACCGCCACGCCGAGCGCCTCGAACAGTTGAAGCCGCGCCTGCTGGTCGGACAGTTCGCCGGCGCGGCCGGCACGCTGGCGTCGCTCGGCGACAAGGGCTTTGAGGTGCAGCGGGCGTTGTGCGAGGAGCTCGGTCTCGGGGTTCCCGTCTCCACCTGGCATGTCGCGCGCGACGGCTTCGCGGAAGCCGTGAATTTCCTGGCGCTGGTGACGGGATCGCTCGGCAAGATCGGGCTCGACATCATGATCATGGCCTCGACCGAATTCGCCGAACTCTACGAGCCCTTCGTCAAGGGCCGCGGCGCCTCCTCGACCATGCCGCAGAAGCGCAACCCGATCTCGTCGGAACTGATGCTGGCGGCCTCCAAGGCGGTGCGGCAGCATGCCGGCCTGATGCTGGACGCGATGGTGCAGGACCTCGAACGCGCCACCGGGCCATGGCATGCCGAATGGATGGCCATTCCGGAGAGTTTTGTGCTGACCGCGGGCGCGCTCCATCAGGCGAAGTTTGCGCTTGAAGGCCTCGTGGTCGACGAGAAGCGGATGGCCGCCAATCTCGACATCAGCCGCGGCCTGATCGTCGCCGAGGCCGTGATGATGGGCCTGGCGCCCGAGATCGGCCGGCAGGAGGCGCATGATGTCGTGTACGACGCCTGCCGACTCGCCAACGAGAACGGCATGACGCTGGCCGACGCATTGTCGGCGGACCCGCGCGTGACCGCGCGTATCGACCGCGCCACCATCGATAGGCTGACCTCGCCGAAGAACTATCTCGGCCTTGCGCCGGAGATGGTGGACCGGGTGCTGGCGGCGTCGAAGCGTTTTTGAAATTTGGAGATCATGCTCTTCACCCTCCCCTGGAGGGGGAGGGTCGACGCGACTGAAAGGAGCGGCGGGGTGGGGTGACGGTCTCTCATCGCAAACAGTGCTCGAGTTGATAGACTGTCACCCCACCCCGTCTCGCATCTTGCGATGCGAGCCGACCCTCCCCCTCCAGGGGAGGGTGAAGGTGAGTCCGCCAGCTCTTGCACCCTGCGGCGACAGGGTTAGATAGAGCCTCTCACCTGCACGAGGCCCTCCCATGACCGTCCACGAACGCAACATCTCGGCATCGATCGACCCCGTCAAACTCGACCGGCTCGCCGAGGTCGCCATCCGGATCGGGCTGAACCTGCAGCCGGGGCAGGACCTGCTGTTGACGGCGCCGAGCGTGGCGCTGCCGCTGGTGCGCAAGATCGCGGAGCATGCCTACAAGGCCGGCGCCGGCCTGGTGACGCCGATCCTGTCCGATGAAGAGATCACGCTGGCGCGTTATCGGTTCGCCCAGGATCACAGCTTCGATCGCGCCGCCGGCTGGCTTTACGACGGCATGTCGAAGGCGTTCGCCGCCAACACGGCGCGGCTCGCCATCGTCGGCGACAATCCGATGCTGCTGGCGAATGAGGATCCCGCCAAAGTTTCGCGCGCCAGCAAGGCCAATTCGATGGCCTACCAGCCGGCGCTGGAAAAAATCGTCAGCTTCGAGGTCAACTGGAACATCGTCGCCTATCCGAGCCCGGCATGGGCGAAGCAGATGTTTCCGGGCGACGAGGAAGATGTCGCGGTGGCGAAACTGGCCGACGCCATCTTCGCAGCCTCGCGCGTCGACAATGACGACGCGGTCGCATCATGGAAGAAGCACAACGCGGTGCTGCGCGAGCGCACCGAATGGCTGAACGGCCAGCGCTTCAGCGCGCTGAAATATTCCGGACCGGGCACCGATCTCACCATCGGGCTGGCCGATGGCCATGAATGGCAGGGCGGCGCTTCCACGGCGAAGAACGGCATCGTCTGCAATCCCAATATCCCGACCGAGGAAGTGTTCACCACCCCGCATGCGCGGCGGGTCAGCGGCCATGTCGTCAGCTCCAAGCCGCTGTCCTACCAGGGCAGCCTGATCGACAACATTTCGGTGCGGTTCGAGGAGGGTCGCATCGTCGATGCCAAGGCCTCGCGCGGCGCCGAGGTGCTGAACAAGGTGCTCGACACCGACGAGGGCGCGCGCCGGCTCGGCGAAGTGGCGCTGGTGCCGCATTCCTCGCCGATCTCGAAAAGCGGGTTGCTGTTCTTCAACACCCTGTTCGACGAGAACGCCGCCTGCCACATCGCGCTCGGCCAGTGCTATTCGAAATGCTTTGTGAATGGCGGCAGCCTGACGCCCGAGCAGATCGCGGCGCAGGGCGGCAACAAGAGCCTGATCCATATCGACTGGATGATCGGCTCCGACCAGACCGACATCGACGGCGTGCATGCCGACGGCCGGCTGGTGCCGGTGTTCCGCAAGGGTGAGTGGGCCTGACCAGGATTGATTCCGCCCCCGCTGTTGCACCTTGTGTTGCCGATGGATCGAAGTCGCGGCTTCCTCGTCACCGGATGTTCGCGTGATGTTGCAACCATAGCGGGATCTTGTTAGGTGCCCCCGGGGATCTATTGGGGGCTTCGATGTTCTGGCGTAGCGTGGCGTTGTCGATTGCGGCGGTGTTGTTGTCGGGTTGTGTAACCGAAAGAGGTGGCGTCGATTATACGGCGATGATGCAGAAGGTCGGTCCGCCGGCCGCCGGGCAGGCGCGTATCGTGGTTCTTCGCGAGAAAGGGTATGCCGGCATTGTCGACCAGGGCTGGGACGTCAGGCTCGACGGAGGGCCGCTGACCGATCTGAAGACCGGGACATATGTGTATGCCGATCGCCCGGCCGGTCGCCACCAGCTCTCGGCTACCGCATCGATGTTTCCGGGCGTGAGCCAGTACGACGTCGCAGCATCGTCCGGTCGCACCTATTTTTTCCTGGCACGGCCCAGCGCAAGAGCCAAGACCCTTCAAGGGATGTCGGCCGCCGGCGGCGTGGCTGGTCTGCTCGTCGGGTCTGCGATCACTTCCAACGACGCCAATCCCGGGCCGCTCGACTTCCTCCCGCTGGATGACCAGGCGGCGCGAACGATGATCGCCGAGCTCAAGCTGGCGCCGTAGCTTGGCATTCATGCCGATGGCCGAATGACGGCCGCGGCCAGCGGCGCATATCTGTCGGGCGACTTTCTCTGCCTGGCCGGCCAGGCCTCGGCGGGTCAGGAGAAGTCCAGCACCATCCGGCCTTCGACCTTGCCGGCCCTCAGTCTGTCGAAGATGGCGTTGATGTCGGCCAGCGGTGCCTTGGCGATCTGTGCCTTTACCTTGCCCTGCACAGCAAAGGCGATGGCTTCATCGAGATCGCGCCGCGTTCCGACGATCGAGCCGCGCACCGTAATGCGCTTCAGAACCACATCGAAAATCGGAGTTGGAAAATCTCCCGGCGGCAAGCCGACAAGGCTCACCGTTCCCTTGCGGCGGACGATGTGCAGGGCTTGAGAGAAGGCCGGTGGCGAAACCGCCGTTACCAGCACGCCATGCGCGCCGCCACCCGTCGCCTTGAGAACATCGCTCACCGCATCCGGCGAGCGCGCATCGACCGCGACGTCGGCGCCGGCCGCGCGCGCCAGAGCGAGCTTTTCCGGAGCGATGTCGATCGCCACGACACGAAGACCCATCGCCTTGGCATACTGGACCGCCACCTGGCCCAGGCCCCCAATTCCCGAGATCGCGACCCACTCGCCGGGGCGCGCCTCGGTCTCCTTCAATCCTTTGTAGGTCGTGACGCCGGCGCAGAGGATCGGCGCCATCTGCGCGAAATCGACCCCGGCCGGAAGCCGTCCGACGAAGGGAGCGGCGGCGATGACATATTCGGCGAATCCGCCATTGCAGCTGTAGCCGGTGTTATGCTGGCTCTCGCACAGCGTCTCCCAGCCGGTCTCGCAATATTCGCAGCGCATGCAGGCGTCGTGCAGCCAGGCGACGCCAACCGGATCGCCTTCCCGGAAGTCGGTTACGCCGGCACCGAGGGCGGCCACGATGCCGGCCACTTCATGTCCGGGAATGAAGGGAGGGGAAGGCTTCACCGGCCAGTCGCCATCCGCCGCATGCAGGTCGGTATGGCATACGCCGCAGGCGACGACCTTGACCAGCAGCTCGCCGGGTCCGGGCACCGGCACTGGAACATCCTCGATCACGAGCGGCTTGCCGAACTGATGCACCACCGCAGCCTTCATCATCTTGACCATCGTTCAGGTTCCCTTGTCGGTGAGCCAAGCTAGGTGCGCGAACGATTTGGGGCTTGATTGAGATCAACTTCCTCAGACAAGCCTGATCAAGGTGAGCCTCCGGGTGCTCAATACGGAATGTCGCGCGGCCCAATCCCGGAGAAAATCGGGCGTTTATGACCATTGATCAGGGTTAACGGCGCCGGTTGTCGATCTGGCACGCAGGGACATGGCTTGCGCGCAATTACAGCCATGGCGTTTTGGCCGCACTTGGCCTAAAGCACACCCAACTCAATCAAATCAATCATCCACGCGGCTGTGCATCTGCCAGGCACGCGAGCTTCAACCGATCCGGTTCGAAGCCGTATTCGGCTTTTCAGCGCTGGCGCCAACCAAGGTTTTCCCCTTCCGTGACATTCTCAACCACCAGCCCGCCGCTCGCCCGGGCCCTGACCGAGCGAAACTACGATTCCGCCACCGCGGTGCAGACCGCCGTGACGGCGGACGCCGCCGCGGGCCGCGATCTGCTGGTTTCGGCGCAAACCGGCTCGGGCAAGACCGTCGCCTATGGGCTCGCCATTGCAAAGGACCTGCTCGGCGATGCCGAACGGTTCGAGCGGGCCGCCGCGCCCCTCGCGCTGATCGTGGCGCCGACCCGCGAACTCGCCTTGCAGGTTCAGCGCGAACTCGCCTGGCTCTATCAATATGCCGATGCGCGCGTGGTTTCCTGCGTCGGCGGCATGGATCCGCGCGCCGAACAGCGTCAGCTGGCCGCGGGCGCCCACATCGTCGTCGGCACGCCCGGCCGGTTGTGCGACCATCTGCGGCGCGGGCGGCTCGACGTCTCGCAACTGAAGGCGGTGGTGCTCGACGAAGCCGACGAGATGCTCGATCTCGGTTTTCGCGAGGATATGGAATTCATCCTCAAGACCACCCCGGCCAGCCGCCGCACGCTGTTGTTCTCGGCGACGCTGCCGCGCGGCATCGTGGCGATTGCCAAGACCTATCAGCAGCAGGCGTTTCGCGTCGAGGTCGCGGGCGACGAGGGCGGCCATGCCGACATCGAATATCGTGCCATAAGGATCGCGGCTGCCGATGTCGAGCACGCCGTCGTCAACGTGCTGCGCTTTTTCGAATCGCCGGGCGCGCTGGTGTTCTGCAACACCCGCAACGCGGTGCGGCATCTGCAGGCGACGCTGTCGGAGCGCGGCTTCTCCGTGGTCGCGCTGTCGGGCGAACTGACCCAGAACGAACGCACCACGGCGCTGCAGTCGCTGCGCGATGGCCGCGCCCGGGTCTGCGTCGCCACCGACGTCGCGGCGCGCGGCATCGACCTGCCGAATCTCGACCTCGTCATTCACGCGGACCTGCCGAACGATGCAGAAGTGATGCAGCATCGTTCCGGCCGCACCGGCCGTGCCGGCCGCAAGGGCGTCAGCATCCTGCTGGTGCCGCCGGCGCGCAAGCGGCGCGCGGAACTGCTGCTCAATCTCGGAGGCATCGATGCCGTCTGGGGCACCGCGCCCAGCTCGGAAGAAATTCGCAAGCTCGACCAGGAGCGGATGCTGAAGGATACGTTGTTCGCGGAAGAGTCGACGCCTGAGGATCTTGTGCTGGCGCAGGCCATGCTGGCCGAGCGGTCGCCCGAGGAAATCGCTGCGGCCCTGGCGAGGCTCTATCGCGCGCGGCTGCCGTCGCCGGAAGACATTCTCGATCCCGGCCAGGGCGCCGGCCGGTCCCGTGACGTCGGTGGCCGGGAAAAAGGCGCGCGGCCACCGCGCGGCGACGATCGCGAGGCCGCGCCACGCGGAAAGCCCGGAAAATCCTCGCCGCGACACGGCGGCATGGCGGAGGGCAGCGTGTGGTTTCGCGCCGCCATCGGCCGCAGGAAGAACGCCGAAGCACGCTGGCTGCTGCCGATGATCTGCCGCCGCGGCGGCATCGACAAGCACGACATCGGCGCTATCAGGATCATGGACACCACCACCGAATTCGAGATTTCAAAGAATGCCGCGGAATCCTTCGCCGCCATGATCAAGCGGCCCGACAAGGAAGACAACATCCGCATCGAGGCGATGACCGAGGCGCCGCCGAGCCAGCCGCCGCAGGAGAAGCGCGCTTATCCGCCGCGGCGCGAGACCGGCGCGCCGGAGCGCAGCGATCGCCCGAACGATCGTTTCCGCGACGAGCGTGGGCCGAAGCCGCACGGCAAGCCATCAGGCGGAAGCGGCCCGGGCTTTGCCCGGGAGCCGGGCTTCGACAAGAAAAAGAAATATGCGCACAAGCCGGCCTACGCCGGAAAGCCGGCGCATGCCGGCGCTGGCGATGCGAAGCCCGCGTTCGGCAAGAAGAAAAAGAAGAATCGCGCCGGCTGAGGTGGCAGGTGCGTATGTGTGACAATCAGGCGAGCTTCAGCCGGTAAAACTCCGTCGCGGTTCCCGAGAACAGCGCGGTCTTCTCGGCCTCGCTGTACTGCGCGGCGATACGCTTGAAGGCGTTGAAGATCACCTGATAGCTGCACTGGCCCTTGTCGGGCGGGAAGTTGCTTTCGAACATCGCGCGGTTGGGGCCGAAGGCCTCTATGCAGGTCTCGATATAGGGACGCCACGCCGCCGCGGCCTGTTCCGACGATGGCGGCACCGGGCGCTCGTGAAAATCAAAACCGAGCAGCTGCATCGCGAGTCCGCCGAGTTTGACCGAGACATTGGGGCATTTGGCGATTTCCCGGATCGAGGCCTGCCATGCCACAAACGTCTCCTCGCGCTTGCCGGCGAAGCGGCCGATGCCGACCGGCCCGCCGCAATGATCGAGCACAATCCTGGTGTCCGGAAAGGCGCGGGCGAGATCGGTCAATTCCCCGATCTGGGGATGAAACAGCCAGGCATCGAAGCTGAGATTGAGCGGCGCCAGACAGGCAAACCCCTCGCGGAAGGCGGCGTCGAGCAGGATGCCTTTCGGCCGCTTGGCATACATGCCCGCGACCTCGAACTCGGCATCCCAGGCCGAGGAGTGGCGGATACCGCGGAAGCGGCCATTGCCGGCGGCGATCTCCGCTTCCAGCACCGGCTTGGCGCCATCGCCGAGCAACAGATTGACGTGGCTGACGATGCCGGCATTGATCTGCGCCGGACCATAGCCGCCGCTGGCGCTCATCGCCGCGACGCCGTTGGCGAATTCGACTTCGCCGACCGGGCGGAACGCCTCGGGGCCGGTGGCGCGGTACATCGAGCGGCAATCGACATAGACGGTCGCGACGATGTTGTGGCCCGACGCGATATCGGCGGCCATCTCCTCGATCATGTAGCGCTGGCCGCCGCGATCCCAGAGATGATGGTGCGGATCGACGATCGGACGGGCGGGATCGATCACTTCCTCGGTATGCTGCGCCAGCCAGTCTTCGCGCGGATCGGCATAAAGCCTGCTGTTCGATGCGGGCGCGGTGCTGACGGCCATCGTTTCATTCCCTGTTTTCTTGCGGTTGTTGGGACCGTGCGATCCGTTAGCTCAAACCCCGTCCAGAATAATCACCGTCGGCGTCGCCGGCAGCGTCTCCCGTGATATTTTCAGGCTCCGCTCGCCGCGGCGGTCGATCTCGAATTGCTGGCCGATCTTCCGCATGAAATCTTCCAGCGGGGTCATGAAGCGGTGCATCGGCAGCACCACCGAGGCGCGCAGCCGCCGCGTGATTTCCGAGATGCCGTCGAGCGACATCGTATAGGTGCCGTCGATCGGCACCATCAGGATGTCGATGCGGCCGATCTGGGCGAAATGGCTGTCGTCGAGCTTGTGGTGCAGGTGGCCGAGATGACCGATGCAGAGGCCGGCGACTTCGAAGATGAAGATCGAGTTGCCGTCCCTGACCAGTGCGTGGCGCGAATCGTCGCTGACATAGGGGCGGATGTCGGTGGTGACGTTGCGGATGTAGACGTCGCCGATGCGCTTGTTGACATAGGCGGGCTTGCCGTCATCGCCCCAGCCGTGCAGCACATGCACGATGCCGGGATCCGGGAACAGCGAGTAATGCGTGGAGTGGGCGCGGTTCATGGTGACGACATCGGGCAGGCGGCCGGTCTTGTAGGCGCCGCTGTAGTCGGTCGCGATCCGCACGCCGTCGCGCGACTCGATGTAATAGGTCGAATGGCCGGCATAGGTGATCGTCACCTCCTCGCCCTTCGCGGCCGCAAGCCGCAGGCTGACCGGCGTGGCGCGCGGCGGCGCATTCGCCATCGCCAGGCACTCGCTGCGCAGCGGCTGCTGTTGCTGGGCGGCCGCCGGCGCCATCAGCGCACCCAGCATGGCAATGACGACAGGCAAGGATCTGAGCAAGGATCGCAGCATGGCAAGCCCCGTGTTCCGATGACCGGAGCGGCACTGTAACGCTCAATCCGGCAAAAATCATCGGCGCGCAGCGCATGGCCGGGCGGATTCCCGGCAGGGTGCCTGGCGCGACGGGATCAATTCAGCGCGAGATGCAGCCGCGGCTTCCGCGGCGCGTGGTTCGCGATTAAGCTGGTCGCCGCTGCCAGAAGAAAAAAGCAACGGGAGTCCGTTTTGACGCGTGCATCCTCTTCCCATCGGCTGGAGCCGTTGCGCCATGTCGAGGCCGGCGTTCTCGACGTCGCCCATTACGAAGCCGGTCCGGCGGACGGTCCGGCCGCCCTGCTGCTTCACGGTTTCCCCTACGATATCCATTCCTATGTCGACGTCGCCCCGATCCTGGCGGCGCAAGGTTGCCGCGTCATTGTGCCCTATCTGCGCGGTTACGGGCCGACCCGTTTTCGCGACAAGGCGACGCCGCGCTCGGGAGAGCAGGCCGCGTTGGGCGCCGACCTGATCGCGCTGATCGATGCGCTCGGTATCCAGCGGGCGGTTTTCGCCGGCTATGACTGGGGCGGCCGCGCCGCCTGTGTCGGGGCTGCGCTGTGGCCGGCGCGTTGCGCCGGCCTGGTGTCGCTCAACAGCTACAATATTCAGGATATCGCGCGCGCCATGGTGCCGGCCAGCGCCGAGCGCGAGGTCGCGTTCTGGTACCAGTATTATTTCCAGCTGGAGCGCGGCCGCGCCGGCCTTGCCGCCAACCGGCGCGAGATCGCGAAAATTCTCTGGCAACAATGGTCGCCGAACTGGTCCTTCGACGATGCCACCTTCGAGCGCTCGGCGGCGGCCTTCGACAACCCCGATTATGTCGATGTCGTGATCCATAGCTACCGTCATCGCTATGGGCTGGCCGAAGGCGATCCGCAATATGCAGGGATCGAGCAACGGTTGGCGGCGCAGCCGGTGATTTCCGTTCCGGCCATCACCCTGGACGGCGCCGGCGACGGCGTGGTCCCCGCCAACGACGGCAGCGCGAGCGCGGCGAAATTTACCGGTCCGCGCAGCCATCGGGTAATCCCGCGCGCGGGGCATAACCTGCCGCAGGAGGAACCCGAAGCGTTCGCGGCGGCGGTGATGGAATTGATCAAGGCGTAGGTGCAACCTCCGTCATTGCGAGCGAAGCGAAGCAATCCATTTACCAGTTTGCGCATTCATGGATTGCTTCGCTTCGCTCGCAATGACGATTTTGTTTGGATGTCAAAGCGTATCGCTGTTATCGCCGCGTTCGCCGGAGCTGACCAAACGAGGCCGATCACTCCCGCCGCGGGCTGATCTTCCACGTCACCGCGACGATGGCAGCCGTGATCACGCCGCTGATCAGCCCGGCGATCGGCATTGCCAGCGCCAGCACCGCGGTGGCGGCCCAGCCGATCGAGGAGAAGGCTTCGGCGAAGGTGGCAAATCGCGACGAGGTCTGGCGGCGGCGGAACTGGCTGCGCCTTGCCTGCACGCGGAACCAGAGCTGGATCGCGGTGGCCGATACGGCCGCCACGATGATGCCGGATGCGGTGACCGCCGCCTGCAGCGGCGCGGCCCAGGCCAGCGCCAACAGCAGTGGCGCGAAGATGACGGCGATCGCGATCAGCACCACCTCGATCTTGGCGCGGATCACACGCGACGCCGGCAATGGCGCGGTCGCCACCAAATCGGGGGCGTCCTCGCCCGAAATCGTCAGCCAGGCAAGGCCGCCCGCGAGCTGGCCCGCGGCCATCACGATGACCGGGGTGATGAGCACGAGCGCGGCGTCGCTGTCGGCGAAGCTTTTCCACAGCAACAGCGCCGGCGGCACCAGGTAAAGCAGCTGCATCAGGCTCTGCGACAGCAGCCAGGGATCGCGCTTCAACAGCACGAATTCCTTCCAGCGCAGCGCCTGCTGCCGCGAGCCAGCGCGAAACGCTGTTGCGCGGGGCCCCTGACGGGCCGTCGCGGGGTTGGCGGACGCGCTGACGACGGTGTCGGCGAAGCGCGGCGAGAAGATCGCCATCACGGCGCCGAGCAGGACGAGGCCGCCGGCCAGCAGGCCCAGCAGCGCCTCGCCATCGCCGAGGGCAGCGCGGGCCGGCCACCAGACGACGCTGTCGAGCGCCGGCGCGAAGGCCGCCGCGGCATCCGACGTCAGCACGGCGAACCGCGACATCGTGCCATAGGACAGGATCGCGGCCACCTGCAACGCAATGACGAAACCGGCGCCGATCACGGCGGCGAGAATTTGCGCCACCAGCCGGGTGCGGCCGGGGCCGATCAGGCGAAACAGCACGACCGTGACCGCGATCGCGACCGCCGCCGCGGTAAGGCCGATGGCGACGACCACGCCGAACGCGGCCAGCCAGCGCCAGCCGCCGCCGAACACGAGAACGTCAACGAACGGCGTCGACAGCAGCAGCGCCATCGCGGTCACCTGCAGCGCGATCGCCGCGATGCGAACCGAAAACACCTTGGCCAACGCGACCGGCGACGACATGATCAGGTCGAGATCGGCGCGGGCGTAAAACACCCGCGTCACCGATTCGATGGCCTGCGACAGCATCAGCGCCCATGCCAGCAGGATGGTCGCGGTGATGACGATCAGGGTGGATTTGTCCAGCGGCTCCTGCAGGTCGGCAAACCGGCCGATCACGGCATAGGCCGGCAGGTGCAGGATCGCGGCAAGGACGATCAGTCCGATGATGGCGGTGCGCTTGCGCCCCTTGCGGCCGGCGGTGAGCATCGCCAGCCCCTCGCGCCATGCCAGCCGGATTTCGTGCCGGGCAAACCAGGTCAGGTCCGCTGACGAACTCATGCCGCGGCGGCCTCGGTATCGACCAGCGCGATGAACATGTCCTCCAGGCTGGTGTCGTTGCGTCCGTTCCGCTGGCGCAGCTCGCTCAGCGTGCCCTCGGCGATCAGCCGTCCCGATGCGATCACGCCGATCCGGTCGGCCATCCGTTCGGCCACTTCCAGAATATGCGTGGTCATGATCACGGTGCAGCCCGATCGCACCCGGTCGCCGAGCAGGCCCTTGACGTGTCGCGCCGACACGGCGTCGAGACCGGTCAGCGGTTCGTCGAGGATGATCAGGCGCGGGTCGTGCACCAGCGCCCCGGCCAGCGCCACCTTCTGGCGCATGCCCTTGGAAAATCCCTCGCAGCGCTCGTGCAGATGCGGCTCGAGGCCGAGCGAGACCAGGAGATCGCGCGCCGACCGTTCAGAAACCTCGGGGGCAATGCCCCAAAGTCCGGCGACGAAGGCGAGATATTCCAGCGGGGTCAGCTTGTCATAAATCATCGGCTCGTCCGACACCCACGCCGTGATCTGCTTGGCGGCGACCGGATCGGCCAGCGCATCGATGCCGAGCACCGACACCGAGCCGGCATCGGGCCGCAGCAGGCCGGCCACCATGCGCAGCGTCGTGGTCTTGCCGGCGCCGTTGGGTCCGAGCAGCGCATAGAATTCGCCGGTCCGGACGGTCAGGTCGAGCGCATCGACCGCGGGGCGGTCAAAACGCTTCGTTAACCCTCGTAGCGCCAGCGCGGATTGATCGGGCTTCATGTCGGGGCGATCCAGCCGTTGCGTGGGATGCGCACCATGGACCGAAGAACTTTCGGCACGGTGAATCGTGGGCTGCAAATCCCGCCGGTGCGTGCCTCTGCACACCGCTGCGGCATTTGTCCGCAACCCGTCCCCTGGGACGGCAACCAGCGCCAAGTTGACACGGCTCAACGCTTTGGGCTGTATACCGGCGAACTGTTCGTGAGCGCTTCGACACAGGCGATGCGGGCAGCGACTAGACACAAGATGCGGCAAAGGCGGTCAATAGAATCGCCGCGCATCCGGGGGAGGGAAATCGGCAATGCTGGACTTTGTTCAGCAGTTGGTGAGCGGTATTGCGCTCGGCTGCGTCTACGGCCTAATCGCGCTCGGATTCGTCCTGGTATACAAGGCGACCGAAGTCGTGAACTTCGCGCAGGGCGACCTGATGATGCTGGGCGGGTTCTTCGCCTTCACCTTCATCGGTATCCTCGGCCTCAATTACTGGCTCGGATTCGTCGGCGCGGTCATCGCGATGGCGCTGTTCGGCATGCTGGCGGAACGGGTCGTGGTGCGCCCGATCCTCGGTTATCCGCAATTCTCCATCATCATGGCGACGATCGGGCTGGGTTTCTTTCTGCGCTCCATCGCCGGCATGATCTGGGGTACCGACGACCTCAAGATCGAGACCCCGTTCAGCCAGGGCGTGCTGCGGATCGGCAGCCTGGTGCTGGCCCATGACAAGCTCTCGGTAATCGCGGCGACCATCATCCTGTGCGGGCTGCTGTATCTGTTCTTCAACCGGACCACGCTTGGCACCGCGATGCGGGCGAGTTCGGAGAACATGCTGGCGGCCTATTATATGGGCATTCCGGTCAAGCGCGTGGTGTCGATCGTGTGGGCGATCTCGGCGGCGGTGGCGACCGCGGCCGGCGTGCTGCTGGCACCTATCACCTTCATCCATTCCAATGTCGGCCTGGTGCTGGGGCTGAAGGCGTTCCCGGCGGCGGTGCTCGGCGGTTTCGGCTCGATCCCCGGCGCGGTGGTTGGCGGCATACTGATCGGGGTGATCGAGAGCATGGCCGGTTTCTATCTGCCGCAGGGATGGAAGGACGTCGCGCCCTACGTCGTGTTGCTGTTGGTGCTGCTGCTCAAGCCCGAAGGCCTGTTCGGCCATCACGCGCGGAAGAAGGTTTAGGGCATGATCCGGAAAAGTGGAAACCGGTTTTCCGAAAAGATCATGCCCCAACAAAGAGAGGAGATCATGATCCGATTCATTCGGATCATGATCTAGGGCCCAGCCATGCGTTTCATGTTCAAGACCGATTATGAAGACGACATCAAGCTGTTCCCGCACGGCGGCTACATCGTCACCTACGGCATCCTGCTGGCGATCCTGGCGGCAGCACCCTTCGTTCTCTCCAGTTACCTCGTCAGCCAGATGGTGTTCGTCTTCATCTACGCCACCGTGGGCGTCGGGCTGATGATCCTGACCGGCTTTACCGGACAGGCCTCGCTCGGCCATGCCGCTTTTCTCGCCATCGGCGCCTATACCGCCGGGTTCCTGCAACAATATGATGTCCCCTTCACGGTGTATTTTCTCGCCGCCGGAGTCCTGACCGGCCTGATCGGCGCCATGGTCGGGTTCCCGGCGCTGCGGCTGCAGGGCATCTATCTCGTGATCGCGACGATTTCCTTCGCCTTCATCATCGAGGAAATCCTGGCGCGCTGGGAAAGTGTGACCCATGGCAACGAGGGCATGCGGGTCCGGGCCGTGCAATTCCTCGGCAACTCGGTGTCTCGCGACAGTCCCTCGTTCTACTTCCTCTGTCTTGCCGTGCTGGCAATCACCATCCTCGCCACGCTTAATTTGTTGCGCTCGCCGACCGGCCGCGCGTTCATCGCAATCAGAGACAGCGAGACCGCGGCCCGCAGCATGGGTGTCAACGTCGCGCTCTACAAGGTGAAGTCGTTTGCGATTTCGGCGGCGATCACCGGATTCGCCGGTGTGCTGTTCGCCCACAAGATGTCCTTCATCAGCCCGGAAATGTTCACGCTGCAGCTCTCGATCGAGTTCATCATCGTGATCCTGATCGGGGGAGCCTTCAGCCCGCACGGCGCCGTGCTGGGCGCGATCTTTATCGTGATGATCGATCCGTTCCTGACATATCTCAAGGACGACGTGCCCGGAATGATCGCCGCGTTAGCTGCCACCCTCGGCGCCGGCGCCGAGACGGCCGAGACGATCAAGGACAATGTCGCGGCGTTTGCTTCCGCCAACGGGCTGAAGGGCGCGATCTACGGGGTGATCATCGTGCTTTTCGTGCTGTTCGAGCCGCTCGGCCTCTACGGACGCTGGCTCAAGATCAAGCTCTTCTTCCAGCTGTTCCCGCTCTACAAGCGCGCCACTTTCAAGCGGCAGAAGATTTACGTCAAATCGGAGCGCAACCGATGAGCTATTTCCGCGCCGAGAACCTGTCGCTGCATTTCGGCGGCCTGAAAGCGGTCGACGCGGTCTCCTTCGCCGTGGAGAAGGGCGAGATCCTGTCGATCATCGGTCCCAACGGGGCCGGCAAGAGCTCGATCTTCAACCTGGTGTCGCGGATCTACAACCCGACCTCGGGCCGGATTTTCTTCGAGGATCAGGACATCACCGAGGAGCCGGCCTTCGGCATCGCCAGGCTCGGCATCGCCCGCACCTTCCAGAACATCGAATTGTTCGAGAATGCCACCGTGCTGAGCAACCTGCTGGTCGGCCGGCACCGGCATTCCACCACCCAGCTCTGGCAGGAGGTGCTGTTTTTGCCGAGCGTGCGTGCCAACGAGAAGATCCACCGCCGCCGGGTCGAGCAGGTGATCGAGTTTCTCGATCTCGAGCCCTACCGCGACAAGCTGATCTCGGGGCTGCCCTACGGCGTGCGCAAGGTGATCGAACTGGCGCGGGCGCTCTGCACCGAGCCGAAGCTGATCCTGCTCGATGAGCCGTCGTCCGGGCTGAATGTCGAGGAGACCGACGACATGTCGTTCTGGATCCGGGATATGAAGACCGAGCTCGGCATCACCGTGCTGATGGTCGAGCACGACATGACGCTGGTGAACCGGGTATCCGACCGCGTGATCGCGCTGAACTACGGCAAGGTGCTGGCGATGGGATCGCCTGCCGAGGTGCAGCGTCATCCCGACGTCGTCGCCGCTTACCTCGGCGCTTGAGGGGGATGAAGATATGAGCACCCCCGACATCATCCTGAAACTCAGCAATATCGAGAGCTATTACGGGCCGATCATGGCCATCCGCGGCATCAGCATCGAGGTGCCGCGCGGCCGGATCGTGACCCTGCTCGGCGCCAACGGCGCCGGCAAGACCACGGTGCTGAAGACCATTTCCGGCATTCTCGATCCGCAGAAGGGCTCGATCGAATTCCTCGGCCAGCCGATTCAGCGCATGGAGGCCGACAAGATCGTGCGGCTCGGCGTCAGCCACGTGCCGGAAGGGCGCGAGGTGTTTCCGTTCCTGAGCGTGCGCGAGAACCTGATGATGGGCGCCTATCCGCGCAAGGACCGCGACAACGTCGCCGGCGACCTGGAACTGGTCTACGGCTATTTCCCGCGGCTGCGGGAACGGCTCGACCAGCCGGCCGGGCAGCTGTCGGGCGGCGAGCAGCAGATGCTGGCGATCGGGCGGGCGCTGATGAACCGGCCGACGCTCTTGTTGCTCGATGAGCCCTCGCTCGGCCTGTCGCCGATCCTGGTCAAGGAGATCTTCACGATCATCAAGCGGGTCAACGAGGAGCAGGGCATGTCGATCCTGCTGGTCGAGCAGAACGCCAAGATCGCGCTGGAAACCGCCCATTACGGCTACGTCCTGGAGATCGGCCGGGTGGTCATGAACGACACCTGCGAACGGCTGATGCATTCCAAGGACATTCAGGAATTCTATCTCGGCGCCAAGGAAGAGGGCGCGCGGGGCGAACGGCGCTGGAAAAAGAAGAAGACCTGGCGCTGACGCGGGATTGGCTTTTGGAGAAGATTCGGCGTTAAATACGGGTCCTGTTCTGCGAAAAAGACTGGCTGTCAAGGCCGGCATCCCGGGGCGGGGCCGAGAGGCGGAGGGAACGAAGTATGGCGACACCCGCAGTGTTGACTGTGGCGGACACGATCGCGAAGAGCTTTCTGCTGGCGGTGGAAACGCGCGGCGACAGGCCTGCGATCCGCGAGAAGAAGTTCGGCATCTGGCAGCCCACCAGCTGGCGGCAGTGGCAGCAGATTTCGAAGGAAATCGCCTACGGACTGCACGCCATCGGCTTCCGGCCGGGCGACGTCGCCTCGATCATCGCCAACGCCGTGCCGGAATGGGTGTATGCCGACATGGGCATCCTGTGCGCCGGCGGCGTTTCCTCGGGCATCTATCCGACCGATTCCGCGGTCCAGGTCGAATATCTTGTCAACGATTCCTCGACCAAGGTGATCTTCGCCGAGGACGAGGAGCAGCTCGACAAGATCCTGTCGTGCCGGGCGCGCTGCCCGACCTTGCAGAAAATCGTGGTGTTCGACATGGAAGGCCTCAACGGCTTCGTCGATCCGATGGTGATGTCGCTTGCCGAGTTCATGGCGCTCGGCAGCAACCACATCAACGACCACGCGGCGCTGTGGGACGAGATGATTGCCAGCCGCGGCGCCGGCGATCTCGCCATCCTGGTCTACACCTCCGGTACCACGGGTCCGCCCAAGGGCGCGATGCATTCCAACCGCAGCGTCACCCACCAGATGCGGCACGCCAACGACCTGTTTCCGTCCAGCGACGCCGAAGAGCGCCTGATCTTCCTGCCGCTTTGCCATGTCGCCGAACGGATCGGGGGCTATTACGTCTCGCTGGCGCTGGGATCGGTGATGAATTTCGCCGAAAGCCCGGAGACGGTGCCGGACAATCTGCGGGAGGTGCAGCCCACCGCCTTTCTGGCGGTGCCGCGGGTCTGGGAGAAATTCTATTCCGGCGTCACCATCGCGCTGAAGGATGCGACCCCGTTCCAGAACTGGATGTATCGCCAGGCGCTGGGGCTGGGATATCGCCTGACCGAATACAAATTGCAGGGCGACACGCCGCCGCTGCCGTTGCGTCTCGCCAACCAGGCGGCCTACTGGCTGGTGTTCCGCAACGTCAGGCGCATGCTGGGGCTGGATCGCTGCCGGTTGGCCTTTACCGGCGCGGCGCCGATCGCGCCCGATCTGATCCGCTGGTATCTCGCGCTCGGCATCGACATGCGCGAAGTCTACGGCCAGACCGAAAACTGCGGCGTCGCCACCGTGATGCCGCCGGATCGCGTCAAGCTCGGCTCGGTCGGCAAGGCCGCGCCCTGGGGCGAGGTCAAGGTTTCCCCTGAAGGCGAGATCCTGATCAAGGGCGACTTCCTGTTCATGGGCTACCTCAACCAGCCGGAAAAGACCGCGGAGACCATCGACGCCAAGGGCTGGCTGCATACCGGCGACGTCGGCTCGATCGACAATGAGGGTTTCGTCAAGATCACCGACCGGATGAAGGACATCATCATCACCTCGGGCGGCAAGAACATCACGCCGTCGGAGATCGAGAACCAGCTGAAATTCTCGCCCTATATCTCCGACACCGTGGTGATCGGCGACAAGCGGCCGTTCCTGACCTGCCTCGTCATGATCGACCAGGAGAACGTCGAGAAGTACGCCCAGGACCACGACATTCCCTTCACCAATTATGCCAGCCTGTGCCGGGCGCCGGAAATCCAGGACCTGATCCAGCGCGAGATCGAGGCGGTGAACGTCAATTTCGCGCGGGTCGAAACCATCAAGAAGTTCTTCCTGATCGAGCGCCAGCTGACGCCCGAGGACGAGGAACTGACGCCGACCATGAAGCTGAAGCGCAGTTTCGTGAACAAGCGCTACGCGGTCGAGATCAACGCCATGTATGGCGAGCGCGCGGTGGCGTGAGCGACGAACGGACGAACAATCGGAAAAGGCGAAGGATCTAAAGGCCCCGGCCTTCGCTCAACACGGGCCAAACGAAAGAGGAGACTGCAATGTCGAAATCGTTCAAGGCGCTGGGCCTTGCGGTGGGCGCCCTTGCGCTGACCCATCTGCCGGCCGCAGCGCAAACCAAGGTCACCAATGAAGGCATCTCGGCCACCGAGATCGTCATCGGCACCCACCAGGACCTGTCCGGCCCGATCAAGGTCTGGGGCGTACCGGTTTCCAACGGCATGAAGATGGCGGTCGAGGAAATCAACGCCGCCGGCGGCATTCACGGCCGCAAGATCAAGCTTGTCCTCGAGGACTCCGGTTACGATCCGAAGCGGGCGGTGCTGGCGTCGCAGAAGATGGTCGAGCGCGACAAGATCTTCGCGATGGTCGGTCCGATGGGGTCGCCCACCGTGCTCGCCTCGCAGGACGTTCTGTTCGATGCCGGCGTGCTGCAGCTGTTTCCGCTGACTGCGGCCGAATTCACCTTCAAGTTCGACCCGAAGAAGCCGCAGGAAAGGCTGAAGTTCAACAACCTGCTGCCTTACGTCGAAAGCACCCGCGCCGCGGTCAAATACATGATCGAGACCAAGAACTTCAAGAAGCCCTGCATCATGCATCAGGACGACGAGTACGGCAAAAACGTGCTCGACGGCTTCACCCAGCAGGTCACCGCGATGAAGCTGACGCCGGCCTCCGTCACCAGCTACAAGCGCGGCGTCTCCGACTTCTCTGCGCAGGTCGCCAAGATGAAAGCCGACGGCTGCGACATGGTCGTGCTCGGCACGGTGATCCGCGAAACCATCGGCGCGATGGGCGAGGCCAAGAAGCTTGGATGGGACGTGACCTTCCTCGGCGCCACGCCCACCAACGTGCTGGAAGTGCCGGCGCTCGGCAAGGAGACGGTGGAAGGCCTCTATGCCGCTTCGGGCTTCGAGATTCCCTACGAAGACACCGCCAAGGGAAAAGTGAAGGACTGGCTTGCCAACTACAAGAAGATGTTCGGTACGCCCGCCAACACCCAGGCCATCATCGGCTACAATACGGTGATGACGTTCGCGCATTATGCCAACAAGGCCGGCAAGGATCTGACCGGCCAGAAGATGCTCGATGCGCTGGAGTCCGGCGACAAGTTCCAGGATATCTTCTCTTCGCCGCCGACCGTATTCTCGAAGACCAACCACCTCGCCACCACCGTCACCCAGGTCCAGCAGATCAAGAAGGGCCGCTGGGTACTGGTGAAGGAAGGCCTGATGTTCTGAGGCTGGCTTCCCGCTAAACGACGAAGGGCTGCGCGAGACGATCGCGCAGCCCTTTTGTTTTTCTCCAGGAAGAAATTGTCGCCAACCGTACCGCCTGTCGTCGCCCGGCTCGACCGGGCGATCCAGTACGCCGCGGCCTCTCGGTCCATCTCAAACGTCTCTGGAATACTGGGTCGCCCGGTCGAGCCGG